>NZ_JACWCT010000056.1 GCF_016613415.1 Methylobacterium ajmalii | reverse complement strand
GGTCCCCCGAAGCCGCCCGGACCGCCGAACCGGCCCGGCCCTTCGGCGCCCGGAATCCGCGTGTCGATCTCGCCGCGGCCCGGTTGCCCGCCCTCGCGTCCGCCGAACGGGCGCTCGCCGCCGGGACGCCCGTTCGGGCTCCCTTGCCCGCCGCCCGGCCGACCGGGCGATCCCTCCGGGCCGCCGCGACCCGGCCCACCCCGGCCGGGCTCCCCTCGTCCAGCCCGTCCCTGCCCGGGACCAGTCTGTCCGGCACCTTCGCCCTGCCCCCGTTCCCGCCCGGCCGGGTCGGGCCGCAGGCGCACGGCGTCGAGGTCGATCCGGCCGCCGCGGCCGGCGCGTCCGTCGAGGATCGCGAGCCCGCCGCCGGCCGGGACGAGGCCGCCGCGGCCCGCTACCGCGTAGCCGGCCCCGGTGCGGAAGCTCCCGCCCTCGCGCGCGACGTAGGCTTCGATCGAGAGGCGCCCGGCTTCCGGTCCGAACGGTTCGCTCGCCGGGACCGCCCGGGTCACCGCCAGCCGGCCGCCCGACAGGCTTCCCTCCGCCACCGCCCGGCCGCCGGCGAGCGCCGCATCCATCCCTGCAAGCGGCAGGTTGCCGATGCGCAGGGCCCCGGCGGGCCCGCGCCGCACCGGGCCGGCGACGAGATCGGGGGCGCCGCCCGCCGGGTCGATCCGGCTCGCCGCGATGCTGCCGTCCGGCCGTCGCAATCCGCTGACCGCGATCCGCTCGCCGACCCGCGGCCGCGGCATCTCGGGCGGCAGGCCGGCGGTGACGACCGTCTGGCCGAGCACGGTCAGCCGATCGGGCGCGGCGCGCTGGACCGGGCCGACCACCTCGTGGATCACCGCGATGCCGGCGGTGGCGAGCCCCGATTCTCCCCCGACCGCCAGCGTCCGCACGACCTGGCCGACCCGCAGATCCGCGACCCCGGCCGGGCGCCCGTCGATCGTCACCGGCACCTCGGGCGGGTAAGCGATGCGCAGGTCGTTGACGATGATGCTGCCGAAGCCCCGGATGGTGCCCACGACGCCGGTGCCCCCGATGCCGCGGTCGCCCTCCTCGTCGGGCCCCGGGCGGATGCCGGTGCCGCCGATGCCCTGGTCGAGGATCTTGTCGCCGGCCGCCCCCGCCGGCCCGGCCGCCGCCAGCCAGGCGACGCCGGAGACGAGGCGCAGCAGGCCGCGCCGGGACAGGGACGCGGAACGGGGCGGGTGTCGCAAGGGCCGGATCCTCACGGCGCACCGCTCTCCGGCGCCGGCGGGACCGGCCGCGGGGCGTCCTCGGTGTAGATGTAGATGCCGAAGTTCCAGCGCGCCTCGCCGCCGGGATCGGTCTCGCAGGCCGCGTGCGCCTCGCGGTTGGCCTGCTGCAGCGCCTCCATGGCAATCTCCCGCGCCCGCGCCTCGAGCCGCCGTGCCAGGGCCGGCGAGAGCCCGTCGTAATGCACGGCGCGCTCGAGGAAGCGCGGCTTCTCCTCCAGGATGTTGGCGACCGAGGCCGCGATGTGGTCGTGCAGGTTGCGGCCGAAATAGTAGAGCTGCTGGCTGCCGCCGCCGCTCGGCACGAAGGCGGCTTCGGCGAGCACGATGCGCTCGTCGGCGTCCAAGGTGACGAGGCCGCGGTCGAGCCACTCGTCCAGCACCGCGCGGGGGCGCAGGTCCCGGGTCACCGAGGCGACGAGGCTCTCGAAGGACGGCCCGCTCTCCGCCGCGCGCGGCAGCGGGCGCGGCCGGCCGTCGGTTTCGGTGAATTCGGGGGCGGCCACCCAGCGGGCGATGATGCGGCTGGTGCGCGAGACCGCCGCCGGTACCGCGCTCACCGGGGCCCCGGCCCCGCGCAGGCGGCGCACCTCCTTGCGGTGGATGCCGGTAAGCAGGCTGACCCGGCTGTCGGTCTGGTCCTTGCCGGGCAGCGCGAAATCGTACTCGGCGACGTTCACGTAGAGCTCGCGCAGGAGGTCCGTCAGCGCCGGGAACGTGATCCCGCAGCGCACGAACAGCCGCACCAGCGGGCGCAGCAGGCGGGCGAGCGGGGCCTGCAACGCGGCGGCGTCCGGCGGCACTCTGTGGGACGGCTCTGACATCCTCGCCGTTGTAGCGAAGCGGACGTGGGACACAATCCCACGACATCGTGCCGTCGACCGATTTTCGATTGACGTGGGAATTTTACCCACATAGAAAGTCGGCGTGGTCAGATTTCCCACGCCGGGAGCGGCCACCGGTTCAGCCGCAGGACGCTTGCATGGCCCCTCCCCGCCTCCTCCCGTGCCGCAGTGCCGGCCACGCACCGATCCGGCTCGACGCCGCCCGGCATCGCCGGCCCGCGCCGCGCCTGCCGGCCGCGATGCTGGTGCGCAGCCTCGTGCTGCTCGCCGGCCTCGGCCTGCCGGTCGCGGCAGCCACCCTCGCCGACCTCGCCCATCCGGCGCCCGCGCTTTCGCGGCCGCGCTGACGAAGGACCGCCTCCCATGCTCGAAGCCTTGCGCGGCGACCGGAGCCGCACCGCCCCCCTCGGCCGCGCTTTCCCGGCGCCGGAGATCGAGAGCGGCTACCCCGCCGCCCGCTCCCGCCGCACGCCGACCGACGGCGGCGATGCCGTGATCCTCGCCGCCCTCTGCCTCGTCATCGGCGGCGCGATCCTGCTGGTCGCCCTCCAGGCGGTCTGCATCGTCCAGAACCTCTGAGCGGGTTCGGACGGGCCGGCGCGGAGCCGGCCCGACGATCGAGAGCCCGGACGGTCCGCTGCCCCGGCTCGACTTCCCCGGCATCTCGCCGAAGACACACGCACGGCTTCCACGATGATCAGATCGACCGAAGCGCTCGGCCTCGCCGGCGCGCTCGCCCTCACGGCTTCCCTCACGGCCCCTCTGGCCGTCGCCACCCCGGCCCTCGCGGCGGACCTGCCGCGCCGGGCGGCCCCGCCGCCGGCCTTCACCGCCGTCCCGGTCTTCACCTGGACCGGGTTCCATGCCGGCGTGAATGCCGGTGCCGGGTTCGGCGGCGGGGGCGGCACCTTCACGGACGCCACCTACGGTACGGTGACGCCCGGCAGCCGCGACGCCGCCTTCGTCGGCGGCGGGCAGATCGGCTACGATTACCAGTTCACGCCGGGCTCGGGCTTCGTGATCGGAGCCGAGGCCGACATCCAGGGCACCACCTTCGGGCGGCCCCGCAGCGGGCTTGTCGGCACCACGACCTTCACCGATATCGGCCCGAGCCTCGACTGGTTCGGCACGGTGCGGGGCCGGATCGGCTACGCCTTCGACCGCTTCCTCGTCTACGGGACCGGCGGCTTCGCCTATGGTGGGGGCAGCACGCCGTCGACCGCCTCGTATTATACCGGTACGCTGCCGAGCACCTTCCGCACCGGCTGGACCGCCGGCGGCGGTGTCGAATACGCGATCAGCGAGCGGTTGAGCGCCCGGATCGAGGCGCTGTACGTCAGCCTCGACCGCAACGGCGGCAGCGGCGGCCTCGTCTACGACGCCGCCACCACCGCCTATTACGGGCTCGGCCGGCCCAAGACCGAGTTCGGCGTGGTGCGCGCCGGCCTGAACTACCGGTTCTCGACCGATTGACCCCAGCAGGCGCCGGTCGAGGAGTGCCGGGGACGATGCGCACGCATCGCCCCCGGTGCCTTTCGGCGCGCGCCTACTTGTCGAGGGCGTTCTCGATCGTGTCCTTGGCCTTGCCGCGCTCCTGCAGCGCCTGGCCGCGAAGCTTCTGCTCGCGTCCCTCGGCCTTCAGCGCCTCGTCCTCGGTCAGGTTGCCGACGCCGCGCTTGGCGCTGCCGACCGCCTCGTTGGCCAGCCCCTTCAGACGGTCGACCGCGCCCGCCGTCGTCGGCGTGTCGTCGGCGAGCGCCGGGCCGGCGGTCACGAGAACGAGACCCAGGAGGGCGCAACGGAGCGCCGGGATGCGGATGCTGCTCATGCGGGGATACCCGACGGTTTCAGGGGAGCGCGGTCATACCGGACGATCCCGTCCGGGCAATGGTCCGCCCATACCAGATCGCGCCGCCGGATACCGGTATCGAGCCGGTGTCCCGCCGCGGCCCGGCCCATCGTTCAGGCCTTCGCGTCGATGAGCTGGGCGATGCGGCGCAGGGCCAGCCCGTAGCCCTGCGTGCCCAGGCCCGCGATCACCCCGTCGGCGCGCAGCGAGACGTAGGAGTGGTGGCGGAAGGCCTCGCGCTTGTGCACGTTCGAGATGTGCACCTCGATCACCGGCGGATCGAAGGTGTTGAGCGCGTCGAGGATCGCCACCGAGGTGTGGGTGAAGGCCGCCGGGTTGATGACGAGGCCGCCGGCGGTCTCGCGCGCCTCGTGGATCCAGTCGATGATCTCGTATTCGCGGTTCGACTGGTGGAAGCGGATCTCTAGGCCCAGTTCGCCGGCGAGCGCCCGGCAGGAGGCCTCGACGTCGGCGAGCGTCTCGCTGCCGTAGATGTGCGGCTGGCGCTTGCCGAGCAGGTTCAGGTTCGGGCCGTTCAGCACGTAGACGAGGCGGCTCATGAGGGGGGCTCCGGAAGCCAGGGGGTGATCGCAAGGCCCCGTTTAGGCCCCCGCCCGTCCCCCGGCGTCAACCGTGGGCGGGGACGCGGCCAGAGCCGGACGGCATCGCCACGATAGGCGAACGGCATTGGCCCGCGGGGGAGCCCCGGGGCGATGATCCCTCTCGACCAGGGGGCACCCCGCCCCCTCCCACGAACGGATTATCGTCCGATGCGCAGCCTTCTCCTCGCCGGCGCCGTGCTCGCCACCCTGTCGACCTCCGCCCATGCCTGGACCCAGTCGCTCCTGCACCCCGAGGGCCGGGAGGCCGCGGTCGTCTCCGCGATGCCCGCGCCCCCGCGCTACACCGGCTACGACGATGGACGCTTGCGGGCGGCCCCGGTCCGGGCCCCGCGGGCCGTGCGCTCGACCGAGCCGTCCCGGCCCTCGGACCCGCCGGCCTGGCGCTCCTGCCCCTGGTGCTGACGCGCCGGCCCGCACGGCCGCGTTCCCGCCCCGCCCCCGCGGTGTTAGCCTTCGATCCGTCCCCGCGGCGCCGGGGCTCCCGGGTTGGAGGCTCGCAGCGGAGAGCGACAATGGAGATGCACCAGATCCGCTACTTCCTGGCCCTGTGCGAGGAGCACAACTTCACCCGCGCGGCCCAGGCCTGCCACGTCACCCAGCCCTCCCTCACCCGGGCGATCCACTTCCTGGAACAGGAACTGGGCGGGGCGCTGTTTCACCGCGAGCGGACCGGCACGCAGCTCTCCGAGCTGGGGCGTACGGTGCGGCCCTATCTGGAGGACGTCTACGCCAAGGCGCAGGCCGCGCAGGCCGAGGCCCGCGCCTTCGGCCGCCAGCGCCGCACCCGTCTGACGCTCGGGGTGATGTGCACGATCCAGCCCGACGCCCTGATCGGGCTGATCGGCGGCCTGCGGGCGCGGCATCCGGACCTCGAGCTCGACATCGTCGATGCGAGCGCGAGCGCCCTGGAGGAGCGCCTGCTCGCGGGCGGCCTCGAGGTCGCGCTCTACTGCCTGCCGGGCCGCGAGCCGGATGCACGCCTGCACCATCTCGCCCTGTTCCGCGAGCCGATGGTGATCGCGGTGGCGCCCGCCCACCCGCTGGCCGCCCTCGATGCGATCCGCCCCCGCGACCTCAACGGCCAGCACTACGTCCACCGCCTCAACTGCGAGTTCCGCGGCACCGTCGGCCCGGTCTGGGAGGCGCAGGGCTGCACCGATTGCGAGACGATCTACCGGAGCGAGCGCGACGACTGGATTCTCGCGATGATCGCCTCGGGCCTCGGCTTCGGCTTCATGCCGCGCTCCTGCGTGACCCATCCGGGCGTCGTCGCCCGTCCGCTCGTCGAGCCGGATTTCTGGCGCGAGGTTGCCCTCGTCACCGTCCGCGGCCGGCCGCACGCCCCGGCGGTCGGCGCGCTGCTGCGCGAGGCGATGCGGGCGGAGTGGTTCGGCGCCCCGGCGCTGGCGACCGAGCGCGAGCGGGCGCGGGACGGCGAGGGTTGAGGCCGGCAGCACCGAATTTCCGACTCAAGACTTGAGACAATCAAGACTTGCAGACCCTCCTACCTGGTCCTGAGGTGCCGCGCAGCAGATCGGCAGACACCTCAGGATGAGGTCGCGGGCGGGAACGGGCACTCAAATCAGTCGAACAGGCTTCCAGCGTCAGCCCGGGACCGCGCAACGGAACCCGGGACGACGAGGGAGTCGCGGCGTCGGCTTCATACGATCCCCTCGGATCATCTCTTCCGGTAGTACTGATCGATGCTGACCGCCCCCAGCAGCACCAGCCCCTTGATGACCTGCTGGTAGTCGATGCCGATGCCGAGGATCGACATGCCGTTGTTCATCACTCCCATGATCAGCGCGCCGACCACCGCGCCCGTCACCTTGCCGACGCCGCCCGAGGCCGAGGCGCCGCCGATGAAGCAGGCGGCGATGACGTCGAGCTCGAAGCCGAGGCCCGCCTTCGGGGTCGCGGTGTTGAGGCGGGCGGCGAAGATCAGGCCGGCCAGCGCGGCCAGCACCCCCATGTTGACGAAGGTGAGGAAGGTCAGGCGCTCGGTGTTGATCCCCGAGAGCTTCGCCGCCTTCTCGTTGCCGCCGAGCGCGTAGACCCGCCGGCCGATCACCGTGCGGCTGGTGACGAAGCGATAGAGGAGGATCAGCGCGAACATCACGATCAGCACGTTCGGCAGGCCGCGATAGGTGGCGAGCCAGGTGCTGAAGGCGACGATGACGGCGGCCACCACGGCGTTCTTGAGCGCGAAGGCGCCGATCGGCTCGGGCGTAAACCCCTGGCGCTGCTGGCCGAGGCGCCGGCGCAGGTTCGAGCCGACGAGGATGAGGGCGAGCGCCACGCCGACCAGCACCGAGGTGATGCGAAGTGCGCCGCCGGTGACGATGTCCGGGATGAAGCCGGAGCTGAGCTTCTGGAAATCGGGCGGGAACGGCCCGACCGACTGGCCGGCGAGCAGCGCCAGGGTGAGGCCCTTGAACACAAGCATGCCGGCCAGCGTCACGATGAAGGACGGGATGCGCAGGTAGGCCACCCACCACCCTTGCGCCGCGCCGATCAGCCCGCCGGCGACGAGGCACAGCAGCGTCGCCGGGAGCGGGTGCAGGCCCATCTGCACCATCAGCACCGCGGCGAGCGCGCCAATGAAGCCCGCGGTCGAGCCGACCGAGAGGTCGATGTGCCCGGCCACGATGACGAGCAGCATGCCCAGCGCCATCACCACGATGTAGCTGTTCTGCAGCACCAGGTTGGTGAGGTTGAGCGGGCGGAGCAGCGCCCCGTCGGTGAAGAACTGGAAGAAGAGCACGATGCCGACGAGGCACAGGATCATGCCGTAGTCGCGCAGCGAGCCCGAGAACGCCTTGGCGCTCAAGCCGGCGAGGGCGGGCGGGCGCGGAGCCTGGAGGGGGGTGGCGGTGTCGCTCATCGTTGGTCTTCAGCCTCCCGAGGTGACGATGGCCCGCATGATCGCCTCCTGCGAGGCCTCAGCCGCGGGCAGCTCGCCGACGATGCGGCCGCGGTTCATGACGAGGATGCGGTCGCACATGCCGAGCAGCTCCGGCATCTCCGACGAGATGATCAGCACGCCCTTCCCCTGGGCGGCGAGGTCGTTGATGATCGCGTAGATCTCGTACTTGGCGCCGACGTCGATGCCGCGGGTCGGTTCGTCGAGGATCAGCACGTCCGGGTCGGCAAAGAGCCACTTGCTCAGGACGACCTTCTGCTGGTTGCCGCCCGACAGGTTCACGGTCGCCTGGTCGATGCCCGACGAGCGGATGCGCAGGCGTTCGCGGTAGCGCTCGGCCACCGCCCGCTCGCGGTCCTCGTCGATCACCCCCTTGGCGGCGACCCCGGGCAAGTTGGCCAGCGACACGTTGGTGCGGATGTCCTCGTGCAGCACGAGGCCGTAGCCCTTGCGGTCCTCGGTGGCGTAGGCGAGGCCGGCCCGGATCGCCCTCTCGACGCTGCCGAGATCGGCGGGCTGGCCGTTGAGCCGGGCCTCCCCGGCGACGCGCTGGCCGTAGGCGCCGCCGAACAGGCTCATGGCGAACTCAGTCCGCCCGGCCCCCAGCAGCCCGGCCATGCCGACGACCTCGCCGCGGCGGACCGTCAGGCTCACGTCCTCGACCGCGAGGCGATCGGGATGGAGCGGGTGGCGCACGCTCCAGTTCCGCACCTCCAGCAGCGGCTCGCCGACGGCGACGCTCTCCCGCGGGGGATAGCGGTGGGCGAGGTCGCGCCCGACCATGCCCTTGATGATCCGGTCCTCGTTCAGCCTGCCGTCCGGGCCCAGCATCGCCTCCCGGGGCAGGGTCTCGACGCTGGTGCCGTCGCGCAGGATCGTCACGCTGTCGGCGACGCGGGCGATCTCGTTGAGCTTGTGCGAGATCAGAATCGAGGTGATGCCCTGCTGGCGGAAGGCTTCCAGCAGGGTGAGGAGCGCGGCGCTGTCGCTTTCGTTGAGCGAGGCGGTCGGCTCGTCGAGGATCAGGAGCCGCACCTTCTTCGACAGCGCCTTGGCGATCTCGACGAGCTGCTGCTTGCCGACGCCGAGATGCGTCACCAGCGTCTCGGGCGCCTCGTCGAGGCCGACCCGGGCGAGCAGCTCGCGGGTGCGCGCCATGGCGAGCGGCCAGTCGATCAGGCCGAAGCGCGACGCCGCCTCGTTGCCGAGGAAGATGTTTTCCGCGATCGACAGGAGCGGCACCAGGGCGAGCTCCTGGTGGATGATGATGATGCCGAGCGCCTCGCTGTCGGGGATGCCCGAGAAGCGCCGCTCCTCGCCGTCGAACAGGATGCTGCCGTCGTAGGAGCCGGCGGGATAGACCCCGCTCAGCACCTTCATCAGGGTCGATTTCCCGGCCCCGTTCTCGCCGCAGACGGCGTGGATCTCGCCGGCGCGGACGGCGAGGTTGACGGTGTCGAGCGCCTTGACGCCCGGGAACGCCTTGGTGATGCCGCGCATCTCCAGGATCGGAGAGGCGCTCGGCACCGCGCGCGGAGCCGGGGACGCCGCCATCACTTGACCTGCTGGGCCTTGTAGTAGCCGCTGTCGACCAGCACCTTCTGCCAGTTGTCCTTGTCGACCGTCACGGGCTTCAGCAGATAGGACGGCACCACCTTGACGCCGTTGTTGTAGGTCTTGGTGTCGTTGACCTGGACCTCTCCGCCGGACGAGATCGCCGCGACCATGTCGCTCGTGACCTTGGCGAGCTCGCGGGTGTCCTTGAACACCGTCATGCTCTGGTCGCCGCGGACGATCGCCTTGACGGAGGGGATCTCGGCATCCTGGCCGGTGATGATCGGCATCTTCTGGTCGGGCGAGCCGTAGCCGACGCCCTTCAGCGACGAGATGATGCCGATCGAGATGCCGTCATACGGCGACAGGACCGCGTCGAGGCGCTTGTTGCCGTAGAAGGCCGACAGCAGGTTGTCCATCCTGGCCTGGGCCGCCGCGCCGTCCCAGCGCAGGGTCGAGACCTTGTCCATCCCGAGCTGCTTGCTCGGCACGGTCAGCTTGCCGGAATCGATGTAGGGTTTGAGCACCGACATCGCGCCGTCGTAGAAGAAGTAGGCGTTGTTGTCGTCGGGCGAGCCGCCGAACAGCTCGACGGTGAACGGCCCCTTGCCGTCCTTGAGGCCGAGCTTGTCGACGATGTAGCTGCCCTGCAGCACGCCGACCTGGAAGTTGTCGAAGGTGGCGTAGTAGTCCACGTTCTTCGAGCCGCGGATCAGGCGATCGTAGGCGATGACCTTGATGCCGCGCTCGCTCGCCTGCTGCAGCACGTCCGACAGGGTGGTGCCGTCGATCGCGGCGATCACCAGCACCTTGGCGCCCGTCGCGATCATGTTCTCGATCTGCGACAGCTGGTTGGGGATCTCGTCCTCGGCGTATTGCAGGTCGGCGGTGTAGCCCTTGTCCTTGAGCGCCTGGACCAGGCCCTGGCCGTCGGCGATCCAGCGCGCCGAGGACTTGGTCGGCATCGAGACGCCGATCTTGCCCTTCTGCTGGGCGGCAGCCGGGGTTGCGAGCATCGCGGCAGCCATCAGGGCTCCGCCGACGAGAGCGACGAACGACTTCATGGTTCCTCCCAAATCCCCGCATCTTGGGTGCGCGGGGCTGCCGGTGAGTGGTGCCCGGCAGGATTGCGGCCTGCTCATCTGCCGGGGTCGGTGTTTCCGTATTGTGGCCGACGGGTGGGAGCGGCCTGATACTTCCGCCGGGGGATGTCTGGGGCCGTCCGGGGACAGGAATAGCGCGGGTTTCCCCCTCCCCCCTCTGCGGGGGAGGGAGAAACCCGCGCTAGGACTGGCTCCCGGCGTGCCTGCGGGAGCCTCCCCTCACACCCATCCGCCATCCACGACGTAATGCTGGTTGGTGCAGGCCCCCGCCTCCTCCGAAGCGAGGAACACGGCAAAGCGCGCGACGTCTGCCGGCACAAGCTTGCGCTTGAGGCACTGGCGGGCGTTGATCTCGGCGTCCGATTCCGGCGTCACCCACAGCGCCAGCTGGCGCTCGGTCATGATCCAGCCCGGCGCCAGCGCGTTGACCCGGATGTTGAAGGGGCCGAAATCGCGGGCGAGCGAGCGGGTGAGGCCGATCACCCCGGACTTGCAGGCGGTGTAGGCGGCCATGCCGCCCTGCCCGATCATCCACGACACCGAGCCGAAATTCACGATCGCGCCGCCGCCCTTCGCCTTCATGTCGGGCAGGACGGCTTGGGCGGCGAAGAACTGGTGCTTGAGGTTCACGGCGATGCGGCCGTCCCAGTAGGCTTCCGTCACCTCCTCGGTGGCGTGGCGCTCGTCGTGGGCGGCGTTGTTCATCAGCACGTCGACCGGGCCGAACCGGTCTCGGATGCGACCGATCGCGCTTTTTAGCGCCGGAATGTCGGTGACGTCCGCGTGCTCGAAGGCGACCGACAGGCCGTCCCCCTCCAGCTCGGCGGCGAGCGCCTGCGACGGCTCGTCCGCGATGTCCAGGAAGCCGACCCGGGCCTTCTGCCGGGCGAAGTGCCGGACCAGCTCCGCCCCGATCCCGGAGCCGCCGCCCGTCACCACCACGACCTTGCCCGCAAGGTCCGGATAGATTGCCGCCACCGCTTCCTCCCTCGAAGCCCGTCGGTCCGCTCGACGCGCTGTAAATCATTTAATATGACTATTGCAGCGGTCCGGCCCTTATCGCGGATTCATGACGCGTGGGCAAGAGGCCGGAATCCACCGGGAGGGCGCAACCTTGGATGGGAGCGAGGCCGCGGCGATTTCGCGCAAGAGGTTTCCCGGGGCAGCTGCCGCGGGCCGGGTCGGGGGCCCGGGTCACGCCCGGATCGCCCGGGCGCTCGGCACCGGCATCGTCGCCGGGGATTTTTCCGAGGGCGCGGTGCTGCCGGGGGAGCCCGTCCTGCTGGCGCGGTTCGGCGTGTCGCGCACGGTCCTGCGCGAGGCGATCAAGACCCTGTCGGCCAAGGGCCTGATCGAGACCCGGACCCGTGTCGGCACCCGTGTGCGCGAGCGGGCGGCCTGGAACCTGTTCGACCGCGACGTGCTGGCCTGGACGATCGAGGGCGGCATCGACGCGCGCTTCCTGCGCGACCTCGCCGAGATCCGCCTCGCGGTCGAGCCGGCGGCGGCCGCGCTGGCGGCGGAGCGCCGAACGCTCGCCGATCTCGACCGGCTCGACGCCTGCGTGACGGACATGCGGGCCGCGGCCGGGCTCGATCCGGCCTTCGCGCGGGCCGATCTCGCCTTCCACCTCGCCCTGGCGGACGCCTCCGGCAACGTCTTCATGCACTCGGTCGGTGCGGTGACCGAGGCGGCGCTCGCCGTGCTGTTTCAGCTCAGCCGGCCCACCGACCCGCACGAACACGCCGTCGCCTGGCGGGCGCACGCGGCGATCGCGGCGGCGATCCGGGCCGGCGACCCGCCCGCCGCCGCCGCGGCGACCGAGGTGGTGGTGCGCGACGGCCTGCGCAACAGCGCGGCGGCGGTGGAGAGGGCGCCGGCCGCGCCCTACCCTTAAGGGACGATCCACCGGCCACGACCCGGCCCCCGTCAGGATGCCCGAATGCGCGACAGAGCCCCCGTCCCCGTCGGCACGATGCCGGACGGCAGCCCGATCCTGGAGGCGCGGCTAGCCGGCGAGGGGCTGGAGGTCGCGGTCCTGAGCCTCGGCGCCGTGATCCGCCGCCTCGACGTCCACGGCCGCCCGGTGGTGCTCGGCCGCGACGATCCCCACGACTACGTGGAGAAGACCCCGCAATGCGGCGCCGTCGTCGGGCGCTTCGCCAACCGGATCGCCGGCGGACGCTTCACCCTCGACGGGGTGACCCACGCGCTGCCCCGCAACGAGGCGGGCCGCACCCACCTGCATGGCGGAGCGCAGGGCTTCTCGCGCCGGAACTGGAGCTTTGCCGAGGTGGGCCCGCGCAGCCTGACCCTGACCTACCGGTCGGCCGACGGCGAGGAAGGCTACCCGGGGGCGCTCACGGTGGCGTGCACCTACGCCATCGTCGCGCCCGGCACCCTGCGCCTCACGCTGACGGCGGCCACCACCGAGCCGACGATCGTCAACCTGACGAACCACAGCTACTTCAACCTGACGCTGCCGCCCGGCGGCCATCCCGCCCCGCTGATCGACGATCACGTGATCGAGATCCCGGCCGAGGCCTACCTGCCGGTCGACGAGGCCCAGATCCCGACCGGCGCGGTCGCCCCGGTCGCCGGCACCCGGTTCGACCTGCGCCGCGCGACGCGGATCGGCGACCGGGCCTTCGACCATGCCTTCGTGCTCGGGCGTCAATCCGCCGCCGAACCGCGCCCCGTCGGCCGGGTCACGGCGCCGGGCAACGACCTCGCGCTCACGGTGCTGGCCACCGCGCCGGCGGTGCAGTTCTACGACGGCACCCACCTCGCCAAGGCTGGCCTGGGTTTCGCTGCCCGCAGCGGGCTCTGCCTCGAGCCCGAGGCCTTTCCCGACGCGCCGAACCATCCGGGCTTCCCGAGCGCGGTGGTGCGCCCCGGCGAGACCTACCGCGAGATCATCGAGTACCGCTTCACGAAGGAGACCGCCCGATGAGCGGCTGGGCCGGCATCTTCTGCGACCGCGCCTGCATCCTCGGCGAGGGGCCGGTGGCGCATCCCGGCCTCGGCCGGCTCTACTGGCTCGACATCCTCGGCAAGCACCTGTGCGAGCGGCCGTTCTCGGGTGGTGCCACCACCCTGCACGACCTGCCGGTGATGGCCTCGATGGTGGCGCGGGTCGACGACGCCACCCTGCTGCTCGGCGCCGAGGACGGACTCTACCTGCGCGACATCGACAGCGGGCGGATGCGCCTCCTCGCGGCGCTGGAGGCCGACCGGCCCGAGACCCGCTCGAACGACGGCCGGGTCCACCCTTGCGGCGCCCTGTGGCTCGGCACGATGGGCCGGGAGGCGCAGGCCGGCTACGGCGCGATCCACTGGTTCTTCCGCGGCGCGGTGCGGACCCTGTTCACCGGCCTCACCATCCCGAACGCCATCGCGTTCGCGGCCGACGGCACGCACGCGATCTTCGCCGATTCGGAGGCCGGCACGATCTGGCGCGTCGCCACCGATCCGGCGACCGGGCTGCCGGCCGGCGACCGACAGGTCTTCGTCCAGGTTCCCGCCTCCGAGGGCGCGCCGGACGGCGCGGTGATCGACGCCGAGGGCCTGGTCTGGAACGCCCGCTGGGGTGCGGCCAGCCTCGACGCCTACGCCCCCGACGGCACGCGGGTGCGCAGCATCGCGATGCCGGCCCGCCAGGTGACCTGCCCGGCCTTCATCGGGCCCGACGCCGATACCCTGGTGGTGACCTCCGCCACCGAGGGACTCGACCCCGACCGCACCGACGACCGCTTCGCCGGGCGCACCTTCACGGTGCCGGTGAAGGTGAAGGGGCGGTTCGAGCCCGTGGTGCGGGTGGAGTAGGCTCCGCGCATGGCTCACCGCATCCTGATCACCGGCGCCAGCATCGCCGGCACCACCGCGGCCTGGTGGCTCGGCCGCGCCGGGTTCGACGTGACGGTGGTCGAGCGCGCGCCCGCCTTCCGCGACGGCGGCCAGAACGTCGACATCCGCGGCGTCGGCCGCCGGGTCCTGCGCGAGATGGGGCTGGAGCGGGCGGCGCTCGATCGCGGCACCGGCGAGGAGGGCACCGCCTGGATCGATGCGGACGGCAGGCCGCGGGCGCGCTTCATGACCGGGCAGATCGAGGGCGACGGCCCGACCGCCGAGATGGAGATCCTGCGCGGCGACCTCGCCCGCCTGCTCTTCGAGGCGGCCCGACCCCACGCCGCCTTCCGGTTCGGCACCGTGGTCGAGCGCATCGACGACGGCGCGGATGCCGCGACCGTCACCTTCGCGGGCGGGCAGACGGGCGCCTACGACGCCGTGGTCGTCGCCGAGGGCGTCGGCTCCTCGACCCGCGAGCGGGTGTTTCCGGGCGAGAACGACCCGCGTTGGATGGACCTGACCCTCGCGTACCTCACGATTCCCCGCACCCCGGACGACGACCGGCTCTGGCGCTGGTACAACGCGCCCGGCGGCCGCAGCCTGTCGCTGCGCCCCGACCGGCACGGCACCACCCGGGCGATGCTGGCGGTCCACGGCCCGCTCGCCGAGGCGCAGGGCTGGGACCGCGACCGCCAGAAGATTTTTCTGCGCGAGCGCTTCCGCGATGCCGGCTGGCAGGCGCCGCGGGTGCTGGCGGCCCTCGACGACACCGACGACCTCTATTTCGACGTGCTGCGCCAGGTGCGGATGCCGCGCTGGTCACGCGGCCGCGTCGCCCTCACCGGCGACGCCGCCTGGTGCGTCACGCCGCTCGCCGGCATCGGCGCCACGCTGGCGGTCACCGGGGCGCGGGTGCTCGCGGGCGAGCTTACCCGCACCGACGACGTCCGGGCCGCCTTCACGGCCTACGAGCGGGCGATGCGCCCGATGGTCGAAGGCGCGCAGGGCGTACCCAAGATCGCGCCGCGGCTGATGCATCCGCGAACCCGGCTCGGCATCCGCGCGCTGCACGCGGCCCTATGGACGGCGAGCCGGCCGGCGTTTCGCCGGGTGGCGGGCAAGCTGTTCGGCGCGCGCGCGGCGGAGCCCGACCTGTCGCAGTACGAGGACGGGATCGCGGCTCGCAAGCATCTGTGATCCGGGCGGAGACGCTCCGGCGGATCTCGCACCGATGCCGACCGCGGACGCATCGATCCCCGGATCTCTCCTTCGGGCTCCCTGAATCGCCCCCCGTGACGAAATCGGGGACGGAGGGCACTCGGGCTCGCAAGGTTCTTCATGCCGGCCGGTCGCTCAACCGCCGTGGAACACCGCGTAGCTCTCCACCGGCTCCCGCTCCGCCCGCAACGCATTCACCGGCTCGTCCGGGTCGGCGAACCCCAGCGCCATCCCGCACACCACCGTCTCGCTCTGCGGGATGCCGAGCTCTCCCCGCACCACCCCCGGATAGCTCGCGATCGCCGCCTGCGGGCAGGTGTCGAAGCCGCGCCCGCGGGCGGCCAGCATCAGGGTCTGGAGGAACATGCCGTAATCGAGCCAGCTGCCCTGCTCCAGGTCGCGGTCGATGGTGAAGACGAGGCCGACGGGAGCGCCGAAGAACGTGAAGTTGCGGCCCAACTGGCGCCTGGCGCCCGCCTTGTCGCCCTTCTCGATGCCGGCGAGCCCGTAGAGCTGCCAGCCGAGGCTCCGGCGCCGGCCGAGATACGGCTCGCGCCAGGTCACGGGGTAATACTCGTATTCTCGCGCCTCCGGCACGTCGCTCTCATGCGCCGCCGAGAGCGCGGCGGTCAGGCGCGCGAGGGCGGCGCCGGTGACGACGTGGACCTTCCAGGGCTGGATGTTGCTGCCGCTCGGGGCCCGGCCGGCGAGCGCCAGGAGATCGCGGATCGTCGCCGTCGGCACCGGATCGGGGAGGAATCCCCGGACGCTGCGCCGGCTGGCGATCGCCGCGTCCACGGCGTTGGATTCGGTCATGCGGGCCTCCCTGGAGGGCCAGTCTAGGCCGGTCCCGCTCCCGCGCCAGCCGTGGCGCGAACGCGACCGATCCGGCATGGTGCCGGACCGATTCCAGGACCCGACTGCCCGTGATCACCGATCCCCGCTCGCACGGCCTCTGGGCGCGTACCGCCCCGCCGGCTCCCGACACGACGCCGTTGCGCGGCGAGGCGACCGCCGACGTGGCGGTGGTGGGGGCGGGCTATACCGGCCTGTCGGCGGCCCTGCACCTCGCGCAAGGCGGCGCCCGGGTAGTGGTGCTCGAGGGCGAGACCGTCGGCTTCGGCGGCTCGGGGCGCAATGTCGGCCTCGTCAACGCGGGCCTGTGGGTGAAGCCCGACCTCGTGCCCGCCGCCCTCGGCACCGAGCGCGGCGAGCGGCTGCTCGCGCTCCTCGGTACCGCGCCGCGCCGGGTGTTCGATCTCGTCGCCCGGCACGGCATCGCCTGCGAGGCGGAAGGGGCCGGCACCCTGCATTGCGCGGTCGGCCGGAAGGGCCTGGCCGATCTCGCGGACCGGGCCCGGCAATGGCAGGACCGCGGCGCGCCGGTTCGCCTCCTCGACGCGGACGAGGCGACCCGCCTCACCGGCACGCGGGCCTACGCGGGGGCGCTCCTCGACGAGCGCGCCGGCACGATCCAGCCGCTCGCCTATGCGCGGGGCCTCGCCCGGGCGGCGATCGACGCGGGCGCGGTCGTCCATACCGGCAGCCCGGTCGTCGGCGTGACCGAGATCGGCCCGCGCTGGCACCTCGCGACGCCGGAGGGCCGCGTGACCGCCGACTGGGTGATCGTCGCCACCAACGCCTACACGCGCGCGCCCTGGCCGGAGATCCGGGCCGAGATCGCCCACCTGCCCTACTTCAACATCGCGACCGCCCCCTTGAGCGACAACCTGCGCGGCACGATCCTGCCCGGGCGCCAGGGCGCCTGGGACACCAAGCCGGTCCTGACCTCGTTCCGCCTCGACGCCGCCGGGCGGCTGGTGATCGGCAGCGTCGGTGCGCTACGCGGCACCGGGGCGGGGATCCACCGGGCCTGGGCCCGGCGCACAATGAGGGCGCTGTTTCCGCAGGCCGCTGACATGCCGTTCGAGGCCGAATGGTACGGCCGGATCGGCATGACGGCGGACGCCCTGCCGCGCTTCCACCGGCTCGCCCGCAACGTGGTGAGCTTCAGCGGCTATAACGGCCGCGGCATCGCCCCCGGCACCGCCTTCGGCGCGGTGCTCGCCGACCTCGTGGCCGGCCGGATTACGGAAGCCGACCTGCCGCTCCCGGTGACCGACCCGGCGCCGATCGGGTTCCGGGCCGTCCGGGAGATCGCCTACGAGGTCGGCGCCCAGGCCGTGCACCTCGCCGAGGCGCGGGGTCCGGCCTCGGGGTGACGCGCCCGGGCCGTCGGGTTCAAGTCCCGAACCGCTCGGCCCGGCCGTGCGGCGCGTCGTAGTCGAGCACCGGCCCGAGCGGGACGATCCCGGTCGGGTTGATGGTGGCGTGGCTCTCGTAATAGTGCCGCTTGATGTGGGTGAGGTTCACCGTCGGGGCGATGCCGGGGGTCTGGTAGAGGTCGCGCAGGTAGGGCGCGAGATTCGGGTAATCGGCGATCCGCCGCAGGTTGCACTTGAAGTGGCCGACATAGACCGGATCGAACCGCACCAGCGTGGTGAACAGCCGGATGTCGGCCTCGGTCAGCCGGGCGCCGACGAGGTAGCGCGAGCGGTCGAGGCGAGCGTCGAGGGCGTCGAGTTCCGTGAACAACGCCGTCGCGGCCTCCTGGTAGGCCTCCTGCGTCGTCGCGAAGCCCGCCTTGTAGACGCCGTTGTTGACCCGGTCGTAGACCCGGGCATTCACGTCGTCGATCTCGGCGCGCAGGTCCTGCGGGTAGAGGTCCGGCCCGCCCGGGAAGGCGGCGCCCAGCATCCGGACGATCTCGGCCGATTCGTTCGACACGATCGTGCCCCGGACCTTGTCCCACAACACCGGTACGGTGACCCGGCCGGAATAGTGCGGGTCGGCCTTGAGGTAGACCTCGTAGAGGCGCGTCGCCCCGTTCACGGTATCGGGGGTCGCCCCCGGGCTCTCGCCGAACACCCAGCCCTCGGACCCCATCAGCGGATCGACCACCGAGACCGAGATCGCGTCATCGAGCCCCTTGAGCGTCCGCACGATCAGGGTGCGGTGCGCCCACGGGCAGGCGAGCGAGACGTAGAGGTGGTAGCGCCCGGGCTCGGCCGGGAAGCCGCCCTCCCCGCTCGGCCCCGGCGCGCCGTCCGACGTGACCCAGTTGCGGAAGGCCGCGTCCTTGCGCACGAAGCGCCCGCCGGTCTCCTTGGTGTCGTACCATTGGTCGTGCCAGACGCCGTCGACCAGAAGCCCCATCGTGCCCTCCTCGCCCGTCCCACCGAAGGTGGGGCGGTCCTGCGGCACCGCAATGGGTGGGGTCAGGCCGTGGGAACGTGGGCCAGGACGCGCGCGCCCTCGGCCGCGACGTCGAACCGGTCGGTCGGCACCCGGGCGAGGAAGCGCTCCGCCACCTCGACGAGCAGCAGGTGCGGCCGGACCCGCTCGATATAGGCCCAGTCGAGATTCGCCGACCAGACGAAGTGCAGCTCGCGAAAGCTCTCGGCGAGCAGGCCGGTGAGGAAGATCGGGTGGAAGTGCGAGCAGGAATCGCCGAACAGCATCAGGGTCCGCGGGTCGGCGGCCGGGCTCTCGTTGCGGAAGACCACGTGGGCGCCGACATGCAGGTCGGCCGCGGTCCCCCGCGCCTCGTGGCCCTCGACCAGCGGGTTGGCGAAGACCCGCACGGCGTCGCGCTGGACCTCGCGGACCCGCATCGTCTCCCGCACCGGCGGGTCGAGCTTGGCGCCGAGGTCGCGCACCCCGTCATGGTCGTGGAACGGCCGCCCGGCGAGGTCGGCGGGCGGCACCGCGCCCATCGCCCGCATGATCTCGCCGAAGGCGAGCCGGCACCCCTCCTGGCTCCAGTGGGTGTCGGTGCGCAGGTACAGCGGCGGCTCCGCGTCGCGCGCCGCCCGCAGCGGGCCGACGAGGTCGATCCATGAGCCGGCGACCCGCGAGCGGGCGAGCCGCGCGCCGAGGCGGCGGGCCGGCGAGAGCGCCGGGTCGAGGGCGAGCCCGTCGAGGCGGTCCTCGTAGATGCTGAGCTTTTCCGGCACCACGACGTGGAAGGCGCGCAGGCCCGCGCCGGCGGCCCGCGCGGTACGCGCCTCGATCAGCCGGCGCCAGCGCCACAGCCGCCAGGCGACGGGCAGGCTCGCCCGGTACTGCTCGCGCACGCGGTTGGTGCCGCCGGTCAGGAAGAGCCAGCCATCCCGGCCGAGATGGACCATGTCGGTGCTGTCGCGCATGGGCGCCGTGTAGCGGGAACGGTACGAGCTGAACAGCACTGGCCTTTGGCGCCGCCCGCGCCATGTCGCCTGGAGGATGTCGCAAGCCCCCCTGATCCTCACCCTGGAACTCGACGAGGCCGCCTTCGCGGAGTTCGACGGCCGGCGCCGCCGTCACTTCCCACCGGCCCTCAACAAGATTCCAGCCCACGTCACGCTCTTCCACCACCTGCCGGGCGAGGAGGAGCGCGCCGTCGTCGAGACGCTCGTCGCGGAGGTGCGGGCGGAGAGCCCGATGCCGGTCGAGGTCGCAGGCCTGCGCTTTATCGGCCGCGGCGTCGCCTACACGCTCGAATCGGGCCGGCTCTCGGCCCTGCGCGGGCGCCTCGCCAGAACATTCGAGCCCTGGCTGACGCCGCAGGACCGGCAGGGCTACCGGCCCCACGTCACCGTGCAGAACAAGGTCGCGCCGGAGGAGGCCCGCGGCCTCCACCGCGAACTCGAGGCGTCGTTCGTGCCGCGCACGATCACCGGCACCGGGCTCCTGCTCTGGCGCTATCTCGGCGGGCCCTGGGAGGCCCGCGGCCGGTTTCCGTTCGGGGGCGCCTGATGGTCCAGATCCCGTTCCGGCGCCACGCCACAGCGGTGTGGCTGCGCCTGCGCCTCAACGAGATCGGGCCGCTCGCCTCGCTGCTCGCCGTCAGCCTGTTCGGCTTCGGGTTCTTCAAGCTCGCCGACGAGATCCGCGAGGGCGGCTCGTTCGGCTTCGACGACCGGCTGCTCCTGGCGCTCCGCGTCCCCGGCGACCTCGCCCAGCCGATCGGGCCGTCCTGGCTGCCCGAGACGATGCGCGACATCACCGCCTTCGGCAGCGTGTTCGGCATCGTCTACGTCACGGCCTGCGTGGTGCTCTACCTGGCGATCACCGCGCGGCGGCGGGCCGCCCTGTTCGTCGTGGTGGCGATCGGCGGCGGCGAATTGCTTTCCACCGGCCTCAAGCTGTTCTTCCGCCGTCCCCGTCCCGATCTGGTGCCGCACGGCATGGAGACCTTCACGGCGAGCTTCCCGAGCGGGCACGCCATGCTGTCGGCGATCGCCTACCTGACGCTCGCGATCCTGCTCGCCCGGGTCGAGCGCTCGGGCAAGGTCAAGGCCTTCGTGATGGGCCTCGGGGTCGTCACCACGCTGCTCGTCGGCATCAGCCGGATCTACCTCGGGGTGCACTGGCCGAGCGACGTGCTCGCCGGCTGGTGCATCGGCGCCGCCTGGGCCTCGCTGTGCTGGTTCGTCGCCCTGCAGCTCCAGCGCCAGGCCGTGGTCGAGGCGCCGGACCCGCCGCCGGCGTGAGGATGCCTCCGGCCTGAGAGCGCTTGCGCCCCGCTTCTCCCTCCCCTAGCCAAGCGGGAGAGGGAAGCGGGAGAAACGCCGTGGACTACGAGAACATCCGGGTCGAGACGCGCGGGCGCGTGGCGCTCGTCACCCTGCACCGTCCGGCGGCGCTGAACGCGCTGTGCAACGCGCTGATCGCCGAGCTGAACCACGCGCTGGACGGCTACGAGGCCGACGCGGGCATCGGCTGCATCGTCATCACCGGCTCCGAGAAGGCCTTCGCTGCCGGGGCCGACATCCGCGAGATGCAGGACCGCACCCATCCCGAATTCTACATGGCCGATCCGTTCGGCGAGTGGGACAAGGTCGGCCGGCGCCGCAAGCCGATCATCGCGGCGGTGGCCGGCTACGCGCTCGGCGGCGGCTGCGAGCTGGCGCTGATGTGCGACTTCATCCTGGCCGCCGACACCGCGAAGTTCGGCCAGCCCGAGATCAAGCTCGGGGTGATCCCCGGCGCCGGCGGCACCCAGCGCCTGACCCGCGCGGTCGGCAAGGCGAAGGCGATGGAGCTGTGCCTCACCGGCCGGATGATGGACGCGGCGGAGGCCGAGCGCTCCGGCCTCGTCGCCCGGGTCGTCCCGGCGGCCGACCTCCTTGCCGAGGCGATGAAGGCGGCCGAGACCATCGCGTCGATGTCGCTGCCCGCCGTGATGGTGGCCAAGGAGAGCGTCGACCGCGCCTTCGAGACCACGCTGACCGAGGGCATCCGCTACGAGCGCCGGGTGTTCTACGGGCTCTTCGCCACCCACGACCAGAAGGAAGGCATGTCGGCCTTCGTCGAGAAGCGCAAACCCAACTTCGAGAACCGCTGATGACCCTCGCCTACGCCGACGTCGAGGCCGCCGCGGAGCGCATCCGCGGCATCGCCCACCGCACGCCCGTGCTGACCTCCCGCACTGCGGATGCGCGGACCGCCGCCACCTTGTTCTTCAAGGCCGAGCCGCTGCAGCGGGCCGGCGCCTTCAAGTTCCGGGGCGCCTGCAACGCCATCGCGGCGCTCTCGCCCGAGCAGCGCGAGCGCGGCGTGCTGGCCTTCTCGTCGGGCAACCACGCCCAGGCGATCGCCTATGCCGGCGCGCTGCAGGGCGTGCCGACCGTCATCGTGATGCCGCACGACGCGCCGGCCATCAAGGTCGCGGCGACCCGCGGCTACGGCGCCGAGATCGTCGTGTACGACCGCTACAAGGAGGACCGCGAGGCGGTGAGCCGGCGTCTCGCCGAGGAGCGCGGCCTGTCGGTGATCCCGCCCTACGACCATCCGGACGTGATCGCCGGCCAGGGCACCGCCGTGAAGGAGCTGATCGAGGAGGTCGGCCCCCTCGACGTGCTCCTCGTCTGCCTCGGCGGCGGCGGCCTGCTCGCCGGCTCGTGCCTCGCGGCCCGGGCCCTGTCGCCGGAGGTCGAGATCTGGGGCGTCGAGCCGGAGGCCGGCAACGACGGCCAGAAATCGCTCGCCAAGGGCGAGGTGGTGCGCATCCCGGTTCCGGTCTCGATCGCCGACGGGGCGCTGACCACGCATCTGGGCCAGCACACCTTCCCGATCATCCGGCGCGAGGCTGCCGGCATCGTGACGGCGACCGACGCCCAGCTCGTCTCCGCCATGCGGTTCTTCGTCGAACGGATGAAGCTCGTCGTCGAGCCGACCGGCTGCCTCGCGGCGGCCGCGGCTTTCGAGGGTGCGGTGGCGGTTCAGGGCAAGCGCGTCGGCGTGATCCTGTCGGGCGGCAACGTCGACCCGGCGGCGCTCGGCCGCCACCTCGCCGCGTGAGACTCGCGCGATGAACCCCGCGACGCCCGAGGCGCTGTTTGCCCTCCTCGACGGCCTCGGCATCGCCCACGCCACCGTGGCGCACGAGCCGGTGCACCGGGTGTCGGAATCCCGCGACCTCAAGGCCGGGATGCCGGGTGGGCATTCGAAGAACCTCTTCCTGAAGGACAAGCGCGGCAGGTTCTTCCTCGTCGTGGCGGAGGCCGAGGCGCGGATCGACCTCAAGCGCCTGCACGGGCCGCTCGGCGCCACCGGGCGGCTCTCCTTCGGCTCGCCCGAGCTGCTCTACGAGCGCCTCGGCGTCCGGCCGGGCTCGGTGACGCCGTTCGGGCTCGTCAACGACCGTAATGGCACCGTCGCGGTTATCCTCGATGCCGGGCTGATGGCGCACGACCCGGTCAATTTCCATCCGCTCCACAACGGCGCCACCACGGCCGTGGCACCGGGCGACCTGATCCGCTTCCTGGAGGCGATCGCGCACCCGCCCCGGGTGATGGCCTTGCCGGAGCCGCTCGAGGATGAAGCGGAGTAGCGGCGAAACGGGGCCTGCGCATCCGGCAGGGCCTGGATACGATGTGGTATCCGTCCCGGATCACCGCGTTGTCGGTGCCCGATCCGCGGCGTCGGTCCGGCGGGGCCGTTCCTTCTCAGATTCGCCGCTTTTTCCGCCTAGGTCCCGACGCTGCCGGCCGATGCGGCCGGCCTCGTTAACCGTGCGGATGCCGGCGCGGCGCATGATCGGACAGGCTCAAGGCCGTCCGGCCCCTGCCCGGACGGCGACCGCCAGCCCTTCGAGCGTGCCTTCCCGCCGATGATCCGCCTCGACAACGTCACCAAGATCTACAAGACGGACGGGTACCGCCGCGTCATCCTCGACCAGGCGTCGCTGACGCTGAAGCCGGGCGTGAGCTACGGCATCCTCGGCATCAACGGCGCCGGCAAGTCGACCACGCTGCGGCTGATGGCCGGCTGCGAGATGCCGACCCGGGGACGGGTGATCCGCACCACCCGGATCTCCTGGCCGCTCGGCTTCGGCGGCGGCTTCCACCCGTTCATGACCGGGCGCGAGAACGTGATCTTCGTCGCGCGCATCCACGGCGAGGATCCGCGCCGGGTGCTGGCCTTCGTCGAGGATTTCGCCGAGCTCGGCGACTACATGAACGTGCCGATCCGCAACTACTCCTCGGGCATGGGCGCCCGGCTGGCCTTCGGGATGAGCATGGCGATCCCGTTCGACTGCTACATCGTCGACGAGATCACCGGCGTCGGCGACGCGCGCTTCGCCAAGCGCTGCGAGGAAGTGTGGAGCCAGCGGCGGGCGAATGCCGACATCATCATGTGCTCGCACTCGATGGATACGATCCGGGACTACGCCCAGCAGGGGATCGTGCTGGCGAACGGCCGCGCCGTGATCTATCCCGACGTCAACGACGCGATCGAGGTCTACCAGCGCCTCAACCAGTGAGCGATCCGCGACCCGCTCTTCCTGCCGGCCGGCGCGCCCCGCGCCCCGGCCACGCCCGCAGCCGGAACACCTGTCCATGACGATCGACGCCCGCAACCCGGAAGGCAAGGCGCTCAGCCCCGCCGACCGCTCCCGGATGATCGGCGAGGCCCTGCGGCAGGCGGCCCGGGTGTCGCGCTTCTCGAACCCGAGCAAGACCACGATCCGCACAATCCGGGCGCACCGCCGCCGGGACATCGTGACCCCGCTCCTGTTCCTCTTCCTGTTCGTGCTGCCGTCGCTCGGCAGCGTGGTGTTCTTCGGCCTCTACCTGTCGGATCGCTACGTCACCGACGCCCGCTTCGCCCTGCGCCCGGCGATCGGCGGGGCCGAGAAGGCCGCGCCCGATGGGGTCGGCACCACCTCGAGCATCCCGTCCCAGATGATCGCCCAGGACTCGATGATCGTCGGCGAATACATCAAGAGCCGGACGATGATCGAGACGCTCGAACGCAGCCTGCCGCTGCGGAAGATGTTCTCCCGTGACGACATCGATGCGTATTCCCGCTTCAATCCCGACAAGCCGATCGAGAAGCTCGTCAAGTACTGGGCCGACCGGGTCAAGGTCACCGTCGAGACGTCCGGCCTGATCGAGGTCTCGGTCAATGCCTTCGACGCGGACGATTCCCTGACGTTGAGCAAGGCCGTGCTCGCCGAGAGCGAGCGGCTGGTGAACCAGCTCACCGTGCGGGCCCGCAACGACGCCCTGGCGGAGAGCGAGCGCGAGATGAAGCGCGCCGAGGAGCGGCTGACCAAGCTGCACCTCGCCGTGCGCGACCTGCGCAATCGCGACGGCGTGCTCGACGCCCAGAAATCCAACGACACGAACTTGAAGATGATCGCCGAGATCCGCTCGCAGCGGATCGGCCTCGCGGTCAAGCTCAGCCTGCTCCAGCGCGACCTGCGCGACGACAGCCGCAGCATCCAGGACCTGAAGGCGCAGATCGCCCAGCTCGACGACACGATCGCCCGCATCGAGCGCGAGGCGGCCAACCAGGATCCGGACCAGCGCCGGGTGCTCTCGGCGACGCTGACCAAGTTCGAGGAGCTCGACGCCGAGCGCAAGACCGCCGAGAGGTACTACTCGGCCACCATCGCGGCGCGGGAGCGCTCGCGCATGATCGCCGACCGCCAGATCGAGTTCTTCAGCATGGTCGTCGAGCCGGTGCGGGCCGAATCGGCCCAGCAGCCCCGCCGCACGCTCTTCATCGCGATCTCGGTCGCCGTCTCGGCCCTGGCCTTCGGCCTCTCGATCCTGACCCGCAAGCTCCTGGCCTGATCGCCCGTCGCGACGGGCCCTCCTCCTGAACCCCGCCGCCCGATCCGGCGGGCACGGACCGACCATGCTCTCCCCCGCCCCGTCCGGCTGGACGCTCTTCCGCAACCGCGACTTCCGGCTCTTCGGCGGTGCCCGCTTCCTCACCGGGCTCGCCTACCAGATGCAGGCGGTGGCGGTGGGCTGGTTCGTCTACGACCTCACACGCAGCGCCCTGGCGCTGGGTCTCGTCGGGCTGGCGAGCTTCGCCCCGGCGATGCTCGGGGCGCTGGTCACCGGCCACGTCGCCGACACCTACGATCGGCGCCGGATCGCGGCCCTGTCCTACGGGCTCCTGGCGCTCGCCGGCCTCGGCCTGACGGCGCTCGCGCTCTCCGGTGCGGCGCCGGTCTGGCCGGTCTACGCCCTGATGATCCTGGTCGGCACCGCCCGCGCCTTCGCCAACCCGGCGAGCCAGGCCCTGCTGCCGACCCTGGTGCCGCGCGAGCAGTTCGGCAGCGCCATCGCGCTCAATTCCTCGCTGTGGCAAAGCGCGTCGGTCACCGGACCGGCCTTCGGCGGCCTGCTCTACGCGCTCGGGCCGGCCGTCGTGTTCGGGCTCGCCGCCGCCTGCTTCGCGCTTGCCGCCGTCAGCATCATCGGGATCCGGCCGCGGCCGGCCGCCGTCGCCACCCGGCCGGCGGTCACCTGGAGCACGCTGCTCGCCGGCCTCACCTATATCCGCTCGCAGCCGGTGGTGCTCGGTGCCATCACCCTCGACCTCGTGGCGGTGCTGCTCGGCGGGGCCACCGCGCTCCTGCCGATCTTCGCCCAGGAGGTACTGTTCGTCGGCCCCCTCGGCCTCGGTCTCCTGCGCAGCATGCCGGCGCTCGGCTCTGTCCTGATGGCGATCCTCCTCGCCCACCGGCCGCTGACCCGCGGGGTCGGCCCGCGGCTCCTCATCGCCGTCGGGGTGTTCGGTCTCGCGACGATCGGCTTCGGCCTCTCGACCTCGCTGCCGCTGTCGATGGCATGCCTGTTCGTCACCGGGGCCGCCGACATGGTCAGCGTCTACGTGCGCCAGAGCCTGGTCCAGGGCGAGACGCCGGACGCGATGCGCGGCCGGGTCGCGGCGGTCAACACCGTGTTCATCGGCGCCTCGAACGAGCTCGGCGAGTTCGAATCCGGCACGCTCGCCGCCTTTGCCGGCGCGGTTCCGGCGGTGGTGATCGGCGGCATCGCGACGGTCGCGGTGGCGGCCCTGTGGGGCCGGCTGTTTCCGGCCCTGAGGCGTCGGGACCATCTCGTTACCTAAAGTCCGTGCGCGAGAGCGCAATCAACGTCATCCTGGTCTGCTCCACGACGAACGGTTTGCGAACCCTCCGGCAAGTCCGTTGAGCGTGCGCAGGCTCGACGGTACGTTCGTCGGATCTGCAGAGTCGCATCACGGATCGGGGCTTTATGAGCTTGGTCGCCGCCAAGATCGTCGTCACTCCAGCGTTGATGTGGGTGGTGTCGGCTGCCGCGCGTCGGTGGGGAAGCCTCGTCGGAGGGTTGCTGTCGGGGCTACCTCTGACTTCGGCGCCGATCTCGATCTATCTTGCCATCGAACAGGGCGAGCAATTTGCCTCCGATGCGGCGGTCGGATCGGTCACCGGTCTCGGGGCCGTGGCACTCGCCTACATGGCTTACGCCCTCTGTGCTCCGCGGGTCAGCTCCTCGAGGGCGGTGGGTGCGGGACTGCTGGCGTTCCTCGGCGGCGGGTTCATCCTGCACAGCGTCATTCACCCGGGGGTGTGGGTGATGGCTGCTCTCGATGTTGTCTTGATGGTGCTGGTCATTGCGCTGTGCCCGCTCTCGGGACAGGCCGTCGGCCGTGCACGACCGCCTCGGTGGGACATGCCCGCGCGGTTGGGCGCTGCCACCCTGCTCGTCGTGCTCGTCTCGACGCTTGCCCCGTATCTCGGCCCAGCCCTGAGCGGGGTGCTTGCCCCTATCCCGGTCATTTCCTGGCCACTCATCGTCTTCGCCCGCGTCCAGACCGGCGTCGCCGCTTCTCTCGATGTCGTACGCGGCAGCGTTCAGGGGGCGTTCGGGGTGCTGGCCTTCTATCTCTGCCTGTATATGACGCTCGGACAAATAAGTATCGTATTGGCCTACACCCTGTCGATCACCCTGTCGGTCGCCCTTGTAATGCCTTGGCTCTTCGTTCGGCGGTGACAAAGCCGTCTTGCGAGATCGAACATAATCGACCTCGCCCGCTCGCTCCCTGCTTTCGGACGACCTGACCCATGATCAAGCCGGGCGGCCCGAGATGGAAGGGTTCAGGTCCCGCTCGCCGGATGCCACGACAGCACCCGTCCCGACCGTTCCCGCACAGGCGCCCCGTCCCGCCGGCAATCCGCCACCGCGGCGCGGGCGGCATCCACCGCCAGGATCAGCGCGCTCATCGTGCGCGCATCGGTGTCGTTGGCACGGGCATGGCGCACCACGTCGATGACGAGGCCGTCGATCTCGACCGCCAGGGCCTCCAGGGCGGCCGGGTCCTGCGTCGCCCGCGCCTCGATCAGGATGGCGAGCAGCCGGTCGAGGACGGCGTCGATGCGGGCGCGCTGCTCGCGGGCGAGGCGCTGGCCGAGCCAGGCCACCGCCGAGCCGAGGCCGCCGCCGAAGAACGCCACCAGGTACACCCAGTCCTCGTAGCGCTGGAGAAAGGTTTGCTGCTCGCGCTCGTAATAGTCGACCGCACCGGGATGGATCGGCAGGCGGGCGCTCGTCGCCTCGGCGGCGCTGTCGAAGTCCGGGGCCTTCATCAGGTTGGCCGTCGGCACCATCGCGGCGAGCCGCGAGCGCAGCTCGAACAGGTGCTGGGTCACGCTCGCGGCGGTGTCGCGGGCGAGCGACGACCGGGCCATCAGCCGGTAGGAGGCGCCGACCGTCTTCACCTCGTCGTCCGGGCGCTTGGGCCGGCCCCCGAAGGTACCGGCCGCGATGGTCACGGCCTGCAATTCGGGCAGGCGCTGGACGATGGCCTCGCCGTCGGGGATCGCCACGATGGTCGCGCCGCGTCCGGGCGAGGCCGCCTCGACCGCCTGTACCACCCGGGCGGCGGATTTCGCCGAGGGCGCGGCGATCACCGCGGCGGCATCGATCCGGTGCTCGGCCAAGGCCGCCGCGACCTCCGAGGCGTGCAGGGGGACGAGGGCGACGCTGCCGGCGGCGGCGGGCAAGGCGCCGCCGGGATCGGCGGGAGCCGGCGCGGCGCCGGCCGGCGTCGGCGCCAGGGCGTAGTAGGCGAGCAGGCTCGCGACCAGGGGCTGGTCGGCGCCGTGATGGGCGACGAGGCCGAGGCGCTTGCCGGCGAGGTCCGAGAAGGCCTGGATGCCCGAATCGGGCGGAGCCGCGATGATCAGGGCCTCGTCGTGCAGCACCGCCAGGGTCAGGCCGTTCTCGGGCAGGCGTACGTCGGGGCGCACTACCGCGAGGTCGGCCCGGCCGCTCTGGAGCGCCGCGGCGCTGTCGCGCACGTCGTCGTACGGGACGACCTCGAGGCGTATATCCTCCCGGGCGCGGGCGAGCGCGTCGGCATAGGCCTGGATCAGGTGGGTCTCGACCCGGTCGCGGGGGCCGACGGCGACCCGCAGGGTCGTCGGCCGCGACAGGTACAGGACCGCGCCGGCCACCGCCCCGAGGGCGAGGGCGATCAAGAGGAAGAAGGATTCACGCTTGTGGAGAAACGCCGGCATCACCCCTCGCACGGGCCCGGGGCGGACGCCTCCGCCGGGGCGGAGGCGATCCGGGACGGCGCCGATCAACCCGCCCGCGATGGCGCTTTGAGGGCGGCGCGGCCGATCACCCCGGCCTACCTCGAGCGGGCCGCGCTCTACTACCTCGAACGCTACGGCGCCTCGGCCGAGATGCTGCGCCGGGTGCTCCGGCGCCGGGTCGAGACCCGCTGCCGCCTGCGCGGCGAGGCACCGGACGACTTTTCCGAGATGGTCGAGGCGGTGGTGGCCCGGGCGCTCGGCGCCGGCCTCGTCGACGACGCGGCCTTCGCGGCCGCCAAGGTGCGCAGCTTGCGCCGCCGCGGCGGCTCGGCCCGGGCGATCGGCGCCAAGCTCGCCGCCAAGGGGGTGGACCGGGAGACGGTCGGCGCGGTGCTGGCCGGGCAGGAGGACGGCAGCGAGGACGAGGCCGCCCTCGCCTACGCCCGGCGCCGCCGCCTCGGGCCGTTCCGCCAGCCGGCCGCGCGGGCCGGCGCCCGCGAGCGCGACCTCGCCGCGATGGCGCGGGCGGGCTTCGCTCTCACCTTGGCCCGCCGGGTGATCGACGCCGAGACGGAGGACGACCTGCGCGACGGATGATCGGCGTGACGGGTGACCTGACGGCGCCGTGACCTACCTGTGGACGTGAACGCGCCGGGACGGACCCGCGCGAGCGTCACGGGAGACGAAGCCATGAACCGCAAGGCGAACGCCGTTTGGCAGGGCAACGGCAAGGAGGGCAAGGGCCAGCTCACGACCCAGTCGGGCGTGCTGTCGAGCAACCCCTACGGCTTCAACACCCGCTTCGAGACCGAGCCGGGCACCAACCCGGAGGAACTGATCGCCGCCGCCCATGCCGGCTGCTTCACCATGGCGCTGGCCTTCCAGCTCCAGGGTGCCGGCTTCACCGCGGACGAGCTGCGCACGGAAGCGGTGGTCAGCCTGGAGAAGGATGGCGACGGATTCACCATCACGGCCTCGGCCCTGACCCTGACGGCGAAGATCCCGGGCATCGACCAGCAGAAGTTCGACGAGCTCGCCGGCATCGCCGAGAAGAACTGCCCGGTCTCGAAGGTGCTGAACGCGAAGATCAGCCTGAAGGCGACGCTGCAGGGCTGAGCGGACGAGGCGCTTCTCGCTCACCCCGGGGCCGCGAGGCGGAACCCGGGGTGACGCGTGAGACTGTCGGGGTCGGAGGCCGGAAGGCCCCCGCCTCACAGCATGCTGGGCAGGATCCGGTCCGGCGGACGGTGACCGTCGAGGAAGGTCTTGATGTTGATGATGACCTTCTCGCCCATGTCGACGCGGCTCTCGTGGGTGGCCGAGCCCATGTGGGGCAGCAGCACGACCTTGCCGGCCTTGGCGAGCTTGACGAGGCGCGGGCTCACCGCCGGCTCCTGCTCGAACACGTCGAGCCCGGCCCCCGCGATGTCGCCGACCTCGATCAGGCGGGCGAGCGCGGTCTCGTCGATCACCTCGCCGCGGGCGGTGTTGACCACCACCGCCTCGGGCTTGAGCAGCTTCAGGCGCCGGGCCGAGAGCAGGTGGTAGGTGGCCGGGGTGTGCGGGCAGTTGACCGACACGATGTCGACGCGTGCCAGCATCTGGTCGAGGGATTCCCAGTACGTCGCCTCGAGGTCGCTCTCGATCCGGGCGCCGACCCGGCGGCGGTTGTGGTAGTGGATCGACAGGCCGAAGGCCTTGGCGCGGCGCGCCAGCGCCTGGCCGATGCGGCCCATGCCGACGATGCCGAGGCGCTTGCCGGTGATGCGCCGGCCGAGCATCCAGGTCGGCGACCAGCCGCCGGACCAGGCGTCGTCCGGGATGATCCGGGCGCCCTCGGTGACCCTACGGGCGACCGAGAGGATCAGCGCCATGGTCATGTCGGCGGTATCCTCGGTCAGCACGCCCGGCGTGTTGGTGACCGTGATGCCGCGCTGGAGCGCGACGCCGACGTCGATGTGGTCGACGCCGTTGCCGAAATTGGCGATCAGGCGCAGGTTCGGGCCGGCCTGGGCGAGCACCGAGGCGTCGATCTCGTCCGTGACCGTCGGCACCAGGACGTCGGCCTCCTGCAGGGCCTGCGCCAGGGCGGCACCTGTGAGCGGCGTGTCCTCGTGGTTGAGGCGGGCGTCGAACAACTCGCGCATCCGCGTCTCCACGACGTCCGGCAGGCGCCGGGTGACCACCACGAGCGGCTTGCGCTTCAACGACATGATCCCTCCCTCGCCACCGGGCAGGCCCTCGGCCCGTCCGTGCGGTCCCGACACGCGTCACGGGCTTCCGCGGCGCACGATAGGCGACGCGGCGGCCCGGCGAAAAGCCCCGCCTTGGTGCGGGCCACAGGCGTCGTTACGCCCCTTTAACCACGCCCCGGCGATACGGGCGGGTACGCACCCCTCGATCCGGGGCCCGGCGGCCTCTCTAGCAGAGGCCGACCGGAAGACAATCCGCGCCGCGGCCACGCGCCGCCGGATGGGAGACCGATCGTGACGCTCCACCCGCGCCTTCTCGCCCTGGCGATCCCCGCCCTGCTGATGCTGGCGGTGCCCGCCTTCCTGATGCTGGCGGCGCCGTCCCACGCCGCGCCGCCCACCCCGGCGGTCAACCCCGCCCCCGGCGAGATCGGCGTCACCATCGGTCCGGCGACCAAGCTGCCGATCCCGCGATACGTCAGCCTCAAGACCGACCGGGTGAACCTGCGCGAGGGCCCGTCGAAGGACCACCGTACGCTCTGGGTGTTCCAGCGTGCCGGCCTGCCGGTCGAGATCATCGCCGAGTACGAGACCTGGCGCCGGATCCGCGACTCGGAGGGCACGGAGGGCTGGGTGCTGCACTCGCTGCTGTCGGGCCGGCGCACCGCCGTGGTGCTGAACCGCGGCGACAAGGACAAGGGCGCGCCCGTCCCGCTCTACGACCGGGCCGACACGGGCAGCGGCGTGGTGGCGCAGCTCCAGGCCGGGGTGATCGGCAGCGTGAAGACCTGCGACGGTACGTGGTGCCGGCTCATCGTGGCGCTGCCGCAGAAGCGCGGCGACGTCGACGGCTACATGCGGCAGGACCGGCTCTGGGGCGTCTACCCGAACGAGAAGGTGGACTGACGCGGGCCCGCACTCAGGACGGCAAAAGGGCCGCGCTCCTCCCGGAGGCGCAGCCCTTCATTCGGCCAAAATTCGGCTGTGGATCAGGCCCGGCCGGTGCGGCGGCGCAGGCGCACGATCACCTCGACGCCGGCGATCTCCATGCCCTCGGGGGCCTGGGGCAGCGAATCGACGGTGATGCCGCAATCCGGCATGTCGAGGACCTGGCCCTCTTCCTCGAGGAAGAAGTGGTGGTGCTCGCTCGGGTTGGTGTCGAAGTAGGCCTTGGAGCCGTCGAGCGCGAGCTGGCGCAGCAGGCCGGCCTCGGTGAACTGGTGCAGGGTGTTGTAGACGGTGGCGAGCGACACCGGGACCTTCGCCCGCATCGCCTCGTCGTACAGCATCTCGGCGGTGAGGTGACGGTCGCCCTTGCCGAACAGCAGCCAGCCGAGGGAGAGGCGCTGGCGGGTCGGGCGCAGGCCGGCGCGACGCAGACGGTCCCGAAGCTCCGACAGCGGGCAACCGCGGCGCTGCCCGGCAGCGCCGGTCTCGAGGGCCGGGACGCGGGCGCCGAGGACGGCGCGCAGGGGCGACAGGTCGTTCATCAGCGGGACTATCGACTCGTTGGACTGCGACAAGGATAACCGCCGTTATAGGCCCGCGCCTGTCCTGCCGCAACCCGACCGGGGCCGTCGCGGCGCAGATCAGAAGCGTTACAGACTAAGCCGGCGGCGCGGCTTTGAACAGTCCCGGGCGCTGTGTTAACGAGGCGCCATCCCGCCGCGGACCGGCCCATCGCCGGAGCGCCCGCGGCGTCCCGCACGAGGAATTCGCCCCGCACATGTCCGCCGACCAGACCTCCGCTCCCGACGCCCCGAGCCGGCCCTCGCACTTCTCCTACGAGGACCTGCTGGCCTGCGGCCGCGGCGAGATGTTCGGCGTCGGCAACGCCCAGCTGCCGCTGCCGCCGATGCTGATGTTCGACCGCATCACCTCGATCGGCCGCGAGGGCGGTGCCTACGGCAAGGGCCACGTCGTCGCCGAGCTCGACGTGCGGCCCGACCTCTGGTTCTTCCCCTGTCACTTCCAGGGCGACCCCGTGATGCCGGGCTGCCTCGGCCTCGATGCGCTGTGGCAGATGGTGGGCTTCCACCTCGGCTGGCTCGGCTCGCCGGGCCGCGGCCGCGCGCTCGGCGTCGGCGAGGTCAAGTTCAGCGACCAGGTGCTCCCGAGCGTCAAGAAGGTCGTCTACGGCGTCGACCTGAAGCGGGTGCGCCAGGGCCGCCTGGTGCTCGGCATCGCCGACGGCTGGCTCGAGGCCGACGGCCGCCGCATCTACGAGGCGAGCGACCTGCGCGTCGGCCTGTTCCAGGCCGCGACGCCCGCCGCCTGAGGCCGACGGCCCGACCCGCGACCGCGGGTCGAACCCGCCCGCCGATGCGGGCGCGAAGCGCTCCGTTAAGAGGCACGGGGTCCGCTCGTGCGGGCGCGAGCCGCACGCCGGGAGCCTTTCCCCGAACGGGCGGTTGAGATTGGGACGCAGGGCGCCTAGGTGACACCCGCGTGGCGAGAGCGCCCGCGGGCGTTCACGGGCTTGTCCGTGACGCCGCTCCGGAGGGTTCCGACGATCATGAGGCGCGTGGCAATCACCGGGATGGGCATCGTCTCGTCCATCGGAAATTCCACCCAGGAGGTGCTGGCGTCGTTGCGCGAGGCGCGCTCGGGCATCTCGCGCGCCGAGGATTTTTCCGCGCACGGCTTCCGCAGCCAGGTCGCGGGCGCACCGACCCTCAACGCCGAGGAGGTGGTGGACCGCCGCGCGATGCGCTTCCACGGCGGCGGCACCGCCTGGAACCACGTCGCGATGGAGCAGGCCATCCGCGACGCCGGCCTCGAGCAGGCCGAGGTCTCGCACGAGCGCACCGGCATCATCATGGGCTCGGGCGGTCCCTCGACCCGCGCGCTCGTCGAGGCCGCCGACATCGCTCGCGCCAAGGGGCCGAAGCGCGTCGGGCCGTTCGCGGTGCCCAAGGCCATGTCCTCGACCGCCTCCGCCACGCTCGCGACCTGGTTCAAGATTCGCGGCGTGAATTACTCAATCTCGTCGGCCTGCGCGACGTCGAACCACTGCATCGGCAACGCCGCCGAGATCATTCAGGCCGGCCGCCAGGACATCATCTTCGCCGGCGGCTGCGAGGAGCTCGACTGGACCCTCTCGGTCCTGTTCGACGCCATGGGGGCGATGTCCTCCAAGTACAACGACACCCCGGCCCGGGCCTCGCGCGCCTACGACAAGAACCGCGATGGCTTCGTCATCGCGGGCGGCGCCGGCGTGCTGGTGCTGGAGGAACTGGAGCATGCCCGCGCCCGCGGCGCGCGCATCTACGGCGAGGTCGCGGGCTACGGCGCGACGTCCGACGGCCACGACATGGTGGCCCCCTCCGGCGAGGGCGCGGTGCGCTGCATGCGCCAGGCGATCGAGGGCCTGAAGGGCGCCAGGATCGACTACATCAACCCGCACGCCACCTCGACCCCCGTCGGAGACGACAAGGAGATCGAGGCGATCCGCGAGGTGTTCGGCGCGGGCGACGCCTGCCCGCCGATCGCCGCCACCAAGTCGCTCACCGGCCACTCGCTCGGCGCCACCGGCGTGCAGGAGGCGATCTACTCGCTCCTGATGATGAACAACGGCTTCATCTGCGAGAGCGCCCATATCGACGAGCTCGATCCGGCCTTCGCCGACATGCCGATCCTGCGCGCCCGCAAGGACGACGCGAAGCTCGGCCACGTGCTGAGCAACTCGTTCGGGTTCGGCGGTACCAACGCCACCCTGGTGCTCAAGCACGTCGACGCCTGACGCGGTACCCCATCCACGACACGTGGACAGGAGCCGGCCGCCCGCGTAAACGCCCGATCCATCGACACGAGAGCATCGCGCGATCGCGCGATGCTCTCGTTTTTTTAGGTGCCGCATTTCCTCTCGACGATCCGTCGTCGAAAAATGCTGGAGCGGAGGATCAGGCGTGACGGGTTTGATGGCAGGCAGACGCGGCCTCGTGATGGGTGTCGCGAACGACCACTCCATCGCCTGGGGCATCGCCCGGGCCCTGAGGGCCCAGGGTGCCGAACTGGCCTTCACCTACCAGGGCGAGGCTTTGGGCCGCCGCGTCGGGCCGCTCGCCCAGATCCTCGGCTCCTCCCTGGTGCTTCCCTGCGACGTCGAGGATCTGGCGAGCGTCGACGCGGTCTTTGCCGCCCTCGACGAGGCCTGGCCCGAGGGCTTCGACTTCGTCGTCCACGCCATCGGCTTCTCCGACAAGGCGCAGCTCAAGGGCCGCTACGTCGACGCCACCACGCGGGAGAACTTTTCCCGCACGATGGTGATCTCCTGCTTCTCGTTCACGGAAGTGGCGCAGCGGGCGGCCAAGCGCATGCGGCCGGGCGGCAGCCTCCTGACGCTGACCTATGGCGGCTCGACCCGCGTCATGCCGAACTACAACGTGATGGGGCTGGCGAAGGCGGCGCTCGAGGCCTCGGTGCGCTACCTCGCGGCCGATCTCGGGCCCCAGGGCATCCGGGTCAACGCCCTCTCGGCCGGCCCCGTGCGGACGCTCGCAGGCGCCGGCATCGCCGACGCCCGGCTGATGTTCAACCACCAGGCCGCTCACGCCCCCCTGCGCCGCACCGCGACGCTGGAGGATATCGGCGGCTCGGGTCTGTACCTGCTCTCCCCGCTCTCGGGCAGCGTCACCGGCGAGACCCACTTCGTCGATTCGGGCTACAACATCATCTCGATGCCGCGCCCGGACGTGCTGAAGGCGCAGGACGCGGCGGGCGTGACCGACGCCTGAGGCGGCGGGGCACAGCCCCGACCCGTCGAGAGGGAGCCTGTTCGGCGGCGAGAGCCCCGAACGGGCGCCGACGGTCGGGGTCTGTTCGACCGGGTTCTGAAGTTCCGTCCCTCTCTCGACTTCGTCTGACTTGTCGGCGATCGGACATCGCGCGACCTCGAAGATCGGCTGACCTCGGAGGAGACATCAGGCTATCTCAAGGGCCTCTGCAACCTCCCTTCGAGGTCGGTCCCTTGGTGATGGACCGATACGTCGGGATGAGGTCGACGGTGAGCTGAGATACCTCGTTCGCACAAGGTACTCGGCGCGGAGCCGAGCCATAGCGGTTCTGCCCTCGGCGAAAACCGGCGTGGCTCGTTGTTCTACGCCGGCAGCACCACCACCTTGGTCTTCACGGGGGTCCGCTCGTACAGGTGGATCATGTCCTGGCTCAGCAGGCCGACGCAGCCGCTGGTGATGCCGGAGCCGATCGAGTCCGGCTCGCTGCTGGCGTAGATCGTGTAGAGCGTATAGGCGCCGTTCTGGTACAGGTGCAGGGTGCGGGCCCCGAGGGGGTTCTCGAGGCCGCCCGGCATGCCGCGGGCCCACTTCGCCACCTCGGGCTGGCGCTTGATCATCTCGCGCGGCGGGGTCCAGGTCGCCCACTCGCTCTTGCGGCCGACATAGGCGTCGCCGCTCCAGCGGAATCCGTCGCGGCCGACATTGGCGCCGTAGCGGGTGGCGAGACCGCCCTCCTCGATCCGGTAGAGGTAATAGTTCCTCGGGTCGACGACGATCGTGCCCGGCGCCTCCTTGGAGGCGTACTGCACCGTGCGGCGGTAGTATTTCGGGTCGACCTTGCTGATGTCGGTCGCCGGGATCGGGAATTTTTCCGTCGGGACCGGCCCGTAGAGGGCCGAGGCCTCGGCGAGGCTCATGCCGTCGGTGGTGGCGCAGCCGGCGAGCCCGAGGGCGCCGAGGCTCGCGGCCGAGCCGGCGAGGAAAGCGCGGCGGTCGAGGAGCCGGGCACGGTGCATCGGCGAGGTCGCGGTCATGAGTCTGGCGTCCCGTCTTCCTGCCATCCGGCCGGGGAAGGGGTCGGCATCCCCCCGCCGCATGGTCGTTCCGGCGCGGACCCTGCCGCCCTACGGCCGCGCTGGCAAGATCGCGCGGGCCACGGCGCGACACTTTCCGGTCTCGCCGGCGTTGACCGGGGCGATCCCAGGAGAACGATGCGATGCTGCGCGGCCATCCCGATCCCGACCCGGCGGGTCCCGGCCAGGAGAGCGTGTGGGACTATCCCCGCCCGCCCCGGCTGGAGCCGGTGCCCGAGCGCCTGCGGGTGGTGTTCGACGGCACCACCATCGCCGACACGATGCGGGGCTGGCGCGTGCTGGAGACCTCGCACCCGCCGAGCTACTACCTGCCGCCCGACGACATCCTTCCGGGCGCACTCGCGCCGGCCGGCGGCGGATCGCTGTGCGAGTGGAAGGGCCGGGCGCTCTACTACGACGTGGTGGGGCCGGGACGGCGGGCGGAGCGGGCAGCCTGGGCCTATCCGGGGCCGACCGCCGCCTTCGCGGCGCTCGCCGGGCACGTCGCCTTCTATGCCGGGGCGATGGACGCCTGCTTCGTCGGCGACGAGCGCGTGACGCCGCAGCCCGGCGGCTTCTACGGCGGCTGGATCACCCGCAGGATCGTCGGCCCGTTCAAGGGCGAAGCCGGCACGATGGGTTGGTAGACGGGCGACGGCGGGGGCGACCGCCCCTCCCCTCACGCCGCCTGGTCCGCCGGGCGCTCCTCGACGAGGGTCACGACATCCTCCCAGCGCGACAGGAAGGCGGCGACGCAGGCCGGATCGAAATGCGCGCCGGACTGCTCCTCGAGGAAGCGGCGGGCCCGTTCCAACGGCCAGCCCGGCTTGTACACCCGGGCGGAGATCAGGGCATCGAATACATCGGCCACGGCGGTGATGCGGCCGGCGAGCGGGATCTCGGTGCCCTTGAGCCCCTGCGGGTAGCCGCCGCCGTCCCAGCGCTCGTGATGGGTGAGCGCGATCTCGGCGGCGAGGCGCAGCAGGGGCGAGGGGCTGTCGTGCAGCATCCGGTAGCCGCGCAGGGCGTGCTGCATCATCTCGGTCCGCTCGGCGTCGGTGAGCGGGCCGGCCTTGCGCAGGATGCTGTCGGCGACGCCGATCTTGCCGATGTCGTGCATGGTCGAGGCGAGCGCGATGTCGTTGCCCTCCTCCTCCGACAGGCCGAGCCCGTCGGTGATCGCCAGCACGCAGCCGGCGACCCGTGTCAGGTGGCCGCCGGCCTGGTCGTCGCGGTACTCCGCCGCCACCATCAGCCGCCGGATGATCTCGCGCTCGCGCTCCTGGCTCTCGGCCAGCGCCCGCTCGACCTCCTGCGCCAGGGCGTGGGTCCGGCCCTCGGCCGCGCCCTGGGCCCGGGCGAGCGCGATCAGGTTGCGGCCGCGCAGGGCGAGGTCGGAGGTGTCGAGGGAGGCGAGCACCACGTCGGTGGCGCCGGCCGCGAGCGCCCGGTCGCGGGTCTCGGCCGGGTCGCCGGCGGCGACGAGCAGGATCGAGGCCTGGGCGAGATGCGCGCGTCGGCGCAGGTCGCGCACGAAGCCGAGCCCGGTCCCGAGCGCGTCGAGGCCGGGCCCGGCCTCGATCAGCACGAGGTCGGCCGGCCGGCGGTCGAGGATCGCCAGCGCGGCGGCGGGATCGGTGACGGCCAGGGTCGGGTAGTCGGAGGCGAACAGCCGGGCCAGCCCGCCGGGATCGGGCCGGGCCGTGACGATCACGACGGCGGGATCGGCTGCGTTGGTCATGGTCCCCGGGTTTCCCTTCGCACCGGATGATGGCTCAAGCTACCGCGGCTTGATAAACCGTTCTTTAAGCCTGGGAAGCTTCGCGACGACCGCAGCCTCGTCCCGTGCTTCGCGCAAAAGCTTGATCCCGCTCCGCTTCCAGGCCGCCGCACCGGCACGCCGGAAGACAACCTAGAGCATTTTCCGACGAAGTGGATGCCGGTTCATCGAAAAAATGCGACAAGACAATGACTTAGAGAGCTTCGCGATCGCAGCGCGATCGTGAAGCTCTCTTGAGCGATTTTCGACGAAGCGGATTTCGGTTCGTCGATGGAAAACGCGGCAAGGTCAAAGCCCCGGAGCGGTGCGCGGTCGCACCGCGAATCGGGCGCCGCTCTAGCCCGTCTTATTCACCGGGCAGTGGCTTGCGGCGTGTTTTGGGCTGATGGCGCGCGGGCTCGGGCGTCTGTTCTGACGCGTGTGGACCTGGATCGTTCTGTCAGCAC
>NZ_JACWCT010000055.1 GCF_016613415.1 Methylobacterium ajmalii | reverse complement strand
CCGCCGCCCTCCGCGGCCAGGGCCTGGCCGCCGCCGGCGAGCGCCGCGTCGAAGAGCGCGCGGCCGGTCGAGGCGCCGGGGGCGGCGAGCACGTTGCGCTGGCGGTGCCCGAGGCGCTGGGCGTATTCGAGCTGGCGCAGCTCGTCGGCGGCGCCGACCAGCACGTTCGAATCGGTGCCGACCCCGTAGCGTCCGCCCGCCGCGACGAAGTCCGGCGCCGGGAAGATGCCGTCGCCGAGGCTCGCCTCGGTCACCGGGCACAGGCCGGCGACGGCGCCGCTTCCGGCGAAGCGGGCGGTCTCGTCGGGCGTCATGTGGGTGGCGTGGATCAGGCACCAGCGCGGATCGAGCCCGGCGTGATCGAGGAGCCACTCCACCGGGCGCGCGCCGGACCAGGCCAGGCACTCCTCGACCTCCCGCACCTGCTCGGCGGCGTGGATGTGGACCGGCCCGCCGTCGGCCAGCGCGACCGCCGCCGTCAGGTCGTTGGGCGTCACCGCCCGCAGGCTGTGGGGCGCGACGCCCAGGGTGGCGCCGGGCAGATCCGCCACGACGGCCCGGGAGGCCTCGACCATGCGGGCGAAGAGATCGAGATCGGAGACGAAGCGGCGCTGGCCGTCGTTCGGTGCGATGCCGCCGAAATTCGACCGGCGGTAGAGCACCGGCAGCAGGGTGAGGCGCAGGCCCGCGAGGGAGGCCGCCGCGGCGATCCGCTCGGCCATCTCGGCGACGTTGGCGTAGGGCGCGCCGTCGGGCGCGTGGTGCAGGTAGTGGAACTCGCCGACCCGGGTGAAGCCGGATTCGAGCATCTCGACATAGGCCTGCGCCGCCACCGCCTCGGCCTCGTCCGGGCTCATCCGCAGGGCGAAACGGTACATCGTCTCGCGCCAGGTCCAGAACGTGTCGGCGGCGGGGCCGCGCCGCTCGGCGAGCCCGGCCATGCCGCGCTGGAAGGCGTGGCTGTGGAGGTTCGGCAGGCCCGGCACCAGCACGGCCACCCGGGTGTCGCCGGGCTGCGGGGCGCAACCGGCCTCGACCGCCGAGAACCGCCCCTCGGCCACGGTCAGCCGGAGGTCGGCCTGCCAGCCCGTGGGGGTGAGGGCATGGCTCGCGTGCAGCACGGTCATCGGCGCGTCTCCTGCATGGGGGCGAGGACGAGGATGGGGGCGAGGACGAGCGGGCGCGGCAGCGCTCCGTCCATTCATGTCTATACAAAGCGAACTGATAATGTCTATACATATGCGCGAATCACGGGAGACGTGCATGAGCGAGACAGAAGGCGGGCCGCGGGTCTGGCGCAACGTCCGGCTCGCCACCTTCGCGCCCGGGCTCCCCGGGATCGGCGCGGTGGAGCGCGGCGCGCTCGCGGTCCGCGACGGCCGCATCCTGTATGCCGGGCCCGAGGCCGGGCTGCCGGGGGCGGCGCTGGCGGGCGCCGAGGTGGTCGACGGCGAGGGCCGCTGGATCACCCCGGGGCTGATCGACTGCCACACCCACCTCGTCTGGGCCGGCGACCGGGCGCACGAGTTCGAGCTGCGGCTCGCCGGGGCCTCCTACGAGGAGGTGGCGCGGGCCGGCGGCGGCATCGTCTCGTCGGTCGCCGCCCTGCGCAAGGCGAGCGAGGACGACCTCGTGCGCGAGACCCTGCCGCGGCTCGACGCGCTGATCGCCGAGGGCGTCACCACGGTCGAGGTGAAGTCGGGCTACGGGCTCGACCTCGCGAGCGAGCGCAAGACGCTCCGCGCCGCCCGCCGCCTCGCCGGGATGCGGCCGGTCTCGATCCGCACCACGTTCCTCGGCGCCCACGCCCTGCCGCCGGAGGCTCGCGGCGACAAGGACGCGTTCATCGCCGAGGTCGCCGACACGATGCTGCCGGCGCTCGCCGCGGAAGGCCTGGTCGATGCGGTCGACGCGTTCTGCGAGGGCATCGCCTTCTCGCCCGACCAGGTCGCGCGGGTGTTCGCGCGTGCCGAGAGCCTCGGCCTGCCGGTGAAGCTCCATGCCGACCAGCTCTCGAATCTCGGCGGGGCCGCGCTGGCGGCGCGCCACGGCGCCCTCTCGGCCGATCACCTGGAGCATACCGACGAAGCCGGCGCCGCCGCCATGGCGAAGAGCGGCACCGTCGCGGTGCTCCTGCCCGGCGCCTACTACTTCATCCGCGAGACCAAGCTGCCGCCGGTCGGGCTCTTCCGGCAGCACGGCGTTCCGATGGCGGTCGCCACCGACGCCAATCCGGGCACCTCGCCGCTGACCTCGCTGCTGCTCGCCATGAACATGGCCGCGACCCTGTTTCGCCTCACCGTCGACGAGTGCCTGGCCGGCGTGACCCGCGAGGCCGCCCGCGCCCTCGGCCTCCTGTCCGAGGTCGGAACCCTCGAGGCCGGCAAGCGCGCCGACCTCGCGGTGTGGTCGGTCGAGCGGCCGGCCGAGCTCGTCTACCGCATGGGCTTCAACCCGCTGCACGCCCGCATCTGCGGAGCGCGATGAGGACCAGCCACCCCACGATCGAACGCCACCCTCCCGCCCGGAGCCCCTGCCCATGAGCCGCATCGACAACGCCCGCACCATCCGCGCCCCCCACGGCGCCACCCTCACCGCCAAGAGCTGGCTCACCGAGGCGCCGCTCCGGATGCTGATGAACAACCTCGATCCCGACGTCGCCGAACGCCCGGGCGAGCTGGTGGTCTATGGCGGCATTGGCCGGGCGGCGCGGGACTGGGCGAGCTTCGACCGCATCGTGGCGGCCCTGAAGGATCTCGACGACGACCAGACCCTGCTGGTGCAGTCGGGCAAGCCGGTGGGCGTGTTTCGCACCCACGCCGACGCGCCCCGGGTGCTGATCGCCAACTCGAACCTGGTGCCGCACTGGGCGACCTGGGAGCATTTCCACGAGCTCGATCGCAAGGGCCTGATGATGTACGGCCAGATGACGGCCGGTTCCTGGATCTACATCGGCAGCCAGGGCATCGTGCAGGGCACCTACGAGACCTTCGTCGAGATGGGCCGCCAGCACTACGCCGGCGACCTGTCGGGCCGGTGGATCCTCACCGCGGGTCTCGGCGGCATGGGGGGCGCGCAGACGCTGGCCGCCACCATGGCGGGGGCCTCCTGCCTGGCGGTCGAGGCGCAGGCCTCGCGCATCGAGTTCCGGCTGCGCACCGGCTACGTCGACGTCCAGGCCCGCGACCTCGACCACGCCCTGGAGCTGATCGAGGAATCCCGCCGCACCAAGACCCCGCGCTCGGTGGCGCTGCTGGGCAACGCCGCGGACGTGTTCGGCGAGCTCTACGCCCGCGGCGTGCGCCCCGATTGCGTCACCGACCAGACCTCGGCCCACGATCCGGTCAACGGCTACCTGCCGGCGGGCTGGACGGTCGCCGAGTGGGAAGCCCGGCGCGAGACCGATCCGGCCGCGGTCGCCGCGGCGGCCAAGCGCTCGATGGCGGTGCACGTCCGGGCGATGCTCGATTTCCACCGCGCCGGCGTGCCGGTGGTCGATTACGGCAACAACATCCGGCAGATGGCGCTGGAAGAAGGGGTCGAGGACGCCTTCGCCTTCCCGGGCTTCGTGCCGGCCTATATCCGTCCGCTCTTCTGCCGCGGCGTCGGGCCGTTCCGCTGGTGCGCCCTCTCGGGCGACCCGGAGGACATCTACGCGACCGACGCCAAGGTGAAGGAGCTTCTGCCCGACAACCACCACCTCCACCGCTGGCTCGACATGGCGCGGGACAAGATCCGGTTCCAGGGCCTGCCGGCGCGGATCTGCTGGGTCGGCCTCGGAGACCGCCACCGCCTCGGGCTGGCCTTCAACGAGATGGTGCGCAAGGGCGAATTGAAGGCCCCGATCGTCATCGGCCGCGACCACCTCGATTCCGGCTCGGTCGCCTCGCCGAACCGCGAGACCGAGGCGATGCGCGACGGCTCGGACGCGGTCTCCGACTGGCCGCTCCTGAACGCGCTCCTCAACACCGCGTCGGGCGCCACCTGGGTCTCGCTGCACCACGGCGGCGGCGTCGGGATGGGGTTTTCGCAGCATTCCGGCATGGTCATCGTCTGCGACGGCAGCGAGGACGCCGACCGGCGCCTGGAACGCGTCCTGTGGAACGACCCCGCCACCGGCGTGATGCGCCACGCCGATGCCGGCTACGACGAGGCGGTCGCCTGCGCCCGGGAGCATGGGCTGGACCTGCCCTCGCTCGGGTGAGGGCGTCTTCGCGCATGCGACCCGGGCCCTGAGGGAATCGATCGAGCGATCATCGACCCATCTCGCGGAACGGCTGCAGCGGTTGTCACCTCCGCTGGAGCCGTTCGCCGGATTGGGCCGATCGTCGAACTGCCCATCCCTCAGGATGAGATCCTGGGTCGCACGAGCAGCCGAACGGCGATTTTTCTGCAAGTCCGCGCCGGATGACGCCCGGCGTATTTCGGGAACGGGGCCGGTATTCACGAAAACCGATCGCCTGGACGTCCCGGCAGCGCGGTCCGGTCCGTTCCTGGATTTCGGCGTCGCGATCCCCGGGACCGCCCTCTGACGTCCGCCTCGTCCACGGGTGCAGGGGTTGGATTGCGGGGAAACCGTGCAGGGCTTCGTGCCCGGTCGGCTGCTTGTCCCCGCTGTCCCCGATGTACGTCGGCCTCCGCCGCATCGTTTCGCATCCGGTTGCGTACCGCTCCGCCGGTCCGGCCTCATCGCGATCGAGCCTTCCAATCCGCCCGGTTGCCTGGGCCGACCGCTGCAAGGCCTCGCCACACGGACCGACCGCCGTCAGGGCGTACTTCACGAACGGCTCGCCGAGGCGCCGCCCTTCGCCGTTTCGCCTTCGCGCTTTGACCGGTGGCCTGTCCGATCCCGTGCATCCGCTCGTACGATGCGAGGTCCCGCGAGTCGAGAACCCGATCCTCCCTCCCGAAGAGTCCCACAGGAAAGCTTACGCGAGTCGAGTCCAGCCCGGCTCCCCCGGTTCGACAGACGCCGTGGCCGATCGGTTCGTTCCGACGAGTCCGGTGGACTCCTGTGGACGCCCTGTGACTCGCCTCTCGACTCGCGATTGCCGCGCACGACTCGGGGTCCACGCTCCCTGTCCGGGTTTTCCCCAGTATGCACCGTTTAGAGTGTTACAGGAATCTTTATGGATTTAGGCGCTCCTGCGGCAGCGATTCCGCGAACTCGCCCAAAAGCTTAACGCGAGTCGGCCGTTCCCGATGTACCGAGGATTCGTCCCCGTTGTGCCGGCCCTCGCGTCCCCGATGTGCCGTGCCGGCGTTCCCGATGGGACGGGGCCGTTCCCGAAGTACCGATCCGCCCCAGCGGCGTTCCCGATGTGCCGACGAGGCCCGAGTCATTCACAGGGATTCCGGGGATTTCCCCTCGGGGCCGTCCGCTCCTCCCGCCCGCCGACCCGTACATCGGGAACGGTGGGGCCTGTGGATTACCGGGCGTCGCGCACGAACCGCTCGGCGAAGCCCAGGAAGGCGCTCTCGTAGTTCTTCGGCTCGCGGGTCGCGTCGCCCTCGAGCCAGTGGTCGAACTCGGTCTTGAGGCCGTAGACGTCCCAGCCCGGATGGGCCTTGCGGCACAGCGCGATCGTCTCGTCCGAGAGGTGGCGGAAGAGCGGCAGCTCGGCCCCGGCCTTGGGCTTGCGGGTGCGTTTCGGCTTCTCCGCCGGAGCCGCCAGAACCTCGTCGCTCGCGAGGTCGCGGCGGATCATCCGCAGGTGCGGCTCGCCGCGCTCCTTGTCCTCGATCCGCAGCACGAAGCCCGGCAGCTCGTCGGCTTTGGCGATCTTGGCGATCTCGAACTTGAACCGGCGATAGGTGCCCTCGGCGCCCGACTTGTCGAACAGGGTCGGCAGGCTGATGGCGAACCCCCCCTCCCCCGCCCCGCCGGCATGCTTGCGGGCGATGCGGTAGAGCCAGCGCTCGCGCCCGCCGGTGATGCCGAAGTAGGTGGGGTCGATGGCGAGCACGCCGCCCTCCATCAGCACGCCCTCGTAGAACCAGTCCGACAGGGTGATCGACATGCCCCGGCTGGCATTGGTCTCCTCGTCGATCGTGTCGTCGAAGGCGTCGATCCAGCTGAACTGCCGCTCCTTGCGCTTGGCCTTCTCGGCCCGGATGTTGGTGCGCACCGAGGTCGATTGCAGGCGAAACAGCGCGTCGCGCAGGAGCTTGTACTGGCGCCCGCCGGTCTCGCGGCCGATGCCCTTCAGGAGGTCGTAGGGCATGAAGTGGAGCTTGCGCGGGATGTCGTTGCGGCCGCGCTTCTTCATCTCGCAGATCGTCGAGGCGGCCCAGATCAGGATGTCGGCGTCCCAGATCGTCGCCATGCCGTAGGCCTGGTTCGGCAGCACCCGCACCCAGACCGAGCCGTCGGGGCTCGTATAGTCGATCTCCTTGAGCCGCTTCTGCTTGGCGATCGAGAAGAACGGCCGCTCCATCGTCTCCCGCTGGTCGCGGAAGTGCACGAAGGGCACCACCATGTCGATCTGGTCGTTGCGCCGATGGCTCATCGTCACGCCCGTGTCAGGCCCGCAGCCGGATGCGCCGGCCCGCGCCGTGCCGTCCCGTTCCCGCCGCGATGCCGTCCCGCACTCCGTCTCATGCCGGCGACGCTAGGACCCGCCCGCCTTCCAAATCGTGGACGAAACAGGGTTTTTCGATTCCGTCCCCGATCCTCTTCAATCGCGGTTAACGCCGAATCCGGATGCCGCGCGCCGCCTCGACCGGTCGCGTCCGGGAACCGGAATGGCGGCCGCGCGGTTCTCGCTCAAACAGCCAAGCTCGCCCGAGACCGCCCGTCATGACTTCTCGCCCCCTCCGCCTTACCGCCCTGCCCCTCGCCGCCCCGCCCCTCGCCGCCCTCCTCCTCGGCTTCGGCATCGCCGCCGCGCAGGCGCAAGGCACGGCGCGCGGCGCGCAGGACGGCGCGACGCGGGGCGAGGCGATCGCCGGGCCGGTGGGCGCGGTGGTGGGCGGCGCCATCGGGGCCGCGGTCGGCACCGCCAACAGCATCCTGGGGATCGACCGGCGCGAGCGCTTCCGCATCTACGCCGCCGGCGAGCACCGGCCGTCCTTCCGCCTCGCGGGCCCGGTGCAGGTCGGCACGGTGCTGCCGCCGGACGGCGTCGTCTACTACGACGTGCCGCCGGAATTCGCCCTCAAGGGTCTCAACTACACGATCGTCAACGACCATCCGGTCCTGGTCGAGCCCGGCACCCGCCGGATCGTCGAGGTGATCGACTGAAGGCGGAGGGCAATCCCTTCAGGATGACGGGGGATCGACGGTGACGGGGCATGCACCTTCGCGCTAAGAGCGGGGCCGGATCACCCCGCCGGCCCTGAATGCCCCGCCCCCCCGACCTGCCGAGCCCCGTCTGCGACCCCGAGCGCCTCGCCGCGCTCGACGGCTACGCGGTGCTCGACACCCTGCCCGAGCGGGGGTTCGACGACGTGGTGCGGCTGGCCAGCCGCCTGTGCGACGCGCCGGTGGCGCTGGTGAGCCTGGTCGCCGGCGACCGGCAGTGGTTCAAGGCCCGCACGGGCTTCCCCTGGCCGCAGACGGATCTCGACAGCTCGGTCTGCGCCCACGCCCTGGCGCAGCCCGATTCGCTCCTCGTCATCCCCGACCTGAGCCGGGATCCCCGCACCCGGGCCAACCCCCTCGTCACCGCCGAGCCCGGCATCCGGTTCTATGCCGGCGCGCCCTTGCGCACGCCGGAGGGGCAGGTGCTCGGCACGCTCTGCGTGATCGACTACGTGTCCCGGCCGGACGGCCTGTCCGAGACCGAGGCCGGCGACCTGCGGGCGCTGGCGCGCCAGCTGATGACCCAGCTCGCCCTGCGCCGGGTGGCGGCGGATCGCGAGACGGCGCTCCGGGCGGCGCGGGCCACCGAGGAGCGCTACCGCCTCGCGGCGCGGGCCACCAACGACGCGATCTGGGACTGGGACTTTTCCGCCGACCAGGTTCTCTGGAACGAGGCGCTGGAGGCCGCCTACGGCCACGCTCCCGAGGCCGGCTCGACCACGGGCGCCTGGTGGATCGACCACATCCACCCCGACGACCGCGCCCGGATCGACGCCTCGATCCACGCCGTCATCGACGGGGGCGGAACCGCCTGGAGCGACGAGTACCGCTTCCGCCGGGCCGACGGCTCCTACGCCCGGGTGCTCGACCGCGGCTCGGTGATCCGCGACGAGGCGGGCCGCGCCGTGCGGATGATCGGCGCCATGTTCGACCTCTCCGAGCGCGAGCGCGCGGAGGCCGCCCGGCGCGACTCCGCGCGCCGGCTCGACCTCGAGCGCAGCCTGCTCGAATCGGTCTTCCGGCAGGCGCCGGTCGGCATCTCGGTCGTCGGGCACGAGCCGGGCGGGCCGAACCTCATCAACGCGAAGGGCGAGGAGATCCTGGGCCACGGCCTCGTCGCGCGGGCCCTCGCCCGCTACGAGCGCTTCGGCGCCGTCCATGCCGACGGGCGCCCCTACGCCCCGGACGACTATCCGTCGCTGCGCGCCCTGCGGGACGGGACCGTGGTGAGCGGCGAGGCGATGCTCTACCGCAACGCCGCCACGGGCCTGCGCCGGCTCGAGGTCTCGAGCGCGCCGGTGCGCGACGAGGACGGGGCGATCCGGGCGGCGGTGACGGTCTTCCTCGACGTGACCGAGCAGCGCCGGGCCGAGGCGCAGCTGCGCCGCCTCGCCCTCGTCGCCGAGCAGTCGAGCGACTTCATCGCCATCGCGGATGCGGAAGGGCGGATCGCCTACGTCAATCCGGCCGGCCGCGCCCTGGTGGGCCTCGCCGACGAGGCCGCGGCCCGGGCGATGCGCCTGACCGACTTCTTCCCGGCCGAAGACCTGCCCTTCGCCGAGGCGACGATCCTGCCGGCGATCCGGGACGGCGGGGCCTATGGTGGGTCTTGGAGCGGTGGGTCCTGGAGCGGCGATTTCCGCCTGCGCAACCTCGCCACCGGCGCCGCGGTGCCGGTCCGCTACAACCTGTTCGCGTTGCGCGGGCCCGGCGGCGCCTTCGAGGGCTTCGCCGCGGTGGGCCACGACATCTCGGCCCGCAAGGCCGCGGAGGCGCAGCAGGAGATCCTCAACCGCGAGCTGAGCCACCGGCTCAAGAACACCCTGGCGATGGTGCAGGCCATCGCCATGCAGACCCTGCGCAACGCGGCCGACCCGATGGCGGCCCGCGAGGCCCTGGCGGCCCGGCTGATCGCGCTCGGCAAGGCCCACGACCTCCTGCTCACCGGCGAGGGCGAGAGCGCGTCCCTGCGGGCGGTGCTCGAAGGGGCGCTGGCGATCCACGACGACGGCCGGCCCGGGCGCTTCCGCCTCGCGGGGCCGCCGGTGCCGTGCGGGTCGCGGGCGGCCCTCTCGCTCGCCCTGATGGCGCACGAACTCGCCACCAACGCGGTCAAGTACGGGGCGCTGCGGGTGCCCGAAGGCCACGTCACCCTCGACTGGCGCATCGACGGCCCGGACGCGCCGGTCCTCGCCCTGCGCTGGCAGGAGCATGGCGGTCCCAGGGTGGTGCCGCCGGCCCGCCGGGGCTTCGGCTCGCGCCTGATCGAGCGCGGGCTCGCCGGCACCGTCGACGGCGAGGTGGCGATGCACTACCCGCCCGAGGGGGCGGTCTGCACCCTGACGGCGCCGCTGGCGGAGCTGCAGCGCGGGGAGTGACAGGGTTTCCGCGTCGCGAAGCGATCGCGCAGCAATCGCCGAGCGATCGGAACCCCATGAGGCGCCGCGTTCGTCGCACCAATCCGGTTTCGCAAAAGCCGCGGCCCGGAGCCGCCGCGCATCCCGGCGAAGCGGACGCCGCCGGCCCGCATGGCGAGGGCGGCAAGGTCCGGGAAGAGATGCCGCGATGCCGGCGTCACGGCCGTACCGCCGGGCCGTCGGCCGCGAGCACGAAGGCCGCGAGCTCGGCCCCGAACCGGGCCGGTTCTTCGAAGAACGGGCTGTGCCCGCTCTCGGCATAGACCGACAGGCGACGACCCGGCCCGAGCGCCGCGATCCGCTCGGACATCGCCAGCCGGACGAGGCGGTCGTGGAGCCCGTGGGTCAGCAGGATCGGGCCGTCGTAGGCGGCGAAGACCGGCTCGAGATCGGTGGTCGCGGTCCTGACGAAGCCCTCGTTCGCCGCCCGCGCCGCCATGCCGTTGACGACGAGCATCCGCTGCCAGTCGAGGCCGGTCGGCGGCCGGTGGAAGCAGGCGGCGAGGAAGTCCGCGGTCGCGGCGACGCGCGTGCCGAGGTCGTGCGAGGTCGCGCTCCGGGTGAAGTCGCCGGCGAGCGGCGTGAGCAGGTCCGGGGACAACCGGGTCACGGCATCGACGAGGTTGATCCCGGCGATGCCCGCGCCGCCGTACTTGCGCAGGTAGGCCCCGGCCACGTAGCCGCCGAGCGACCAGCCCACCAGCACGGGACGGCGCAGGCCCGCGGCGGCGATCACCGCGGCGACGTCGTCGGCCCAGAGGTCGGCCGCCGCGTAGGCGTCGAGGGCGTCGGGCTTGTCCGAGTCGCCGTGCCCGCGCAGGTCGAAGCGCACCCGCCGGAAGCCCGAAAGGGCCGGATCGGCGAATTGCCGGTCCCAGCTCAGCCGGCTCTGCCGGAGCCCGTGGACGAACAGGATCTCGGGCGCGGCCGGATCCCCCGCCGCCTCCGCGGCCAGCCCCGTGCCGTCGCTGGAGCGGACCGGGATCGGGGCGCCGTCCCCGGCCGCCTGCGCCGGCCGGGCGGGCGACGCTGCCCCGGCGGCGCCGGGCCCGAGGGCCATGGTGGCGAGAGCGGCGGTGAGAGCGGCGCGGCGCGTCGGCTGCATGGGCTCGTCTCCTGTTTTTTAACGATCGCTATCAAACCTGTTTGACACGGGGTGTCAACGGTTGTTTAGTGTTCGATATGGAACGGGATGCGTGATGCAGCGGGATGCGCGACGGCCGGGCGGACGGCCCTGGAGCTTCGACCGGGAGGCGGCGGTGGAGACCGCGATGCTGCTGTTCTGGCGTCATGGCTACGAGGGCGTGTCCGTCGGCGACCTGACGAAGGCGATCGGGATCGCGCCGCCGAGCCTCTACGCGGCGTTCGGCAGCAAGGCCGGCCTCTACCGGGCCGCGCTGGCCCGCTACGAGGAGATGCCGGGGCGCCTGGATCTCTCCGCCGTCGCGGCGGCGGGATCGTTGCCGGAGGCGGTGCGCCTGCTGCTCGAAGGGGCCGTGGCGGCGGTCACGCACCGCGAGCGGGAGCGGGGCTGCATGGTGTCGAGCGGCCTCGTCGCCTGCCACCCGGATCACGCCGCGCTCGCCCGCGAGGCCGGCGAGCGGCGGGAGGCCCTCCGGCGGCGGATCGCGCAGTCGCTCGCCGCCTTCGCGCCGCCCGATCGGGCCGAGCGGCTGGCCCGGCACCTGAGCGCCGCGATGCAGGGGATCTCGATCCAGGCCCGCGACGGGGCGTCCCGGGAGGACCTTCAAGAAATCGTCGAGGAGGTCGTCGCGGGTGTCGCGGCGCGCGCGGCCGCAGGGGCGTGACCGGGGCGCGCAGGCCCGCCCTTGCCGACGCGCGCCGCCGTCCCGGCGCTCAGAACCGGACCGTCTCGGTCCCGTTCACCGCCCGCACCGTGCCGCTCGGCCGTCCCGCCGTCGCGTGCAGCGCGATCAGGCGCTCGCTGCCCGGCGCGAGGTGAAACCAGTTGTCCGCCGGCCTCCCCTCCCCGTCGAGGCCGATATGGACCGACAGCGCGTGATGGTCCGTCGCGATCCGCAGCGCGGCGCCGGTCCCGCCCTCGACCAGCTCCGCCGAGAGCCCGATCTCCCGGGGAGCGGCGGCCCGCCCGGCCGGGAAGTGGAAGGCGTCGGCCAGCACCGTGCCGTCGGGGCGGCCGAGCCGCAGATGCGCGAGGTCGTGCGCCGCCGGGCCGAAGCGGTAGGCGGCGGTGGCGTCGAAGAAGCGGCCGAGCAGCGCGGCCGAGGACAGGGCGAGCGCGGAGCGGGGCGCCAGGGACACCGCCCGCTCGGCCCTGGCGGCGACCTTGCCGGCGCCGGTGGCGAAGGTGAGCGTCAGGACGGCGTCGACCGGCTCGGCGGTCTCGTTCAGCAGGTGGGCGTGGAGGCCGTTCAGGCCCTCGTCGGTGAGGAGCGCCTGGACCGGCCGGAAGGCGCGCTTCAGGGCGTACCAGGCCGATTTCGGCCGCCCGGCGACGTCGACCACGCCCCAGCCCGCGCCCGGCGCGAGGTCGCGCCAGAGCCAGACCAGGCCGCCGGCGGTGACCGAGCCGGTGCGCCGCCACTCGGCGAAGGTCGCCTCCATCAACTCGGCGACCGCCGCGCGGCCGAGCACCAGGTAGCGCTCCGGGTCGTCGCCGCGCAGGCGGCCCGGATCGAGGCCGTAGAGGGCGCCGACGTAATGGTCGCGCACGCCCTCGAAATCCCAGTCGGCGCCGCGGTCGCGCGGCACGCCGAGGGCCCAGGCCGGATCGCGCGGATCGGCGAGGCGGGCTTGCGTGAGCGAGGCGGGCTCCGGCACGTTGGCGAAGGCCAGGCACTCGGAGGCGAAGCGCACCTCGGCCCGGCGGGCATCCTCGAACGGGCGGAGATAGGCGCCGACCCCGTAATAGTGGGTCACGCCGGCATTCGTGGAGAACGGCAGGTCGCCGCCCGAGGGCGAGTTCGGCACCACGACGAGGTCGGGCCGGCGCGCGGCCGCCGCCTCGCGCAGCATCGCTTCCACCGCGGTGGCGTGCCAGACGGCTTCCGGAAACCCCAGCATCGCGGCCTGCTGCTCGACCTCGCTGCCGCCGCCGACGACGCAGAGCGAGGGCGAGGCCTGGAGCCGGTCGAGGAGCTGGCCGATCTCCGATTCGAGGGCCGACCGGAAGGCCGGGTCGTCGACCGGATAGTCGAAATTGGCCAGCATCAGGTCCTGCCAGACCAGGAGGCCGAGCTCGTCGCAGAGGTCGTGGAAGGCCGTCGCCTCGTACAGCATCGTGCCGCCGACCCGCAGCATGGTCATGCCGGCCTCGACGGCGAGCGCCAGGAGCGGTGCGTAGGCCGCGCGCTCGCCCGGCAGCCCGACGAGGTCGGGCGGGGTCCAGCAGGCGCCGCGGCAGAAGACCGGTACGCCGTTGACCACGAGGCTCAGGCCCTCCGCGAAGGGGCGCCGCATCGTGATCGTGCGGAATCCGACCCGGCCGAGTTCGAAGCTCCGCCCCTCGGCCTCGGCCGTGACGGCGTGCAGCCGCGGCTCGCCGTGGGTGTGCGGCCACCACAGGGCGATGCCGGGCAGGTCGAGCCGGCCCTCGAACCGGCCGTGGGCGGTCTCCGCGAGGACGGTCGCCCGGCCGTCGCAGCGCAGGATGACCGGACCGGCGGCGCCGGGGAGGTCGAAGCGGGCGGTGAGGCTCCCGGTCCCGTCCGCGACGCTGGTTCGCAGGTCGATGGCGGTGGGGCGGTCCCCCTCCCCTCTCCGGGTGACCGGCCGGTAGGGGCCCACCGCCTCGACGCCCGGGCACCAGCCCGGCATGAAGCCGAGCAGCGTGGTGCGGGCGTGGCGCAGAGAGCCCGGGGTGGCGAGCTGCGGCCGCCAGCGGCCGCGCTTGTGCGGCCGGGCGAGATCCCGGGCGAGCGACCGGAAGGCGAGCGCGAGGGTATGGGTGCCGTCGAGGTCGACCGCGATCTCGTGGGCGAGGAACATCGAGCGGGAGGTGAGACGAAGCTCCCCGTCGAGCCAGACCTCGCACAGGGTCGCGAGACCCTCGAAGCGCAGGATCTCGCGGCCGTGGCCCTCCACCGCCGTGCGGTACCAGACGTCGGAGCCGTGCAGCGGCGTCGGCGCCGCGTCCGACCACAGCCCGGCGGCGCGCAACGCGCCGGCGGCGGTGCCGGGGACCGGAGCCGCGATGAAGCCCGACAGCCCGTCGATGTCGCCCGGGTGCGTGCAGGCGCCGGGGGCGGTGACGATCATCTCCCACGGGCCGTCGAGGGCCCGGTCGACGGTGCGCAGAACGGCCATGGTGTCCCCGGAGGCTGTTTTCGCGTGTTCGAAGGCGCCGAAACGCTCCCCGTCAGGACGGGGGAAGGAGGGCGCGGGCTTCCCCCTCTCCCTGCGGGCGGGGAGAGGAGGCAACCCGCACCCTTCTCGTTCGCCGGATGGCACTCTCGGTCTGTCGGGCTCCGCTGCGCGGTCTCGGATCGGCCCGATCCGCCGATCGCGCGCGTCACCCCGCCGCCAGCGCCCGATCCAGGGCCTGGAACACCGCCGCGTAGGTCGCCTCGGCGCCGGCGAGCCGCTCGGGCAGCCCGGCGAGCTTGCCGCGGGCATAGGCGCGGGCGAGCTGGAACTGGAAGGCCTTGGCCTCCTGCGACAGGCGCGTCGCCGCCTCCGCCGCCTCGCCGAACGGCCCCGTCCCTTGCGCCGTCAGCCAGGCGAGGTGGCTGCCGAGGAGCTCGAAATTCGCCCCGAGCTGGCGCGTGGTGTTGAAGGCGTAGGCGTGGAAGGCCGAGAGCGGGCGCTGCACGAAGGTGTCGTCCTTGCCCGCCAGCGCCGCGCGAAAGGCCGTGACCGGATTGGTGCTCGGCGCATGGGCGCGGTGCCGGCGCAGCAGCGCCAGGGCGGCGCCCGCGAGTTCCGGTCCCGCCAGGGCCGGGCCGCAGGGCTTCACGAACTCGGCATAGGGCAGGAGTTCGCCGCGGGCGAAGATGCCGTCGTAATCCTCGCCTGAAAGCGCGAAACAACCGGCATTGTGGAGGTAGTCGAGCCGGCGCTCCCGCGGGTCGAGGGCGAGGATCCCGATCGTGGTCTTCGAGGCCTCGCGCCGGTAGGTGGTGCCGGCGGTGTCGGGCAGGAAGAACGCGTTGACCTCGACCAGCACGGGCAGGCCGCGCCCCGCCTGGACCCGCGCATGGCTCTCCAGGTCCTCGTAGAGCGCGAGCTCCAGGATCTCCAGGCCGTACAGCGCTTCGAGGTCGGCGGCCTTCGGCTTGAAGAAGGTGAACTGGTCGCCCTCGAAATCCTGGCGCAGGGTGAAGCCCAGCATCGCCTCGGGCTCGAGCCCCCGCAGGTGCAGGAGCTCGATCCAGAGATCGACGTAGCAGTTCGTCTCCGGCCAGGTCCGGTCGGGGGCGTGGAGCGTGTGGGGGGCCGCGGACGTCTCCGTCCGCGGCGCGTCGAGGGAGAGAGCGAGGGCGGCCGACATCCCTGGCCTCAGCCGAAGAGCTGGGCGCGGACCTCCGCCGGCCAGGCGTCGAGGTCGAGGCCGTGGTGGCGCAGGAGCGCGAGGGTGATCCGCTCCAGCCCGAACCCGACGCAGGCCGTGTGGGCGGTGGTGCCGTCGGCCTGCTCGATGCCCCAGGTCGTGCCGAAATGGTCCTGGTGGTAGTTGAAGCTGAGGCAGGCGGTCGGCTTGTCCTCGCTGTTGACCGGCACGTTCAGCTCGAACTTCAGCGCCTGGGCGCGCTGGTTGTTGGCGAGCATCTTGCCGGCGCGGCCGAAGAACGGATCGTTGGCCGGATCGATGGCGAGCGGCAGCCCGAGGTCGCGCATCATCGTGGTGCCGCGCTCGAGCCACAGCTCGCGGAAGGCCAGCACCTGCTCGGGCGTGCCCATGCGGACGTATTCGCGCATGCGGAAGAGCTGCATCCGGGTCGGCTCCAGCGAGGGCTCGTGCCGGAAGCAGTAGGATTGCAGGTCGAACAAGAGCCCGCCCTCGGGCAGCCGGCCGCGGGCGGCGGCGACCGGGTAGAGCGGGTAGCAGGCGGCCGGCGTCAGGACGATGTCGGTCGCGGCCTGCTTGGCGGTCCAGTCCTCGCCGGCATCGAGGCAGGCGAGCAGGCGGGCGTGGTCCGCCTCGTTGCCGCAGAAGCTGTGCACCGTGCCGGCGAGGTGCGGGAAGCCCTTGAGGTAGCCGCTGCGCTCGAAGCTCGACCGGGCCATGCCGGGGGGAAAGCGAAGGGCCTCGGCGCCGTCGGCCGCGCCGATGCGCGAGACCAGCCGGTCGAGGGCCTCGACCACGCTCTCGAAGGCGCCGGAGCGGCCGTAGAGCCCGTCGACCCCGGTGCGGATCAGGAGCCCGCGGTCGAACAGGCGGTCGAGGAACGAGCGTGGCGCGGCGGCCTCGGGAAGGCCGTCGGCCAGCGCCTCGTCGGCGGGCAGGAGATCGACGGGGAGACGATCGGAGGAGAGGCTCTGGTCCATCACGCGCTCAGGAGCTTGCCGCTGCCCTTCTGCACCAGCAGAAGGTTGGCGGTGTTGGAGAGGATGCGGTCGTTGTTGATCATCAGCGGCGCCGAGAGGACGTCGCGCAGCTGCCGGCCGAGGCTGAACGGGGTGCCGTTCTTGTAGCCGGCGAGGCCCACCACCGAGAGGGCGCGCTGGACGATGTCGACGGCCTGGGCCGACACCGTGGTCTTGACGTTGTTGAGCATGATCGAGAAGCCGATGGCGCTCAGGGCGTCGGGGTCGCCCTTGGCGGCCTCGTAGCGGGCGAGCCCGGCGACCACCGTGCTCCTCATCGCCTGGAGCTCGTTGGCGGCTTCCGCCAGCCGCAGCGCGCCCGGGGGCACCTGGCCCGGCTTCTTGCGCGCCTCGGCCTGCACGAAGGCGCGGGCGCGGTCGACCGCGTAAGACGCGATCCCGAACCACACGCTGCCCCACAGCAGGTGCGAGGCGGCGAGCATCGACTGCGCGGCGATCTCCGCGAAGGGCTTCTGCAGCACCTGGACAACGGGCAGGCCCTCGGCCTTGAGCAGGAAGCCGTCGCTGCAGGTGCCGCGCATGCCGAGCGTGTCCCAGGTGCTGGTGCGCTCCAGCGTGATCTGGTCGGCGAGCAGCGCCACCAGCACCTGGTCGGAGGTCGCGGCCTCCTTGTGGCGGCGGGCGGTGGCGAGGATCAGGTCGGCCTGCGCGCCGTACGAGATGACGCTGGCCTCCTTGGTCAGCCGGAAGGTGTCGCCGTCTCCCGTCCCCTCGGCCTCGACGGCGCAGAGACTGTTGCGGAGATCGCCGCCGATGCCGGCCTCGGTGGTCGAGGAGGCGATCAGCATCTGCTCGCCGGCGATCCGCTGCATCAGGCCGCGATGCCAGGTGCTGTCGACCCCGTGGGTGACGAGGCTCGCGAGCTTGATGTGGTGCATGGCGAACACCATCGCGGCGGCCGAGCAGGCGCGGCCGAGAACGGCGCAGAGCTCGGCGATCTCGCTCATCGAGGCCCCCTCCCCTCCGAGCGAGGCGGGCACCTGGATGCCGAGCAGGCGCTCGGCCTTGAGCGCCGCCACGGCTTCGGCCGGAAAGCGGCCCTCGCGGTCGACCGCGTCGGCGTGGCTGGCGGCGATGTCCGCGGCGCGCTTGGCGCGCGCATCGAGGGCGCCCGCCGGTGCGTCCGTCGCGACGGGTGCCGCACCGGGCACCGTCGCCGCGACCTCGACATGCATGTTCATGCGGCCTCCTGCTGACGCAGGCCCGCGACGGTGTCCCGGATGATCCGGATGGTCGAGAACGAGCGCCGGCCGAGCGCCGAGTCCGGGAACTCGATGTCGAACCGCTCCTCGAGGGCCAGCATCAGCTGCACGGAGCCGAAGGAATCGAGGCCCTTCTCGAACAGGTCGTCGTCGTCCGCCAGGGTGTCGACCACGCCCTTGAGGGATTCCAGCGACTTCAGCACGTCACGAATGTCGGAGATTTCGACCATGGGGCTCCACCTTCTCTGCTTGGCGCAGGATCCCATCCCGCAGTTGAAATTGCAATCTTTCGCCTAAATCTTGGTAAATTTTTACATGTCTATTTTTGAGAATTACCTGCTCCATTGCGGAGCGGGTGATTGATCCGATCTGGCACGGGTATTCAACTCGGCACAGCTTAACGGCTGGCGAAGCGCCGACGGGGCGACAGGGTGGACATCGCGTCAAGCTTACGGAATTGCCTCTCGCCCCGCGGAGCGTCGGCGCAGCGAGGCCGCTGTCGCGCCAGGCTTGCGCGGGGCTTGCGCCGGTTTGGCGGCCCCGATTGCGAATCGGTCGAAAACCGGCGAATTGCAGTTCGAGCGCCGAACCGGCGAATTTTCTGCAAACATGGCCCGCGCGGATGAATCAGCACACGCCGCCCCACTCCCCTGCCCCCGCTCAAGTCGCTTCCGCGCAAGTCGCGCCCGCGGCGACGATCGGCGCCCACGCGGCGACGCTCCGGGCGCAACTGCAGGCGATCTCCTCCGGGCTGTTTCCGCCCACCGCCGCCAAGGGCCTGCGCCGCTTCACCTCGGCGGAGGCGGCCCGGATCATCGGCGTGACGGTGTCGCGCCTCCAGCAGCTCGCCGCCGAGGGGCTCGGGCCGCAGCCCGAGGTGTCGGCGAACGGCCGCCGCTCCTACACGCTGTCCGACATCCACGGCCTGCGCGCCTACCTGGACGAGAACACCCGGGGCGGCCGGCGCTACCAGCCGCGGCGCAGCGGCGCCGAGCACCTCCAGGTCGTCGCGGTGGCGAACTTCAAGGGCGGCTCGGGCAAGACCACCACCACCGCCCACCTCGCCCAGTCCCTGGTCCTGCGCGGCTACCGGGTGCTCGCCATCGACCTCGATCCCCAGGCCAGCCTCTCCGCCCTGATGGGCGTGCAGCCCGAGCTCGACGTCGGCGCCGACGAGACCTTGTACGGCGCGATCCGCTACGACGACGCCAAGCCGCTGCGCGAGGTCGTGCGCCCGACCTACTTCACCGGCCTCGACCTCGTGCCCGCCAACCTCGAGCTGATGGAGTTCGAGCACGAGACGCCGCGGGCGCTGACCCGCCGCCGGGCCGGCGAGCCGCTGTTCTTCGACCGGGTGGCCCACGCCATCGACACGGTGGCGCAGGATTACGACATCGTCGTCATCGATTGCCCGCCCCAGCTCGGCTACCTCACCCTCTCGGCGCTCTGCGCCGCGACCTCGCTGCTCATCACCGTGCATCCGCAGATGCTCGACGTCGCCTCGATGAGCCAGTTCCTGGCGATGACCGAGGACCTGCTCGGCGTGGTGGCGGAATCCGGCGGGCGGCTGCACTACGACTGGCTGCGCTACCTCGTGACCCGCTACGAGCAGCAGGACGCGCCCCAGACCCGCATCGTCGGGATGCTGCGCACCTTGTTCGAGGACGCGGTGCTGACCGCGCCGATGCTCAAGTCCTCCGCCGTGTCGGATGCCGGCCTGTCGAAGCAGACCCTGTACGAGATCGGCCGCGAGGGCGTGACCCGCTCGACCTATGACCGGGCGCTCGAATCCCTCGAGGCGGTCAACGGCGAGATCGAGGGCCTGATCCGCCGTGCCTGGGGCCGCCCATGAGCCGCAAGTCGAACCTCGACGCGCTGTTCGGCGCCCGCCCGGCTCCGAAGCCGGCCGTCCCGCCGCCCGCGGCCGAGCCGGCCGCCGCCCCGCCGGCGCCCGAGCCGTTTGCAGCTGCAAACCCGACCCCGGCCGAGCCCGAGTTCGCAGCTGCAAACCCGGCCTCCCGCTCGCCGGAGCGCAGCCGCAGCGGCGCGGTGCGGGCGATGAGCAGCACGCTGCGCGGGCTCGCCGCCCGGGCCGACGCCGCCGCCGAGATCGAGGCCGGCACGGTCGTCGTCGAGATCGCCCCGGAGCGGATCGACGATTCCTTCATCGCCGACCGGGTGGCGGACGCGACCGATCCGGGCCTGGCGGCCCTGGTCGAGAGCATCCGCGAGAGCGGCCAGCAGGTGCCGATCCTGGTGCGCCCCCACCCCGCCGACCCGGACCGGTTCCAGGTCGCCTACGGCCGCCGCCGCATCCAGGCGGCGCGCCGCCTCGCCCGGCCGGTCCGCGCCGTGGTGCGCCCGCTCTCGGACGCCGAACTGGTGGTGGCCCAGGGCAAGGAGAACCTGGAGCGGCAGGACCTCAGCTACATCGAGCGGGCGTTCTTCGCGCTGCGGCTCGAGGAGCACGGTTTTTCCCGCGCCACGATCATCGCCGCGATGGGCGTCGGCAAGGGCGACCTCTCGACCCTGATCTCGGTCGCCCGCACGGTGCCGGCCGACGTCGTCCGGGCGATCGGCCCGGCGCCCGCCGCCGGGCGGCCGCGCTGGATGCTGCTCGCCGAGCGGATCCGGGCGGCGAGCCCGAAGCGGATCGCCGGGCTCATCGCCGATCCGGCCCTCGCCGGGACGCCGACGAACGAGCGCTTCGCGGCCGTGCTGCACGCGCTCGCCCCCCCGGCGGCCCCGAAACCGGCTCCGCAGGTCTGGAGCGACGAGGCCGGCCGCGGCATCGCCCGGATCGAGCGCCGCCCGGATCGGGTCGCCCTGTCCTTCGACGAGACCGTCGAGCCGGGCCTCGCCGACTACGTCCTCGACCGGCTGCCGGAGATCCTGGCCGCCTACCGGGCCGGCCGCGCCAAGCCCTGACAGGAACCGCCGACGCAAGGGAACCATCGCACGGGCGCGACGATGCCTCACCGGTCCCGCCCGACATTCCGAGATCCGCCATGCGCCGCGCCGTCCTGCTCCTCGCCCTGCTGGCCCCCGTCCTGGCCCCCTTCCTGGCTCCCGCCGCCGCCCTCGCCGAGGATGTGCCGCGGACTGGCGAACGGGAGGTCTGCGAGGCCAAGGCCGACCGGAGCGGCATCACCGGCGACGGACGGGCGACCTTCCTGCGCGAATGCGAGGCCGGCGAGCGCCTGGTGCGCGGGTCCGCGCCGCGCTGACGGCGAACGGCGGCAGGCGCGGCGCGTTGGACGACGAGTGTCCGCCGCGACGGAGCAGACGATGAGGAGCAGCCGATGACCGATTGGAGGCCCATCGATCGCGCGCCCCAGGACGGCCGCTGGATCATCGCCATCCACCGGGACGAGCCGGACCGGCGCGCCGTGATCCGCTGGGATCCCGGGCGTGTCGGCGATGCGCGCCCCTGGCACGTCGCCACCACCGAGCACGGCTACGCCCCGGAGGCGTTCACCCACTGGACGCCGTTTCCGGATCCGCCGGAACCGGAGCGGACCGCGTGATGCCGGATCGTGTCCCGGGGCGTGGCCTCGACCGCGGACCGGCCCGGCGCGCATCGGTGCCCGGGTGCAACGACCTGCCGGCGACGAGACATGCGCGTTCGTAATCGCACCGCGGGGCATTGACCCGGATCCCCCGAACCGCCACCCTCACGGCGACGGTTCCCCTCGGGGATCAAAAGGGAACGCGGTGGGGGTTTACCCGATGCCGCGGCTGCCCCCGCAACTGTAAGCGGCGAGCCTTCCACCACCATAGTCACTGGGTGACTCACCCGGGAAGACGGTGGCGGGCACCGACCCGCGAGCCAGGAGACCTGCCGTCAGTCGTGGTCACGCGCGAAGCGCGTCGGGCGGGGTGTCCTGACGGGTGTCGGAACGGGTCTTCGCGATCCGGGCGGCCTCGTTCGCGGTGACGTGCCACTGCCGTTGCCCGAGTCCCGACCGTGCCTGCCTCCCGCCTTTCGTTCGTTCCCCCGCTCGTCGCCTGCATCGCCGCCGTGGCATCCTCGCCTGCCGGTGCCCAGGGGCCTGCGGGCGAGATCCGCCTCGACGAGATCGAGGTCTCCGCCCCGCCGCCCGCGTCGTCGGGCCCCGCCGCCAGTGCCGGTTACGTCGGCGGCGTCACCGGCATCGGCGGAGCGCTCGCGACCGTCGATGCCGCCAGCGCCGGGATCATCTCGGGCGCGCAGCTCAACAGCCGCCCCGTCACCCGTCCCGGCGAGGTACTGGAATCGGTGCCGGGCCTGATCGTCACCCAGCATTCCGGCGAGGGCAAAGCCAACCAGTTCTTCCTGCGCGGCTTCAACCTCGACCACGGCACCGACATCGCCATCCACGTCGACGGCATGCCGGTGAACATGCGCACCCATGCCCACGGCCAGGGTTATGCCGACCTCAATTTCCTGATCCCCGAGCTCGTCGGCGCCGTCGAATTCCACAAGGGCCCGTACTTCGTCCGCGACGGCGACTTCGCCTCGGCGGGATCGGTGCGGATCGACTACCTCGACAAGCTCGACCGCAACGTCGCGCTGACCACGCTGGGCAGCTTCGGCTACAAGCGCGGGCTCTCGGCCGCCTCCGTGCCGCTCGGCGCGGGCAACCTCCTGGTGGCGGGCGAGGCGCAGACCTACGACGGGCCGTGGGTGGTGCCCGATGCCCTGCGCAAGCTCAACGGCGTCGCCCGCTACAGCCAGGGCACCGCGACCGACGGGTTTTCCGTCACCGGCATGGCCTACTGGGCGAAGTGGAACGCCACCAACCAGATCCCCGAGCGGGCGGTGGCGGAGGGGATCATCGGCCGCTATGGCACGCTGGACCCGACCGATGGCGGCGAGACCGGGCGCTTCTCGCTCTCGGGACGCTGGAGCCAATCGGACGCGGGCGGCATCACCCGGGCCTCGGCCTACGTGATCCGCTACCAGATGAACCTCTGGAACAACTTCACCTACTTCCTCAACGATCCCGTCAACGGCGACCAGTTCCGCCAGCGCGACGCCCGGGTGCTCGGCGGGGGCGAGATCAGCCGCGTCTTCCAGGGCGACCTGCTCGGGCTGCCGATGGAGAACGAGATCGGCCTCCAGACCCGCACCGACGACATCCGGGTCGGCCTGTTCAACACCACGGCGCGGCAGTACCGCTCGACGGTGCTCGACGACCGGGTGCTGGAGGCGAGCGCGGCGTTCTACTACGAGAACCGGGTGCGCTGGACCGACTGGCTGCGCACCAGCGTCGGCTTCAGGGCCGACGGCTACTCGGCCGATGTCCGCTCCGACACCCCGGCGAACTCGGGCCGGGCCCGCGACGGCATCGTCACCCCGAAGCTCGGCGCGGTGCTCCGGCCGTGGCTCGATACCGAGATCTACGTGAACTACGGCGGCGGCTTCCACTCGAACGACGTCCGCGGCGTCACCGCGACGGTCGATCCGGCAAGCCCGCTGTTCAACATCAGCCGCTCGCCGTTCCTGGTGCCCTCGACGGGCTACGAGGTCGGGATCCGCAACCGTTCCATCGCCGGGCTGGAGACGAGCCTCGCCCTGTTCCGGCTCGACTTCGCCTCCGAGAACCTGTTCCAGGGCGACACCGGTACCACCGAGCCGAGCCGGCCGACCCGCCGCTTCGGCATCGAGTGGAGCAACCACTACGCGGTCACGCCGTGGCTGCGGCTGGAGGGCGACCTGACGATCACCAACGCGCGCTTCTCCGACCGCGACCCCGTCGGCCAGCGCGTGCCGGAGGCGCCGACCACCATCGCGTCGGCGGGGGTCACCTTCGGCGAGGGCCGGGGCTGGTTCGGATCCTTGCGCTTCCGCTACTTCGGCTCCCGGCCGCTGATCGAGGACAACTCGGTGCGCTCGAAGCCGACCGCGCTGCTCAACGGCCGGCTCGGCTACGCCTTCGACAACGGCGTGAGCCTCGCCCTCGACGTGCTCAACCTGACGAACGCGAAGGCCGACCAGATCACCTACTTCTACGAGTCCCGCCTGCCCGGAGAGGCCGCCGCCGTGGCCGACCGGCACTTCCACCCGGTCGAGCCGACCGCGTTGCGCCTGACCCTGGCGGGGCGGTTCTGACGGGCGCAGTCCCGTCGTATCCCTCAGAGGCCATCGGCCGGGCGGGATCTCTCGCGGTGGTGGCCATCGGCCGCGAGCGGTCCGGGGGCGGGCGCTGGCGAGCGGCGGCGTCACCGCCGGCACGTTCGTCATCTCGTGGAGCGGCGTGACCCCAAACGAGAAGCACCGCCGCGATGGCGTCGCGGCGGTGCTTGCCCTTCAAGAGGGCCTTCCTCCCCAGACTGCGGACCGCTCTCGAGGGCGGCTTGTGTCGTGTCTGTGATCACAGTGGTAGCCGCCGCGCCGCCCCCACACAAGCACAATTGTGCGCCATCGGTGTGCAACCGGCACTTTGATGCGTGGTGCCGGAGGCCCAACCGGGGTGGGGGAGGGGGGCGGCACCCCCTCAGATCGGATGGGCCGAATGCCCGGTCGGCTCGCGCCGGTCGGCCTTCGGTCCGCCGGCCTCCGGCTTGATCCGCACCGGCACCGATTTCGCGGCCGGCGTTCCCGACTGGATGTCGTGGTGCGAGAGCGCCATCAGCGGGTTCATCTCGGGGTAATAGGCCCCCAGGCACCCGTCCGGCAGGGAGAACGGCGTCACGGTGAGGCCGGTCACCTCCCGGGTGATGCCGTCGCCGGCATCGCTGACGAGCGACACGACCTGGCCTTCCGTGAGGCCCGCCCGGCGGATCTCGGCCGGGTTCATCAGCAGCACGTCGCGGGTGCCTTCGATCCCGCGCAGGCGGTCGCTGTAGCCGTAGATCGTGGTGTTGAACTGGTCGTTCGACCGCATGGTGATCAGCCGGTAGCGCCCGTCCGCATCCCCGAACCCGGCGGCCGACATCACCCCTGGCGCCGTGAACGTGGCCTTGCCGCTCTCAGTCTTCCAGATCCGCTCGCGGGCGGAGTTGCCGCGGTAGAACCCGCCGGGGATCCAGAGCCGGTCGTTGAAGTCGTGGAACTCCTCGACGTAGGTCTTGGCGATCTCGTCGCGGATCAGGCCGTAATCGCCGACCCAGGCGTCCCAGGTCACCTTGGGGTTCGGCGCGAGCGTCGCCTTGGCGAGGCCGGCCACGATCGCGACCTCGGATTTCAGGAAGTCGCTCGCCGGCGTGCGGCGGCCCTTCGAGCCGTAGATGCAGCTGAACGTATCCTCGACGCTGACCGCCTGCGGCCCGCCCGCCTGCTTGTCCTCCTCGGTCCGGCCGAGGCAGGGCAGCAGGTAGGCGATCTCGCCGTTGACGAGGTGCGAGCGGTTGAGCTTCGTCGCGACCTGCACGGTGAGCCGCATGCCGGTCCAGGCCTTCTCCATCCGGTCCTGGTCGGGGATCGCCCGCACGAAGTTGCCCCCGAGGCCGATGAAGGCCTTGATCGTGCCCTTCAGGATGCCCTCGCAGGCCTCGACAGTGTTGACGCCCTTCTCCCGCGGCGGCTCGAACCCGAACTGCGCGGCGATCCGGTCGAGGGGCACCAGCTCGGGCTTCTCCGAGATGCCGACGGTGCGCTGCCCCTGCACGTTGGAGTGGCCCCGCACCGGCGACACGCCGGTGCCGTCGCGCCCGATATTGCCCTTGAGCAGCAGGAGGTTGACGACCATCGCGACGTTCTCGAAGCCGTGGACGTGCTGCGTCAGGCCCATGCCGTAGAAGGCGCAGACCCGCTCGGCCTCGACATAGACCTGGCCCGCCGCCTCGATGTCGGCACGGGCCAGTCCCGATTCGCGCTCGATCTCCTCCCACGGGGTCGCCCGGACCTTGGCTTCGAACGCGTCGAGCCCGGTCGTGTGCTGGGCGATGAAGTCGACGTCGAGGACGCGGGTGCCGCGCGCCTTGGCGGCGTCGTCGGCGGCAAAGACGTGCTTGCACAGGCCGAGGATCGCCGCGATGTCGCCGCCGGGCCGGACCTGGTGGTACTGCGCGCTGATCGGCGTCGCCTTGCGGGTCAGCATCTCGACCGGGCTCTGCGGGTTGGTGAAGCTCTCCAGACCCCGCTCGCGCACGGGGTTGAAGGTGATGATCTTCACGCCCCGCTTCGAGGCCTCCTGCAGCGGGTGCAGGAACCGCGGCGAGTTGGTGCCGGTGTTCTGGCCGAAGAAGAACATCGCGTCGCAGGTCGACAGATCGTCGAACACCACCGTGCCGACGCTCTCGCCGATTACCTTCTTCAAGGCCACCGAGGTCGTCTCGTGGCACATGTTGGAGGAATCGGGCAGGTTGTTGTGGCCGTAGAGCCGCGCGAACAGGGCGTAGAGATACGAGGTCTCGAGGCTCGCCCGTCCCGACGAGTAGAACACCGTCGACTTGGGATCGAGCCGCTGCAATTCGGCGCCGATCTCCCGGAACGCCTCGTCCCAGCCGCACGCCACGTAGCGGTCGCTGGCGCGGTCGTAGCGTAAGGGATGGGTCAGGCGTCCGGTCTGCTCCAGCTCGTAGTCGCTCCAGCCGCGCAGTTCGGTCAGCGTGTGCTTGCCGAAGAACTCGGGCTTGCAGCGCCGCGTGGTCAGCTCCCACAGCGTCGCCTTGGCGCCGTTCTCGCAGAACTCGAACGGGTGGTAGTTCGCGGGCTTGGCCCACGAGCACGACGTGCACATGAAGCCGCCGGGCTTGTTCTGGTGGAACAGGGTCTCGGTGGCGAGCGGCGTCGCCCATTCCTTGCCGAACACCTCGGCGATGCCGCGCACCGAGCCCCAGCCGCCGGCCGGGCTGTCGTAGTGGACCGTCTTTTCCTCGACCGACATGCTGGCTCTCCCGTGCGGCAGGCGCGGGAACCGCGGCCGACGACAGGGAACCCGCAGGGGGTAGGGAAGTTCGCCCGCGTCCGTCTCAGCCGCCCTGGGCGTTGCGCCGCAGCCGCACCAGGGCCCGGTCGAGGGCGCCGAGGAAGGCCGAACGGTCCCTGGCCGAGAACGGCTTGGGACCGCCGGTGACCGCGCCGGCCTCGCGCAGGGACTGCATCAGGTCGCGGGTGGCGAGCGCCATGCCGACCGAGGAATCGGTGAAGGCCTTGCCGGTGGGCCCGAGCACGCTGGCCCCGGCCTTCACGCAGCGGCTCGCCAGCGGCACGTCGGCGGTGACCACGACGGCGTGCGGCCCGGCCCGCTCGGCGATCCAGTCGTCGGCGGCGTCGAACTTGTCGGAGACGATCACCCGCTCGATCCACGGCTCGCGCGGGACGGTGATGAAGCTGTTGGCCACCACCACGACATGCGCGCCGTGCCGCCCGGCGACGCGGTAGACCTCGTCCTTGACCGGGCAGGCATCGGCGTCGACGTAGACGGTGATCGGGGACATGGTGGTCGAGGACATGGTGCGTGGGGACTTGGAGCGTCAGCGGCCGGGATTGAGGAACAGGCTGTCGAATTCCGGCGGCGCGTAGTGCCGCCCGGTGATGTCGGTGATGACGACCCAATCGTGGCCCTCGGCCTCGAGTTCCTGCGCCTTCTGCAGGGCGTCCTCGGGCGAGGTGCGCTGGTGCGAGAGCGGGCCGTCGGCGGTGTGGGCGGTCACGACGAGCTGCATCTTCGTCCTTGTGCTGGCGGGGCCGGCGCGCAGGACGCGCGCCCCGGGGCAGGGGAGGGGGCCGCCCAGGGTCGGGGAAGAGGGTTAACGAGATGTTGACGGGCGGAGGCCCGTCCCTGCGCCCGTTCCCGCCAGGGCGGCCTCGTAGAGCGCGACGTAGCGGGCGGCGACACGCGGCCAGCGGTACTCCGACAGATCCTCGGCACCGGGCAGGCTTGCGGCGCCGGGATCGAGCCGGCCCTCGGCCAGGCGCGCGTAGGCGTCCCGGATCGCCCCGGCCGCGCTCGCGGGGTCGGCGAAATCGCACAGCGAAATCAAGGGGTGGCGCTCTTTGAGCCAAGCGAAGGCGTCGTTGGGATGGGCAACGGGAACGAGGCCGGCGCTCAGCGCCTCGATCAGCGCGAGGCCGAAGCCCTCGTACTCTGAGGCCGAGACGAACAGGCTCGACTGCCCGATGAGCTCGCGGACCGCCGGGACGTCGAGCCCGACATGGAGCGTCACCGCGTCGGTCAGGCCGAGCCGGTCGATCTCGGCGGTGAGCGCCGCGACCGTCACGTCGGACGGGACCCCGACGATCCGCAGCCGCCAGCCGGGGCCGAGCGCCCGCATGGCGGAAAGCAGCCGGTCGAGGCGCTTGTTGTGCGAGAACCGGCCGATCGTCAGGAGGGCGCGGCGCGGCGCGGCCGAGGCGGCGCCCGCGAACTTGTCGAGGTCGACCCCGTTCGGGATCACCGTCACGCCGGCGGGCGTGATCGGCGCGAACATCCGGGCATCGCTCTCGCTGCAGGCGACGATCCCCTCGTAGGCCCGCACGCTCACCCGGGTCGGGCCGGAAAACCACAGCGCCTTGAGCCGCGAATGGGCGTTGGTGTGGAAGAAGCCGCCGTGGGTCGTCGCCACCATCGGCCGGCGGTGGAAGGGCCGCGCCCAGGCCAGCGCATCGAAGAAGAAGTCGACGGCGTGGACGTGGACGAGGTCGGCGTCGCCGAGGTGGCGAAACACAGAGGGAGCCAGCGGGTAGCGGTGCGAGCCGGAGAACGGGATCCGCTCGATGTCGATCCCCTCCAGGCGCTCGCGCGCCGGCAGCCGCACCTCGGGCTTCGAGAACAGCCGGTCGAGGGTGACGACCCGCACCCGATGGCCGAGGCGCGCCTGCTCGCGGGCGAGATTGGCGACCACGTCCTCGAGTCCGCCCCGGTTCGGCAGGAACTGGCGGACGACGTGGAGGATCGAGAGGGGCCGCGCCGGGCTCGTCATGACGGGGTTCTCCCCAGGGCTCGTCGCGCCGCTCACCGCTCGCAGGTCGGCTTGGCCTGGGCGGCGGCCTGGATCGCGGCCACCACGGGAGCGTTGGCGCCGGCGGGGTCGAGCTTCAGGGGGTAGTCGGGCGCCCACAGGTCGCCGGCAGCCCAGGCGGTCCAGCCGACCCATTGCTGCGGGTTGGCGTTGACGTGGTCGAGCACCGCCCGCAGGCGCTCCGGGCAGTTGCGGCGCGCCGAGGCGCCGATCTCGCCCAGGAAGGCGCGGCGCCCGGTCTTCGCCAGCCAGCCGGTGAGGCGCTCCACCGCCTCGAGGGCGTCGGCGCCCCGGCTGCACTCGGCATGGGTGCCGGAGAAGTCGGCGTCGAGATACTGGTGGACCTCGTAGGCGGTGTTGCGGGCCGGATCGACCACGCCGAGCATGATCGCGGCGTTGTTGCCGGTGGGCAAATCGGCGGTCCAGCTATGGGCGCCGCTCCAGCCCGAACCCGAGACCAGGACCAGCTGCCTCGCCCCCGTCTCGCGGATCGCCGCGATGGCGGCGTTGGCGGCTACGAGCCAGCGCGCGGCCGGGATGTCGTGCGGCTCGTTCATCAGCCCGAACGCCACCGAGGCGTCGCCGCGGAAATGCTGCGCCAGCCGCCGCCAGAGGTCGGCGAAGGCCTCGGCCGTCACCATCTCCGAATCGACCCGCGCCTTGCCGTGATAGGCGTAGTTGTGCAGGTCGATCACCGTGCGCAGGCCGGCCTGCGTCGCGGCCGCGACCGCGGCTTCGAGCCGGGCGAGCTCGTCCGGGTCGAGGGGCTGGCGCAGGGCCGGCTGCAGCCGCTCCCAGCGGATCGGCAGCCGCATCGCCGTCAGCCCGAGGGCGGCGAAGCGGCCGATCGTCTCGGCGGAGGGGTAGAGGTAGTCGAAGCCGTAGCGCCCCGGCACGGTGCCGAACTCGGCCCCGCTGATGTTGACCCCGCGCAGGCAAAGGAGCGGCGCCGGCTGGGCCGCGCGCGCCGGCTCGGCCGGGAGCGCGGCCGCCAGAAGCGCGCCCGCGAGGAGGGGACCGGCCAGCGACAGGGCGGCGGAGGGAAAGCGGGCGAGCGGGCGGGCCATGTCGGGTCGGTCGCTTGTCACGTCTGTTGCCCGTCACTCTGCCGCCTGGGGGACCGTCCCGGGCGGGACGGCCGGCACCGGGCTCCAGGCCCGGCGCGTGAAGAAGGCGGTCGCCCGGCTGTCCACGTCCCAGTGCGCCCGCACCCAGCGCGCCAGGACGAGGTTGATCACCACCGTCCAGACCACGTTCGCCACCGCGACGCCGAGGATGCCGAACGGCACCGCCACGAGGCAGAGTAGCACCGCGTAGACCGAGAACAACGCCGCGTTGGCGACCAAGATGTAGCGCTCGCCGCCGCCGATCGTCAGGAGCGTGGCCCCGGGCCCGAAGAACGCGATGACGACCGAGGACAGGCTCAGCACCATCAGCACGTCGGTATGGGCGGCGAAATCGGGCTTGAACAGGGCGAGCGCGAACGGCGCGCCGACCGCCATCACCAGGGCGCCGGCCGCGGAGATCGCGAAGCTCGCGAGCGACAGCCGGCCGACCAGGCGCTGCGCGCCGACCCGGTCGCCGGCCTGGAAATGGGCGGCGATCATCGGCATGCTGACCGTGTCGATCGCCGCGCTCGGCAGGTTCACCAGCGTCGCGTAGCGCAGGGCCACGAAGTAGAACGCCGCCTGCTCCATGCCCAGCAGCGCGCCGACGATCACGGTCTCGAGGAAGGCCGTTACCGCCACCATGGCGTTGTTGGCCGTGAACAGCAGGCTCTCACCGCGCCAGGCCGCGCCCTTGGCGGGGTGGCGCAGGCCCCCGCGCCAGAGGCCCCCGCGCCAGGAATCCCAGCCGTGATGGGCCGCGAGGTGCCAGAACTGGTAGAGCGTCGTCGCGGCGAGCAGCCCGAGCAGGATCTGCATCGCCGCGGTGGCACCGTCGAGGAGGCCGAGGAGCGCCGCGGCGGCGAACGCGACCGAGCAGGCGCCGCGCCAGATCACCTCCCGCGGCAGCAGCGCGAGCCAGATCCGGCCGTGGACGCGGAAGTAGCTCTGCAGGTACTCGGCGAGCGCGAACACCGCCGCGAAGGCGCAGGCGAGGTGGAGCCGGTGATAGGGATCGGGCAGCGATTCCTCGGCGACGAACACCGCCGCGCTCACCGCCACCATCGCGACGGTCGCGGCGGTCAGCCAGCCGAGATTGTAGCGCACCAGGGCGTCGTTGTGCGGCCCGACGCCGCCCTGAGCCCGGTAATGCTTGAGCACCAGGTTCTGCTGGCCGAGCGCCGCGATCAGCCCGAGCCCGCTGCCGAGGGTGAACAGGAAGACGTAGACGCCGTACTCGTAGGTGGTGAGCAGCCGGCTCGCGACGAGCAGCATCACGAAGCCCAGGACCGCGCTGGCGATCCGGGCGACGAAGGCCGAGGCGAATTGCTGCGAGCGCCCCGACCGGCGCAGTCGCGCGACGAGTGTCAGCATCGTGTCCGTCGCCTCTCGATCGGGCGGGTGGGCGGCAGCCGGTGCCGGCCCTCCTCCCGCCCGGCGTAGCAGCCATCTCCTATCGGGCCTTTAACGCGATCTCGTGCGCCCAAGACAATCGCCGCGACAGCATCGCGATCGTCGACCCATGACGACAAGCTTAGCCTTTCGTCAAGGTTGCGAAACCTGCGAGTCGAAATCTCTCCAAGGTGTCGTTAACCTTGTGCCGAATTAAGGCTGCATCTCCGTCCGGGGGCGGCGCATTGACTTTGCGCGGGGTGGCGCCGGTCGGTACTTCTTCACCGATCACGGCGATGATCTTGCCTCGACACGGATCCTCCCACCCCCTCGGAAGCGTCCCATGCCTGATCGCGCCCTCGACACGGCGCCCCGAGCTGCGAGCGCCGACCGGCTCGACCTCGAAGGCGTCAGCGTCGCCGATCTCACCCGCGACGAGCTCCTCGCTCACCTGCACGAGGTGCTGGAGCGGAAAACCCAGCTCTGCCTCGGCTTCTGCAACGCCAACATGCTGCTGGCGGCCCTGCGCGAGCCGGCCTACGCGGCGGCGTTGCGCGGCTTCCTCCTCGTCAGCGACGGCCTCGGCATCGACCTGTGCTCGGCGCTGTTCCGCGGCCGGTTCTTCCGCGAGAACCTCAACGGCACCGACCTCGTCCCGGCCTTCCTGGCCGCCGAGACGACGCCGCGCACGCTCTACCTCCTGGGGGCCAAGCCCGGCATCGCCGGGGCCGCGGCCCGCAACCTCGCGCTCGCCTATCCCCAGCACAGGGTCGTCGGCGTGCGCCACGGCTATTTCCGGCCCGAGGAGGCCGGCGCGGTCGTGGCCGAGATCAACGCCGCCGCGCCCGACATCCTGCTCGTCGCCCTCGGCAACCCGGGCCAGGAGCTGTTCATCGCCGAGCACGGGGCGCGGCTCGACGCGCGCCTGCTGATGGGGGTCGGCGCGCTCGTCGACTACATCGCCGGCACGGCGACCCGGGCGCCCGAGGCCGTCCGGGCGCTGCGGCTCGAATGGGTCTTCCGCCTCCTGCGCGAGCCGCGCCGGCTGGGGCGCCGCTACACCCTCGACGTCGCGGTCTTCCTCGTCACGATCCTGAAGCTCCGGCTCGCGCGCTGGCTGCGCGACCACCCCGTGCGGGTCGCCCGCCCGTGAGCCCGTCCCCGACCCCGAGACACGCCGTGAGCCCGACTGATCCCATCCCGGTCGCCATTCCGGGCGCCTTGGGCGACGCCTTCGCCTGGTACGCGCCCGGCCCGCTGCGGCGCGGGGTGCTGCTCTGCGGCACCTTCGGCTTCGAGCAGGGCTGCGCCTACCGCTCCTGGCGCGAGCTCGCCGCGACGATCGCCGGGGCCGGCTGCCCGACCCTGCGCTTCGACTATCCCGGCCAGGGCGATTCGCGCGACCCCGACGGCCCCGAGATCCCGGCGGCCCTCGACGCGATCCGCGCCGGCATCGCCTTCCTGCGCGAGCGGGCGGGGGTGGAGGAGGTCGCGGTCGTAGGCCTGCGCCTCGGCGCCACCCTGGCGGCCCTGTCGCAGGAGGATTCCGCGGGGGCCGGGATCGACCGGCTGGTGATGCTGAGCCCGTTCGTCACCGGCAAGGCCTACCGGCGCGAGATGGCGATGCAGTCGCGCCTCCTCGACGTGATGCCCGACCGCACGCCGATGCCCCAGGAGCCCGACGCGCTGATGGTCGGCAGCTTCGTGCTCGGGGCCCGGACCCTCACCGACCTCGCCGGCCTCGACCTGATGGCGCCGGCGCGCCCGCCCGCGCCCCGGATCCTGCTGCTCGGCCCGAAGGTCGAGGCCCTGGCCGGGCGCTACCGGGCGCTGGGCAGCGCCGTCGAGACCGGGCCGTTCCCCGACCTGACCCAGCTCGTCTCCGATCCGCTCTTCTCCCGCACCCCCGAGCAGACCTTCGCGCTCGTGCGCGACTTCGCGGTGGACGGCGCGACGGGGGAGAGGGACGGGGCGCGGGACCGATCCCTCGAGCCCTGCCGGCTGACGGACGCGGCGTGGTCCGAGGAGGTGTCGCGCTTCGGCCCCGGCCTCGTCGGCATCCTGTGCCGGCCGGCCGGCGCGTGGAGCGGCGATACCGTGCTGGTGGTCAATTCCGGCCGCAATCCGCGGGCCGGGCACGGCCGGCAGACCACCCGGATGGCGCGGCGGCTGGCGGCGGCGGGCATCGCCTCGTTCCGCTTCGATCTGCGCGGCATCGGCGACAGTCCCGACCGGCCGGACGGCTCGCTGCCGCTCTACGCGGCGGATTCGGTCGGCGAGGTCACGGCGGCGATCGACCATCTCGCGGGGCTTGGGTACACCCCGGGCGTGATCCTGGGCAATTGCAGCGGCGCCTACCAGGCGTTCCAGGCCCTGGCGCAGGATGCGCGCCTGCGCGCCGCCCTCCTCGTCAACCTGTACTGCTTCGACCTGAAGCCCGGCACCGACGTCGAGACCATGGTGCGGGACACCTTCCGCCACAGCCAGGGCTACCTCGCCCGCGCCCGGCAGGGCCGGTTCTGGCGCCGCATCCTCAGCGGCGAGATCGGGCTGTCGCGCATCGCCGCCGCGCTCCTGCGCGACGCCGCCGCCCGCCTCGACCGCTGGAGCGCCCGGATGCCGTGGCGCACGCTGCAGCGCGCCAGCGTCGCCGGGCGGGTGGCGCGCATCCGCCGGCGCGGCGCGCGGATCTGCATGGTCTACAGCGCCGACGACCTCGGCATCCCGACCGTACAGGCGCATTTCGGCGCCTCGGACGACCGGATCGGCCGCCGCCTCGGCTATCCGGTCACGATCCTGCCGGGCACCGACCACAACCTCAGTCGCCAGGCCGACCAGGACCGGGTCTTCGCGCTGCTCGAGCGGGTGGTGCGAGAGGCGCGGCCGACCGCCGAGCCGGCCCCGGCTCGGCCGAGCCGAAGCCCGGGCGGCCTGTCGCTGCGCCTCTCGCGCAGCGGCTGAACGCCCATGACCGGAGACACCGCGATCCCGAGCCCCGCCATGCCCGCCTCCTCGCCGCTCCTCTCGCTCCTCGTCTGCACCAAGGGCCGCTCGGCCCAGCTCGAGCGCCTGTTCGACTCGCTGACCCGCCAGACCCGCCGCGACTTCGAGGTGGTGCTCGTCGACCAGAACGAGCCCGGCACCCTCGAACCGCTGGTGGCGCGCTACCGCGACGACCTCGCCATCGACCATGTCCGCTCGGCCCCGGGCCTGTCGCGCGCCCGCAACGTCGGGCTCGCCCGCTGCCGCGGCGAGCTGATCGCCTTCCCGGACGACGATTGCTGGTACCCGGACACCCTGGTCGCCGAGGTGGCGGGGCTGTTCGCGGCGCATCCGCAGGCCGACGCGGTGACCGGGCGCACCCTCGACGCGGCCGGCCGCGAATCCCTCGGGGCCTTCCTGCCTGCCGACCGCGCGGTCGACCGGCGCAACGTCTGGTCGGCGGGCAATTCCAACGGCCTGTTCGTGCGCCGCGAGGCCGCCCGCGCCGTCGGCGGCTTCGACGAGACCCTCGGCGTCGGGGCGGCGACCCCGTTCCGCTCCGGCGAGGAGACCGACTTCCTGCTGCGCCTCCTCGGGCAGGGGAGGGGAGTGGTCTTCCGCCACCGCCTGATCGTCCACCACGACCAGGTGGCGAGCGCCGGCCGCCACGCCCGCGCCGCCGACTACGCCCGCGGGTTCGGCCGGGTGCTGCGGCTCCACCGCTACGGCCTGCCCTACCTCGCCTTCCGCCTCGCCCGCTTCACCGCGAGTGGCGGCCGCGCGCTGCTGCGACGGGATGCCGGGACGGCGTACGACAAGGCGCTGTGGGCGATCGGGACGGTGGCGGGCTACTGCGCCGGCCGGCCGAGGGCCGGGATGGCGCCGGGGGAATAGGCGGCGATCCGCGTCAACTCTGCGTCGCGGCCGCGAAGGCCCGGCTCAGGCCGCGCCACACCTCCACCCCGTACATGACCTCGCTGCCCGGGGGCGGGCGCGAGAAGTCGTAGATCGGTGCCGCCCGGAAGCGCTCGGGACCGAACCCGAACAGGCCGAGATTGCCGGTCTGGCTGCGGTGGCAGGCGAAGGCCGCCTCCTTGCGGCGCGCCGCTTCCGGCGTCAGCGGCACGACGACCTCGGGCGCGCACGGGTCGTCGAGGAAGCGCCCGGTGCGCAACCGGCCACCGACCCGGTGGTAGCTGGTGAATTCGAGCCGTGCCGGGACGTGGCCCCCGAGCCGCGCGAGCCGCGTGCAGGCTTCCTGCACCGCGAAGGCCGCCGCGTCGTGATCGAAATGGCCGCCCTCGTAGGGGTGGGTCAGGACGGCGTCGACGCAGATCAGGTCCTCGACGAGCCGTTCCACCACCCCGGCGAGGTGGTCGGCGAGCCGCCCGTCCGGGACCTCGTAGAAGACCTGGCGGGAAAGCCGGCCCTCGACCAGCACCGCGAGGGCGTCGACGATCTCGCCCCGCCGCGCCGCCGCGTAGGCCTGCCGGTTCGGGAAGCCCGCCCCCGCGGCGGCGGCGGGATCGAGGGGGGCGCCGTCGGTGAGCTGGAGCAGCGTCAGGTTGCGCAGGTGGGCCATGACGCCGCCCAGCCCGATCGTCTCGTCATCCGGATGCGCGGTGACGACCGCCACCGCCAGGTCGAGGGGCCGGCGCATCCCCAGCCCGTGCAGCACCGTCTCGTGGGAGGTCGTGGCGGAGAGAGAATCGGCCGAGAGAGACTTGCGAAGCGTCGCCATGGCGTGTCCGTCCGGATGGGTCATCGCGCGTCTCCGCCGGGCCGGGGCGCGCCGAGGCGGTAGCGCGAGAGGTCGGCGAGGCCCGGGCGGGTCGCCTTGCCGGACCAGGCATCGGCGATCGAGCCGATGTCGACGGCGACGCCGCCCCGCGCGGCGATCTCGTGGCAGTAGAGCTTGCCGAGATAGCCGGCCGCCACGAGCCAGAGCGTGCCGGACCAGTCCCGGCCGCGCAGGCGCGCGGTCACCCGGCCGAAGGCATCCGGGTAGTGGGTTCCCGCCAGGCCCGTCGTCCCGATGACGGCGGTAAAGCCCTTCTCCTCGGGCACGAGCACGGCGGCGGCGACCCGGATGCCGGGAAGGCGCGCGAGCGCGGCGGCGAGCGGCGGGTGGCACGAGATCAGGCCGACCGGGTGGCCGGCCGCCATCAGGCGGCGCAGCGCCCCCGCATGGTGCAGGTCGAGGTGGATGTCGTGGGTGCAGACCGACGGTCCGCCCTCGCCGACCAGCGGCGCGACGTGGCGCAGCACGTTGGTGCAGCTCGGCACCCCGTCGGGGCTGGCGAGGCCGTATTCGTGCCGGACCCGCTCCGGGTAGGTCACGCCCACCACCGAGGCGGCCGGGATCGTCGCCAGGAACCGCTCGCGCAGGGCCAGGAAGTCGGGTCGGTCGACCAGGGCGTCGGTGCCGAACCAGGTCCGCAGGATGCGCTTGCGGTTGCGACGGTAGAGCTGGCGGAAGCGTCCGTCCGCCTCGTCGGGATCGCTGATCCAGGCGCCCTCGCCGTCGCCGAGCCGGATCAGCGAGAAGGGCCTTCTCTCGGCCAGGGCGGCGGCGATCCGCGCCTCCACCGCCGCGGTGTCAAGGTGGCGCGGGCTCGCCCGGACCGCCATGGCGAGGCGCATCGCCTCCGCCTCGGGATGGAGCCGCAGGTAGGCGAGGAACTGCTCCAGTCGCGCGACCCGGCGGACCTGCGCCGGATCGCGCGGCGCGAAATCGGCGAGGCAGGATTCTGCCGCGTCGAGCCGGCCCGCGCCGGCGAGCTGGCGCACCGCCTGGACCAGGGTGAGGAGGTCGCCCGGATCCGCCGCCCGCGCCCGGGCGAAGTCGCCCGCGGCCCCCGCGGCGTCGCCCGCGCGCCAGCGCAGCACCGCGCGCTCGCGCCAGCCGTAGGGCAGGTGGGGAAAGAGCCGGCACAGCTCGGCCAGGACCGCGCCCGCGCCCAGGATGTCGCCGGAATTCCGCAGGGCTTCCGCCAGCCGGACCGCCGCCACGGGATCCTCGCCCGCCCGTGCCCAGCCGGCGCGCGGGCGTGCCGCGGCCGGACGCGGGGGCTCCGGTGCAGCGGAGGGCTGCCGCATCGCCGCGGCGCTCACGGCGCGGGCTTCTCGATCTCGAACACGAAATGCGTGCAGAACAGCAGCCGCAGCAGGTTGATCATCCGGATGTCGAGGCCGAGCCGCCGCCCCGTCTCGATCAGGCTGCGGTGGACGACGCCCTCGGGGCCCATCATGGCGTTGAACGGCGTGTCGTCGCTCGCCGTCAGGGTGATCAGCAGGCGCCGCAGCAGGAACACGAAGGCGTCGTGCTTCGGGTCGACCCGGGTCAGGCGCAGGCCGGCGCCCTGCGCCGCCACCTTCAGGCCGTAGGGCGTGAAGTTGAAGGTGCCGTAATCCTGCATCTGCTCCAGATAGGCGACCTGGCCGATCAGCTTGCCGCCGGGGCGCAGCACGCGGGCGATCTCGCCGAAGCTGAGGTCGACGTGCTGGACGTGGTGGAGCACCACCATCGCCCAGACCACGTCGAATTCCCCGTCGGCGAAGGGCAGCACGCGCCCGTCGTAGAACCGCACCGCGTCCCCGAGGCGGCCGACCTCGTCCCGGACCGTGCCCGAGACGCTGTCGAGGTAGTCGACGCCCTGCCACGCATAGCCGAGCGATTCGATGAAGGGCCGGCTGTGCATCGCCCCGCAGCCGAAATCGAGGAGCCTCGCGCCGGGGCGGAAGGCGGCGGCGAGCAGGTCCTCGGCCGAGCGCGCCTCCAGGCTCTCCCCGTCCACCGCCGGGCCGACCTCGTGGTAGAACGAGCCGTCCATCGCCAGCGTCGTCGCCCGGGCGGTGATCGCTTCGATGAGGCGCGCCAGCAGGGCGTCGAGGGTGTCCGGAACCGGCTCGGGCGCCGGGATCGGTGCCGGCGCGGGCGGCCTCCCTCGATCGGGATCGAGGCGTCGGGCGAGGGCGCGGCGCAGGGCGGTCAGGCTGAAGCGGTCCGGGTCGGTCATCGCGGCGTCCCGATGCGGAGAGATTCGATCGCCGCGCGAAGGTCGTCCGCAGCGGCCTCATGCGAATGGTGCGCGGCGGTGCGGGCGGCGGCCGCAGCCCCGATCGCCGCGCGCAGGTCGGGCCGCGCCACGAGGGCGGCGAGGCCGTCCTCCCAGCCGGCCGCGTCGGCGGCGAGCCGGACGTCGACCCCGTCTGCCAGCGCTTCGCGATGTCCGGGCGTATCGCCCGCCAGGGTCGGGATCCCGAGGCGCGCGGCGGCCAGCCAGCCGGTCGCCGAGAGGCAGCCCTCCGCCTCGCTGCCGTCGGCGAGGACGATGTTGAGGTCGCTGTCGCGCAGCGCCGCGTCCCGGTCCGGAGCGGGCCCCAGCTCGGCGATGCGGTCGGCGAAGGGCGCGAACGCCTCGTCGAGGATGGCGAAGCCGGCGGTGACGAGCCGGACCCGCGGCTCCCGCCGCAGGGCGCCCAGCAGCGCCGCGCCCGCGGGATCCGACGCCCGCAGGGTCGTCGTCCGCGGCGCGTGCAGGAACAGCCGGACCTCGCCGCCCGGGCCCTGCGGCCGGTGCCGCGGTCCGGGTTCCGGCGTCGCCGCATCCCGCACGACGAAGCTGCGCCCGGTCGCGACGACCCGGTCGAGGTGGCGCGCCAGGGCGCGGGTCGGCGCGAGGCCGTGGTCGCATAGCGTCGCGGCCGCCCGGTAGAGCGCCACCCCGAAGACCAGGTCCTCGTGGACCCGCTCGCCGATCCGGCCCTCGAAGGCCGGGAGCGGCGGCGGGGCGAGGCGCGGGTCGATCGTCAGCTCGTCGGTCTCGTACAGGGTCGGGACGCCGAGGCGCCGCGCCTGCACCAGGGCCTGCACGACGGTGGGCCAGGCCGGCATCCGCACCACGATCGCGGCCCGCGCCTCCGGCAGCGCCGCCTCGAAGGCCCGGACGGTGCCGAGATCGAAGACCCGGACCGCGTGGCCGAGGCCGTCCAGGAGCGCCACGGTCCGCTCCAGCCGGTGCCGGGCGCCGTCCGGCAGGCCGTCCGCCAGGATCAGGACGAGGGGGGTGGCCGGGTCCGCGCGGGTCCCGGCCGGCAGGCAGGCGGCCGACAGCGCGGCGACGCCGCGCACGGCCTCGGCCAGGAGCGCGTCGCCCTCCTCCCGGCGTCCCTCGGTGTACAGCGCCCGGACGGCCCGGCCGCGCTCGGCGAAGTACGCTTCGGTGACGTCGCGGGCGAAGGCCTCGCCCGCCGGGGCGATCCGGGCGAGCGCCGGC
>NZ_JACWCT010000054.1 GCF_016613415.1 Methylobacterium ajmalii | reverse complement strand
GGTGGCGCGGGTGGCGCCGCCGCGACCACGGGCGCCTCGGTTGATGCCGGACGACCGGCCGGCGGGGCCGGAACGGGCGGCGGCGACGGCGCGAGATGTGCGGCATCGGACCGGGCGGGACCGGCCGGAGCCGGACCGGCTTGCACCGGAGCAGGCTTGACCGGAGCGGGTTTGATCGGGGCGGCTTGCGCCGGCTCGCCCAGGGCCAGGGGCATCGCGAAGGCGGTCTCGGCCCGGGTCTCGACCTTGCCGGAGGCGGGATCGACCTGGTCGACCCGCACCCGGTAGTCGCCGGGCTTGACCCCGCTGCCGATCGTGAAGGCGATGCGGCCGTCCGGCCCGGCCTGGCCGGGAGCCACCAGCGTGTCGTTGAGGTAGAGCCGCAGGGCCGCCTTCGGGGCGCCCCGCGCGGTGACGTAGAGCCGGCCGCCCGCCTCGGCATCGACGCCGACGACCTTCACCGACTCGGGCCGGGCCTCCTCCTTGCCCGGACGCTCGGGCGCGCCCTTGCCGATCGGGCCGCCGCTCTTGGCCTCGACCTTCGGGGAGGCCTTCGCCTCGGGCGAGGGATTGGCCGATGATTTGGCCTCTCGAGCGACATTGGTCTCTTCGTCGACCTTGGTCTCCTGGGCGCTGTTGGTCTTCTGGGCGCTCTTGGTCTCCTGGGCGCCCTTGGCCCCGGACGGGCCGGGCGCAGCCTCGGGCAGCGACAGGACTGCGGTCGGCCGATCGGGTGCCGTCACGGCGACCAAGGGCTTGGCGCGCCGGTCGGGCGCCACCACCACCACCGCGCTGTCGCGGCCGGTCAGCCGCGTGCCGTCCGGCGCGGTGCTCTGGAGCGTGATCTCGCTGGTTCCGGGCGGCAGGGCCGGCGGCACCAGGGCGAAGTTGCCGGCGGCGTCGGCCGTGGCGCTGGCGAAGGGCCGGCCGTCGCGCATCAGCGCGACCTCGGCCCCGGGCCGGGTCCGTCCGGCGACGACGTTCGACCCGTCGGGCTCGACCCGGAGGACGTCGAAGGCCGGGGTGCCCTCCGGCGCTGCGGGAGCGGGTGATGCGGGCACGGCGGGTGCCGGCAGCGCCGCGACCGGCGCGGGCGTCGAGGCCGGGGGCGGCGCATCGGGCGAGAGCAGCGAGAACAGGCGCGTGCCGCTCGCCGCGACGCCGATCAGCACGAACCCCGCCACGAGGCCGACGGCCCCGAGGACGAGGCCGCGGCGCAACTCGGTCGTCGGCCTCCCGCTGGTCATCGTACGCTACTCCCGGTCACGCAGCCTCTCCGCCGATGGGCGCTCCGGGGCACCGAAGCCCCGGCGCGACCTTTCGCCGTCCGGTCGACACGCCGGCGCCATCGACCCCATAGTAACATCAGTGACCGGGCGAGACCACGCGGCGGGCCGGCCCGGCCGGAAACTTGCGTGGGACGCGGCGGCGTAGGGACGGCCGGAGAGCGGCCGCGAACGGTGCGGAGACTCGATGCGGACGGTTTGCGTGTATTGCGGCTCGGGATTCGGCGCCGATCCGGTCTTCGAGGCGGCGGCGCGGGCGCTGGGGCGCCACCTGGCGGAGGCCGGCATCGCGCTGGTCTATGGCGGCGGCAATGTCGGGCTGATGGGCACGGTGGCCCGCGCCGTGCTCGACCATGGCGGCCACGTCACCGGCATCATCCCGGACTTCCTCAAGTCGCGCGAGCGCATGCTCGACGACGTGCAGGAGACGATCGTCGTCCCCGACATGCACACCCGCAAGAAGCTGATGTTCGACCGCTCGGACGCCTTCGTGGCGATGCCGGGCGGCATCGGCACCCTGGAGGAGCTGGTCGAGCAGATGACCTGGTCGCAGCTCGGCCAGCACGCCAAGCCGATCCTGCTGCTCTCGGTGGCCGATTTCTGGGCCCCCTTCCTCGGCCTCCTCGACCACATGCGCCGCACCGGCTTCATCCGCGAGGGCCTCGACCTCAGCTACCTCGTCGCCGAGGCGCCCGAGCAGGTGGTGCCGATGCTGACCGCCGCGGTCGGCCGGGCCGAGCCGCGTCCGGAAGCCGAGGCGCTGATCGAGGAGAAGTTCTGAGAGACTGTTCGACCGATCGATATAATCTATTCCACCAGCAACCTCATCCTGAAGTGTTGGCGATCGGAGATCGCACGCGATCTTCGATCGACAGACCTCGAAGGAGGGCTCCGGAATCCTCCGAAATCACCGGATCCCTCCTTCGAGGCTCAGCGATCTTCGACCGCCCGCGATCTGTGATCGCCAGCACCTCAGGATGAGGTGGAGGGTAGGATGGAAAATCCCCTCGCGATCGTGTCGTCGCAAGTCAAACAGGCTTTGAGACGAGATCCCGGCTGCTGTCGCGGCCGGAGCTGCGGCCCGCCGATGGCCCGGCGTTCGACGTCCTGCACGCTGCGCGCCGGATACCGGCACGGAACTCCTTCCCGAGCGGGAGCCCGGGGGTCGCCTCCCCGGGGCTTTCGGCGGCGACCGACGGTGGCGGATCGACCGCCGGGGATGAATGGGACATCCATCCGCCGAGGCTACTCCAACCGTGGATTATCGTATCGGTATCGACGGTCATGCCGTGTGCGGTCGCAGGCTCTAGTCAAAATAGATCGATCGACTTTCGATAACGGCTGTTCGATGAAATATATATCTTGAAATTTGTTATATATAAATACGCTTTTAATGATCGCTCAGAAGTTAGGCTGACGATCCGTCCATACGGAAAACAGTTTTCCGTGTTGTTTGATTATTGACTCGACGTCTCCCGAAAATACAATCATAAAAAGTCGGCGAAATTGGCGATTATGTGCCGTTTGTGAGAGGGAGAAAATTATTGATAAGAGATTCCGATCGTCGCGCCTACGTGAGGGAGCAAATCGAACTCATCCGACGCAGCAGTGACGAGGACGTCCACGAGGTCATCATCAAGGCGGGCCTGCCCGACAGCCATGACCAGCAACTCGTGACCACGGTCGCGCGGGCGCTCCAACGGCGCAGCCTGTCGACCTCGCCCCGGGATGTGCTGCCGATCCGCCGGGAGTTGCTGGAGGAGGCGTCGAAACGGGACATCCCGAAAGGGCGGCGGGCTCTTGCCGTGCTGAAGCGCTCTCAACTGGAGGACCAGAGCCTCGCGGCGCAGGTGGCCCGCCGCACCGAGCGCCCGCAAGCCTTGCGCAGCATGCGGGAACACACCCTCAACGCCATGCGTCCGCTGATGCAGTCTGCGGTCATTCAGGACAGCCTGGCCACCGAGGCCGGCCGTCGGCGCAGGCCGGCGGATCCGCAGCCCAGGGCATTCTGGACGTCCGGCAGCTTCCTGGTCCGCATGAAGGACAAGGAACTGCCGAAGCTGATCGACACCGACGCCGCCGACGGCATCGAAGGCGTGTACCTCAACCGCAAGCTGCTCGTACCGCCGATGGTGACGCCCAAGCAGTTGCCGCAATCGGTGGAGGACAACAAGGTCAGTGCCTGGGGCATCCGCATGATCGGCGCCCTCGCGGTCTGGGGGGCGTTCGGGTGCCGCGGCCGGGGCATCAAGGTCGGCCTCCTGGATACGGGCGTCGATGCCACCCATCCGGATCTGGTCGGCAAGATCGCCGCCTGGGCCGAGTTCGACGCGAAGGGCGAGCGGGTCCTCAAATCGACGACCCCCCACGACCCCGACGGCCATGGAACGCACTGCGCCGGCACGATCGTCGGCGGCAATGCCGGCGGCCGGTGGATCGGCGTGGCGCCGGAAGCCGAGATCGCCGCGGCCCTCGTCATCAGCGGCGCGAAGGGCGGGACGGACGCCCAGGTGCTGGCCGGAATCGACTGGGCGATCGAGCAGGGCGTCGACGTGATCAACATGTCGCTCGGCGGCCTGATCTGGGGGCCCGACGTACCGAGCACGTACACGAGCGCGATCCTGAATGCGCTGCGGGTCGGCATTCCGGTGGTCACTGCCATCGGCAACGAGGGCAGCCAGACCAGCGGCTCGCCCGGAAACGACCTGTTCGCCTTCGCGGTCGGCGCGACCGACTACCGGAGCTGGGCCGCCGGCTTCAGCGGCGGACGCACCCAGGTCATCCGCAAGTCTCCGTTCTTCCCGGGGGGCAGCCTGCCGCTCGTCTATTCGAAGCCCGATATCTCGGCGCCCGGCGTCGCCGTCCTGTCGGCCGCCCCCAACGGAGACTGGCGCCATCTCAACGGCACGTCGATGGCGGCCCCGCACGTCGCGGGCGCCGTTGCACTTCTCCTGAGCGCGACCGATATCAAGGACGTCGTTAAACCACACGAGCGCGCCTTCGTCATCCAGGACCTTCTGACAGGTTCAGCCGAAGAACTCGGCGAGGCGGGACAGGATCATCGGTTCGGATTCGGCCGGCTCGATGTCTTGCGGGCGATCGGATTTGCGAAAGACCTTGGCTATTGACGGGCGGAACCGGACCGTGATTCAAGGTTTGTTCATCGAACGGGAGCAAAACCGTGTGACGCGCGAATTTGTTCTCGACGGAGATCGCACATGCAGATGAAATCCGGGGCAACGCCGATCAGTCTTGGCAAGATCCGCTCGGACGAGTTGCGCGACCACGTCCTGCATTCCGACGTAGAACCGACGACAGTCATCGTCGAAGTCGATTTGCCTGTACCTCAGATTGCGGTTTCGGGCGGCAACCGCATCGGCACGCAGCAGGCCCGTTTCAGCATTCTGCCATCCGCCACCTCAAGTTCAACCATGGAGGCGAAGGTTGCGGAGATCCGCCGGGCCCTGACCGACGCGCTCGGCAGGCAGCCGGGCAAGTTCCTGGCCTCGTCCCGGTCGTTCATCCTGGATGCGACGGGGAACGAGCTAAGTCGAATCGCCGCGCTCCCGACCGTGCTGGCCATCTGGCCGAACGTGCGCCGTTAGCGCGGGAGGCCGCACAGCCTTTCGGCGCAGGGCTCGGCCATCCGCTCCTCGAGATCGGAAGGCCGGATCGAACGAGACCGGGCATCGCCCTCCCGCTTTTCTGCGCCGGATCGCTACACCCGCGGCGTCGGATCTGCTGCATTGGGCGGGCGATCGACCGGGCGGACCGGGGGAGCCTGATGATGGCGTTGCCGGACGAGCCGCGATAGGGCGAGAAATGTTCCGCCGGATCGCGGTTCACGAGGAGCAAACCTTGGACTCGAAGCCCCCCAACGACATGCTGCCCTACCGCCTGGTCACGGGTAAGGACGACGCCAACTTCTGCCGCCGGATCTCGGAGGCGCTGGCGCTCGGCTACCGGCTCCACGGCTCGCCCGCCTGCACCTTCAACGGCACGGACGTGATCGTGGCGCAGGCGGTGGTCTGGCCGTCGGCGGTCGCAGCCGATGCACCGGGAGACGCCACCCCGCACGCCTGATGGGCAAGGGCCGGCCGGAGGCCGGCCGAGCCGGTCTCGGTCTACGGGTTCACCGTCCAGCTCGTCGTCCCGTCCTTGTTGTCCTTCACCGTGACGCCGAGCGCCGTCAGCGCCCCGCGGATCCGGTCGGATTCCGCCCAGTCCTTGCGGGTTCGGGCGTCCTTGCGCTCGGCGATGAGCCGTTCCACCTCGGCCGCGTCGACGCCGGAGGCCGCCACCGCCGCCTGGGCGCGGGCGGACTTGGTCTGCCCGAGGAGCCCGAGCAGGCCGGCGCCGGCCTTGAGCGAGGCCGGGTCGGCGAGGCGGTGGACCTCGCCGAGTGCGGCCGGGGTGTTGAGGTCGTCGAGCAGCGGCTCGAGCACGCTGTCGGGGGCGGGCCCGGGCTCAGCGTCGCCGGCGGCCTCGTACCAGCGGTCGAGGGTGCGGCTCGCTTCTTCGAGGCCGCGCAGGGTCCAGTCGATCGGCTGCCGGTAATGGGTGCGCAGCATGGCGAGGCGCACGACCTCGCCGGGCCAGTCCGCCAGCACCTCGCGCAGGGTCACGAAGTTGCCGAGCGACTTCGACATCTTCTCCCCCTCGACCTGCAGGAAGCCGTTGTGGAGCCAGAGGTTGGCCATCACCGGCGTGCCGAAGCAGCAGCGGGTCTGCGCCACCTCGTTCTCGTGGTGGGGGAACACCAGGTCGATGCCGCCGGCATGGATGTCGAAGGTCTCGCCGAGATGCTTCCAGGCCATCGCCGAGCACTCGATGTGCCAGCCCGGGCGGCCCGCGACGCCGATCCCGCCGGGCGAGGGCCAGGACGGCTCGCCGGGCTTCGAGGGCTTCCACAGCACGAAGTCGAGGGGCGAGCGCTTGTAGGGCGCCACGTCGACCCGGGCGCCGGCCTCCATCTCGTCGAGGGGACGGCGCGACAGGGCGCCGTAATCGGGCATCGAGGGCACGTCGAACAGCACGTGGTCCTCGGCCACGTAGGCGTGGCCGGCGGCCACCAGCCGGTCGATCAGCGCCGTCATCTCGACGATGTGGTCGGTCGCCCGCGGCTCGATCATCGCGGGCGGACGGCCCGGCACGTTCACGTCGTCGGGCAGCAGGATGCCGAGGCGGCGGATGTCGTCGTGGAACTGCGCCAGCGTCCCGTCGGTCAGCTCGCGGATGGTGATGCCGCGCTCCGCCGCCCGGGCGTTGATCTTGTCGTCCACGTCCGTGACGTTGCGGGCGTAGGTCACCGCGTCGGCCCCGTAGAGGTGGCGCAGCAGCCGGAAGAGCAGGTCGAAGACGATCAGCGGCCGGGCGTTGCCGATATGGGCCGCGTCGTAGACGGTCGGGCCGCAGGCATACATCCGCACCCGGCCCGAATCGATCGGCCGGAGCGGCTCCTTGGCCCGGGAGAGCGTGTTGTAGAGGCGCAACAGCGAGGCCATGAAACACCTGCGGGAGGAGAGCGGGCCGGGGCGCCGCGGGACGCGCCGGCCAAGGTTCTAAGTCGTTGCCGGGCCGGGCTTCGGGCCCGGCCGGACCACCCCCGGGACCGCCGCGCCCCGGCGACCGCGGCGGCCGCCTGTTGCACGGGTGAGACGCCCGGGAGCGCCGATCCGGGTTAGCCCAATTCCGTGAGCAATTCGAGAAGGCAGACGCCGCCGGGGCCAAGCCCCGTCCGGACCCTGCGTAATCGTCCCGCTCGCACGATGCGTAGAGAGATTGTTTACCACCCCCGCCCAGTGTCGGGCCGGAGCCGGATGCCGACGGCTCCGTTCAGAAGGTTTGCCCCATGCGTCGCACCCTCGCCGTCCTCAGCGCCCTCGGTGTCCTGGCCGCCGCCCTCCCGGCGCACGCCGCATCGCAGACGCCCGGCGTGGAGAAGACCTTCCTGATCCCCTCGAGCGACGGCTACGGCGTCGCCGAGTGCCTGACCACCGGCGGCGAGTGCGGCCAGGTGGTGGCGGATGCCTGGTGCGAGTCGCAGGGCTACGCCAAGTCGGCCTCCTACGGCATCGCCGCCCAGGACGACTATACCGGCGCGATCGAGGCCGCCCCCGCGGTGAAGCCCTCCGACCGCCCGATCCGGATCACCTGCCGCGACTGATTTTTTTTCCGGAGAGGCGGGCCCAGGCAGGGGACGGAAAGCCGGCATCGGGACGCGCCGGCATCTCGTCGCCCGCATTGGCGGACGCACTGCGGCTCATTCTCGGGCCGCGAACCGGAACACCGATCCGACGATCCTGCGGCATCCGCGGCCCCGGAACGACGTGGTGACCGCGAGCATCGTCGGGCCGGACATGCGCGCGTCGTCCGGCACCACCACGATCCGCTGGCACGCCACCCGGATCGGCCTATCTCGGGCCTCGAAGACCGACGGCCGGGACGGCGGAGGAACCGGGGCATGATCCGAAGCATCGTCATCGTCGCGGCCCTGCTGCCGAGCCTGGCGCTCGCCGCTCCACGGAACCGCGCCCCCGTCGGCCCGCTCGTCCCGGGCCTCCCCGGCTACGATTGCCGGCTCTGGACCCCGTTCGACCACGACGTCGTCGGCCCCTACCCGCGCCCGGGCGCCCGCCCGGTGCGGGCCGCGAGCGGCTGGGACCGCACCGCCTACGGCTACGGCACCGGCGGCGCCTCGGCCTCCGGTGCCGTCGCGTATCCGGTCAACAGCGTGGCCGAATGCGACCTCGGCGCGACGACCCTCGGCCGCGGCGGGCTCGACATCCTGCCGCGCTGACGGCCCGAGCATGTTTTCGACGATACGGGAGCCGGTTCGTCGGAAAGGGGCGCGGCCGAACCCAGGATCCGGTGCAGCGCCCGGTCGCAACCGCGATCGGGCGCCGCCCCTCTCTCAGGTACCCGGCTGGCCGTGCACCGCCTTGTAGAAGAACTCCTTCCACTCCTTCGGCCGGTTCTTCAGCACCCCGGCCTTCGAGAGGTGATCGGCCTGCAGCATCGTGCCGTAGGGCGTGGTCGAGAAGACGACGCCGGGCTGCTTCATCATCGCGACGAGCTCGTCGGGCTCGAACTTCTCCTTGGTGGCGGCAAGGTAGAGCGTGGCCGCCTTCTTCGGATCGTCGCGGATCAGCGCGTTGGCCTCGTCGATCGCGGCGAGCACCGCGGCGGTGGTCTTCGGGTTCTGCTCCATGAACTTGCCGCGACCGAACACGATGGCGTTGCTCAAGGGGCCCCCGACCACGTCGTAGGAGTTGAGCACGACGTGGATCTTCGGGTCCTTCAGCTCGATCTGCTGGTAGGGCGGCAGCGAGAAGTGGCTGTTGACCTCGCTGGTGCCGCCCAGTAGCGCGCCGACCGCGTCGGGATGGCCGAGCTGGATCGTGATCGCGTCGAGCTTGTTGCGGCCGGCCTCGCCGAACTGGCGCTCGGCGGCGATCTGCAGCATCACGGCCTGGGCCGAGACCTTCACGGTCGGCACCGCGATCCGGTCCTTGGCCGAGAAGTCGGCCAGCGTCTTCACCGCCGGGTTGCGGGTGACGAGCAGCATCGGCGCGCCGGCCGAGGCGGCGAGCCCCTTCACCTCGCCGCGGGTGCGGTCCCAGGCGAGCAGCAGGTTGGTGGCGCCGCTGGTGACGAAATCGACGTTGCCGGAAATCAGCGCGTCGACGGAGGCGCCGCCGCTCGTCAGCGTGACCCAGCTCACCTTCACGTCGCCGAGGCCGGCGGCCGCGACGTGCTTCTCGACCAGGCGCTGCTGCTCGGCCAGCACCATCGGCATGTAGATCAGGCCGGGCTGGCGGGTGAAGCGGACCTCTCCGGTCTCGGCCTTCGCGGCGGGGGCGGCGAGGCCGAGCGCGACGGCCAGCGCGCCGACGGCGCGCCTGAGGAACGGCATGGGCGAATGCTCCCTGGTTCTCGGCCCGTGTCCGGGCGCCGCAAGTCGGGCGCCCGCCGGAACCGTTCAGGGAGCCAGGGTCTGGAAATACCCCGGAAACGTCAAGCCGTGACGGCGGCCTCAGGCCGAGATCGCCGAGGCGGCGTCGGACCGGTGCTGGGCGGCGCGGGTGCGGTTCGCCACCATGCGGTCGTGCAGCCGCACGATGGTGCGCGAACCGGTGCTGGTGAAGGCGAAGGGCAGGATCCCGTGCACCAGGCAGGCGAGGCCGCCGACGATCATGCTGAAGCCGAAACCGGTCGCGACGCCCATATGCTCGAGATAGGTCTCGCCCACGGCGGCGGGGTGCTCGGAGAAGGACAGCTTCGACATCGGGCTCCTCGTTGGGCTCGGTTCGGTGTTTCGAAAGGCAGCTTGAGGATCGCACGGGGGCCGCGAAGCCGGATTGCGAATTTTGCCCCTTCTTCGTAGGCTGGCGCAAACAGGTTGCGCGTGAGCGCGAAAGACTGGAAAATTTTCGCGTGGACGAGTTCGACCGAAAAATCCTGTTGTGCCTCCAGGAGAACGCGGCCGATTCGCTCGAGGCGATCGCTGCCCGGGTCGGCCTCTCCGCCTCGCCGTGCTGGCGGCGGATCCAGAAGCTTGAGGCGCAAGGGGTGATCCAGCGCCGGGTGGCGCTCCTCGACCCCGACCGGATGCGGGTCGGCGTCACGGTGTTCGTCTCGGTGCGCACCAACCGCCACACCGCCGACTGGGCCGAGCGCTTCTGCGCCGCCGTGATGAGCATCCCGGAGGTGGTCGAGTTCTACCGCATGAGCGGCGAGACCGATTACCTCCTGCGCATCGTCGTGCCCGACATCGCGGCCTACGACCGGGTCTACAAGCGGTTGATCCAGTCGGTCGACCTGTACGACGTCAGTTCCGCCTTCGCGATGGAGCGGATCAAGTACACGACGGCACTGCCGGTGACTTACGCCGAGTGAGGCGAGGCCGGGCCGGCACTGCGCGGGTCTGGCCTGCGCGCGGCGCCGGTTGCTTTCCGGGCCGATCGGTTTAGCTGCGACGCGAGACGTCGCCGGGGCGGTTCCTCCCGCGAGGCCCCCTCCCCTGCCGGCGACGCCACGCCCAAAGCCGCCCCGTCGAGAAGAGCCCCATGACGACCCCCCGGACGACGCGCCGTCCCCTCGTGATCGCCGCCGTGATGGCCGCGATGGCGATGGTGGCGATCGAGGCCACGATCGTCTCGACGGCGATGCCGGGCATCGTCGGCGAGCTCGGCGGGCTGTCGATCTACGCCTGGGTCTTCTCCGGCTTTCTCCTGACCCAGACCGCCGCCACCATCGTGTTCGGCAAGCTCGCCGACATCCACGGCAGGAAGCCGGTGCTGCTCATCGGCATCGCGGTCTTCCTCGCGGCGTCCTTCCTGTGCGGCCTCGCCTGGTCGATGCCGGCGATGATCGCCTTCCGGTTGATCCAGGGCATCGGCGCGGGCGCGATCCAGCCGGTCTCGCTCACCATCGTGGGCGACCTCTACACGGCCCAGGAGCGCGGGCGGATCCAGGGCTTCCTCGCCAGCGTCTGGGCGATCTCGGCGGTGGTCGGGCCGCTGGCCGGCGGCTTCATCGTCGCGCACGCCTCGTGGTCGTGGATCTTCTGGATCAACCTGCCGGTCGGCGTGGTGGCGAGCGGCCTGTTCCTGGCCTTCCTGCACGAGGGCGAGCGGCGCGAGCGCCGGCCGGTCGACGCGGCGGGTGCCGCGCTGTTCACGCTCACGGTTGCGGCCCTGATGGTCGGGCTGACCGAGGCCGGCGAGGGCCGCTGGCCGGTCGTCGGCCTGGCCGCGGGGGTCGGCCTCGTGGCGGCGGTGCTGCTCGCCGTCCAGGAGCGCCGGGCGCCGGAGCCGGTCATCGACGCCTCGCTCTGGCGGCGCCGGCCGATCGCGGCGGCCAACGCCGCCTCGCTGCTCGCCGGCATGGCCCTGATCGGGCTCACCACCTTCCTACCGATGTACGTCCAGGGCGTGCTCGGCCAGACCCCGATCGTCGCCGGCATGGCGCTCACCGTGATGGTGCTCGGCTGGCCGATGGGCGCGACGCTGGCGGCGCGCAACCTGCACCGCTTCGGCCTTCGCCGCATCCTGGTCTGCGGCAGCCTGCTGCTGCCCCTCGGCGCCGTCGCCTTCGTCACCCTCGAGCCCGGCAGCTCGCCGGTGCGGGCCGGCCTCGGCTCGCTGGTGATGGGCTTCGGCATGGGGCTCCTCAGCAACGCCGCCCTGATGCTGATCCAGGAGATCGTGCCCTGGACCCAGCGCGGCAGCGCCACCGCCTCGAACATCTTCTCGCGCAACCTCGGCAGCACGCTCGGCGCCACGGTGTTCGGCGCGGTGCTCAACCACGGCCTGTCGGCGGCGGGCAGCACGGTCACCGCCGACAGCCTGCAGCAGGCGCTGGCGGCGGGCGGCCTGCCGGGCGATGCCGAGAGCGTCCGGCTGGTGCTGCAGCACGCCCTGCACCAGACCTTCTGGGCGGTGCTGCTGATCTCGGCGCTCGCCTTCGCCACCGCCCTCCTGGTGCCCCACGTCGCCCTCGGCCGCACCCGCGAGGTGCCGGCGGAGTGACGGGCGAGGCCGTCGGCCCGACGGTTCAGGCCGTGCGGGAGGAGGCCTGTGCCGGCAAGGCTTCGGTGATGGCGTTGAGCAGGTAGGGCCGGCGCAGGTCGAGCACGTGGTAGAGCACCCGGTCGACGTCGCGGGCGAAGAACGGCTTCCTCAGCACGTAGTCGATGCCGAAATGGCGCGAGGCATGCGCCATGGTGGCGGCGTCGCCCCCGGTCATCAGCACCAGCGGCGTCTCGGGCGCCACCTCGCGGATCTGGCAGGCGAGCTCGAGCCCGCCGCCGCCGCCGCGCAGGCCGAGGTCGATCAGCGCGACGTCGCAGGCCGCCTGCCGGGCGAGCTTCAGGGCGTGCGGGGCACTCTCGATCTCGTCGACCGCGAGGCGGAACCCGGAGGTCGCCAGGATGCGCCGCACCAGGGCCCGGCTCTGCGGAGCGCTGTCGACGAGCAGCAGCCGGGTCGGCTGACGGCGCCGGGCATGGGCCTGGAGCAGGCCGGCGACGTGCCCCTCGTCGAGGGGCAGGCGCAGGAACTCGTGCGCGTCGAGGTGCTGGGCGACCTCGGTCCAGCGCGGGAAGATCTGCGAGGCCACCAGGATCAGGCAGGGCACGACGTAGCCCTGCGCCTTGAACCGGGCGACGGCCTCCGGGCCGGTCGCATCCTCGAATTGCAGGCCGACGAAGGCGAGAACCGGGCGGTGGAGCAGGCAGAGTTCGCAGGTGTCTCGGCTCGTCTCCGCCTCGATGATGACCAGCGAGGGATCGTGCGCCCGGATCAGCTCCGCCAGCCTGCCGCGCAAAGCGGGGTCGCGGTCGGCGACGAGGGCCGAGGCCGGTCCGCTGGCGCGGGCATCACTGTGGCTCACCGGCATCGTGCTTCGTCCGCGTGGATGACGACCGTCGGGATCGCCCGGGCCGAGGGTTGCACCGGGGCCCCGGCTACCCGGAGGTTATACTCGTAAGGCTCAAAGCTTAGCGCCAGATTACGAGACGGCGGGCATCCCGCGCCCCGTGACGTGGCCTCACGAGGCGCGGGCCCGGGGGTGGGCGGCGTCGAAGGCTTCGAGCAGGCGCGCGGCATCGACCTTGGTATAGACCTGCGTCGTCGCCAGGGAGGCGTGGCCGAGCAGCTCCTGGATCGCCCGCAGGTCGCCCTGGCGGGCGAGCAGGTGCGAGGCGAAGGAGTGGCGCAGCGCGTGCGGGGTCGCGGTGTCGGGCAGGCCGAGGGCGCCCCGCATCGAGGCGACGGCGAGCTGCACGATGCGCGGCGAGAGCGGACCGCCCTTGGCGCCGACGAAGAGCGGGCCCTCCCCCGGCAGGGCATAGGGGCACAGGCGCAGGTACTCCTCCACCGCGGCCTGGACCTGGGCGATCACCGGCACGCTCCGGGTCTTCTGGCCCTTGCCGACCACCGTCACGGCATCCGTGCCCGCCACCGGGGCGTCGCGGCGCGCCAGGCCCAGCGCCTCCGAGATGCGCAGGCCCGAGCCGTAGAGGAGCGCCAGCACCGCGGCGTCCCGGGCCAGCACCCAGGCCGGGCGCTCGTCGCCGGCGCGGATGTCGGGGCTCGCCATCGCGATCGCGGCGGCGACGGGCAGCGGACGGGGCAGGCGCCGCTCGACCTTGGGCGAGCGCACGGCGGCCAAAGCCGCGACGCTGCCGTGCCCCTCCCGGTCGAGGTGGCGGGCAAAGGAGCGCAGGCCCGCGAGGGCCCGCATCAGGCTGCGGCCGCCGACCCCCTCCTGACGCCGCGCCGCCATGAAGGCGCGCACGTCCCGGGGCTTCAAGCCGATCAGGGCCGGGATGTCGGGATTGGCGCCCTGGCGGGCGAGGTGGGCGAGGAACTGGCGGAGGTCGCGCCGGTAGGCCTCGACGGTATTGGGCGACAGGCGCCGCTCCGAAGCGAGCCCGTCGAGCCAGGTCATCGCCGCGGCCCGCACGTCGGGTGCGCCGGGCAGGAGCAGGTCGGCGGGCTCGGAGGTGGGTGCTGGCATGGCGGTCCGGGCTCCGGTCGCGGGATCGGGCCGCCGAGTAGGCCCGATCCCGGTTGACGGCGGGTTGACGGGAGCGGAGCGGTCAGGCCGGAGCGAAGCGCAGGGTCACGCCGTGCCGGGCGTGGGCGCCGGGCGCCAGCAGGCGCTGCGAGTCGCGCGCCGCGAGCTCGCCGGAAAACCCCATCCAGTCGGCGTGGCCGGTCCAGCATTCGAGCGACAGGAACGGCGCCGTCGGCTTCGTCCAGACCGCGAGGTGGGGAAAATCCTCGGCCTCGAGGGCGATTGTCGCGCCCGACGGGGCGGTGAAGCGCATCGCCCGGCTGCGGGCGTTCAGGAACACCAGCGCCTCGGTGAAGAGCTCGGGGTCGAGGGGCAGGGTGTCGCCGTCGAGCGGCAGCGCCCGCTCGGTGCGCACCAGGAGGCCGCCGGGGCCGACCTCCGGTACCGCCGGCCGCTCGGGCTCGTCGAAGCGCACCGCGTAGCCGCCCGCGGCCGACCGCTCGCCGCCCGCGAAGGGCCACGGGAAGGCCGGGTGGAAGCCGAGGCCGTAGGGCAGCGGCTCCGACCCCGGATTGTGGACCTCGCAGGCGAAGGCCAGCGCCCCGTCGCTTACCGTGGCGGTGATGTCGAGGCGGAAGGCGAACGGGTAGGCGGCGCGGGTCTCGGGCGTGTCGGTCAGGCGCAGCGTCACGCGGTCCTCGGCCTGCGCCACCACGGCGAAGCGGCTGTCGCGGGCAAAACCGTGCTGGGCCATCGGGTAGGCGCGGCCCGCGACCGTCACGGCGCCGCCCGCGGAAGCGCCGACGACCGGGAAGAGCCAGGGGGCGTGGCGGTTCCAATGCGCCGGGTCCCCCCCCCAGAGGTACTCGGTGCCGGCGACCCGCCAGGAGACCGGCTCGGCGCCGCCGAGCGCGATGCGGGCTTCAGTGTCGCGGTGGCGGATCTCGACGGTGTCGGTCATCGGGGCCTCGTGTCTGACGAGGCCCCTGTTACCGGCTGACGGCCGATCCGGGAATGGGCGTCAGCCGCGCCGGGCGGTGTTGCGCCGGGGCGCGCGCGGGCGCGGCGGCACGTCGGCCTCCCCGCCGGCCAGGGCCTCGACCTGGAGGTCGGCCGGTCCGGTGCGCGGGAAGGCGTGGGCGAAGCGCTCGGCGGCGCCGCCGCGGACCTCGAACTTGGTCTCGCGGTCGAAGATGCGGATCGCGCCGATCTCCTCGCGTGTCACGTCGCCGCGCCGGCACAGCATCGGCAGCAGGCGGCGCGGGTCGGCGTTGTCGCGCCGGCCGACGTTGAGGCGGAACCACACGCTCGAGCCGAAGGGGGCCCGCGGCCCGTCACGCGGGGTCGTCTCGCGCTTGGGCGCCAGGCCGCGGCCGGTCGTGAAGCCCGGATCGGTAACCTCCTCCGGGGAGGGCATGCGGGCGCGGTAGGCCCGCACCAGGGCGGCGGCGATGTCCTCGGCCGAGCGCTGCGCGAGCAGGGACTGGGCCATCGCCCGATCCTCGTCGCTGACCTCGTCGGTGACCAGCGGGTCCTGGAGCAGGCGGTCGTGGTCGAGGGCGCGGATCTCGTCGGCCGGCGGCGGGCCGGACCAGACCGGGACCACGTTGGCCCGCACCATCAGTTCCTCGGCCCGGCGGCGGCGGGACGGCGGCACGAGCAGCACGCTGATGCCCTTGCGCCCGGCCCGGCCGGTGCGGCCGGAGCGGTGCTGCATCACCTCGGCGTCGTTGGGCAGCTCGGCGTGGATGACGAGGCCGAGGCCCGGCAGGTCGATGCCGCGGGCGGCGACGTCGGTGGCGACGCAGACCCGGGCGCGGCCGTCGCGCAGGGCCTGGAGCGCGGCGTTGCGCTCGCCCTGGCCGAGCTCGCCCGAGAGCGCCACGGCCTGGAAGCCGCGCTCGGTCAGCACCGCCTGGAGGTGGCGCACCGAGTTGCGGGTGTTGCAGAACACGATCGAGGTGCGCGCCTCGATCTGGCGCAGGGTGTTGACGACGACGAGCTCGGTCTCCCGCGGCAGGATGCGGAAGGCGCGGTACTCGATGTCGGCATGCGCCTTGGTCTCGCCGGCGACCGCGATGCGCATCGCGTCGCGCTGGTAGGACTCGGCCAGCGCCACGATGGCCTTCGGCAGGGTGGCGGAGAACAGCAGCGTGCGCCGCTCGGCCGGGGTGGCGCCGAGGATGAATTCCAGGTCCTCGCGGAAGCCGAGATCGAGCATCTCGTCGGCCTCGTCGAGCACCGCGGCGCGCAGCGCCGACGGGTCGAGGTTGCGGCGCTCGAGGTGGTCGCGCAGGCGACCGGGGGTGCCGACCACGATGTGGACGCCGTCGGCGAGCCAGCGGCTCTCGCGCCGCGGGTCCATGCCGCCGACGCAGGAGACGACGCGGGCGCCGGCCGGGCCGTAGAGCCAGGACAGCTCGCGGTGGACCTGGAGCGCCAGTTCGCGGGTCGGCGCGATCACGAGCGCGAGCGGCGCGCCGGGCGCGGGCAGCATCTCGGCGTCGCCGAGAAGCGTCCGGGCGAGCGCCAGGCCGTAGGCGACGGTCTTGCCCGAGCCGGTCTGGGCCGAGACGACGAGGTCGCGGCCTTCGGTCTCGGGCTCGAGGACGGCGGCCTGGACCGGCGTCGGGTCTTCGTAGCCGCGGTCGGCGAGGGCCTTGGCGAGGGGGGCGGGCAGAGCAGGAAACGGCACGTGGATTCGATCCCGGGTAGAGGCGACGCGCGGGGATCGAATCGGCTCCGGAGGCCCATGGCTTGGTAGCACATGGCCTCGACAGAGGGCCGGCCGCGACTTGCGGCGGGCGCTCGCGGCGCGCGGGGAATCCCTACGGTCTTTTCGTGGAGGAGCGAGCTGTTACAGGGGTTCGCCCGCGAGGTCCACCCCGGGTGCCGCATGGCGGGCGGGCTCCCGGGAGATGGCTGGCGCCCCGCGGCCGGGACGTGCCACGCCTCGTCCGGACATCGCATCACCCCTCGATCATCGCCCGGATGCGCCGGGCCAGGAGGTCGATCGGGAAGGGCTTGGTGATCATCTGCATGCCGGGCGCCAGGAACCCGGCCGTGGCGGCGTTCTCGGCGTAGCCGGTGATGAACAGCACCTTGAGGGCGGGGCGGTGCTCGCGGGCGGCGTCGGCGAGCTGGCGGCCGTTGAGGCCCGGCAGGCCGACATCGGTGACGAGGAGGTCGATGCGGCTCGCCGCCCGCAGGGCGGCGAGGCCGGACGGGCCGTCGCCGGCCTCGAGCGCCCGGTAGCCGAGGTCGCGCAGCACGTCGACGATGAGGCTGCGCACCGCCGGCTCGTCCTCCACCACCAGCACGGTCTCGCCGCTGCCCGCGACCGGGCGCGCGGCCGGGTCCGGGGACGGAGCCTCGGCCTCGGCGGGCGGGCCGGCATGACGGGGCAGAAAGAGCGCCACGGTGGTGCCGCGGCCGACCTCCGAGGCGATGATCGCGTGGCCGCCGGACTGGCGGGCAAAGCCGTAGATCATCGACAGGCCCAAGCCGGTGCCCTGGCCGATGGGCTTGGTCGTGAAGAACGGATCGAAGGCGCGGCGGGCCACCTCGGGCGGCATGCCGGTGCCGGTATCGGTGACGGCGAGGCGGATGTAGGGGCCCGGCGTCACGTCGGCGTGGGCGGCCGCGAAGATGCCGTCAAGCTCGACGTTGCGGGTCTCGATGGCGAGCCGCCCGCCGTCGGGCATCGCGTCGCGGGCGTTGATCGCGAGGTTGAGGATCGCGCTCTCGAGCTGGTTGGCATCGCACAGCGTCGGCCACAGCCCGTCGGCGAGGCGGGTCTCCAGGGCGACAGTCTCGCCCAAGGTCCGGCGGACCAGGTCCTCCAGGGAGGCGACGAGCGCGTTGGCGTCGACCGGGCGCGGGTCGAGGGGCTGGCGCCGGGCGAAGGCCAGCAGCCGGTGGGTCAGCGCCGCGGCGCGCTGGGCCGAGGTGAGCGCGGCGGTGATGTAGCGCTCGGCGACGTCGGTGCGCCCCTGCGCCAGCCGGGTCGAGAGCAGGTCGAGCGAGCCGACGATGCCGGTGAGCAGGTTGTTGAAGTCGTGGGCGATGCCCCCGGTGAGCTGGCCCACCGCCTCCATCTTCTGGGCCTGGCGGAAGGCCTCCTCTAGCTCGCGCTGCTCGGTGACGTCGCGCCCGACGGCGTGGAGATGGTCCTCGCCCGGCACCGCGGTCCAGGACAGGGTGCGGTAGGAGCCGTCGGCGTGGCGGTAGCGGTTCTCGAACAGCCGCGTCGTCTGGCCGTCCTCCAGGCGCTGGGCCTCCGCGGCGGTGCGGACGCGGTCGTCGGGGTGGACGAGGTCGAGGAACGAGCACCCGACCACCGCCTCGGCCGCCCAGCCGAGCACCGTGCGCCAGGCCGGGTTGACGGCCGTGACCGTGCCGTCGAAGCGCGCGACCAGCATCACGTCCTTCGACAGGCGCCACATCCGGTCGCGCTCGCGGGTGCGCTCGGCGACCTGGGCCTCCAGGGTCTCGTTGACCCGCCGCAGGGCGTCGGCCGCCTCGCGCCGGACGAGGGCGAGGCGCAGGTTGCTCTCGATCCGCGCCAGCAGCTCGCGGGCCGAGAACGGCTTGACGAGGTAGTCGTCGGCGCCCGCGCCCAGTCCCTCGATCCGCGCCTCCTCGCCCGCCCGGGCCGAGAGCAGGATCACCGGGATGGCCCGCAGGGCCGGATCGGCCCGCAGCGCGGCGAGGAGCCCGAACCCGTCGAGGCCCGGCATCATCACGTCGGAGACGACGACGTCGGGCGCGAGGCGTCGGGCGGCCGACAGCGCCGCGTGGCCGTCGCCCACCGCCTCGACGACGTGGCCGGCATCGCCCAGCAGGCGCCGGACGTAGGCGCGCATGTCGGCGTTGTCGTCGGCGAGAAGCACCCGACCCCTGAGGCCGGACGGGACGAGGCCGGGTTCCGGGCCGGGACCGGGTTCCTCCTCGCCGAGCCAGCGCGTCGCCTCCTCGACGAAGACCTGCGAGCGCGTGGCGGTCGAGGGGCCGGTCCGTGCGGCGCGCAGGCGGTCGGCCGGCAGGTGGGCGGCGCCGAGCGGCAGGCTCACCGTGAAGGTGCTGCCCTCGCCCGGGCGGCTTTCAACCCCGACGGTGCCGCCGTGCAGCCGGACGAGCTCCTGCACCAGGGCCAGCCCGATGCCGGACCCCTCGAAGCTGCGCCCCTGCGCGCCCTCGACCCGGTGAAAGCGCTCGAACAGCCGCGGCAGCTCGGCCTCCGGGATTCCGAGGCCGGTATCCGACACGCTCAGCACGGCCCGGCCCCCCTCCGCCCGCAGCCGCACGGCGATGCGGCCTTGAAGCGTGAACTTGAAGGCGTTGGAGACGAGGTTGAGGACGACCGTCTCCCACATCTCCGGGTCGACGAAGGCCGGCTCCGCCGCGGGCGGCCCGGGCAGGGCGGGGCAATCGACGTCGAGGACGAGGCCGGCCTTGTCGGTGGCCGAGCGGAAGCTCGAGGCGAGCTCCGCGGTGAAGCGGGGAAGGTCGAGGGGCTCGAAGGCGGCCTGGGACCGGCCGGCCTCGATGCGCGAGAAGTCGAGGAGCGCGTTGACGAGCCTGAGGAGGCGCTGGCCGTTGCGGTGGGCAAGCTCCACCAGCCGGCGAGTGTCGGGATCGAGCGCCGAGGGCGCGGAGTCCAGGACCTCGCTCAGCGGCCCGAGCATTAGCGTCAGGGGCGTGCGGAACTCGTGACTGACGTTGGAGAAGAACTCGGTCTTCTGCCGGTCGAGCGCGGCGAAGGCCTCGGCGCGCCGCCGCTCGGCCTCGTAGGCGGTGGCGGTGGCGAGCCCCGTGGCGACCTGCCCGACGAACAGCGCGAGGAAGCCGCGATAGGCCTCGTCGAAGGGCCGGTAGGGATTGAGCCCGGCGACGAACACCCCGGCCGGGCGGGCCTGGCCCTGCCGGGCGATCGGCAGCGCCAGGGCGTGGGTGGGTGGACGATCCCAGGGACCCGCCGGCAGGCCGGCGAAGAGCGGGCCGAGCTCGGCCACCGGCACCGGCCCGCCGTCGGCGCGGTCGAGGAGGCCGAGCGCCGCCGCCCCGGCCTCGCCGGCGAGCCCGACCGCCGGGTGCTCCGGCCCGAGCCCGGCCCGGGCGAGCAGGACCGGCCCCAATGCCCCCTCGCCGGCGAGATAGGCGAGCGCCACCGGCAGGTCGCGGGTGCCCTCCCCCGTCCCGTCTTCCCTCAGGCAGCCGGAGGCGACGGCGCCGACCTGCGGCACCGTGCGGGCCCCCGCCATGCCGGCCCCGAGATCGCGCAAGGAGCGCAGGCGCCGCTCGCCGATGACCCGCTCGGTCTCCTCCGAGACCACGCACAGCATGCCGGTGACGCGGCCGGCATCGTCGGCCAGCGGGCTGTACGAGAAGGTGTGGTAGCTCTCCTCGGTGAAGCCGCGCCGCTCGAGAAACAGCAGCAGATCCTCGTCCCAGGTCGCCTGGCCGGTGCTCAGCACCTGGGCGATGCGCGGGCCGATATCGGGCCAGATCTCGGCCCAGACCACGTCCGAGCGCGCGCCGAGCGCCCAGGCCTCCTTGACCCCGAGGGTGGGCTTGTAGGCGTCGTTGCAGAAGAAGGTGAGCTCGGGTCCCCACGCCATCCACATGGCGAAGCGGGAGCCGAGCATGATCCGCACCGCCGTGGTCAGCGATTGCGGCCAGCCCTCGACCGGCCCGAGCGGCGTCGCCGCCCAGTCGCGGGCACGCAGGCGCGCGCCCATCTCCCCGCCACCGGGAAACAGCGTGTCGTGCGCATGTGCCGAATTACCAGGCATGGGTATCGTCCCGCATGCCCTGGCGATGGCACGGGCGCCCTGCACTGTCAAAAACCAAACAATCGACCACCATGACCCATGTTGCCCGGCGGAACGATCGGGCGCCTCGGCCGGGGGTCCGTGCTCAGGCCGTCCGCGGCCCGGGGCCCTTCAGGGTCTCGACGATCTCGGCGACGATCGCCTGCGGGGTGGCGCCGATCGAGACCACCAGCGGGTCCTCGTCGGGCGCCGGCTCCTCGAGGGTGCGGAACTGGCTGTCGAGCAGGCTCGTCGGCATGAAGTGACCGTGGCGGGCGGCCATGCGCCGGCCGATCAGCTCCCGGTCGCCCTGGAGGTAGACGAGGCGGACATCGGGCCGGCCGCCGACCAGCACGTCGCGATAGGCGCGCTTGAGGCCCGAGCAGGTCACGACCCCGTGCCGCCCCTCGGCCCGCACCCGGTCGATCCAGGCCGCGATGGCGGCGAGCCAGGGCCAGCGGTCCTCGTCGGTGAGGGGATGGCCGGCCTGCATCTTCTCGACGTTGGCGGCGGGGTGGAAGTCGTCCCCGTCCTCGAACTCCCAGCCGAGCCGGCCGGCGAGCAGGCTCGCCACCGTGGACTTGCCGGAGCCCGACACGCCCATCACCACGACGACGGACGGGGAAGTCGCGTTTCTTGCCGCATTGTCCATCGTGGCGTGTCCTCCGATTTTTCTTTGGTGTTTTGGACCAGACGATACCGATCCTGCCGCCCACCCCCCTTTGCGGGGGGAGGGTGGTCCCTGCGTCAGCAGGGGCCGGGAGAAGGGCAGCGCGACGATGCCGGATTTGCGCCCGTCACCACGGTCGCGACCTCTCCGGAAGCGTGGCTCCCCTCTCCCGGCTCACTTCGTTCGCCACCCTCCCCCCGCAGAGGGGGGAGGGTTCACCCGCGCGAGCCCCCGAACGGAGGCCCGTCCTCACATGTGCAGCGCGCGCTTCTCGACCGCGAGCGCGGCTTCCTTTACCGCCTCGGTCAGGGTCGGGTGGGCGTGGCAGGTGCGGGCGATGTCCTCGGACGAGGCGCCGAACTCCATCGCCACCGCGACCTCCATGATGAGGTTGCCGGCGTCGGGCCCGACGATGTGGACGCCGAGTACGCGGTCGGTTCCGGCATCGGCCAGCACCTTCACGAAGCCGTCGGTGGTGTGGTTCACCTTGGCGCGGCCGTTCGCGGTGAACGGGAACTTGCCGATGTTGTAGGCGATCCCGTCCTTCTTCAGCTCCTCCTCGGACTTGCCGACCGAGGCGACCTCCGGGGTGGTGTAGACCACGTTCGGGATCACGCCGTAATTCACGTGGCCCGCCTTGCCGGCCAGGATCTCGGCGACCGCGACGCCCTCGTCCTCGGCCTTGTGGGCGAGCATCGGGCCGGCGATCACGTCGCCGATGGCGTAGATGCCGGTGACGTTGGTGGCGTAGCGGTCGTCGGTCTGGATCCGGCCCTTGTTGTCGAGCTGGACGCCGACCGTGTCGAGGCCGAGGCCCGCGGTGTAGGGCGTCCGGCCGATGGCGACGAGCACCACGTCGGCCTCCAGCGTCTCCGCCGTGCCGCCCGCGGCCGGCTCGACCGTCACCTTGGCGCCCTCGCCGGTGCGCTCGACGCCGGTGACCTTCTGCGACAGGCGGAACTCGATGCCCTGCTTGGCGAGGATGCGCTGGAACTGCTTGCCGACCTCGCCGTCCATGCCGGGCAGGATCCGGTCGAGATACTCGACCACGGTCACCTGGGCGCCGAGCCGTCGCCAGACCGAGCCGAGCTCGAGGCCGATGACGCCGGCGCCGATGACGACGAGCTTGCCCGGGACCTTCGTCAGGTCGAGGGCGCCGGTCGAGGACACCACGACCTCCTCGTCGATGGTGACGCCCGGCAGGTTGGCGACGTCCGAGCCCGTCGCGATCACGACGTTCTTGGCCTCGAGGATCTGGTTGCCGCCGTCCTCGGAGGTCACCTCGACCCGGCCGGCGCCGGCGAGACGGCCGGTGCCCTGGAACGCCTCGATGCCGTTCTTCTTGAGCAGGAACGCGACGCCCTTGGTGTTGCCGTCGACGCCGTCCTGCTTGAACGCCATCATCTTCGCCAGGTCGAGCTTGGGCTCGCCGACGGTGATGCCGAGCACCGGGAAGTGCTTGGTCGCCTCCTCGAAGGCTTCCGAGGCGTGCAGCAGGGCCTTCGAGGGGATGCAGCCGACGTTGAGGCAGGTGCCGCCGTGGGCCGGGCGCTTCTCGACCACGGCGGTCTTCAGGCCGAGCTGGGCGGCGCGCAGCGCGCAGACGTAACCGCCGGGGCCGGTGCCGATGACGACGAGATCGTAGGAGGACATGCGGGACTCGCGAGGTTGGGAGCGACCGGCCGCGGGGGTGCCGCCGCTGCGATGGATGAGAGGATGAGGGAGGCTAAGCAGACTTGCGTTGGCAGGCCAACGCTACGCCCGCTTAGGTTCTTGCTTTGTCGCAGATTGTCGGCGCCGAACCGGTAACCACTTCGGCGAAATCAGCTTAGCGGCCGCCCGAGACCGTCAGGGTCGCGCCGGTGGCGTAGGACGCCTCGTCGGAGAGGAGCCACAGCACCGCGGCGGCGATCTCGTCGGCGGTGCCGGCGCGCTTCATCGGCACCGTGGGGCCGAGCCGCGCCAGCCGGTCGGGCTGGCCGCCGCTGGCATGGATCTCGGTCTCGATCAGGCCGGGGGCGACGCCGTTGACGCGGATGCCTTCCGCGGCGACCTCGCCGGCGAGACCGGTGGTGAGGGTGTCGATGGCGCCCTTGGAGGCCGCGTAGTCGACGTACTGGTTCGGCGCGCCGAGGCGGGCGGCGACCGACGAGATGTTGACGATGACGCCGCCCTGCCCGCCGTGGCGGGTCGACATCCGCCGCACCGCCTCGCCGGCGCACAGGAACGAGCCGACGACGTTGGTGGTCATCATCCGGTGGAGACGCGCGAAGGTCATCTCGTCGACCCGGGCCGCGTGGTCGACGACGCCCGCGTTGTTCACGAGCCCGCCGAGCGTGCCCAGACCGTCGGCGGCCTCGAACAGGGCCGGGATGTCGGCCTCGACCGCGACGTCGCTGCGGACGGCGAGCGCCGTGCCGCCGAGATCCTCGATCTCCCGCACGAGCGAGTCGGCGGCGTCCTTGGCTGCGACGTAGGAGAAGCAGACCCGCCAGCCGGCCCGCGCCGCCCGTAGGGCAACGGCACGGCCGATGCCGCGGCTGCCGCCGGTGACCACCAGGACCTTGTCCGTCATCGTCGTGCTCCCCGATGTCGAGAGACCCTTCCCCCAGGCGACGAAGCTATCCGGGAGATAAAAAGGCGCGGGTTTACCCTCTCCCCGCGGGCGGGGAGAGGAGGAGACCTGTGCCACTCTCGTCACGCCAGTTTTCCGAAGGCCCCTCCCCCGGGCGGGGCAGGGGCTCCGGTTTCAAGCGGCCTTCAGAGGTCGAGCACGAGGCGCGCCGGGTCCTCCAGGGCCTCCTTGACCCGCACCAGGAAGGTCACGGCCTCCTTCCCGTCGACGATGCGGTGATCGTACGACAGGGCGAGGTACATCATCGGCCGCGCCTCGATCTTGCCGTTACGCACGACCGGACGCTCCTCGATGCGGTGCATGCCGAGGATGCCCGATTGCGGCGCGTTGAGGATCGGGGTCGACATCAGCGAGCCGTAGATGCCGCCGTTGGTGATCGTGAACGTGCCGCCCTGCATGTCCTCGATCGACAGCTTGCCGTCGCGGGCCTTGCGGCCGAAGCCGGTGATGGCCTTCTCGATGCCGGAGATCGACAGCTGGTCGGCGTCGCGCACCACCGGGACGACGAGGCCCTTGTCGGTGCCGACCGCGATGCCGACGTGGTAGTAGTTCTTGTAGACGATGTCCTGGCCGTCGATCTCGGCGTTGACCGCCGGCACGTCCTTCAGGGCGCCGATCACCGCCTTCGTGAAGAAGCCCATGAAGCCGAGCTTGGCGCCGTGCTTCTTCTCGAACACGTCCTTGTACTGCTGGCGCAGGGCCATCACCGCGCCCATGTCGACGTCGTTGAACGTCGTCAGCATCGCGGCGGTGTTCTGCGCGTCCTTGAGGCGCCGGGCGATGGTCTGGCGCAGCTTGGTCATGCGCACCCGCTCCTCGCGGGAGGCATCGTCCGGGGCGGACGGGGCGCGGGCCGCCTGGGGGGCCGCCGGGGCGGGAGCGGAGGCGCCCGACGAGATCGCCGAGAGCATGTCGCCCTTGGTGACGCGGCCGTCCTTGCCGCTGCCCTTCACGGACGACGGGTCGACGCCGGATTCCTGGGCGAGGCGGGCGACGGCCGGGCCGTTGTCGCCGGCCGAATGACCCTTCGGGGCGGCGTCGCCGTGGCTGCCATAAGAAGCCGACGACGACTTCGCGGGCGCCTCGGCGGCGGCCTTCGGGGCCTCCTTGGGGGCCTCGGCCTTGGGAGCGGCCGCGCCGTTGCCGGCGGAGGCGCCGCCCTCGACGATCGAGCCGAGGAGCGCGCCGGGCTCGACCGTCTCGCCGTCCTTGGCGACGATCTCGCCGAGCTGGCCCGAGGCCGGGGCGTTGACCTCGAGGGTGACCTTGTCGGTCTCGAGCTCGACCAGCGGCTCGTCGGCCTTCACGGTGTCGCCGGGCTTCTTGAACCAGCGGCCGATCGTGGCCTCGCTCACGGACTCGCCGAGCGTCGGGACGCGGATTTCGGTGGCCATGTCTTCCGTCAGGGTTGGGGCGGTGGGGATGCGCCCGGAAAAAACGTTAGGCGGCGCCCCTCGCGGGGCGCCGGTGAAGGGGGATCAGACCGCCAGGGCCTCGTTGAGGAAGGCCTGGAGCTGGTCGAGGTGCTTCGACATCAGGCCGACGGCGGTCGAGGCCGAGGCCGGGCGGCCGATGTAGCGCGGACGCTTGGAGGCGGAGCCGGCCTGGTTGAGGACCCACTCGAGGTAGGGCTCGACGAAGGCCCACGAGCCCATGTTCTTGGGCTCCTCCTGGCACCACACCACCTCGGCGTTGCGGAACCGGGAGATCTCGGTGGCCAGCGACTTCAGCGGGAACGGGTAGAGCTGCTCGACGCGCATCAGGTACACGTCGGAGATGCCGCGCTTCTCGCGCTCCTCGTAGAGGTCGTAATAGACCTTGCCCGAGCACAGTACGACGCGCCGGACCTTGTCGTCCTTCGACAGCTTCACGCCGTCCTGCGCCTTCTCGGCGTCGTCCCACAGCACGCGGTGGAAGGTCGAGCCCTCCGCGATGTCGGCGAGCGCCGAGACCGCCCGCTTGTGGCGCAGCAGCGACTTCGGGGTCATCAGCACCAGCGGCTTGCGGAAGTCCCGCTTCAGCTGGCGGCGCAGGATGTGGAAGTAGTTCGAGGGCGTCGTGCAGTTGGCGACCTGCATGTTGTCCTCGGCGCACATCTGCAGGTAGCGCTCGAGGCGGGCGGAGGAGTGCTCCGGACCCTGGCCCTCGTAGCCGTGCGGCAGCAGCATCACCAGGCCCGACATGCGCAGCCACTTGCGCTCACCGGACGAGATGAACTGGTCGACCACGACCTGCGCGCCGTTGGCGAAGTCGCCGAACTGCGCCTCCCACAGCACGAGGGAGTTCGGCTCGGCCAGGGTGTAGCCGTACTCGAAGCCGAGCACCGCCTCCTCCGAGAGCATCGAGTTGATGACCTCGTAGCGGCTCTGGCCGTCCTTGATGTGGTTGAGGGGCGTGTAGCGCTCCTCGTTCTCCTGGTCGATCACCACCGAGTGGCGCTGCGAGAAGGTGCCGCGCTCGACATCCTGGCCCGACAGGCGGACACGGTGGCCCTCGGTCAGCAGCGAGCCGAAGGCCAACGCCTCGGCGGTCGCCCAGTCCAGACCCTCGCCGGTCTCGATCGCCTTGGCGCGGTTGTCGAGGAAGCGCCGGATGGTGCGGTGCAGGTGGAAGTCCTGCGGCACCGTGGTGATGGCCTGCCCGATCTGCCGCAGGGTGTCGGCCGGCACGCCGGTGCGACCGCGGCGCGGGTCGTCCTCGTCCTCGCGCACCGCCTTCAGGCCCGACCAGCGGCCGTCGAGCCAGTCGGCCTTGTTGGCCTTGTAGCCGGTGGCGATGTCGAACTCGCTGTCGAGGGTGGCACGGAACTCGGCCTTGCGGTCGTCGAGCTCCTTCTGGCTCACCACGCCGGTCTCGGTCAGCCGCTTGCCGTAGGTCTCGAGCGTCGAGGGGTGCTTGCGGATGATCTGGTACATCTTCGGCTGGGTGAACGCGGGCTCGTCGCCCTCGTTGTGGCCGAAGCGGCGGTAGCAGAGCATGTCGATCACCACCGGCTTGTGGAACTTCTGCCGGTACTCGGTGGCGATCTTGGCCGCGAAGGTGACGGCCTCGGGGTCGTCGCCGTTGCAGTGGAAGATCGGCGCCTCGACCATCTTCGCCACGTCGGACGGGTAGGGCGAGGAGCGCGAGAAGCGCGGATCGGTGGTGAAGCCGATCTGGTTGTTGATGATGAAGTGGATCGAGCCGCCGGTGCGGTGGCCCTTCAGGCCCGACAGGCCGAAGCACTCCGCCACCACGCCCTGGCCCGCGAAGGCGGCGTCGCCGTGGATGAGGAGCGGCAGCACGTTGGTGCGCTGTTCGTCGCCCTGCTGGTCCTGCTTGGCGCGCACCTTGCCGAGCACCACCGGATCGACGATCTCGAGGTGCGACGGGTTGGCGGTCAGCGACAGGTGGACGGTGTTGCCGTCGAAGGCCCGGTCGCTCGAGGCGCCGAGGTGGTACTTCACGTCGCCCGAGCCCTCGACCTCCGCCGGCGAGGACGAGCCGCCCTTGAACTCGTGGAAGATCGCCCGGAACGGCTTCGACATCACGTTGGCGAGCACGTTGAGGCGGCCGCGATGCGCCATGCCCAGCACGATGTCGGTGACGCCGAGCGCGCCGCCGCGCTTGATGATCTGCTCGAGCGCCGGGACCATCGCCTCGGAGCCGTCGAGGCCGAAGCGCTTGGTGCCGGTGTACTTGAGATCAAGGAACTTCTCGAAGCCCTCGGCCTCGATCATCTTGTTGAGGATCGCCCGCCGGCCCTGCTCGGTGAACGAGATCTCCTTGTCCTTGCCCTCGATGCGCTCCTGGATCCAGGCCTTCTCCTCGGGATCGGAGATGTGCATGAACTCGACGCCGAGGGTCTGGCAGTAGGTCCGCTCCAGGATCGCGACGATCTCCCGGATGGTGCCGAACTCGAGGCCGAGCACGTTGTCGAGGAAGATCGGCCGGTCCCAATCGGACTCGGCGAAGCCGTAATGCTGCGGATGCAGCTCCTCGTGGTCGCCGCGCGGCTGGAGGCCCAGCGGATCGAGCTTGGCGTGGAGATGGCCGCGCATGCGGTAGGCGCGGATCAGCATGATCGCGCGGACCGAATCCTTGGTCGCCTGCTGCACGTCGACCGGGGCGACCGCCTGACCCTTGGCCTCCTGCTTGGCCTTGATCTTCTCGCCGACCGCCTTCTCGATCTGGGCCCAGTTGCCGTCGAGCGCCGAGACGATGTCGCCGTTGGCGGCGACCGGCCAGTTCGGCTTGGTCCAGGACGCGCCCTCCGCGTTCTTGACCACGATCGCGCTCTCCTCCTTCAGGCCGGAGAAGAAGCTGCGCCACTCGGGATCGACCGCGTTGGGATCCCGCGTGTAGGTCGCGTAGAGCTCCTCGATGTAGTCGGCGTTGCCTCCGTAGAGGAACGAGGTTCCGAGGAGGGCGTCGTTCGCGTCCTGGCGTGCCATGGCGATCTGTCTATCCGCGCTGGTCGATCGGAGCCCGGCTTCTCGCCAGCAGTTGAGGCGGGAGGATGGCGGGTGATCGACGGTGGGGGCGCCCGGTCTCACCGGACGCGAGGATGTCTTACGAACTCAAGAGAGTTGACGTTTGCTTGCGATATGGGTGCGGAACCGAGATTCCGCACGCCACGCCTGCCATGCGCGGGGCGAGGGGCCGGGGATCCGGAGACATCCCGAGCCCCCCGCGGCGCATCAGCCCTTCAGGACCTCGACCAGGGTCTTGCCGAGGCGGGCCGGCGACGGCGAGACGCGGATGCCCGCCTCCTCCATCGCGGCGATCTTGTCCTCGGCGCCGCCCTTGCCGCCCGAGATGATCGCGCCGGCGTGACCCATGCGGCGGCCGGGAGGGGCCGTGCGGCCGGCGATGAAGCCGACCATCGGCTTCTTGCGGCCGCGCTTGGCCTCGTCGCGGATGAACTGCGCCGCCTCTTCCTCGGCCGAGCCGCCGATCTCGCCGATCATCACGATCGACTCGGTCTTGTCGTCGGCGAGGAACATCTCCAGCATGTCGATGAACTCGGTACCCTTGACCGGGTCGCCGCCGATGCCGACCGCGGTGGTCTGGCCGAGGCCCTCGTTGGTGGTCTGGAACACCGCCTCGTAGGTCAGCGTGCCGGAGCGCGACACGATGCCGACCGAGCCCGGACGGAAGATGTTGGCCGGCATGATGCCGATCTTCGACTCGCCGGCGGTGACGATGCCGGGGCAGTTCGGGCCGACGAGGCGCGACTTCGAGCCCTCGAGCGAGCGCTTGACCCGCACCATGTCGAGGACCGGGATGCCTTCCGTGATGCAGACGATCAGCGGGATCTCGGCGTCGATCGCCTCGCAGATCGCGTCGGCGGCGCCCGGCGGCGGCACGTAGACCACCGAGGCGTCGGCGCCGGTGGCGTGGCGGGCCTCCTTCACGGTGTCGAACACCGGCAGGCCGAGATGGGTCGCGCCGCCCTTCCCCGGCGAGGTGCCGCCGACCATCTTGGTGCCGTAGGCGATCGCCTGCTCGGAGTGGAAGGTCCCGTTCTTGCCGGTGAAGCCCTGGCAGATGACCTTGGTGTTCTTGTCGATGAGGATGGACACGTGCGATCTCCGGAGATCTGCATTCGGGGATGGGCGGTGCGGCTCAAGGTGACCGAGCGCGGGGCACCGCCCCTGAGAAAGCTGCGCCGAGGGGGGAGCCCACGATCCGAGCCCCCGCTCACGAGAAGGGCGCCCTCGCGGGCGCCCCGCCCTCCTCAGCCCTTGCGGACCGCCGCGACGATCTTCTGCGCCGCGTCGTCGAGGTCGTCGGCCGGGATCACGTTGAGGCCCGAGGAGCGGATGATCTCCTTGCCCTTCTCGACGTTGGTGCCCTCGAGTCGCACCACCAGCGGGACCTGCAGGCCCACCGCCTTCACGGCCGCGATCACCCCGTTGGCGATCACGTCGCACTTCATGATGCCGCCGAAGATGTTGACCAGGATGCCCTTCACGTTCGGGTCGGCGGTGATGATCTTGAAGGCCGCGGTGACCTTCTCCTCCGAGGCGCCGCCGCCGACGTCGAGGAAGTTCGCCGGCTCCTCGCCGTAGAGCTTGATGATGTCGAGGGTAGCCATGGCGAGGCCGGCGCCGTTCACCATGCAGCCGATCGTGCCCTCGAGCGCGATGTAGGCGAGGTCGTACTTCGAGGCCTCGATCTCCTTCTCGTCCTCCTCGGTGACGTCGCGCAGCTGCACGATCTCCGGCTGGCGGTAGAGGCTGTTCGAGTCGAACGAGATCTTGGCGTCCAGGCACTTCAGGTGCCCGTCCTTGGTGACGATGAGCGGGTTGATCTCCAGCATGCTCATGTCCTTGGCGGTGAACGCCCGGTAGAGCTTGGTGGTGAGGTCCTCCGCCTCCTTGGCGAGCGGGCCGGTCAGCCCGAGCGCCTTGGCGACCGCGCGGCCGTGATGCGGCAGCACACCGGTGGCCGGGTCGACCGAGAAGGTGACGATCTTCTCGGGCGTGTCGTGGGCGACCTGCTCGATGTCCATGCCGCCCTCGGTCGAGACCACGAAGGCGACCTTGCCGGTCTCGCGGTCGACGAGCATCGACAGGTAGAACTCGGTCTCGATGTCGGAGCCGTCCTCGATGTAGAGGCGGTTGACCTGCTTGCCGGCCTCGCCGGTCTGCACCGTCACGAGGGTGCGGCCGAGCATCTGCTCGGAGAAGGCCTTGACCTCCTCGACCGACTTGGCGAGGCGCACGCCGCCCTTCTCGCCGGCCTCGGCCTCCTTGAACTTGCCCTTGCCGCGCCCGCCGGCATGGATCTGGGACTTCACGACCCAGAGCGGGCCGCCCAGCTCCTTGGCGGCGGCCTCGGCCTCGGAGGCCTTGAAGATGGCGCGGCCGTTCGAGACCGGCAGGCCGAACTCCTTGAGGACGGCCTTGGCTTGATACTCGTGGATGTTCATGGGGCGACAAGCTTTCTTTTCGTCAGGCGGGGGCGGGCGGGAAGGCGGCGCGGGGATCCCCCCGCGCCGCCCGTCGGGCCTTACGCCAGCGCGCCGTTGATGCCCTTGCAGGCCTCGACCAGGCCCTTGACGGAGTTGACCGACTTCTCGAACATCGCCTTCTCCTCAGCCGTGAACTCGACCTCGACGATGCGCTCGACGCCGTTCTCGCCGATCACGATCGGCACGCCGATGAACAGGCCGTCGACGCCGTACTGGCCGGTGAGGTGGGCCGCGCAGGGCAGGACCCGCTTCTTGTCCTTGAGGTAGCTCTCGGCCATCGCGATGGCCGACGCCGCCGGCGCATAGAAGGCCGAGCCGGTCTTGAGCAGGTTGACGATCTCGCCGCCGCCCTTGCGGGTCCGCTCGACCATCGCGTCGAGCTTCTCCTGGGTGGTCCAGCCCAGCTTGACGAGGTCGGGCAGCGGCACGCCGGCCACCGTCGAGTAGCGCACCAGCGGCACCATGTCGTCGCCGTGGCCGCCGAGCACGAAGGCGGTGACGTCCTCGACCGAGACCTGGAACTCCTCGGCCAGGAAGTGGCGGAAGCGGGCCGAGTCGAGCACGCCGGCCATGCCGACGATCTTCTTCGGGTCGAGGCCCGAGAACTTCTGCAGCGCCCACACCATCGCGTCGAGCGGGTTGGTGATGCAGATCACGAAGGCGTTCGGGGCGTGGGTCTTGATGCCGGTGCCGACCGCTTCCATCACCTTCAGGTTGATGCCGATCAGGTCGTCGCGGCTCATGCCGGGCTTGCGCGGCACGCCGGCGGTGACGATCACCACGTCGGCCCCGGCGATGGCGCTGTAGTCGCTCGCGCCGCTGTACTTGGCGTCGAAGCCGTCGACCGGAGCCGACTCGGCGATGTCGAGGCCCTTGCCCTGCGGCACGCCATCGGCGATGTCGAACAGCACGACGTCGCCCAGCTCCTTGAGGCCGGCGAGGTGCGCGAGCGTGCCGCCGATCTGTCCAGCGCCGATGAGCGCGATCTTCTTGCGTGCCATGTGAGAACCGATCCTTCGCGGTGTGATGGAACCGTCGGGGGCCGGGGTCCGCTCGCGAGGAGCCCGCGCCGGCGGGTGCCTCTTTGGCGAAAAAAGCCGGGGCCGACAACCCGAGGGCCCGGCGCGGGGCGCCCGGGCACGGCCGCGGCAGCGCTTCCGGGGCGTCACGCGATCCGGATTTGCATTTTATTGCAACGCACTACGACGACACCCGACCGATCATTACATTTCGGACACTTTGTCAGCGCGGCTAGAGCGTACCGAGGCGCAGGATGCGCAGCATCGCCCGGATGATCGCGCCGAGGCGGACCTCGATCAGATCGCGGGGGACCTCGGCGTCGAGCTGGATCGAGACCGGGTGCAGGAAGCGGTGGCTGGTGTCGAAGATGAAGGCGAGGCCGCGCTCGCGGTCGCGCAGCGAGAAGGTGCCGGCATTCATCCCCTCCTCGATCACCCGCTCGACGAGCTGGCGCAGGCGGCCGCGGTGGCGCCGGGCGATCGGCCGGGATTCGACGGTGGCGTCGCGATGGACCGCGAACAGATGCGGATCGCGCACCAGCACGTCGCGCTGCATCGAGGCGAGCGCCAGGAGCAGGCGCTCGAGCTTGTCGTCGGCGGGGTCGGGTGCGTCCGCGATCGCGCCGAGTTCGGCCTCGACCTCCCGCAGCCAGCGCCCCGCCACCGCGTCGACGAGCGCGGTCTTCGACGGGAAGTACCGGTAGACGTTGGCATGCGTCATGCCAGCCTCGGCGGCGACGCCCACCACCGTGACCTGGCGGTGGCCGAGCCGGCGCAGGTGGTCGGCCGCGATGGCCAGCAGCCGCGCATCCGCCGAGAGCGGCGTCGCGCGGGCGCGGGGGCCGAGCCCGGCGGAGGCAAGCCCGGCCAGGACGGGTCCGGCGGCGGAGGCCCCGACGGAGGCTTGCCCGACAGGGGCTTGCCCGTTGGAACTCTGCGCCCCGGGGAACGGTGCGTCCGTCGGATGCGGCTCGTCGCGGGGCTGGGCGCCGGGGCGGCTGCGGGGCATGGAACTCGGGAACGCTCGGGATCGGTTGGCGCGACGACCCCGACAGGTTAGCGCCCGGCCGCTCGCAGGAGAAGCCCCGCGGGACAGTCGTGAGGCCGCAGTATTATACCCGGTAGCGCCGGTGCAGGCTCGACACCACGTCCTCGGCCAATCCCAGGCGCTCGGCCAGATAGGCGAGATAGAGCTGGTTGACCCGGCGGCGCTGGTCCACGGCGAGCAGCGAGGCGACGTACGCGTAGGCGCCGAGGTCGGCGTCGAGGATCGCGTCGAGGAGATCGCCGAGCGCCAGCGGCGCGGCGAGCGCCTTGTCGAGGCGCTGGCGCTCGGCCTCCGCGGCGCTGATCCGGGTGAGCGCGTCGCGCACCGGGGCGGGATCCTGCCGGCGCCCCTGCGCCAGGAAGGCCGCCGCCATCGCCTGGATCACGAGGTCGCGCTGGGCCGGCTCCAGCACCCGGAGGTTGAGGGTGAGCGGCACCAGGGTCTGGTGGCGGTTCTGCAGGAAGGCGTGCAGCACCTTCTGGCCCAGCGCCTCGGTCACCACCGCGTCCGCCCGCCCCGCCCGCCGGTCGCGCCGCGAGGCCCGGGCCGGGGCGGTCCCCGGCTCCTCGACCTCCCCGGCCGGGTCGTCGCGCCCGAAGGCGCGGGTGAGGAAGGCGAAGCTCATGCGGGGCGGGTCCGTGACGGGCGGTCCCTCACCAACGTGCGGCGATGCGCCGGGCTCCGCGGCGGGATCAGCCGCCGACGATCGGGCGCAGGACCGGCACGTCGAAATAGATCCGCCCGAGATCGATCGCGAAATCCACGGCCTCGAGCCGCAGGACGTCGTCCGGCGCGGTGAGGACGTCGCAGACCCAGCCATCCGCCTCGCGCCGGTCATGCTCCACCCGCATCTGGTCCTGGTAGGCAAGGACGATGTGCCGGAGCGTCGGCAACGACTTGTAGAAGGACAGCTTGGGCCCGCGATCGCGGTCCATGGTGCTCGGCGACAGCACCTCGACGATGACGAGCGGGTCGGTGACGAAGGTGCGGTTCTGGCGCGGTCCGCAGCGTACGACGATGTCGGGCTTCGGCTTGTCCCGGCCGCGCCCGTCCTCGTCGCGCTGCACCCGCATCCCGCCCTGGTAGCTGCGGCAGCCGGCAGCATCCATGGCGAGCTTCAGGGGCGCGCCGATATTGCCGGCAATCTGCTCGTGGTTCTCCGTCGGGTTCGTCATCATGACGACCTCGCCGTCGACCAGCTCCCAGTCGCTCTCGTCGCGCTGCGCATCGACGAAGCGGTCGAATTCGGAGACGGTGAGCCCGTGGTGGCGACGGACGCGGTCGTCCATGGCGCGCTCCCCTGTGGCGCTTCCCGGCTGCCGCCGGAAACCTATCCGCTCGGGACGGGGGCGAGAAGGCGCCGTCCCGCGCAAACTCTTCGCCCCACCGCCCTGGGCGCGGCCGCCCGCCACCCAATCTAGGGGGGCTCGATACCCCGCAGCAGGATCATCCCCCGGCATGACACGCCCCCGATCGTCCGACCGGCAGGCCGGCGCATGACCCTCGACCAGGGCCTCGCCTTCGGCCTCATCGGCGTCACCGTCCTGCTCTTCATCTGGGGCCGGCTGCCCTACGACCTCGTGGCCCTCCTTTCTCTCGTCGCCGGGGTGGCGCTGGGACTGGTGCCGGCCTCCAAGGCCTTCGACGGCTTCGCCGACGACGTGGTGATCATCGTGGCGAGCGCGCTCGTCATCTCGTCGGCGGTGTCGCGCTCGGGCGTCGTCGAGAGCGCGATGCGCCCGCTCCTGCCCTACCTGCGAAAGCCCAGCCGGCAGGTGCCGGCGCTGGCCGGCGCCGTGATGGGCCTGTCGGTCTTCACCAAGAACATCGGCGCGCTCGCGATCTTCATGCCGGTGGCGCTCCAGCTCGGGCGCAAGACCGGCACGCCGGCCTCGCTGCTGATGATGCCGATGTCCTTCGCCTCGCTGATCGGCGGGCTCGTGACGCTCGTCGGCACCTCGACCAACATCATCGTCGCCAAGGTGCGGGCCGACGTCACCGGCCAGCCCTTCGGCATGTTCGACTTCACCCCCGTCGGACTCGGGCTCGCGGCGGCGGGCCTCGCCTTCCTGGCGGTCGGCTACCGGCTGCTGCCGCGCGACCGGCGCCCGGCGGGCTCGCTCGCCGCCTCGTTCCGGATCGAGGCCTACACGACCGAGGCCTGCCTGCCCGACGACTCGCCGCTCGTCGGCGCGACGGTCGGGGAGCTCGAGGCGCTCGGCGACTGGGACGTCACGGTGGCGACCGTGATCCGCGAGCGCTTCCGCCGCTTCGTACCGGGGCCCGACTGGCGGCTGTCCGCCGGGGACGTCCTGCTCCTCGACGGCGAGCCGGAGGACCTGGAGCGCCTGGTGGCGCGGGCGAAGCTGACGCTCGTCGGCACGCTGCCGGCGGCCGGGGAGGCGACGGTGATCGAGGCGGTGATCCCGGACGGCTCGGCCCTCGTCGGCACCACGGCGGCGGGCGCCGACCTCGCCGGGCATCACGGCACCACGCTCCTGGCGGTCAGCCGCTCGGGCGCGGCGATCACCCGGCGCATCGGCAGCGTGCGCCTGCGCGCCGGCGACGTGGTGGTGCTGCGCGCCGCCCAGGACCGGCTCGGCGACATGCTGTCGGAGTTCGGCCTGCTGCCGCTCGCCGAGCGTAAGCTGGCGCTCGGGCACAGCCGCCGCAGCTACATCCCGATCGCGGTGCTGGCCGGCGCGATGGCGCTGATCGCGCTCCACGTCGTGCCGGTGGCGATGGCCTTCTTCGGCGCCGCGGTGCTGCTGCTGGTCCTGCGCGTCATGACCATGCACGAGGCCTACGAGACGATCGAGTGGCCGGTGATCGTGCTGCTCGGTGCGCTGATCCCGGTCAGCGACGCGGTGCGCACCACCGGCGGGACCGACCTGATCGCCGGGGCCCTGTCGAACGTCATGCACACCGTGCCGCCGATGCTGGCGATCGGCCTGCTGCTGATCGCCGCGATGGCGGTGACGCCCTTCCTCAACAACGCCGCGACGGTGCTGGTGATGGGGCCGATCGGCGCCAGCCTCGCCCAGAAGCTCGGGCTCAACCCGGATCCGTTCCTGATGGCGGTGTCGGTGGGGGCGGCCTGCGACTTCCTCACCCCGATCGGCCACCAGTGCAACACCCTGGTGATGGGCCCGGGCGGCTACCGCTTCGGCGACTATGCCCGCCTCGGCCTACCGCTCTCGATCATGGTGATCGTCGTCGGCACGCTGCTGATCACGGTGTTCTGGCCGGTGGCGCCGCGCTGACGGCGAAAGCCGTTCCCTCACGGGACTGCCCCTGCGTGACACCGTGTCGCCATGCCGTCGAATCGTGTCGCCCCGGGCGGGGGGCTACACAGGCGGCATGACGGCGATCTGGTTCATCTTCGCGCTCATGACCGGCCTGGCGGTGCTCGCCCTGCTCTGGCCGATGTCGCGCCGCCCCGCCCTGGCCGTGCCGGAGGGCGAGGCGCGGATCGCCACCGAGACCGGCTTCTACCGCGACCAGCTGCGCGAGATCGACCGCGACGCCGCCCGCGGCCTGCTGGCCGCGCCGGAGGCCGAGGCCGCGAGGGCGGAGGCCGCGCGCCGGCTCCTGCGCGCCAGCCGCG
>NZ_JACWCT010000005.1 GCF_016613415.1 Methylobacterium ajmalii | reverse complement strand
AGGTAGGGCCGCAGCGCAGGCTCGGCCGCGGCCGGGGCGAGCGCCGCGGCAGAGAGCACAAGCGCCGCGGAGAGGAGGCGCACCCCCGCGAGGAGCGCCCGCCCCGTCCTCACGCCGCGGCGCCGAGGATCGCGGCCGCGACCGCCTCGGGGCATTCCTCGTGGGCGGCGAGCGCGCCAGGGATCGCGACGCTGCGCACGAGGCCGGCCTCGGCGAGCGCCGTCATCTCGGCGCCCGAGCGGCGCGGCGCGCCCCTGGGGTGGAGCATCGTCACCGGCGGCAGGCCGGGGCCGAACAGGGCGTGGAACTCGGCGCGGGTCCGCACCGGATCGAGGCCGCCGGTGACGAAGGCGGCGGTGCCGAAGCGGGCGCGGGGCTGGTGCGTCACCCGCCGCTTCTCGGCCAGCAGCGCCGGGGTGACCCGGGCCCGATCGGCATAGACGTGGGCCTGCATCATCCGCGACACGATCGGGGTGCTGACGTTGATCCGGTAGAGCAGGTTGCCGACGAACGGCGCCTCGACGGCGCGGCGCAGGCGCCCGAAGAGCGGCCGGCGCTCCTCGCCCATCGCGGTCGGCAGCGGGCCGCGCCAGGTCGGCGCCACCAGGACCAGCCGGGAAAAGGCGCCCGGATGCCGGGCGGCCGCGGCGAGAAGGTAGCCGGCGGCGTGGCCGGCCGCGATCCCGAGCGCGTAGGGGCCGGGCGCTTGCCATGCGCCGCCATGCGGCGCCAGGAGCGCGTCGAGGAAGGCGTGCAGCGTGTCGGGCGCGAGCGGCACCCGGGCACGCGGTTGCGCGCCGAAGCCGGGCCAGTCCGGCACCAGGCAAGCGTGGCGGGTGGACAGCCGCGTCGCCAGGGGCCGCATCTCCTCGCGGGTCGAGATCGAGGACAGGGCCGGCAGCAGCAGGGCCGGCGGTCCCTCGCCGATCCGGTCCACCGGCAGGGTCAGGGCGCGCCCGGCCAGGGTGAAGGAGAGGGTCTGCGTCTCGATGCCGGCCATCACGGACTCCCTCAGAACGGCTTCACCACCACCAGGATCACGATCAGGATCAGCAGGAGCGTCGGCACCTCGTTGAGCACCCGGTAGAATTTGGGGCTGCGGGCGTTCCGGTCGGCGGCGAAGTCCTTGACCATCCGCGACAGCCAGCCGTGGATGCCGCTCATCGCCAGCACCAGGGCGAGCTTGGCGTGCATCCAGCCCTGGGTATAGGCCTCGCTCATCACCATGAGGGCGATGCCGAAGATCCAGGTGGCGATCATGCCCGGCAGCATGATCGCCTTGGCGAGGCGCCGCTCCATCACCTTGAAGGTCTCGGCCGTCGCCGAGCCTGCCGGCAGCGCGGCGTGATAGACGAACAGCCGCGGCAGGTAGAGCATCGCCGCCATCCAGGCGATGAGCGAGACGATGTGGGCGGCCTTGATCCAGAGATACACGGTGGGGTGGTTCCTCGCGGGGGGATGTTCGATCGCTTTGTTGATTCCATCCTGCCCTCGACCTCATCCTGAGGTGTCAGCCGATCGAAGATCGACTGACCTCGAAGGAGGGCTCTGGAGCGCCCCACGATCGCGCTGCGATCGCGAAGCTCTCTAAGTCTTTGATTTTGCCGAATTTTCTTTCGACGAACCGGTATCCACTTCGTCGGAATGTGCTCCAGAAGTCTCCGAGCGAACTGGAGACCTCCTTCGAGGCTCCCTTCGGTCGCACCTCGGGATGAGGTTGCGGATGAGAAGGGGCAGGAGCGTGCGTGGTGCGACGTCCCGTCACCGCCGCAACCGCGCCAGCATCCGCTCGACATGGGGGATCGGCGTCTGCGGGGTGATGCCGTGGCCGAGGTTGAAGATGTGGGGCGTGCCGGCGGTGGCCTCCAGGATGGCGTCCACGGCGGCGTCGAGCGCCGCGCCGCCGGCGATCAGGGTCTCGGGGTGGAGATTGCCCTGCGTGACGACGCGGGCCGGCAGGCGGGCCCGCAGAGCCTTCAGATCCACCGCCCAATCGACCCCGACCGCGTCGGCGCCGGTCTCGTCCGCCACCCGGGCGTGGCCGTCGAGCCCCGAGCCGCGGGCGAAGACGATGATCCTGGCGCCCGGCACCCGGGCGCGGATGCCGGACACGATCCGGGCGATCGGCTGGAAGCTCCAGCGCGACAGCGCGTCGCCGGCCTCGCCCGCCGGCACGTCCGGCAGGCTGCCGGCATGGCTCTCGAAGATCTGCACCGCGTCGGCGCCGGCCTCGAACTGGCGCACGAGGTACTCGGTCGAGACCGCGACCAGCCGGTCGATCAGGGCGTCGAGGAGGGCGGGGTCGCGGGCGGCGAGGGCGCGGGCGGGCGCCAGGTCCGGCGTGCCGCGCCCGCCGATCATGTAGCTCGCCACCGTCCAGGGCGCGCCGCAGAACCCGAGCAGCGTCGTCTCGGACGGCAGCTCCGCCCGCAGGCGGCCGACGGTCTCGAAGACGGGCGCCAGGTGGCGCATGATCCGCGGGTCGCCCGCCTCGATCAGCGCGTCGAACTCGGTCCGGCCGGCCATCGGGTCGAGGCGGGGGCCTTCCCCCTCCACGAAGCGCACGTCCTGGCCGAGCGCGTGGGGCACCACCAGGATGTCGGAGAACAGGATCGACGCCTCGAAGCCGAAGCGGCGGATCGGCTGCAGCGTGACCTCGGTGGCGAAGTCGGGGTTGTAGCAGAGGTCGAGGAAGGAGCCGGCCTCGGCCCGCACCGCCCGGTATTCCGGCAGGTAGCGCCCGGCCTGGCGCATCATCCAGGCCGGCGGGGGCGACAGCGCCTCGCCGTTCAGCACCCGCAGGATCGGCCGCTCGGCGGCTTCCTTCCCGGCTCCCGCGGTCCCGCTCATTCTCCGTCCCCCCGAAAACCGTCTGCCGCCACGCCGGCGGCCGGTTTCCCTATGCCGAGAACCGCACTCCGGCGCCAGCCCGACGCGTCGTCGCGACCCCGGGCGATGCCCATCCCCACCCAGGCCTCTGAAAAGAAAAGAGAGATTCTAGGAATCTGTTTTTTCTATTGGGGGCAGGCATCGCGGGGCTCCAGCCCCGTCCACAGCCCGTCCCCACCGCCGGTGCGTTAAGAGGCCTTTAACAGATTTGCTCCATTGTCGAAGGATCGCGAGAGTCACGAGGGGTTTGACCCCCGTCGGACCCGGATCGTCGGGTCCACGTCCCGGATTCTCCCACGGGCGGTCCGCCACGAGTGTTAACGCCCGGCCTGTTGAGGCGCGAGGCCGTTAACCCACAGGCCTCCTGCCTGGACCTCGCTTCGTCGGCGCTTTATCCACACTCATCGACTCCGCGTGGCCGATCGGTGGACGACGCACCGAGCCTCGGAGTCTTGGTGTCTGCCGCGCCCGCGGCGAGCCCGGGGAGCCCGCGTGGTCCGCAGCTACTTCCACCTCCACCTCGTGTCGGATTCCACCGGCGAGACCCTGATCAATGTCGGCCGCGCGGCCGCCGCGCAGTACGAGGGGGTTTCGGCGATCGAGCACGTCTACCCCCTGGTGCGCTCGGGCACCCAGCTCGAGCGGGTGATCAACGAGATCGAGCAGGCCCCCGGTATCGTGCTCTACACCCTGGTCGGGCGCGAGCTCACCGAGCGGCTGGAGGAGGCCTGCCGGGCCACCGGCTCGCCGCTGCTCTCGGTGCTGGAGCCGGTGCACCAGCTGCTGCAATCCTATCTCGGCACCCACTCGACGGCGCGGCCGGGCGCGCAGCACATGCTGAACGCGGAGTACTTCAAGCGCATCGACGCGATGAACTTCACGCTCGCCCACGACGACGGCAACCTGCCGCACGACCTCAACGAGGCGGACGTGATCCTGCTCGGGGTCAGCCGCACCTCGAAGACGCCGACGGCGATCTACCTCGCCAACCGGGGCTTGAAGACCACCAACATCCCGCTCATCCCGGGCGTGCCGCCGCCGGCGATCCTCGAGACCCTGCGCCAGCCGCTCATCGTCGGGCTGATCGCCTCGCCGGAGCGGATCGTCCAGATCCGCCAGAACCGCCTGCTCAGCCTCAAGGCCGACGATTCCTCCTCCTACGTCGACCGCGACGCGGTGGCGAACGAGATCGCCTCCTCGCGCCGGCTCTTCGCCCGCAACCGCTGGCCGGTGATCGACGTCACCCGGCGCTCGATCGAGGAGACCGCCGCGGCGATCGTCGACTACTACCGCGAGCACCGGCTCAAGTTCATCGCCGACTGATCCGATGCCGCACGCTTCCTCGCTCTGGCGCGGGCCCGCGCCGCTCCTCCTCGCCTCGACCAGCCCGACCCGGCGCGCGCTGCTCGAATCCGCCGGGTTGACCGTGGAGACCCGGGCCCCGGGCGTCGACGAGCGCGCCGTCGAGGCGCAGGCCGCCGGTCTCTCGCCCGAAAACCTCGCCGAGCGCCTGGCCGCCGCCAAGGCGGAGGCGGTCGCGGGCCCGTCGCCCGGCCGGGTGGTGGTCGGCGCCGACCAGGTGCTCGACCTCGACGGCACGGTCTTCCACAAGCCCGCCGACCGGGCGGGCGCCGCCGCCCATCTCGCGCGGCTGCAGGGGCGCACCCACGCGCTCCACTCCGCCGTGGCGCTCGCGGTCGACGGCGCGGTGGCCGAGGTCTTCGTCGTCACCGCGCGGCTCGCGATGCGGCCGCTCGACGAGGCGGGGATCGCCGCCTACCTCGACGCCGCCGGGCCTTCGGTGACCGGCAGCGTCGGCGCCTATCAGCTCGAGGGCGTCGGCATCCACCTGTTCGACCGCATCGAGGGCGACCACTCGACCATCCTGGGCCTGCCGCTGCTGCCGCTGCTCGCGCGGTTGCGGGGGCGGGGATTGCTGGCGTTCTGAGGACACATGTCGGAGGCAGGGCAGTAGCGTGACGCCTGTTCCCTTCATCCTACCCGCGACCTCATCCTGAGGTGTCAGTCCATCAATGATGGACTGACACCTCAGGATGAGGTTGAGGATTGGACCAATTCAGAAAAGCACTCGAACCGCCTGAGACTGATGTCGCGATGACGACCCCGCACCCCAGAGCCTTCGTGGTCGGCCACCCGATCGCCCATTCCCGCTCGCCGCTGATCCACGGCCACTGGCTCGCCGAGCACGGCCTGCCCGGCACCTACGAGCGCGTCGATGTCCATCCCGACGCCTTTCCAGAGTTCGTCCGGTCCCTGCACGCGGCGGGCTTCGTCGGCGGCAACGTCACGATCCCGCACAAGGAGGCGGCCTTCCGCCTCGCCGAGGAACTGACGCCCCGGGCCGGGCGGATCGGCGCCGTCAACACCCTGTGGTTCGAGGACGGGCGCCTCCACGGCGACAACACCGACGCGCCGGGCTTCCTCGCCCATCTCGATGCCAGCCTGGGTGCCGGCTGGCCGGAGGCGACGGGCGTCGCGAACGGGCGCGTCGCCCTGGTGCTCGGCGCCGGCGGGGCGGCCCGGGCCATCCTGGTCGGGCTCCTCGAACGCGGCCTCGACCGGCTGATCGTCGCCAATCGCAGCGCCGAGCGGGCCGAGGGCCTGACCGCCCTCGATCCGGCCCGGATCACGGCCTTGTCCTGGGATGCGGTACCGTCGCTGCTCCCGGAGACCGGGCTCCTCATCAACACCACGGCGCTCGGCATGGCCGGGCAGGATCCGCTCGTCCTCGACCTCGCGCCGCTGCCGGCACAGGCCGCGGTGTCCGACATCGTCTACGTGCCGCTGGAGACCCCGCTGCTCGCCGCCGCCCGGGCCCGCGGGCTGCCGGCGGTCGACGGGCTCGGCATGCTGCTGCACCAGGCGGTGCCGGGCTTTCGCCACTGGTTCGGCGCGGCGCCTTGCGTGACTCCCGCCCTGCGCGCCCGCATCGTCGCCGATCTGGAGAGCCACGGATGAGCCGGCCCTTCGTCCTCGGCCTCACCGGCTCGATCGGGATGGGCAAGAGCGCCACCGCGGCGATGTTCCGCGCGCGCGGCGTGCCGGTCCACGACGCCGATGCCTGCGTGCACGCCCTCTACGGACCGGGCGGGGCCGCCGCCGTCGCGATCGGCGACGCGTTCCCCGGGACACTCGGCGCCGACGGGGCGGTCGATCGCGCGGCGTTGCGCGACGCCGTGCTGGGCGATGCCCAGCGCCTGCGCCACCTCGAATCCCTGGTCCACCCCCTGGTGGGCGCGGCCCGGGACGTGTTTCTCGCCGCGCACGCGGCGGCGCCCCTCGTGGTGCTCGACGTGCCGCTCCTGTTCGAGACCGGCGGCGAGCGCCATTGCGACGCCGTCGCGGTGGTCACCGCCCCGGCCGAGGTGCAGCGCGCCCGGGTGCTGGCCCGCCCCGGCATGACCGAGGCGGCCTTCGCGCAGATCCTCGCCAAGCAGATGCCCGACGCCGAGAAGCGCCGGCGCGCCGACCACCTGATCGAGACCGACCGCGGCTTCCCCCACGCCGAGGCGCAGGTGGACGCGGTGATCGCCGCCGCGGCGGCGCGGCGGGCCGGTTAACGCTTCCTCGCTACACCGGTCGAAACCAGCTCACAGGGGAACCGCACGATGCTGCGCGAGATCGTCCTCGACACCGAGACCACCGGCACCGAGGCCAAGACCGACCGGCTGATCGAGATCGGCTGCATCGAGCTCCTCAACCACATCCCGTCGGGGCGCGAGTTCCATCGCTACATCAACCCGCAGCGGGCGGTGTCGGAGGGCGCGTTCCGGGTCCACGGCCTCTCGGACGCGTTCCTCTCCGACAAGCCGCTCTTCGCGCAGATCCTGCCCGACTTCCTGGAGTTCTGCGGCGACGCGACGCTCGTGATCCACAACGCCGCCTTCGACGTCGGCTTCCTCAACGCCGAATACGCTCGGCTGGGCGACAAGGCGCCGCCGCCGATCGAGCTGGCGAGCGTCGTCGACACCCTGGCGCTCGCCCGCCGCAAGCATCCGGGTGCGGCCAACAACCTCGATGCGCTGTGCTCGCGCTACGGCATCGACAATTCCCGCCGCACCAAGCACGGCGCGCTCCTCGATTCGCAGATCCTCGCCGAGGTCTATATCGAGTTGCTCGGCGGCAAGCAGACGACGCTCGGGCTGACGGTGGAGGGCAATGCCGGCCCGGCCGGCCCGTCCCTGCGCGCCGCCCCCGTCGAGCACGGCCCGCGCCCGACCCGCAGCCGCCTCACCGAGGCCGAGCTGGCCGCGCACACCGCCTTCGCGGCGGGGTTGGGTGAGAAGGCGATCTGGCGGGAGTACCTGGGGGAGGTGGATTGAATTCCGAAATCGGGAAGGGCGATCCGCGCGCTGAGGGCGCGGCACCCGTCCCGGCGCGTGATCGATCCTACTCGGTGGCTTCGCGTCCGGCCCCATCCTGCGCCTTTGCCGTCCTCAGTTCGTGCTCAAGGGCTTGGATCTTCTCGGTTAACGCGCGAATCTCGTCCTGCTGCGCCGTCACACGTTGCCGAACTTCGGTCAGCAGTATGAAATCTTCCGTCGGCTCGCTGAGGTTGGTGACATTGTTGGATCCGAATTTTCTGACATTATACGATTTGAAATGATCGGAGATGAAGCCGGCCGGACTGGCCTCCTCCGGCAAACATTTTTGGAAGATCCCGACGTAGTCGTTCCAGTCGTCGCTCATCCGACCAGCCGTGAAACTCTCGATGAGCGTGCACTGAAAGCCGTTGACCGTCGCCCATTCTGCGAGAGCGAGGCCAGCTTCAGGGTAGAAGCGCCAGCAGTCGATTGGGTATGAATGATATTTGCCATTCGACGGGGCACTAACGTATATATAACCGCCATTTTTCGTAATTCTGACTAATTCTAAAAATGTTTTCCAGAAAAACTTGTCGTGCTCCATCTGCGAACTCGACAAAGTGATGTCGGAAAAGCTGTCTCTTATTGGTAGAGACTTCAGAGGATCGATCATCAGATCGACGCCTTTTCCGTGTTCAACATCCATTCCGATGTAAGTATCTATTTTTTCAACATGATCACGCAATGTTCCATTTACATCCATACTACCAATTTCAACAATTATGCATGGATGATTTTTGACATATGTTCGAATGAACGCTCCGCCGATCTCGTAGGCTGTATCGTGCATCGAAAAATCGTCCCACAGCTAAAAAATCAATTTCGAATCCGAATTTAGCAGATCCGGAGCAGGAGGACAAAGCCAGTGTGGAACCAGGCATTCGGCGAATGCGCTCGATCCCCAGCAGAATGACAATCGACGTGAGCTCGTGATCCCGCGATGCACTCATACCCAGCCTGGTCCCGGCGCAACCCGGCAGAATCCCTCGGCCGGACTCTACGGCCTGACCGCGTAGAGGCGGCTACTCCGCCGCCTTGACGTAGCTCTCCACCGGCGGACACGCGCAGACCAGGTTGCGGTCGCCATAGGCATTGTCCACCCGGTTGACCGGCGGCCAGTACTTGTCGACCCGGAAGGCGCCGGCCGGGAAGCAGGCGGCCTCGCGGGAATAGGGCCGTTCCCAGGGGCCGATCAGGTCCTCGACCGTGTGGGGCGCGTTCTTGAGCGGGTTGTCGGCCCGGTCCATCCGGCCCTCCTCGATCGCCCGGATTTCCTCACGGATCGCCAGCATGGCGTCGCAGAAGCGGTCGATCTCGCCCTTGGTCTCGGACTCGGTCGGCTCGATCATCAGCGTGCCGGCCACCGGCCAGCTCATCGTCGGCGGGTGGAAGCCGCAATCGATCAGCCGCTTGGCGATGTCCTCGACGCTGATCCCTGCGCTCTTCATCAGCGGGCGGGCGTCGATGATGCACTCGTGCGCCACCCGGCCGTGGGTGCCGGTGTAGAGAACCTCGTAGGCCCCGGCGAGGCGCTTCGCGATGTAGTTGGCGTTGAGGATCGCGATGCGGGTGGCCTGCGTCAGCCCCCGCCCGCCCATCAGCAGGCAGTAGCTCCAGGAGATCGGCAGGATCGCGGCGGAACCGTAGGGCGCGGCCGAGACCGAGAATTCGCGCCCGTCGGTCTCGACGTGGCCGGGCAGGAACGGGATCAGGTGCGCCTTGACGCCGATCGGCCCCATGCCGGGCCCGCCGCCGCCATGCGGGATGCAGAAGGTCTTGTGCAGGTTGATGTGGCTGACATCCGCCCCGATGTCGCCGGGCCGGGCGAGGCCGACCAGCGCGTTGAGGTTGGCGCCGTCGAGATAGACTTGGGCCCCATGGGCGTGGGTGATGTCGCAGATCTCCCGCACCGCCTCCTCGAACACCCCGTGGGTGGACGGGTAGGTGATCATGCAGGCGGCGAGGTTATCTCCGTGCTTCTCGGCCTTGGCGCGAAAATCGGCCACGTCGACGTTGCCGTTGCGGTCGGCGCCGACCACCACGACGGTCATGCCGCACATCTGGGCGGAGGCCGGGTTGGTGCCGTGGGCCGAGGACGGGATCAGGCAGATCGTCCGGTGCCCCTCCCCGCGCGACAGGTGGTAGGCGCGGATCGCGAGCAGGCCGGCATACTCGCCCTGCGCGCCGGAATTCGGCTGCATCGAGATCGCCGCGTAGCCGGTGATGTCGGCGAGCTTCTGCGAGAGATCCTGGATCATCTCGGCATAGCCCTCGGCCTGGTCCTTCGGCGCGAAGGGATGCAGCTCCGAGAATTCCGGCCACGAGATCGGCAGCATCTCGGCGGTCGCGTTGAGCTTCATCGTGCAGGAGCCCAGCGGGATCATCGCCCGGTCGAGGGCGAGGTCGCGGTCGGCGAGGCGGCGCATGTAGCGCGTCATCTCGCTCTCGGCCCGGTTCATGTGGAAGATCGGGTGGGTCAGGTACTCCGAGGTGCGAACGAGATCCGCCGGCAGGCGCGGCTCGGGCCAGGATTCGTCGTAAGCCAGGCTGTCGCCGCCGAAGGCGCGCCACACCGCCTCGATGATGTCGGGCCTCGTGCGCTCGTCGACCGTGATGCCGATGCGGTCGTTGCCAACTTTCCGCAGGTTGATCCCGTTGGCGACGGCGTTCTTGAGGATCATGCCCTGGAACGGCCCGACCGTGACGGTGATCGTGTCGAAGAACGCGTCGGGATGGGTCTCGAAGCCGAGCTGGTTCAGCCCCGCGGCGAGCCGCGTCGCGTCGCGGTGGATGCGCATCGCGATCGCCTTGAGCCCGCGCGGCCCGTGGAACACCGCGTACATCGAGGCGATGACCGCCAGCAGCACCTGGCTGGTGCAGATGTTCGAGGTCGCCTTCTCGCGCCGGATGTGCTGCTCGCGGGTCTGGAGCGAGAGCCGGTAGGCGCGGTTGCCGCGGGAATCGACCGAGACGCCGACGATGCGCCCGGGGAGCGCCCGCTTGTGGGCGTCCCGCGTCGCCATGTAGGCGGCGTGCGGCCCGCCATAGCCCATCGGCACGCCGAAGCGCTGCATCGAGCCGACCGCGATGTCGGCCCCCATCTCGCCCGGGGGTTTGAGCACCGTCAGAGCCAGGGGATCGGCCGCCACCACGGCGATGGCGCCGGATTCATGGAGCTTTGCGATCACGTCGGTGAAGTCGTGGGCCGCGCCCTCGACGCCCGGATACTGGACGATCGCGCCGAACACGGAAGCGGGATCGAGGTCGGTGAAGGGATCGCCGACGACGATGCGCCAGCCGAACGGCTCGGCCCGGGTCTTCAGCACCGCGATGGTCTGCGGCAGGCACTGCGCGTCGACGAAGAAGATGTCAGGTTTGGCGGTCGCGATCCGGCGCGCCATGCCCATCGCCTCGGCGGCGGCCGTCGCCTCGTCGAGGAGCGAGGCGTTAGCGATGTCGAGCCCGGTCAGGTCGCCGACGCAGGTCTGGAAGTTGAGCAAAGCCTCGAGCCGGCCCTGGCTGATCTCGGGCTGGTAGGGCGAGTAGGCCGTGTACCAGGCCGGGTTCTCGAAGATGTTGCGCTGGATCGCCGGCGGCATCGTGGTGCCGTGGTAGCCCTGGCCGATCAGCGAGGTCAGCAGCCTGTTCTTGTTGGCGGTGGCGCGCAGGCGCTCGATCGCCCGGCGCTCCGACAGGGCGGCGCCGAACTCGGTGGCTTCTCTCTGGCGGATGCCGGCCGGCAGGGTCTCGTCGATCAGGGCGTCGAGGCTGTCGGCCCCGACCACCTCCAGCATGCGGGCGATCTCGTCGACCGACGGGCCGATATGGCGGCGGTTGGCGAAATCGTAGGGATCGTACTTGTCCATCGGCATGGGAGGCGCGCCCTGATCGGTGCCGCGTGGGGCGGCTCGGGATGCGAAGGCGGAGCCGGTCGCTGCCCCGCCCGTCGGGATGTCAGCCCAAGGAGGCCCGGTAGGCCGCCTCGTCCATCAGCCCGTCGAGCTGGGACGGGTCCGAGAGGCGCACGCGGTAGAGCCAGCCCTCCCCTTGCGGGTCCGTGCCGACGCTCTCCGGGCTGCTCACCGCCGCCTCGTTGACCTCGATCACCTCGCCGTCGACCGGCGCGTAGACGTCGGAGGCCGCCTTGACGGATTCCACCACCGCGGCGGCCGCGCCCTTGGTCAGGGTGGCGCCGACCTTCGGCAGCTCGATGAAGACGAGGTCGCCGAGCTGCCCGGCAGCATGGTCGGTGATCCCCACCGTCGCCACGTCGCCCTCCAGGCGCAGCCACTCGTGCTCGTCGGTGTATTTCAGCATCGAGAGAACTCCCTTGTGTCAGGACCGCTTGAAGCCGGCAGGGCGGAACGGCAGAGGCACCACCGCGCAGGGCAGGCGCTGGCCGCGCACCTCGGCGAAGACCTGCGCGCCGGGCACGGCCAGCGCGCGCGGCAGCACCCCCATGGCGATCGGCGCCTCCAGGCTCGGGCCGAAGCCGCCGGAGGTCACCCGGCCGGCCGCCTCGGCGGCGTCGGCCGCCGCGTAGAGCGCCGCACCGGCCCGCACCGGGGTCCGCCCCTCAGGCTTCAAGCCCACCCGCAGCCGCGCCGGTCCCTCCTCCAGCTCCGCCAGGATGCGCTCGGCCCCCGGGAAGCCGCCGGCCCGGTCGCCGCCCAGGCGCCGCACCTTCGGGATCGCCCAGGCGAGACCGGCCTCGACCGGCGAGGTCTCGGGGCCGATATCCGAGCCGTGCAGGCACAGGCCGGCTTCGAGGCGCAGGGAATCGCGGGCGCCGAGGCCGACCGGCTTCACCTCCGGCTCGGCCAGCAGCGCCCGGGCGAGCGCCACCGCGGAGGCGGCCGGCAGCGCGACCTCGAACCCGTCCTCGCCGGTATAGCCGGAGCGCACGACGACGCCCTCCTCGCCGCCGAACGCGATGGTGCGTGCATCCATGAAGCGCATCCCGGCGACCGCCGGCAGATGGCGGGCGAGGGCCGCGTCCGCCCCCGGGCCCTGGAGGGCGAGCAAGGCCCGCTCGACCGGCTCGACCGTGCAGGCGGTGCCGATCGCGTCGAGCAAGTGGGCGAGGTCGGCCGCCTTGTTGGCGGCGTTGACGACCAGGAGGTAGTGGTCGCCCAAGTGGGCGAGCATCAGGTCGTCGAGGATGCCGCCGCCCGGCAGCGTCAGGACACCGTAGCGCTGGCGGCCGACGCCGAGGTCGAGGACGTCGATCGGCAGGACGGTCTCGAGGGCGCGGGCGGCGTCGCCCGGGTCGCCGGAGCGGGCCCGCACGGCGATCTGGCCCATATGCGAGACGTCGAACAGGCCGGCGGCCCGGCGCGTGTGCAGGTGCTCCTTCAGGAGCCCGAGAGGATAGTGCAGCGGCATGCTGTAGCCGGCGAACGGCACCATCCGGGCGCCGGCCTCCCCGTGCAGCGCGTGCAAGGGCGTCTCACGGAGGCTGGCGGTCATCGCGGAGGCTCCCGAGCGTGTCCGGCCGCGGGCGGGACCACCGGTCCCCTGCGGCCGACTTCGCCCGGGAGGCTAGGACAAAAGTGCCATTGACGCTACCCGGTCTGGCCTGCCGGCCCGCGCGGACCGATCGGCAACGGCACCGCTTCGCCGCCGGCCTGCGGCAAGAACGACCGAACACGAACGCTCAAGCGAAAATGTTTTGCGCGATCGGCTCGGGAGGCGGCAAACGAAGCAGCTTCTGCCGCGACCGGGGAATTATCCTGGCGCCATCGATGGGAGACGAGACGTCATGAGCGCGAGCGCCAAGCCGAGCCCGGCCGTGCCGGTCAACGAGAACGACCGTTCGACCGGTCAAGCGATCCTGGGTCCCCGCGGCGTGGCCGATCCGGATCCGGCCGAGACCGCGGACTGGCTCGCCTCCCTCGAATCGGTCCTGCGCCACGGCGGCGCGGCGCGCGCCCGCTTCCTCCTCGACCGGCTGGAGCAGAAGGCGCGGGAGATCGGCATCGTCGAGGAGGCACCGCCCTACTCGCCCTACCGCAACACCATCCCGCTCGAGAAGCAGCCGCCCTATCCGGGCGACCTCGCGGTCGAGGAGCGGCTCACCTCGATCATGCGCTGGAACGCGCTCGCCATGGTGGTGCGGGCCAACATGGCCTACGGCGAGCTCGGCGGCCACGTCGCGAGCTACGCGTCCGCCGCCGAGATCTTCGAGCTCGGCTTCAACCACTTCTTCCAGGCCGGCGACGCCACCGGCGCGGGCGCCGACCTCGTGTTCTTCCAGCCGCATTCGGCGCCCGGCGTCTATGCCCGTGCCTTCCTGGAGGGACGGCTCTCCGAGACCAACCTGAAGCATTACCGCCAGGAGATTGCCGGCGAGGGCCTGTGCTCCTATCCTCATCCCTGGCTGATGCCCGAGTTCTGGCAGGTGCCGACCGGCTCGATGGGCATCGGGCCGATGAACGCGATCTACCAGGCGCGCTTCATGCGCTACCTGAGCGACCGGGGCTTGGCCGACACCGCCGGCCAGCACGTCTGGGGCGTGTTCGGCGACGGCGAGATGGACGAGCCGGAATCGATCGGCGCGCTGACGCTGGCGGCGCGCGAGAAGCTCGACAACGTCACCTTCGTGATCAACTGCAACCTGCAGCGCCTCGACGGGCCGGTGCGCGGCAACGGCCAGATCATCCAGGAGCTGGAGAGCGTCTTTCGCGGCGCCGGCTGGAACGTCGTCAAGGTGCTGTGGGGCTCGGAATGGGACGCGATCTTCGCCCGCGACACCAACCACGCCCTCCTGCGCCGCTTCGCCGCTACGGTGGACGGCAAGTACCAGACGCTGGGCGCCAAGGACGGCGCCTACAACCTCGCCCACTTCTTCGGTGAGGACGAGGAGGTGAAGGCGCTCGTCTCCCACATGTCGGACGGCGACGTCGACAAGCTCAAGCGCGGCGGCCACGATTTCCGCAAGCTCTTTGCTGCCTTCGCGGCAGCGAAGGCCACCAAGGGCCGCCCGACCGTGATCCTGGCCAAGACCAAGAAGGGTTACGGCATGGGCGGTGCCGGTGAATCGCGCATGACCGCCCACCAGGCGAAGAAGCTCGACACCGACGCCCTCAAGGCGTTCCGGGATCGCTTCGCCCTGCCGCTCACCGACGCGCAGGTCGAGCGGCTGGAATTCTACAAGCCCGACGAGAACAGCCGCGAGCTGCGCTACCTGCGCGAGCGCCGGGAAAAGCTCGGCGGCTTCCTGCCCAAGCGCCGCCGCACGGCGGCCCACGTCCCCGTGCCGGACCTCTCGACCTATGCGGGCTTCGCGCTCGAGGCCGACGGCAAGGAGATGTCGACCACCACCGCGGCGGTGCGGCTGTTCAGCAGCCTGATCAAGCACAAGGAGCTGGGCCCGCGCGTCGTGCCGATCGTCGCCGACGAGGCGCGCACCTTCGGCATGGCCAACCTCTTCCGGCAGGTCGGCATCTACTCGCCGCTCGGCCAGCTCTACGAGCCGGAGGATGCCGGCTCGATGCTCTACTACAAGGAGTCCCGCGACGGTCAGCTTCTGGAGGAGGGCATCACCGAGGCCGGGGCGATCTCGTCCTGGGCCGCGGCCGCGACATCCTACAGCGTCCACGGCCTCGCGATGCTGCCGTTCTACATCTACTACTCGATGTTCGGCTTCCAGCGCGTCGGCGACCTGATCTGGGCAGCGGCCGACCAGCGCGCCCGCGGCTTCCTGATCGGCGCTACCGCCGGCCGCACCACGCTCGGCGGCGAAGGCCTGCAGCACCAGGACGGATCGAGCCACCTCGTCGCCGCGACGATCCCGAATTGCCGCGCCTACGATCCGGCCTTCGCCTACGAGATGGCGGTGATCCTCGACCACGGCGCCCGCGACATGATGGAGCGCGACGTCGACGCGTTCTACTACGTCACGGCGATGAACGAGAACTACGCCCAGCCCTCGATGCCGACGGGCGTGCGGGACGGGATCATCCGCGGAATGTATCGTTTCGCCGGCTATGGAAATGATGAGCCGGCTATCCGTCTACTCGGCTCGGGCGCGATCCTGCCGGAAGTGATTGCCGCGGCGAAGATTCTCGCCGAGGAGTGGGGCATCGCCAGCGAGGTCCACAGCGTCACGAGCTTCAGCGAGCTCGCCCGCGACGCCCGCGAGGTCGAGCGGTCGAACCGCCTCAATCCGGGCCTGCCGCCGAAGCGCAGCCTCGTCGAGGAATCGCTGTCCGGCCCCGCCCCGGTGGTGGCCGCCACCGACTACGTCCGCGCCTATCCCCAGCTGATCGCGACCGCGATCCAGGCCCGCTACGTCACGCTCGGCACCGACGGCTTCGGCCGCAGCGACACCCGCAGCGCCCTGCGCGCCTTCTTCGAGGTCGACCGGCACCACGTCGCGGTGGCGGCGCTGGCCGCGCTCGCCGACGACGGTAAGCTCGACCGGGCGACGGTGGCCGAGGCGGTCGCCCGCTACGGCCTCGGCGCGAACCGGCCGGCGCCCTGGACGGTGTGAGGCGGAAAGGCGCGGGATCCCCTCGGCCCCGGGCATCGCCGGGCGAGGGGATCCCGCAATCGCTTCCGCGGGGCGGCCCCCGTCAGCCGAACGCCCCGACCTCGTGCTGGATCATGCCGCTGATCTCGCGCACGAGGCCGAACAGGCGGCGGATCGGAGCGAACAGGGTGCGGTGCTCGGCCTCGTAGGTGCCGACGCCGCGGGGACCCGCCGGCTCGCCGAAATTGAGGCCGAGCGTCGGGTCCGGGGTGACGGGGAAGATGTCGTCGAGGAGCTTGAGGCAGCCCTCGACGTCGAGGCGCAGGATGCGCTCGATCAGGGCCTCGCGGGTGATGCCGTTCTGCGGCCGGAAGCCCGGGATGTGCACCGCCAGGAACCAGATCCGGTGGATGAGCGCCAGGCGCAGGGCGTGCAGCAGTGCCAGCCGCGGCGTCATCTCGGGCAGGTCCGGGGCGACCGTGTGCAGCATCAGGTGGTCCTGCGTCAGCCGGCCGAACAGGCGGCGCAGGTGAGGGGCGAGGTTGAGCCGGTCGAGGGCTGCGGCGACCGCGACGATCTCCTCGCGCCGCCCGTCCCGCGTCGCGCGTCGCGCCCGCTCGAGCCAGACCGAGGGGTCGAGGGTATCGATATAGGCGCGCAGCACGTCGAGGTCGCCGACGGCGGTGGCCTCCTGCACCAGCCGGAAGGCGCGGGCGAAGCGCTCGGAGCGCTCGCGCATCTCGACGAACAGGTCGGGGGCGCGCCCCGCCGCCCGCCCGACCCCGTGCAGGGAATTGGCCAGGAAGCCGAGCTGCTGCAGGATCGCGTTGTTGGGAATCGCCCGCATCTGGCGCGGATGGGTGATGGCGACCGGTCCGCCGCCGTCGGATTGCCGCGCCACCGGGCGCGAGCCGGTGCGGTCGATCAGGTTCGGCCCGAAGGTGCCGAGAAGCGCCGCGTAGCCCGGATCGTTGACCAGCGTCTCCATGTCCTGGCGCACGCCGGTGAAGAACTCGGTGGCGAAGTCGCCTTCCGCGTAGATCGGGTCGGGCGCGGGCTGGAGCCGGCTGTAGACGTGCTCGCCGATACGCGCGACCGTGGCCTCGGCGAGCGCCTTCGTGCCGAACATCAGGTAGCCGTCGCTGCCCTGGAAGCTCGATTCGAGGCTGGTGCGGATCCCGGCTTCGCGGTTGCGCCGCCGCGCGTGGTCGGGGGCGAGGTAGGCCAGGCGGTCGGACAGGCTCGTCGGATGGGCGCCCCGGCCGATCGACTCGCCGTGGGTGTCGAAGATGACGAGCTCGATGTCGGTGAGGTCGTGCGCCGCCATCAGCTCGGTGATGCGGAAGCGCAGGCGCTCGATCCAGAAGGTCGCGGCGAGCTGGCCGACGTAGCGCCCCGAATCCGAGTAGCCGAACTGCACCACCAGGCGCCCGGTGCGCTTGAGGTAGGCGCGCCAGTGGGGTGAGCGCAGCGCGTCCTCGATGACGTGCACGCCCTGTTCCAGCGCCGAGGCCGTCTCGAAGAGCGGCGTGATCTCGACGCGGTCGCCGATGCCGAAATGCTGGGCGAGCCAGAGCGCGGCCAGCAGCGTGTAGCCGGTCTCCGTCTCGGCGATCAGGAAGCGGACCGGGTGGGTGCCGTCGACGTGCTTGAGGATCTGGGCGATCGTCATCATCAGCCGGGCGGCCGAGGCCCGCTCGGCGGCGAGCGCCCCGAAATCCACCGGCACCGCCGCGACCGTGTCGAGCAGCGCGTTGATCGAGGCGAGGTGCGAGCGGCGCTGGGCCGGATCGGTCGGGTCGCCGTCCTGCTCCAGGGCCCGGCGCACGGCGTTGTGGACCTGGCTGGCGTTGAGCCGGAAATGCGGCAGGCCGTTCTGGAGCCCGTGCGCGGCGACGCCGGCCCGCAGGACGCAGAGCCCGAGCCGCGCCTCGTCGTCGGCGGCCTCCAGGACCGCCCGGTCGAGGAGGGCGAGGAGGGGGCCCGCCTCGGTCTGGGCCCGGTCGCGCTCGATGATCAGCGCCAGGGCGAAGCGGTGCACCGCCTCGAGCCCGGGCTGGTCGCCGAGCTTGGGCGCCACGGCGAGCTGGCGCAGGACCGCCGCCCGCGCCTCCTCGGCGAGGCGCCGCGCCGGCGCGGCGGCCGGGTCGTCGGGGAGCTGGGCCAGCACCCGGTCGAACTGGGTGCGCTTCGATTCGAGCCGGTAGCGCAGGGTGTCGTACCAGCCGATGTCGGTGCGCCCGTCGGTGTCGCAGCCGACCCAGGAGGCGATCACGACGGGCTTGGGGACGAGCTCGCTCCAGCGGTCGGGCCAGCGCTCGCGGGCGGCCCGCAGCAGGGCCTCGTTCAGCCTGTCGAGGGCGGCGCGGCCGTGCTGGACCGCGTGCCGGGCTTGGTCGAACTCGTCGTTGAGGGTGATCACCGGGTCGGCCCTGGCGGAGAGCGCCGCGGCTTGCGCGATCGGCGCGCGCCGCGCCGCCGGATCGGGCTCGGAAGCCGCCTCGGCCAGCAGCCGGGCCACCGCCTTCGGCATCCCGAAGGTCGGGTGGGCGGTGAACACCGCGGCGAAGCGCGTGCGCTCGACCCGGGTGCGGGCGGTGTCGAACGTCATCTCGGGATCGCCCAGAGCCGCCCCCGCCACCGCCTCGGTCGCGGCGGCGGAATCCGGCTCCGACCCGAGGCCGAGATAGGCCCGCAGCCGCGCCGCCCGCGCCTCCAGCGCCTGGGCGCGCAGGCGCACGAACAGGCCGCCCAGATCCTCCTCGCCGATCTCGCCCCGGTCGAAGCGGCGGCTGATCGCCAGCGCCACCGTCAGGACGGGATTGCGGAACGGGTCCTGGCTCGCCTGGTGGCGCGCCTCCTCGACCAGGCGGAGCAGGTCCGCCTCGAGCGCGTCGGCCTCGCGCGGGTCGGCCTCCCGGGCATCGAGACCTTGGGTGCCGGAGCGGTGGGGGCTGTCCATCGGGTCGCTTCGTCCTGTGGCCGGATCACCGTCCGGATCGCGCGGCGCGCGGGCTCGCGCCTGCGAGCGGTGACGCAAGGAGCGTTCCGCATTCCGGCCACGCTCTACCGCGGGATCCCGCCGGTTGCGAGGGGAGGCGGCCGCCGTGTCGCCGGGCGATCGGCGCGGGACCAGAAATCCCCCTGCGGCGGCCCGGACAATGGTTAAGATTTGCCTAACGCGCCATCTTGCGAGCCTCGCCGATGCCGGCTCGCGGAAGGGACCACGCCATGATGTCGATCGGAGCGGCCGTCACGGCGGCCACCACCCTCGTCGGCCAGGCCCTGCCCGCCGGGCTGATGGGCGAGCGCCCGCGGGCGTCGGCGACCCCCGGACAAGCCATCGCGGGTTTCCCCGCCGCGGCGTCGGCCGGGAGGGCGGCCTCCGACGATGCGCTCGCCGACGGCGCGCTTCTGGAGGCCGTCGAGGCGGGCCTGCGCGAGGCCGGTTACCTGCGTGGTGCCCGGGCGGCCCGCCTGCCGGGCTGACGACGAGGGACATGCCCGGGCGGCGGGCCCCGCGCGCCGCAGACCGGCCCGGCGCCATGCGACCGGACAGGCCGCCGGAAATGCTCTAAGGCTGGCGTCACGATGGAGATGGTCGTGATTCTGGCCGCGGCGGCGGCCCTGGTATTCGCCGGCGTGATGCTCGTGTTCGGGCGCGGGCGCGGCCGTCCGCCCCTGCGGCTCCCGCACGAGCAGGAACTGGAGGACCGCGGCGACGAGCTGTTTCGCGATTTCGACCAGGATCTCGCCGGGGTGTTCGAGCAGGCCGCCCATCAACCGGAGGTGCCGCGGGCCTACGAGCGGCTGGAGGCGCCCCGCCCCCGCCCCCAGGGGCCGATGACCATCGACCACGATCCCGCCGAGCCAGGCCTGCCCGAGCCGGAACCCCACGGCTCCGGGCCGGGCGCGCGCCGTCCCCATCCCCAGCCGTTCGAGCGTGACGGAGATTCCCGGTGACCCGTGCCGCCTTGACGGCCGTCCTTCTGGCCGCCCTGCCGGCCGGCCTTGCCCTGTCGGCCGGCCCCGCCCGTGCGGCCCCCGAGGACGCGGTGCCCGCCTGCGCGGCCCCGCAGGCGCCGGAATTCGCCGGCGGCAAGGGCTTTCGCCTCTGGGTCACCCGGCAGGGGACCATGACCTGGAACAACCCGCTGCGCCCGCTCTCGCCGGAAGCCCTGCAGGTGCTGCAGGTGGTGATCCGCAACAAGCTCGCCACCGCCTACGGACCCGACCTGTCGGGCCTGCGCCGCGGCCCGTCGCCGGCGGCCCTGGAGGCGCAGAACGGTGCGCCGATCCGCTGGTCCGAGGCCCTCGAGGGCCTGCCCGCGGCCCTGCGCATCCTGTCAGAGGATGACGGCCAGGTCCTGGCCGAGCTGGCCTTCAAGGCCTGCGGCGATCCCCCGAAGGTCGCGATGCCTAAGCCCGCCCCCGTGGCCCGCGGCACCGCGAAGGGCAGGGCCGCCGCCAAAAAAGACGTCAAGGCAGACCCGAAGGTCGAGGCGGCCTCGGCCGACGGGGCCGCGGCCGATCCGTCCGCGGAGGCGCCCAAGGCGGCGTCGAAGCCCGCGCCCCGCGCGCCGAAGCCCCGGCGCGAGAGGGCGCCGGACGCCCCGGCCCGGACGCCCGGCGGGCTGATGCTGCCCCAGGGCGCGATTCCCTGATTCGGCGACCGCCGTCCGGTCCGGCGGCCGCGCCCCGTCCGTCGCGGCTGTTCGCGCCGGACGGTTCCCCACCCCCACAGCCCGATCTGGAGATGCTTCGCGATGTACGATTCCTGGCTGCGCCTCGGCCTCGACACGGTCCGCCTCGGCCTCGAGGCGCAGACGGTCGTCGCCCTGCGGCTGGCCAAGCTCTCGCTCGGCGGCAGCGCGGCCCAGGACGAGGCGCACCGCATGGTGGTCGAGAAGGTCGAGGCCGCCGCGGAGGCGGCGGTGACGCTCGCCACGGGCGGCACGCCCGAGCGGGTCGTGCGGGACTACCGCCGGAAGGTGCGGGCCAACGCCTACCGCCTCAGCCGCGACTGAGGCGGGGGACGGGGTCTCCCGTCCCGGCACGCCCGCGGCCGGTCGCGGGTCGCATGGTCACTCGCCGGCCGTCAGATGCCGGCCGTCACTCGACCGCCGTCACTCGACCGCCGTCACTTGGCAGCGCTCACTTGCGGGCGGCCATCATGTCGTGGGTCAGCACCGTCAGCTTGCCGATCAGGCTGGTGATGTCGCCGTGGGTGCACGACCATTGCGTGCCGACCGCCCCGCCGTCGGAGGAGACCGAGACCACCGCGACGGAGCGCAGCTTGCCCTCGCGGGCCAGGCGCAGCTGTTCCTGCAGCACCTCGATCATCGAGGCGGTGTTCTCGTCGACGGGGCTCGCGGCCACGGCCTGCGGGAAGGCGACGACGCGGGTGGTTTCGGCGGCGATTTCGCTCATGGGACTCTTTACGAACGCTTGAAGGAATCGGAAGTCCGGGCGCGGGGCCCGGCCGCGGCGCGGTCGAGCCGCCCCAGAAGGTCGGACAGGTCCGCCGGCAGCGCCTCGTCGAGGCAGCCGTCGAACGCGGCGTGCAGGCCCGGCGCCAGGACGGCCGCGAGGGGACCCGCGCCGTCCGTCGACCGGAGGGCCGGCGGCCGCAGGATGGCGGGGACCGGCCCACCGGAACGATCGTGCATCGTCCGTGACATCATCGCAGCCTCGCCTTGCAGGATCAGCCCTCGCCGCCAAAACTGCCCATCTGGGCCCGGATCACAATCCCTGCTCTGTGGCCGAGCTTCCACTTCGGAAACCGATGTGGTGGCACCGCAACACTTGGTCTGATCGTCCGCGCCGGGTCCGGAAGACCGCCGCCACCACCCGTTCGAGCCCGGCGGCCTGCATCCGCGCGCGCCGCGGCGGCGGCGGCCGTTCCGATCGTGAGCCAATCTGTATTGGCCTAACGATCGGTTTTTTCGGTCACTTATCGATCATTCGCGATGATTAACTTTTGTTATTATATTCGATTTCACAAATATGTTACGTTAATTTTGTACGTTGTGGTGGGGCGTTTTGGCCGAGTTCCTGATCCGCAAGCTCGAGAATTTCTCGAGATTGTCCGCCGAGGACAGACGTGCGCTCGACCAGGCGGCGCGCCAGCGCACACGCCAGATCCGCCCGCGGGACGACATCGTGCGCGAGGGCGACCTGCCGCCGGGGGTGAACCTGATCCTCGACGGCTGGGCGTGCCGCTACAAGACCCTGGAGGACGGGCGCCGCCAGATCATCGCCTACCTGCTGCCCGGCGACCTGTGCGACCACGGCGTCCCGATCCTGCGCGAGATGGACCACTCGATCGGCACCCTCACCGCCGTCACCCTGGCCGAGATCACCCCCGAGACCATCCGCCAGCTCACCGCCGGACACGCCCGGCTGTCACAGGCCCTGACCTGGGAATCCCTGGTGGCGGCGGCGATCCAGCGCGAGTGGACGGTCAATATCGGCCAGCGCACCGCCTTCGAGCGCCTCGGCCACCTGCTCTGCGAGCTCTATCTGCGCTTGCACGCGGTCGGGCTCACCCAGGGGCCGACCTGCGAGCTGCCCCTGACCCAGGCCGAGATCGCCGATACGATCGGGCTGTCGGTGGTGCACGTGAACCGTACCCTGCAGGAGCTGCGCGGCGCCGGCCTGATCGCGCTGCGCGGCCGCGAGCTCACCCTTCTTCGGCTCGACGCGCTGCAGCGGGCGGTGCAGTTCAACCCGAACTACCTGCATCTCGACCACGAGGGCCGCCACCTCGACGCCAACGAGACCTGAGGCCCGCGACGGATGTGGGCCCTGCAACCCGGGGTCGTCGCCCGCGCGGATTGACGGCCGCCGGGCCAGTGGGCGACAGACGGGCATCCCGCACAGACGCGTCGCCACGGCTCCCGCTTCCATGTCCCACGGGTCGTCCCGGGAGCCCGCCGCTCCCCAGCCCTCCCCGCTCACCGCCTCCCCGTCGACATCCGCCGCGCCGTTCACCCGCGCCGGCATCCTTCGGGGCATCCGGCTCAGCCTGCCGCTCTGGCCGAGCATCGCGGTCTTCGGCGCCGCCTTCGGGGCCGCGGCGGCCCAGCGCGGCGTGACCCTGGCGGAGGCCGCGGGCGCGAGCGCGCTCGTCTATGCCGGCTCGGCCCAGATGGTGACCCTGGAAGTGTGGGGCCAGCCCTGGACGGTGCGCGCGCTCCTGGCCGCCATGACGGTGACCGGCCTCATCAACGCCCGCATGATCCTGATGGGCGCGACGATCCAGCCCTGGATGCGCGGCACGCCGCTCTGGCGCACCGCGATGACCCTGTTCGTGCTCGTCGATGCGAGCTGGCTCATCGGCGTACGCCACCGCGCCGAGGGCGGGCGCGATCTCGGCGTGCTGTTCGGGGCCGGCATCGGCCTGTGGCCGCTCTGGGTCGCCTCGACGGTGGCCGGGCACCTGGCCGGCGCGCTCGTCACCCAGCCCCGGGCCTACGCCCTCGACATGATCCTGCCGGTGTTCTTCGCCGCCATGCTGGCGCCGCTGTGGCGCGGGGTGCGGCCGGCCCTGCCCTGGCTCGCCTCGGGCCTCGTCGCGCTCCTGGTGCAGCGGCTGGTGCCGGGCTACGCCTTCATCGCGGCGGGCGCGGCGGCCGGCCTCGTCACCGGCCTCCTCGTCGACGACGGGGCGGGCCGGTGATCGACGCGCTCCTCGCCGGGCCCGCCGGGCCCTGGATCGCCATCCTGGCGCTCGCCCTCGTCACCTATCTCTGCCGGGCCTCCGGCGTGGTGCTGATGAGCCGGGTGCGCCTCACCCCGCGGGTCGAGCGGGGCCTGCGCGCCCTGCCGGGCTCGATCGTGGTGGCGACCGCCGTGCCCACCGGCCTCTCGGCCGGGCTGCCGGGCCTGCTCGGCCTCGTCACCGCGGCCGGCGTGATGGCGCTGACTCGGTTCGAGCTGGCGGCGGTGCTGGCGGGCTTGGGGGTGGTGGCGCTGGGACGGGCCGTCGGGCTGTAGGCCGACCGGCTTTCCTCACCGCAACCGCTGTCGGATCCGGTACCCCAACCCATCCCGCACGTCGCGGTAGCCGTCGAGGCGCTGCTCGCGCGAGCCCTGTCCCACGGTCGGGTCCGGGGTCGGCCAGTACTCGACCTCGGCCGCGAGCGTCCGGGTGAGTTCGAGCGCGGCGTGGTGGGCCTCCGGCGAGAGCGAGACGATCAGGTCGAAGTTCAGGCCCTCCCACTCCTCCAGCTCCTCCAGTGTGCGGGGGCGGTGGCGCGAGGCGTCGATGCCGATCTCGTCGAGGGCCGCGATCATGAACGGGTCCGCCGGCTCGCCCCCGCGCACGCCCGCCGACTGGACGTAGACCGACTTGCCGAAATAGTGCCGCGCCAGGGCCTCGGCGCAGGCCGAGCGCACGGCGTTGAAGTTGCAGACGAACAGGACCGACTGTACCCGCCGGCCCGGTCTCGCGGGGTCGGGCCGGGACGGGTCGGGTTTCGTCGGATCGGCCCCGGCGGGCGCGGCGCCGTCCGCGGAGGGGCCTTCGGGCACCGGCTCAGCCCTTCCAGTGCAGGGCGAAGATCAGCGTGAACAGCCGGCGGGCGGTGTCGTGGTCGATCTCGACCTTGCCCTCGAGGCGCTGGCGCAGCAGCTCGGACGCCTCGTTGTGGACCCCGCGCCGGCCCATGTCGATCGCCTCGATCTGGCTCGGCGAGGCGGTGCGGATCGCCTTGAAGTAGCTGTCGCAGATCATCTCGTAGTCGCGGATCACGCCGCGGAACGGCGTCAGCGACAGGAGATGGGTCATCACCGGCTGGCCGTCGGCGGTCGAGATCGCGAAGGACAGCTTGTTCTCGACGAGGCCGAGCGACAACCCGTAGGGACCGCCGTCGTTGTTGGCGACCCGGAAGGTGTTCGATTCCAGGATGTCGTAGATCGCGATGGCGCGCTCGTGCTCCTGGTCGGGATTGCCGCGCCCGATCGAATCCTCGTCGAGCGTCACCGCCGCCAGGCGCTGTCGCGGATCGGGAGCCTCGCTCGCCATCGGATCTCCTCCCCGGATCGTCGCGGGTTCGTTGTCAGGGCGTGCAGCAGAGGCGAGCGCGGCCTCCCGCGCAAGCCGGACGTAGGGTGGCTTGGGCGGGTTGATTAAAGGTTCAGGCGGATCGCCACCGAGCGGGCATGCCCGTCGAGCCCCTCCGAGCGGCCGAGCGTCACCGCCGCGGGGCCGAGCGCCCGCAGGGCCTCGGGGGTGCAGGAGAGGAGCGAGGTCCGCTTCATGAAGTCGAGCACGCCGAGGCCGGAGGAGAACCGGGCCGAGCGGGCGGTCGGCAGGACGTGGTTGGGGCCGCCGACATAGTCGCCGATCGCCTCGGGCGTGTGGGCGCCGAGGAAGATCGCGCCGGCGTTGCGCACCCGTGCCGCCAGTTCCTCGGCGTCGTGCGACTCGATCTCGAGGTGCTCGGGCGCGAGGCGGTCGACGAGCGGGATCGCGTCGGCGAGCCGCGCGACCCGCACGATCGCCCCGTAGTCGCGCCAGCTCGCGGTCGCGATCTCGGCCCGCCTCAGGGTCTTGAGCTGGCCCTCCACCGCCGCCGCCACGGCGTCGGCCAGCGCGTCGCTGTCGGTGACGAGGATGGCCTGCGCGGCGGTGTCGTGCTCGGCCTGGGCGAGCAGGTCGGCCGCCACCCATTCGGGGTTGGCGGAGGAATCGGCCAGGATCAGCACCTCGGAGGGGCCGGCGATCATGTCGATGCCGACCTGGCCGAAGACCCGGCGCTTGGCCGCCGCCACGTAGGCGTTGCCCGGGCCGACGATCTTGGCCACCGGCCGGATCGTCGCCGTGCCGTAGGCGAGGGCCGCCACGGCCTGGGCGCCGCCGACGCGGAACACCTCGTCGACCCCGGCGAGCTTGGCGGCGGCGAGCACCAGCGGGTTGGTGACCCCGTCCGGCGTCGGCACCACCATGGCGATGCGCGGCACGCCCGCGACCTTGGCCGGCACCGCGTTCATCAAGACCGAGGACGGGTAGCTCGCGGTGCCGCCCGGCACGTAGAGGCCGACCGATTCGATCGCGGTCCAGCGCCACCCCAGCGTCACGCCGAGGGCGTCGGTCTCGCGGTGGTCCGCCGGCACCTGGGCGCGGTGGTAGGTCTCGATCCGCGCCTTGGCCAGCGCCAGCGCGTCGAGGGCCTCGGCCGAGCAGGACGCGGTGGCGGCCTCGATCTCCTCGGCGGAGACCCGGATGGTGTCCGGCGTCAGGTCGAGCCGGTCGAAGCGGCGGGTGTAGTCGATCACCGCGTCGTCGCCGCGGGCGACCACCTCCGCGATGATGTCGCGCACCGCCGCGTCGACGTCCTCCGAGACCTCGCGCTTGACCGAGAGCAGGCGGGTGAAGTGCGACTCGAAATCGGGATCGCGGGAATCGAGGCGCTGCATGCGGAATCCGGTCTCGTGTCGGCGGGCCGAAGGAACGGGCCCGAGAGGAGGGACGGGCCGGCGGATCGTGCCAGGGCCCGCCGACTGCCAAAAAATTCAGGCCGCGTCGAGGGGCCTGTCGTGGGAGGCGTGCAGCGGCTTGCTGTCGGCCTGCCAGACCGGGCCGAGATCCTTCATCGCCGCCTCGATGCATTCGAGCTCGAGCCGGATCGCCCCGCCGCCGGCAAAGACCAGGGTGGCGGTGCCCGACGGCGCCTCGCCGGGCTCGAACGTGATGGCGAGGAGTTCGAGCGGGCTGTCGGGTTCGTCGCGCGGGATGTTGCGGCAGCGGACGGCCAGCACCCGCTCGAAGTGCAGCCCGGTGAGCCGGCGGCGCGGCGGGGCGCCGTCGGGGCTCTCCCAGTCGAAGCGCCGCGCCACCAGGGCGAAGCGGCGCTCCCGCGGCAGGTAGGCGAGGTCGCCGGTGCGCAGGACCGCGTCCTGGAGGTGGGTCGAGATGATCGCGAGATCGTCGGCGTCGAGGGCAGCGAGCTTCAGGAGCTCCATCTCCGCATCCTTCACTGTCGGCGTCCCTGTGCTGGGGGCCGGTCGCCTCGGCGGTCGCGGCCCGTGCTGTCGAAAAGGGTGGTCGCCCGTAGGTGGCGACGTCCCCCGCCCGCGACAACCGCTTCCGGCGCGATGAGGCCGCCCCGTGGCATCCGCGCCCGCCCCGCTGCCGTGACGGCACCGAATCGCCTCAGCGCGCGTTCATGTGGCTGCACCTAGCGTGACCGGTGAAACGATCCGGCACACCATCCGATACGAAGGAGAGATCCGTGAAGACCGTGATGACCGCGGCCCTGGCCGCCCTGACCCTCGGCCTCGGCGTCGCGCCCGCCTTCGCGCAGTACGGCTACGGCGGCTACGACGACGACCGCCCGCGCCGCCGCTACGAGGAGCGCTACGACTACGACCGCCCGCGCGTCCAGCGCTACGATTACGACCGCCCGGGCTACCGCGAGTACGGCGGCGGCCGCCTCGGCCGGATCTGCGTCACCGCCCGCGGCAACTGCCCGACCCGGCCCGCCCCGCTCAACTCGTCCTGCGGCTGCGAGGTCCCGGGCTTCGGCTTCAAGCGCGGCGCCATCGGGTACTGACCCCATCGCTCCCCCATCCCCCACTGAACGCGGCGTCAATCCCAGATGTCCGCGTTCAGGATCTCGTGCGCCAGGGCCCGGCTCGGCTCGCGGTGGAGGCCGGGCCCCGAGAGCACGAACTCGACGTCGGCCAGCCGCGGCAGGTCCGGGTGCGCCAGCTCCTGCAGGCCGTCCGGGATCAGGCTGCGGGGCTGGGCCATCACGCCGACGCCTGCGAGCGCGGCGGCGCGCAACCCGCTGAGGCTGGCGCAGGTGCAAGTGACCCGGAAGGCCCGCCCCTCCTGGGTCAGCGCCGCCAGCGCGATCGCCCGGGTGATGCTGGGGGCCGGGAAGCTCGCGAGCGCCACCGGCTCGCCCCGCTCGGGCAGCGCGGTGGGCAGCCCGACCCAGACCAGCCGGTCGCGCCGCACCAGCACCCCTTGCGTCTCGCCGACATGGCGCTTGCCGAGCACGAGGTCGAGCTCGCCGCGCGCCAGGGCGTCGTTCAGGAATCCCGTGAGCGCCACGCTCAGTTCGAGGTCGACCGACGGATAGGCCTCGCGGAAATCGCGCAGGACGTCGGACAGCCGGCTCTGCACGAAATCCTCCGAGGCGCCGAACCGCACCTTGCCGCGCACCGGGCCGCCGGCGAGCGCCCGCTCCAGCCGCTCGTGCGCGTCGAGCACCGTGCGGGCAAAGCCGAGTACCGTCTCGCCCTCCGGGGTCAGCGCCACCGAGTGGGTGTCGCGGGCGACCAGCCGGTGGCCGAGCTGCGCCTCCAGGCGCTGGACGTGCTGGCTCACCGTCGACTGGCCCAGCCCGAGCTGCTCGGCCGCCCGGCTGAAGCTGCGGCTGCGCACCACCGCCGCCAGGGTGCGCAGCAACACGGGATCGACCAGGCGGGTCATGTCGGTCGCATCACGTCGAAGGTACCACGGCGGCTCTCCGCATCCTGCATGAACGAGGCCCAGGCTATCGCATTTCGCGATAACTGTAATCCTGGAGCCGTGCGTACCCATGCGGGCACGGGCCGGTTAGGGAGAAGGGGATCCCGTCAGACCCCGACCTTTCCGGCCCGCCATGCTCTCTCGCCTGCGTCCCGACAACTTCACCCTGATGATCGTCGGCGCCCTGATCCTCGGCAGCGTCCTGCCGGTGCAGGACAGGGCGGCCGAATGGCTCAGCCTGTTCGCCAACGGCATGATCGCGCTGCTGTTTTTCCTGCACGGCGCGCGCATCGACCGGCAGACGGCGCTCGCCGGCCTGGTGCATTGGCGCCTGCACCTCGTGGTGTTCGCCTCGACCTTCGTGCTCTTCCCGATCCTCGGCCTCGCCGCCGGCCTGCTCAGCCCGGCGCTGCTGACCCCCGCGCTCGCCGCCGGCGTCCTGTTCCTCTGCGTGCTGCCCTCGACCGTGCAATCCTCGATCGCCTTCACGTCGGTGGCGGGCGGCAACGTGCCGGCGGCGATCTGCTCGGCCTCGGCCTCGAACATCCTCGGCATGTTCATCACCCCGCTCCTCGTCGCGGTGCTGCTGAACTCGCAGGGCAGCCACCACGAGTTCGATTGGGCGGCGGTGGGCAAGATCATGGCGCAGCTGCTCCTGCCGTTCGCGCTCGGCCAGCTGCTGCAGCCGCGCCTCGGGCCCTGGCTGACCCGGCACAAGCCCCTGACCATGGTGGTCGACCGCGGCTCGATCCTGCTCATCGTCTACATCGCCTTCAGCCACGCGGTGGCGACGGGCCTGTGGAGCCGCACGCCGCTGCCGGCGCTCGCCACCATGCTGGTCGTCGACCTCGTGCTCCTCGCCCTCGTCCTGGCGATCACCACCGCGGCGAGCCGGCTCCTCGGCTTCTCGAAGGAGGACGAGATCACCATCGTGTTCTGCGGCTCGAAGAAGAGCCTGGCCTCGGGCGTGCCGATGGCGAACGTGATCTTCGCCGGCCAGGACGTCGGCGGCATCCTCCTGCCGCTGATGCTGTTCCACCAGGTCCAGCTCATGGCCTGCGCGGCGCTCGCCCGCCGCTACGCCGCGCGCCTGCAGGCGCCGCCGGCCGCCGGGGCGATCCCCGTCGGCGCCGCGCCGGCGGCGAAGCTCGCGGCGCGCTGACGCGCCCGGCGTTGACGAAGAATTCACGTCGTCGCGCCATTCTCCTGGGGAGCCACGTTGCGTACCGGCTCTCTCGATTGTCCGGCCCCGTCGCGCGTTCCGCGGCGGGGCCGTACCGTTCGAGGCCGGGACCGGCGCCGTCGGTGGATCGGTACCGGCACCACTGCCGGGACGTGCCGCCCTCCCGATTTTAAGTCTTCGTTCACCCTGTCGCTTCAGCGGGCGCACACCATCCGCCGCTAACCTCCCGGGCGCCGTCACCCGAGGAGGCGCCCGATGGGCATGTTCGTCCTGCCGCGCCGCGACCTCGCGGCGGTGCCGTTCCTTCAGCTTTTGCGCGGCTTCGGCCACGCCCTGATGGCGGCGTTCATCTTCTTTGCCTGCTTCGCCTTCTCGGACACCTCGCCCTACGATCTCGTGGCGATCCCGACGATCGTGCTCTGGGTCCTGCTCGGCGTGCGGCTCTACCGGGGCGCGGTGCCCCTCGTCCTGGTGCTCCTGGTCTTCGTGGGAGCCACGGTCGTCGCCCTGATGCCCTATCTCGACGAGGAACTGCCGCCGGTCTGGACGGTGCAGCTGTGCTACCTCGCCGTCACCGGCATCTTCTTCACCATGTTCTTCTCCGACGAGTCCGACCGGCGGGTCGAGGCCGCCCTCAAGGTCTACACCGCCAGCGCGCTGTTCTGCGGGATCCTCGGCATCGGCGGCTATCTCGAGCTGATCGGCAACGACAAGCTGTTCAGCATGTATGGCCGGGCGTCGGGCACCTTCCAGGATCCGAACGTGTTCGGCTCGTTCCTGACGCTCGGCGCCTTCTATCTGATGCACGACCTGCTCACCGGCCGGGCCCGGCGCCCGCTCCTGTCGGGGCTCGGCCTCGCCATCCTGCTCGCCGGCGTGTTCCTGTCGTTCTCCCGCGGCTCCTGGGGCGGCACCCTGGCGATGGGCATCCTGCTGGTGGTGATGCTCTACCGCACCAGCGCCCCGCGGTTGCGCCGCCGCATCGTGCTGCTCGCCGCCCTCACGGCGGGGTTCGGGGCGGTGTCGCTCGCCGGCCTCCTCTCGGTCGGCGATGTCGGCGAGACCTTCTCGAAGCGCGCCGCCGTCACCCAGGACTACGACGAGGGCGAGACTGGCCGCTTCGGCAACCAGCTGCGCGGCATCGGCATGCTGATCGAGGATCCCCTCGGCATGGGCCCCCTGCGCTGGCGCCGCACCTTCAACCTCGAGCCGCACAACTCCTACATCGGTGCCTTCGCCAACGGCGGCTGGGTCGCCGGCGTCGCCTTCGTGTTCCTCGTGCTGATGACGAGCCGGGTGGGGTTTCGGCTGATGAGCCAGGACACGCCCTACCGGCGCCACGCCCAGATCGTGGTTCCGGCCCTCCTGATGTTCTTCCTCCAGGCGATGCAGATCGACATGGAGAAGTGGCGCCACGTCTACATGATGCTCGGCATGGTGTGGGGACTGGAGGCGGCACGGGTGCGGTGGCTGGCCTCGGGGGAGGCGTGAGGCGGGCCTCGGTTTGCAGCCGCGGGCAAATGGGCTAGAGCCCGGCAAACCCCGCGCCGGCCTCCCGCCCGGGCCCGTCCCCGCGACGGGCGCCCGAGGCCGCGCCGACCGCTTCTTGTGCGAGACCCGATGTCCAAGCCCGCGAAGGCCGAGAAGGCCGCCACCCTCAAGCCCCGCCTGCCGCGCGGCCTCGCCGACCGCGGGCCGGCCGAGATCGCCGCCACGAACCGGATGCTGGACAAGATCCGCGAGAGCTTCGAGCTCTACGGCTTCGAGGCGGTCGAGACCCCGTTCATCGAGTACACCGAGGCGCTGGGCAAGTTCCTGCCCGATCTCGACCGACCGAACGAGGGCGTCTTCTCCTTCCAGGACGACGACGAGTCCTGGCTGTCGCTGCGCTACGACCTGACGGCGCCGCTCGCCCGCTACGTCGCCGAGCATTTCGACGCGCTCCCCAAGCCCTATCGCAGCTACCGCGCCGGCTACGTCTTCCGCAACGAGAAGCCGGGCCCGGGCCGCTTCCGCCAGTTCATGCAGTTCGACGCCGACATCGTCGGCGCCCCGACCGTCGCGGCGGATGCCGAGATCTGCATGATGGCCGCCGACACGCTGGAGAAGGTCGGCATCGGCCGCGGCGACTACGTGGTCAAGGTCAACAACCGCAAGGTCCTCGACGGCGTGATGGAGGCCATCGGGCTGGGCGGCGCCGATCAGGCCGGGCGGCGCCTCATCGTGCTGCGGGCGATCGACAAGCTCGACCGCCTGGGCGCGGACGGCGTGCGCCTGCTGCTCGGCCCCGGCCGCAAGGACGAGAGCGGCGACTTCACCAAGGGCGCGGGCCTCTCCGACGAGGCGATCGAGCGCATCCTGCGCTACGTCTCGTTCCAGGCGAGCCCCACCGAGGGCGGCGACCGCCTCGCCTTCTGGGAGGACTTCTTCGGCGGCTGGAGCGAGGTCGTCGGCGCGTCCGAGACCGGGCGCCAGGGCATCGCCGAACTGCACACGATCATGAAGCTGTGCGAGGCGGCGGGCTACGGCCACGACCGGGTACGGGCCGATCCCTCCGTGGTGCGCGGCCTCGAATACTATACCGGCCCGGTCTTCGAGGCCGAGCTGACCTTCCCGGTCGTCAACGAGGACGGCCAGACCGTGCGCTTCGGCTCGGTGGCGGGCGGCGGGCGCTATGACGGGCTCGTCGGCCGCTTCCGCTCCGAGCCGGTTCCGGCGACCGGGTTCTCGGTCGGCGTCTCGCGCCTGTTCTCCGCCCTCCAGGTCGTGCGCAGCCCGATCGTCTCGGGCCAGGCCGCCCCCGGCCCGGTGGTGGTGCTGGTGCTCGACCGCGAGGAGACCGCCGCCTACCAGGCCCTCGTCTCGAGCCTGCGCCAGGCCGGCATCCGCTCTGAGCTCTATCTCGGCGCCTCCGGCATGAAGGCCCAGATGAAGTACGCCGACCGCCGCGGCGCGCCGTGCGTCGTCATCCAGGGCAGCGACGAGCGGGCCAGGGGCGAGGTCCAGATCAAGGACCTGATCGAGGGCGCGAAGGCCGCCGAGGCGATCGCCAGCAACGCCGAGTGGAAGGCCGCTCGCCCGGCCCAGCTTTCGGTGCCGGTGGACGAGATGGTCGCCCGGGTGCGCGAGGTGCTGGCGCGGCATTACGGGGGGTGAGAGCCTTTCCCGCTCGCAACGTGTCGTATCGCGTCTCCCCGCAGGTGTAGGGCTGTCCGGGAAAAAGAACGGCGCGGGTTCCCCCTCCCCCCTCTGCGGGGGAGGGTGCCCGGCTGCGAGTGCGAAGCACTCGTGCGCCGGGCGGGAGAGGGGAACCACGCTTCCGGGCGAGGCGGAACGGTTCTGAAGGGCGCCATACTCGGCACCGTCGCGCTGCCCCTCTTGCGGGACTTCGTCCCGGCCCGACCCCTGCTGACGCAGGGGCCACCCTCCCCCGCAGAGGGGGGAGGGGGAAACCCGAGCTTGGTCTGGCGGCTGTCGACGATGCCAACTCTCCGCAAAGTGCCGCGCGGTCCCCACGGTCGCCAAGCCCGCCCGCGGCTGCTACAGGGCCGTCCGAGATTTGCAGGTGTTGTGACCAATGACGGGTAACGGAGCCGCGGCCCCCCGGCCGGCGGCGGCGCACGAGGCGCTCCTGGCGCTGTTCGAGGACCGGGGCTACGCGCGGGTCGAGCCGCCGGTGCTGCAGCCGGTCGAGCCCTTCCTGGAGCTGTCCGGCGAGGACATCCGCCGGCGCATCTTCATCACCCAGGACGGCGCCGGGGCGGAACTCTGCCTGCGGCCCGAATACACGATTCCGGTCGGGCGTCATCACCGCGCCGTCGCCGACGGGCAGGCCGCCGATTACAGCTATCTCGGCCCGGTCTTCCGCCTGCGGGCGGCCGAGCCCGACGAGTTCCACCAGGCCGGCATCGAGTCGATCGGCCGGACCGACGTGCCGGCGGCCGATGCCGAGATCCTGGGTCTCGCCCTCGACGGGCTCGACCGGCTCGGGCGCGGCGAGGGCCAGGTGCGCCTCGGCGACATGGGCCTGATCACCGCGCTCCTCGACGCGCTGAACGTCCAGCCGGCGGCCAAGCGCCGGACGCTGCGGGCGGTGGCGGCCGGCCGCTCCCTCGACGCGGTCGCCGCGCCCGTCGCGGTCGATGCGGCCCATGCAGGCCTCCTCTCCGCCATCCAGGGCCAGGACCCGCAAGGGGTGCGCGCCTTCGTCGAGGACGTGCTCGCCATCGCGGGCATCAGCCGGGTCGGCGGCCGCACCGCCGGCGAGATCGCCGAGCGCTTCCTCGCCAAGGCGGCGGCCCATGCCGAGGGCGGCGCCGGCCTCGGCGCCCGCGCCCGCGAGGTGCTGGACGCCTATCTCGCCCTCACGGGCGATCCCGACGCCGCGGCATCGGCCGCCCGCGACCTCGCCCGCCGGGCCGGCCTCGACGACCCGCGGCTCGAGGCGGCGCTCGCCCTGTTCGAGGAGCGCAACGGCTTCATCGCCGCCCGCGGCCTGCCGCTCGAGCGCTTCGTGTTCACCGGCAGCTTCGCCCGCAACCTCGACTACTACACCGGCTTCATCTTCGAGGTCGCGGACGGGGAGGGGGGCGAGTCCGCCGCAGGCATCAAGCCCCTGGTCGGCGGGGGGCGCTACGACGGCCTGCTCCAGCATCTCGGCAGCCCGGACGCCTTGCCGGCGGTGGGCTGCTCGTTCTGGCTCGAACGCCTCGGGGGTGAGCGCTGATGAGCGACACGATGATGGCAAGGACGATGGCAAGTCCCGTCGATGGCCCCCTGGTTCTCGCGGTGCCCTCGAAGGGCCGCCTGCAGGAGAACGCCGCCGCCTTCTTCGGCCGCGCCGGCCTAACGCTCGCCCAGACCAGCGGCGCCCGCGACTATCGCGGCCGGCTGAAAGGGGTGGAGGGGGTCGAGGTGCGCTTCCTCTCGGCCTCCGAGATCGCCGGCCAGCTCGCCAGCGGCGCGGCGCATCTCGGCATCACCGGCGAGGACCTGATCCGCGAGACCCTGCCGGACGCCGCCGGGCAGGTCGAGCTGCTGACCCCGCTCGGCTTCGGCCAGGCCACCGTGGTGGTGGCGGTGCCCCAGGCCTGGATCGACGTGCGCTCGATGAGCGACCTCGACGAGGTGGCGAGCGACATGCGGGTGCGCCACGGCAAGCGCCTGCGCATCGCCACCAAGTACGTCAACCTGACCCGCCGCTTCTTCGCCGAGCACGGCGTCGCCGACTACCGCATCGTCGAGAGCCTGGGGGCCACCGAGGGCGCGCCGGCCTCCGGCAGCGCCGAGATCATCGTCGACATCACCACGACCGGCGCCACGCTCGCGGCGAACGCCCTGAAGATCCTCGACGACGGGGTGATCCTGCGCTCGGAGGCCAACCTCGTCGCCTCGCTCGCCGCCTCGTGGAGCGAGACCCCGCGCCGCGCCGTCCAGGCCGTGCTCGGCCGCATCAGCGCCGAGGAGCGGGCCCGCACCACCCGGGAGCTCCGGGCGGGGATGCCGGCGTCCGGCGAGATCGACCTCGCGGGTCTCGCCGCCCTGCACGAGGCCGAATTGCCCTACGGCGCGCCGGAGGGACGCGGCGAGATCGTGCTGCGCTGCCCCTCCGATGCGGTGTTTGGGCTCGCCGAGGCGCTGGTTCAGGCCGGCGCCCAGGCGGTGAGCGTGCGGCGGATCGACTACGCCTTCGCGGCGGAGAACCCGCTGGTGGAGCGGTTGCTGGGCCGGCTGACGTAAGCGGGCTTGGGCGCCTTGCCGTGCTGCGATCCGCGGGACCGGAGACGGAGGGCGCCCGGCGATGACGGAATTGCTTCGGCGAGCGGCGGCGGCATTGGAGCGGTTGCCCCCCGACCGGCAGGACGTGATCGCCCGCGGCGAGCTCGTGACCAACGAAGAGGTGAAAACGACGTTCCGCAGTTTCGTACGGTGAAGCGATCAAGCCGTCACCTAGTTCCAAAATAGAACGCTGCTTCCTCAACGGTACGACTGTTCGCGGAAGGAAATGTGCGAGCTTTTTCCCTTCCCTCCTCTGCGGGGGAGGGTGGCGAACGCAGTGAGCCGGGAGAGGGGACGCCGCTTCCGAAGAGTCGCGAGAGTTTTGACAGGCGCCCTGCCTGGCACCGTCGCGCTGCCCCTCTCCCGCCCCGCTCCGCGGGGCACCCTCCCCCGCAGAGGGGGGAGGGAAAAAAGCCCGCGTCCTTGGCTTTTCCCCGAACGGCCCTGCCCTGCAAGGGAGAGGAGAACGGACTTCCGCGCTACTCCGCCGCCTCGACGAACACCGTCCCGGCCCGCGGCAGGTTCAGCACGTCCCACACTTCCACCAGGGCTTCCGTCAGCGCCGCGATATGCGCCTCGCCGTGGAACGGCGAGGGCGTGATGCGCAGGCGCTCGGTGCCGCGGGGCACGGTGGGGTAGTTGATCGGCTGGATGTAGATGCCGTGGCGCTCCAGCAGCCGGTCGGCCGCCGCCTTGCAGGCCTCCGCGTCGCCGACCATCACCGGGACGATGTGGGTCTCGGTGGCGAGTACCGGCAGGCCGGCATCGAGGAGGGCGGCCTTGGTGCGGGCGGCCTGGCGCTGGTGCGCCTCGCGCTCGGTGCCCGACTGCTTGAGGTGGCGGATCGACGCGATGGCGGCGGCGGCGATCGCCGGGGGGAGCGCGGTCGTGAAGATGAAGCCGGGGGCGTGGCTGCGCACCGCGTCGCAGAGCGCCGCCGAGCCGGTGATGTAGCCGCCGACGCAGCCGAAGCCCTTGGCGAGCGTGCCCTCGATCACGTCGACCCGGTCCATCACCCGGTCGCGCTCGGCGATGCCGGCGCCGCGCGGCCCGTAGAGGCCGACCGCGTGGACCTCGTCGAGGTAGGTCATGGCGCCGTAACGCTCGGCGAGGTCGCAGATCCTGCCGATCGGCGCCACGTCGCCGTCCATCGAGTAGACGCTCTCAAAGGCGATCAGCTTCGGCCGGTCGCCGGCGGCGATCAGCAGCTCCTCGAGGTGGGCGAGGTCGTTGTGGCGGAAGATCTGCTTGTCGCAGCCCGACTGGCGCACGCCCTCGATCATCGAGTTGTGGTTGAAGGCGTCCGACAGGATCAGGCAATGCGGGATCAGCTTGGCGATCGTCGAGATGCCGGCCTGGTTCGAGACGTAGCCGGAGGTGAAGACGAGGCCCGCCTCCTTGCCGTGCAGGTCGGCGAGCTCGCGCTCCAGGTCGACGAGCGGCGAATTGTTGCCGGCGATGTTGCGGGTGCCGCCGGCGCCGACGCCGCAGCGCTGCGCGGTCTCGGTGAGCGCGCCCACCACCGCCGGGTGCTGACCCATGCCGAGATAGTCGTTCGAGCACCACACGGTGATCTCGCGGGTGGTGGCGTCGGGACGGCGCCACTGCGCGGCGGGAAAGCGGCCGTTGATGCGCTCGATGTCGGCGAAGACGCGGTAGCGGCGCTCGCCGTGCAGGCGCTCGATGGCGCCGCGGAAGAGGGCCTGGTAGTCGGTCGCGCCCTGAACGGGGTCGGGGCGGGTCTCGGGCCGGGTCTCGGGCATCGTGGTCCTTCGCGGTCTGGCCGGACGGCTGTCCGGGGCGGGACCGGGCGAGGCCCCGGGAAGGAGCCCGTCCGCGCGGCGTGGGACCGGGATCGCCGATCCGCCGCTGGTCGCGCCTTGATCTCGCTCAAATGCGACGGCTTTGTCTTTTGAAAAAGTCGAGGGCGAGGCGGGCGTTCTGACGCCTCCCGCACGGGCACGGAAGCTGGAAATTGGTCATGGCGACGAAGGGTCGCGCGCGATGAGCGGGCGGGAAGACGGCAGGTCCGGCGACGGAACCCGGGAGCAGCGCCTGAAGGCGGCGCTCCGGGACAACCTCAAGCGCCGCAAGGCGCAGGCGCGGGGCCGGGAGGCGGCCGAGCCCGGCGAGGCCCCGCCGGACGCACCCGCGGATCGAACCGGCGGGGATGGGCGTTGACGCGCAAGCGTAGCGGTCGCATCGCTGCGGTGCAATAAATGGGTTTCGGAATCGGGGCGCGCTTCAATGGCGCGCCGGACGCGCCGCGAGAGGCGCGAGGGACGTTCTCACCATGGATCGCATTCACATCGTCGGCGGAAAGCCGCTTCACGGCATCATCCCGATCTCGGGGGCCAAGAACGCGGCCCTGCCGCTGATGATCGCCAGCCTGCTCACCGGCGAGACGCTCGAGCTCTCGAACGTGCCCCGGCTCGCCGACGTCGCCTCGCTCCTGCGCATCCTCGGCAATCACGGCGTCGACCACATGGTGGTGGGCAAGCGTCCGGGCCAGACCACCGAGGCCGGCCAGACGATCCGGCTCACCGCCTCGAACGTCATCGACACCACGGCGCCCTACGACCTCGTCTCGACCATGCGGGCGAGCTTCTGGGTGATCGCGCCGCTGCTCGCCCGCTTCGGCGAGGCGCGGGTGTCGCTGCCGGGCGGCTGCGCCATCGGCACGCGCCCGGTCGACCTGCTGCTGATGGCGCTGGAGACGCTCGGCGCCACGATCGAGATCGACGGCGGCTACGCGGTGGCGCGCACCAAGAACGGCTTGCGCGGCGGCGAGATCAAGTTCCCGAAGGTCACGGTCGGCGGCACCCACGTCGCCCTGATGGCGGCGGTGCTGGCGCACGGCACCACGGTGATCGAGAACGCCGCCCGCGAGCCGGAGGTGGTGGATCTCGCCGCCTGCCTGACCCGGATGGGCGCGCGGATCGAGGGCGCCGGCACGCCCCGCATCGAGATCGAGGGCGTGTCGCGCCTCTCGGGCGCCCGCCACGCGGTGCTGCCCGACCGGATCGAGACCGGCACCTACGCGATGGCGGTGGCGATGACCGGCGGCGACGTGACGCTCGAGAACACCCGGGCCGACCTCCTGCACAGCGCGCTCGACATCCTGGGCACCACCGGCACCGAGGTCACGCCGCTCGACCACGGCATCCGGGTGCGCCGCAACGGCCACGGCATCGCGGCGGTCGACATCACCACCGATCCGTTCCCGGGCTTCCCGACCGACCTCCAGGCCCAGTTCATGGCCCTGATGACCCGGGCCAAGGGCCAGTCGCGCATCCGCGAGACGATCTTCGAGAACCGCTTCATGCACGTGCAGGAGCTCGCCCGCCTCGGCGCGAAGATCCGGCTCGAGGGCGACGTCGCGGTGGTCGAGGGCGTCGAGCGTCTCAAGGGCGCGCCCGTGATGGCGACCGACCTGCGCGCCTCGGTCTCGCTGGTCATCGCCGGGCTCGCCGCCGAGGGCGAGACCCAGATCAACCGGGTCTACCACCTCGACCGCGGCTTCGAGGCGCTGGAGGCCAAGCTCGTGCGCTGCGGCGCCGAGATCCGCCGCGAGCGGGTGTGAAGTCCACTTCCAGACGATCGGGCGATGGGATCTAACAAAAGACGCGCGTGAACCGGCCCGGCGGATGTTCCCGCCGGGCTCAAGCCTCCATTAGGCTTGAGTCGCGTCAACCGTTGTCCGGGCGGCCGGGGGCCGGCATCGTGCCGCCACTCTCGGTCGATCGCGGGCGGGAGCGGTTCAACCGGAGCGATCCCGTGCCCTCTCTCTCAACCAAGCTGATCCCGCCCGGGATGCTGAACGTCATCAAGCGTTCGCCGTCCCTCTACGCCGCCGGGCGCAAGGCCCGCTTCGCGCTCGGCTCGCGCCTCGGCGCCCGGCCGGTCGCCGGCATCGGCCGGGCCCACTACAACGACTTCATGCTGACCTCGACCGCCCCCGACCGGGTGGCGAGCTATACGACGGGCGCACGCCAGTTCGTCGACATCCTGGAGACGGCGCTCAGGGAGGCCGGGCGCGACTGGGACTCGGTCGGCCAGGCGCTGGAGATCGGCTGCGGCTACGGCCGCATCGTGCGCGAGCTGTCGCGGCGGCTGCCGGGCAACCGCATCGCGGTCTGCGACGTGATCGACGAGGGCGCCCGCTTCACGGCGTCCGAGTTCGGCGCGACCCAGGTGCCGGTGATGGAGCGCGCCGCGGTCAAGCCGTCCGCGGCCTACGACCTGATCTACCTGCTCTCGGTCTACACCCATCTGCCGCGGGACTTCGTGGTCTCGAACCTGCGCGACGTCGCCCGCGCCCTGAAGCCCGGCGGCGTCGCGGTGTTCACCATCCACGGCCAGGGCTCGGCCGAGACGGCGGAGCGTTACGAGCAGTACTGGCTCGACAAGCCGGGGGTGCTCTCGGCGATGGCGCAGGCCGGCTACTACTACGCCCGCTACCCCTACTACACCGACGAGTACGGCCTGACCTGGTTCACCAAGGACGCGGTCGAGCGCCTGGTGGCCGAGGCGGCGCCGGAGCTGGAGCCCGTCTCGTACCGGCCGATGCAGCTCGACGCGCACCAGGACGTCTACGTCTATCGCAAGCGCGGCTGAACGGGTGCCGGGGCGGATCGGATCCGCCCCGGCCCGGTCCTCAGGCCGCCGCCTCCGCGGGCTTGGTCCGCTCGGCGGCGAGCCGGGTGACGGCGGCGAAGTCGACCTTGCCGGAGCCGAGCTGGGGCAGCGCGTCCACCGCCACGATCTCGGCCGGCACGGCGAGCTCGCTGAGGCCGCTGGCCCGGGCGCGCGCCTGGAAGGCGGCGCGGGTCGCATCCTTCTTCTCGGTCACCAGCACCAGCCGCTCGCCCTTGCGGGCATCGGGCAGGGCCGCCACCGCGCTGGCGGCGTCGGGATAGAGCTCGGCGGCGACCGCCTCGACCGCGGCGAGCGAGATCATCTCGCCCCCGACCTTGGCGAAGCGCTTGGCCCGGCCGCGGATGGTGACGAAGCCGTCCGCGTCGATCGTCACGATGTCGCCGGTGTCGTGCCAGCCCTCGGCCGGGGCCTCCAGCACGCCGGGCTTCTCGGCCCTGAGGTAGCCCAGCATCACGTTGGGGCCGCGCACGAACAGGCGCCCGCCTTCCGTGACGCCCGGGACCGGCTCGAGGCGCGCCTCCATGCCGGGCATGACCCGCCCGACCGTGCCGAAGCGGTTGAACATCGGGGTGTTGAGCGCCAGCACCGGCGCCGTCTCGGTGACGCCGTAGCCCTCCAGGATCCGCAGGCCGAACTTTTCGGCGTAGGCCTTGCGGGTCGCCGGCTTCACCGGCTCGGCCCCGGCCAGGATGTAGCGCAGCGAGCGGAAGTCGTAGGCGTGGGCGACCCGGGCGTAGCCGGCCAGGAACGTGTCGGTGCCGAACAGGATGGTCGCGTTCGAGCCGTAGACCAGCTCGGGCACGATCCGGTAGTGCAGCGGCGAGGGGTAGAGATAGACCGGCACGCCGGAGACCAGCGGCAGCACCAGCCCGACGGTGAGCCCGAACGAGTGGAACACCGGCAGGACGTTGAACACCTTGTCGGTGCGGCCGAAATCGATCCGCGCCTGGGCCTGGGCGGCGTTGGCCAGCATGTTGCGGTGGGAGAGCACCACGCCCTTCGGCGTGCCCTCGCTGCCCGACGTGAACAGGATCGCGGCCGGGTCCTCGGGCTTGCGGGGGTGGATCGCCTGCCGCCAGCCCAAGAATCCGCGCAGCTTGTCGAGACGGCCGACCCGGCTCCGCACGTCCTCCAGGTAGACGATGGTCAGGCTCTGGCTCAGCGTCTCCAGGAGCGCGTCGAGGCGGCCCTTCTGCACGAAGGCCCGGGAGGTGACGATGGTCTCGACCTCCGCGGCCTTGCAGGCGCTGAGGATGTTGGCCGGGCCGGCCGTGAAGTTGATCATCGCCGGCACGCGGCCGGCCGACATCACGCCGAGCACGGTGACGGCCGCCGCGTTGGCGTTCGGCAGCATCACGCCGATGGCGCGGCCCTGCGGCGCCAGCGGCCCGAGCTTGGCGCCCAGCACCCGGGCGCCCATCAGCAGGCGCCGGTAGGTGAGCGTGCCGGTGACCGGATCCTCGAGCGCGACGCGGGCTCCGCCCTCGCGCTCGGCCGCCTCGACCACGGCGTCGAACACCGTGCGGTCGATCGGTGCGGTGCGGAAGATCAGGTCCGACATCACCCCGTAGAGCGCCGCGCCGGCGGCCTGGCGGCGGGCCTTGCCCTTGAGCGCCGGATCGACCTCGAGCCGCACCGGCTCCAGCACCGTCACGATGAACTTGGGCCACCAGCGCCGGCGGACCTGGGCCCGGGACAGGCGCGAGAACGCCGTCCGCTCCGGCCCCTCGATCTTCACCGGCACGACCGGCACGCCGGACTTGTCGGCGATGAGGCCGGCGCCGTCATAGACCTTCATCAGGCTGCCGGTGACGGTGAGGCGGCCTTCGGGGAAGATGATCAGGGTCTCGCCGCCCTTGACGGCGTTGATGAGCGTGCGCGTCGCCATCGGCTTCGTCGGGTCGAGCGGCAGCGCCCGGGTCAGCCACAGGAACGGCTTCACCCACCATTTCTGCGCGATGGTATGGTCGATGGCGAAGGTCGGCTCGCGCTCGGTCAGCGACAGGGCGAGGCCCGCATCCAGGAAGCTGACGTGGTTGAGGGCGATGATGGCGTTCGGCCCGGCCTTCTCGATGTTCTCCAGGCCCCGCACCTCGAGCCGGTAGAAGGCCCGGAAGACGATCGACAGGAAGTCGCGGAACCCGCTCGTCGGCAGGACCGCCATGACGGCGACGCCGGCGACGAGGTTGGCGATGCCCACGATCAGGAACTGCCCGGCCGAGGACAGGCCGGCCTTCTGCAGCACCGCGAGGCTGACGGCGCCGAGCACGATGAAGGCGGCGGCGAGCACGTTCGAGGCCGCGATGACCCGGGCCCGGCGCTCCTTCGGGGTCCAGGCCTGGAGCGCGGCGAAGGAGGGCACGATGAACAGGCCGGCGGCGGCGGCGAGCACCACGAAATCGACCGCGATGCGGGCGCCGCGCCACGACCCCAGGAACTCGAGGGCGCCGACGGGGGAGGGGGGCGGGACGCTCGCCGACGCCACGAGCGCGAGGTCGAGGGAGACGAGGCCCATGATCAGCGCCGCGATCGGGGTCGGCAGCATCACGATCCGCCCGGCGCAGAGCCAGGAGGCGAGGCCGGAGCCGAGCGCCACGCCGATCGAGAACAGGGCGAGAAGCGCCGTCACCACGGTCTCGTCGCCGCCGAAGGTGCGCTTCACCAGGGCCGGCAGCAGGGCCAGCACCACGGCGCCGACGAGCCAGAACCAGCTGGTGATGAGCCCGGTGCGCCACAGCCGCGTATCCTCGTAGAGGTCGCGCATCAGGGAGCCGGTCGAGCGCAGCACGTTGCGGTCGACCTCGAGGGTGGGCGCCGCCTCGCCGGTCGTCGGGATGGCGAGGCTGGCGAGCCAGCACAGGCCGGCAAAGCCCATCACCAGGAGGCCGAAGGCGTGCGCCCCGCCATGGGTGACCGCGAGCCCGCCCGCGATGGTGCCGGTGAGGATGGCGAGGAAGGTGGCGGCCTCGATGAGCGCGTTGCCGGCCGGCAGCTCGGCGCGCGCCAGGTGGTCGGGCAGGATGCCGTACTTGATCGGCCCGAACAGGGCCGCGACGATCCCGAACAGGACGAGGGCCACGAACAGGATCGGCACTGAGGAAAGCCAGAACCCGAGCACCGCGACGGCCGCCGCCAGGATCTCCGCCGCCTTGAGGCGGCGGGCGACGTAGGCCTTGTCGTAGCGGTCGGCGAGCTGGCCGCCGAGGCCGGACAGGAAGAAGAACGGCGCGATGAACGCCGCGCCGGCCAGCGTCACCAGGGCCGCCGAGCCGCCATCCGCGCCGCCGCCGACCCCGCCCGCCCCGAACATGATCAGGAACACCAGGGCGTTCTTGAGGAAGTTGTCGTTGAAGGCGGAGAAGAACTGGCACCAGAACAGGGGCGCGAAGCGCCGGCTGGCCATCAGCGATCCTGACATCGGGGCGTTCCTCGCTGGGTGTTGCGTCGTGCGTGGAGGCCGGGTCCCGGCCGCCGCGGAAGAGTGCTTAGCCGGTAAACCCTAATCGGCTTTGTTGCCGCGGTCTGCGGCGATCCGATGTCGGGCCGCCGCGCGCGAGAACCGGCTATTCCTTGCCCATCTCCATCAGCAGGCGCTCGGCCCGGGCATCCTCGATGCGGTTGACGAGACGCTTGCCCTCGTGGACGTCGCGCACGGTCTTGACCATCGTGATGCAGGACTGGACCAGCATCGTCACGCCCATGGCGAGGTAGGCCTTGGTCCAGAGGTCGAGGGGCAGGAACAGGATGCCGCCCGCCACCATGGTGGCGGCGCCGATGAACGAGGCGTAGGTGAACGCCACCCAGGCCGAGGTGTGCTGCGTGGTCTGCTGGGTCATGACGGTGTCTCCTCGAAAACGGGATGCGGGTTCGGTGCGGTCAGGCGGTGCCGGCTTCGGTCTGCGCCTCTGTCTGGCGCTTGGCCTGCTCCTTGGCCTGCGCCTTGGCGCGCAGGCGCTCCATCACGCTGCCGGCGCTCGGCCTGGGGCGCGGGCTGAAGCCGGCCTCCTCCAGGCGCTCGCACAGGGATTCGGGCGCCGCCGCGTCGATGATCGCCATCGCCTCGTCGGAGGCGGCGTCGGCGGCCTGGGCCTCGCGCAGGCGCCGCAGGGTGGCCTGCGCCTCCGCGAGCGCCGCCGGGCTCCCCGTTCCCTGCCCGCGCCGGGCCCGCAGGCGGCGCACCGCCTCCGTCGCCCGGGCGATGCGCTGGCCGCGCTCCAGCTCGGCGAACTGGTGGGTGCCCTTGCGCACCGCGCGGCGCAGGGCGGCGACCTCGGCCGCATAGGCCGCCCGGGTCGTCTCGAGGGTGAGCGCCTCCTGCTCCATCTCCGCCAGGGCCTCGGCGGCCTCCCGCGCCAGATCCTCGCGCCCGCCGGCGAGCGCCGCGACGGCGCTGGCCTCCAGATCGACCATCCTGGCGTAGAGCGCCGTCTGCCGCTTGGCGTCGACGGCCTCCTGGGCGATGGCCCGCCCGAGCGCCCGGCGGCTGTCGTCGAGGGCGGCGGCCGCGTCGCGCAGCTGCTGCTCTAGGATCAGGAAGGCGTGCTGGTCGTGGAGGTCCTCGGCGGCGCGGGCGGCTGCGCCCCGGACGAGGGTGGAGAGGAGGTTGAGCATCGTCGGCTCCGGTTCCGTGAACGTTGTTCACGAAGGCACCTTTCCACAGCTGTGAACGTTGTTCAAGCGCAAATTTGAACATCGTTCACGCATGTGCGGAGACGCACGAGGTACGAAGATGCGACAACGCACGGCGAGAGGTGGGAACGGCATGCGCAACGAGGACAGGCGGGACCGGCTGCGGATGGCGCTGATCGACGCCGCGGAGGCCACCATCGCGGCCGACGGCCTGGCGGCGCTCAAGGCGCGGGACCTCGCCAAGGAGGTCGGCTGCGCGCTCGGGGCGATCTACACCGCGTTTCCCGACCTCGACGCCCTGATCCTCACGGTGAACCTGCGCACCCTCGCCCTGTTCGAGCGGGCGATCACCGAGGTGACGATCGCGCCGCCGCCGCCGACGGGCGCGGCGAGCCCGGCCGAGCGGGCGGCGGCGGCCGACACCCTGGTGCGGCTGGCGGTGGGCTACCTGCACTTCGCCGCCGAGAACCCGGCCCGCTGGCGCGCGCTGTTCCAGCACCGGATCACGCAGGCGCTGCCCGACTGGTACCTCGTGGAGCAGGTGCGCCTGTTTCGCTACATCGAGACCCCGTTGCAGGTCCTGCGGCCCGGCCTCGGTGACCGCGAGCGGGCGCTCCTCGCCCGCTCGCTGTTCTCGGCCACCCACGGCCTCGTCAGCCTCGGCCTCGACGAGAAGCTGATGGTGCTGAGCGAGCCGGTCCTGCGCGGGCAGATCGAGATCGTGGTCGGGGCGCTGGGGCGGGGGCTGGCGGAGGGGTGACGACCGGTCCTGCGGATCGGATGCCGCTGGGCTACCGGACGGGCTACCAGGGAAGCGTTTCCCCCCGATAATCCAAGTAGACGCAGCCCCGCTGCCCGAGTTGCCCCTCGATCACCGCCGCCATCCCGTCCGCGCTCGTCGCCACGTCGATGTCGGCGTCGGGACCGCCCATGTCGGTACGGACCCAGCCCGGATGCATCAGCACCGTGCCGAAGGGCGCGTCGCCGTGGCGGGCGGAGAAGCTGCGGGCGAGCGTGTTGAGGGCGGCCTTGCTCGCCCGGTAGCTCTCCCAGGTGCCGCCCTCGTTGAGCGACACGCTGCCGAGGATCGAGCTCATCAGCACCATCAGGCCGCCGGGGGCGACCCGGCCGGCGAAGGCCTCGGCGAAGCGGATCGGGCTCACCGCGTTGGTCTCGTAGACCTTGAGCGCCGTCGCCCGGTCGCCCTCGGGCAGCGGGACGTGGGCGCCGTCGGCGATGCCCGCGACCACGAACACCACGTCGAAGCTCTCGGATCCGAGCTCGTCGCGCAGCCGCGCCACGGCCGCGTCGTCGTCGATGTCGACCCGCCGGATCGCCGGGGCGACGGGGGTGAGGGCGGCGAGCGCCGGCGCCTCGCCCCGGGCGGTCGCGGTCACCGCCCAGCCGCGGGCGAGGAAGGCCCGGGTCAATCCCAGGCCCAGGCCCCGGGACGCCCCGACGATCAATGCGCTGCGGTCCAACTTGGCCATGGCGGTCTCCTGCGAGAGGTCTTGTCGATCCCGCGGGAGAAGTAGCGTCCCAAGCGCCGCGGCAAGCGGTCGAGTGCCGCGGCAAGCGGTCGAGTGCCGCGGCAGGTGGTCAGGCCGCTGCTGCCCGCCCCGCGCTCCAGCGCTCCACGGTGGCCAGCAATTCGTCGGGCCGGAACGGCTTGCCGACGTGGTCGTCCATCCCGGCGGCGCGGAACTGCGCGACCTGCTGGGGCAGCACGTTGGCGGTGAGCGCGACGATCGGCAGGCGGCCGAGCGGCGAGCCGAGCTCGCGGATGTGGCGCGTCGCCGTCACGCCGTCCATGCCGGGCATCTGCACGTCCATCAGCACCACGTCGTGGGCGCCGGCCTGCACCGCCAAGACCGCCTCGGCCCCGTCCGCCACCACGGTGACCCGGTGGCCGCGGCGCTCCAGGATCGCCCGGGCGATGTCCTGGTTGATCGGGCTGTCCTCGACCAGCAGCACCCGGGCCGGCCGCTCCAGCGGCGGCGGCGCCCGACGCTCCCGGCCGGCGGCCTCCTCGGCGGCCTCCGCCAGCGGCACGGCGAACCAGAAGGTCGAGCCCTCGCCGGGCCGGCTCTCGACCCCGATCTCGCCGCCCATGGTCTCGATCAGCCGCCGGCTGATCGCCAGCCCGAGGCCGGTGCCGCCGAAGCGGCGCTGGATCGACCCGTCGACCTGGGAGAAGCGCTGGAACAGCCGGCCGAGCCGGTCGGGCGGGATGCCGATCCCGGTATCGTGGATGGCGGCCTTCAGCGCGTGGCGGCCCCCGCCGAGCGGAACGCTGGCGAGGTGCAGGGTCACGCTGCCCGCGGGCGTGAACTTGATCGCGTTGTTGAGCAGGTTGAGCAGGACCTGGCGCAGCCGGTCGCGGTCGCCGACGAGGCGCGGGGCGAGGCCGGGCTCGATCCGCACCGCCAGGGCCAGGCGCTTGGCCTCGGCCGCGCTGCCGACGATGGCGACCGCGTTGTCGGCCAGCGAGGCCGGGGCGAAGGGCTGCGGGTCGAGGTCGATCTGCCCGGCCTCGATCTTCGAGAAGTCGAGGACGTCGTTGACGACCGTAAGCAGGGCCTGGCCGGCATCCTGGATCCGCTCGGCGCTGCGGGCCTGGGCCGGCGACAGGCCGCCGGCGCGCATCAGCAGGTCGGCGTAGCCGATCACGCCGTTGAGCGGCGTGCGGATCTCGTGGGACATCGTCGCCAGGAACTCGGTCTTGGCCGCACTCGCGGCCTCGGCCTGGAGCCGCGCCGCCTCGGCCACCCGGTTGGCCTCCAGCACCGCGAGCTCGCGCCGCTTGCGCTCGGTCACGTCCGAGAAGGTGCGGATCGCCCCGCCCTCGGAAAGCCGCACGGTGCGCACCTCGATCACGGTGCCGTTCGGCCGCGTGCGCTCGTAGACCGGGGGAGCGCCCAGCAGGTCGCCGGTGAGGGTGAGCCAGGGCTCGCGCCCGGCCTGCGCGTCGCCGAACTCGCCGGCGGCGTCCTGGTGGGCGACGACGTCGGCCAAGGCCGGTCGGCAATGGCGGTACTCGGGCGGCAGGCCGAGGAGGTCGATCGCCCGCTCGTTGCAGAGCTGGACGATGCCCGCGGCGTCGATCAGCAGCACCCCCTGGTCCATGTTGGCGAGCGTCGCGTCGAGGAGCGCCTTCTTGTGGCGCGGCGCCGCCTCGGCCGCCCGCCGGGCGGTGATGTCGGTGATGGTGCGCAGCACCCCGCCCTCGGCGGTAGGCGCGTTGTGGACCTCCAGGATCGTGCCGTTCGGCCGCGTGCGCTCGTAGCGCTCGCCCAGTATCGCGAGGTCGCCCACCGCGATCGCCTCCCCGAAGGCCGGATCGGTGCCGGCATATTCTCCCGCCGTCTCGAGCACCCGCCGCAGAGCCGCCCGCGACGGCCGCCCGGCCAGGAAGGCGGGGTCGAGGTCGAGAAGCTCGGCGAGGCGCCGGTTCGTCACCGCGACGGTCCCGTGCGCGTCGACCATGATCAGGCCCTGGTCCATCGCGTCGAGGGTGGTGGTGAGCACCGCCTCCTTCTCGACGAGCTCGCGGGTGCGCTCGGCGATGCGGTCCTCGAGGTCGGCGTTGCTCTTGCGCAGGGCGTCGGCCTGGCGGTGCAGGGTGGCGGAGGTCTCGGCCAGCACCGCCCCGACCTCGTTGACCTCGCGCACCGGCGTCACCGGCGTGCGCAGCGGGATGCCCCGGCTGAGGTCGTCCGCCGCCTCGGCGAGGAGCGCCTTGGCCAGCAGGATGCGGCGCCCGGCATGGAGCGAGGCGAGGAGGGCGATCAGCCCGAGGCCGAGCACCACCGGCGCCAGCACCATGACGGAGGTGGCGAGCGGCGCCTGCAGCGCCGCCTGGGAGACGCCGATCGTCACCACCCAGCCCGACGGTACCGAGCGGTGGTGGGTGCCGAAGACCGGAATGCCGCTGAGGTTGCGGCCCCGCCACTGCCCGGTCGTCCCGCCGATCGTCCCGAAGCCCGGCAGCGGCTTGCCGGCCGCGGCGTCGGTCTCGACCGAGCGGCCGATGATGATCCCGGCCCGGTCGGCGATCGAGCCGGAATAGGGGGCGGCCACGCCCGCCGCCCGCAGGATCTGCCCGAACAGCGAGGCCGGCAGCGTCGCGGTGAGGAGATGGGTCACCGTGTCCCCGCGCCGCACCGGCACCGTGACGGCGACGACCGCCCGGCCCGATCCGGCCTCGGCGAACAGGCCCGAGATCGCCGGCGCGCCGGTCTCCTGTACGATCGGGTCGTCGGCGAGGGCGCCGCCCGGCAGGGCCGCGCCCCGGGGCAGCCGGGTGTTCACCCGCTCGCGGCCGTCCGGATCGCGCAGCACGATCTCGACCCCCGGCAGGCGCACCAGCTCCCGCGCCTGGCGGTCGAACCGGGCGTCGTCGCCCGCCTCCAGTGCCGGCGAGGTGGCGAGCGCCCGCAGCATCGCGACCTGGCCGCCGAGGAAGCCGTCGATCTGCTCGACCGCGTGGGCGTTGAGCGTCGCGGTGCGCTCCTCCATCCGGGCCTGCTCGGCCTGGACCCAGCGCTGGGCGATCAGCCCGATGATGATGAGCGCCGGCACGAGCAGGGCCGCGGCCAGCGCCGTGACGTGGGCCCAGAGGGGACGGGCGCGCACGCGCCGCGGATTCGCCGCGGCCTCGGCCGCACCCTCGCCTGTGTGGTCGTGATCGGACACGCGTTCCCGGCCTGGCGGCCTCGCGCCCACCGCGAGCAGTCCGCCTCCGGTAGAAGACTGACAAACCGGCGTGTTGGCAAGGTGATCACCCGCCGTGGCGCCGGTTCATCCAACATAGGCCGTTGCTCGCCCCGGGATAGTCCGTTCGGCGGAGCGGGCGCTGGGCAAGCTGCCCCCAGTCCCCCCGCCCCTCAGTCGCCCCGCTCTCAATCCATGTCGCGGCTGGAATCCCCGGCATCGAGCCCGTCGAGGTCGTCCTCGGCCTCGCCGTCGGAATCGTGCGCGTCGAGGCCGGCGGCCTCGGCGAGGTTGCGGGCGGCGCGGCGCAGGAGCTTGCGCAGGCGCCGGCGCTCCTTGCCGTCGAAGCCGTCGAGCATCTCGGCCTCGACGTCGTCCCAGATGCCCTCGATCGCCGCCGCCTTGGCCATGCCGGCCTCGGTCAGGCGGACCCGCACGACCCGGCCGTCCCCGGCCTCGGTGCGGCGCTCGACCACCCCCATGGCGGCGAGCCGCGTGATGGTCTTCGAGGCGGTGGGCGGGCGCACCCGCAGGGTGGCGGCGAGGTCGCCCATGGTCATGGTGCCGGCGGCGGCGAGGGCCTGGACCACCTGCTCCTGGCCGGCGAAGAGGTCGAGATCGGCCAGGCGGTCGCCGATGCGGCCGCGGTGCAGGCGTGCCGCCTGCATCAGGGCCCAGCCGACGCTCTTGGCGCCGGGGGGCCGGAGGCGCTTGGCCGCCCGGCGCGGGGTGTCCCCGGCTACGGCCACTGCCTGCTCGCCCGATGCCATGGGTTCAGCCCCTTTTTCGAGACGGATCCTGCCGCGCCTGCACCAACGGCGCAAGGACGGAGGGCCGGGGCACCGCGGCGGCGCCCCGCACGCACATGGCAGCCCGCCTGTGACGCCTGGATGACGCGGCCCCGGTTCCGGCCCGGTCCGCCGCGGCTTATGTTGCCGGCGACGGACAGATGGCGAGGAGACGCGCATGCCGGCCCGGCCCTGGGGCGACCTGACCACCGAGGAGTGCCGCGCGGGCGCGCTCCGGGCCGCCGTGGCGGTGCTGCCGGTCGCGGCCGTGGAGCAGCACGGGCCGCACCTGCCGCTCGCGACCGACGTCGTCATCGCCGAGGGCTACCTCGCGCGCGCCGTGGCCCTCGTCCCGGACGGCCTCGACGTGCGGGTGCTGCCGGTCCAGCAGGTCGGCCTGTCGCCGGAGCACGCCGACTTTCCCGGCACCCTGACCCTCACCCCCGAGACGGCGCTGAGGGCCTGGGGCGAGATCGGCGACGGGGTGGCGCGGGCGGGCTGCCGGCGCCTCGTCGTCGTGTCCTCGCACGGCGGCAACAGCGCGCTCATGGACCTCGTGGCCCTGGGTCTGCGCGGCCGGCACGGGATGGTCGCCGTCACGACCGCCTGGAGCCGCTTCGGCACCCCGCCGGGCCTGTTTCCCGAGGACGAGGTGCGCCACGGCATCCATGGCGGCGGGATCGAGACCGCCCTGATGCTGGCCTTGCGCCCCGACCTCGTGCGCCGCGACGCGATCCGCGACTTCGTGCCGGCGACGCGGGAGATCGCGCGCAGCTATACCCATCTGCGGGCCGGCCGCCCGGCGGCCTTCGCCTGGCACGCCCAGGACCTGAACCCCGCGGGCGCCATCGGCGACGCGCGCCTCGGCACCGCTGAGGCGGGGCGGGCCCTCCTCGATCACGGCGCCCGGGCCTTCGTCGAACTCCTGCGCGACGTCGCCCGCTTTCCCCTGCCTTCTTTCCCTCCGCCGACCTTGGTCTCCCGCGGCGGCGAGTGACACACTATATCACCGGCTCGCGCGGCGCCCCGGCGGCGCCCGCCCCCGGTCCGGTTGCAGAAGAAGCCTCCCGCATGTCCGACAAGATCCCCGTCACGGTGCTCACCGGCTACCTCGGCGCCGGCAAGACCACGCTCCTCAACCGCATCCTCACCGAGCCGCACGGCAAGCGCTACGCCGTGATCGTCAACGAGTTCGGCGAGATCGGCATCGACAACGACCTCGTCGTCGGCGCCGACGAGGAAGTGTTCGAGATGAACAACGGCTGCATCTGCTGCACCGTGCGCGGCGACCTGATCCGCATCATGGACGGGCTGATGAAGCGCAAGGGCAAGTTCGACGCGATCATCGTCGAGACCACCGGCCTCGCCGATCCGGCCCCGGTCGCCCAGACCTTCTTCGTCGACCAGGATGTCGGCGAGGCCGCCACCCTCGACGCGGTGGTGACGGTGGTCGACGCCAAGTGGCTGTCCGAGCGCCTGAAGGACGCCCCCGAGGCCAAGAACCAGGTCGCCTTCGCGGACGTGATCCTGCTCAACAAGTCCGACCTCGTCGACGAGGCGGGCCTGGACAGCGTCGAGCGCCAGATCCGCGCCCTCAACCCGTCCGCCGAGATCCACCGCACCCAGCACTGCGCCGTGCCGCTCGACACGGTGCTCGGCCGCAACGCCTTCGACCTCGCCCGCATCATCGAGATCGAGCCCGAGTTCCTGGAGGAGGGGCACCACCACCACCATTCCGACGAGATCCAGTCGATCTCGGCCCGGCTGCCCGGCGCGGTCGACCCCAACAAGTTCATGCCGTGGATCTCCGACCTGACCCAGGTCCAGGGCCCCGACATCCTGCGCTGCAAGGGCATCGTCAGCTTCCCAGACGAGCCGCGCCGCTTCGTCTTCCAGGGCGTGCACATGATCCTCGACGGCGACCTGCAGGACGAGTGGAAGCCGGGCGACCCGCGCGAGTCCCGCGTCGTCTTCATCGGCCGCCACCTCGACCCGGAGGCGATCCGCAAGGGGTTCGAGGCCTGCCGGGCCTGAGCCGCTCGCTCCCGGCTCGACCGGGAGCGAGCGATCGTTCGGCTGTGGCGGATCCTGCGCGCGCTCGCGCGCCGGACGGCCATGCCGCGGGTCGTCGGCATCGCCGCGCTATCGGGTTGGGCCCGCCACCCCGACGCGGCGCGGGGGCGCCGCGATCCGCGTCCGGGGCGCCGGTCCGGTCCACGGCTCGGCCGCAGGTCCGACGATCAAGCAGGTCCGACGATCAGGGCCTGCGCTCCGGCACGCGCGGCGCCAGCCGCAGCACCAGCGCCCCGGCCGCCATGCAGGCGAGCGAGCCGACCAGCACGCCGATCTTGGTCTCGGCTTCGAGCGCGGGGCTCGCGGCAAAGGCCAGCAGGCCGATGAACAGGCTCATCGTGAAGCCGACGCCGCACAGCAGCGCCACGCCGTAAACCTGCAGCCAGGTCGCGTGCGCCGGCCGCTGCGCCCAGCCGAGCCGGACCACGGCCAGCACGAACCCGAACACGCCGAGCTGCTTGCCGACGAACAGGCCGAGCGCCACCCCGAGCGTCACCGGGTCGAGCAGCATCGCCGGACTGAACCCGGCCAGCGAGACGCCGGCATTGGCGAACCCGAAGATCGGCAGGATGAGGAACGCCGACCACGGGTGGATGGCGTGCTCGAGGATGTGCAGCGGCGAGGTCGGGTCGTCCGGCTTGCCGACGCTGAGGCGCAGCGGGATCGTCAGCGCCACCAGCACGCCCGCGATGGTGGCGTGGATGCCGGATTTCAGGACGAACACCCACAAGACCGCGCCGAGCAGCAGGTAGGGCCACAGGCGCGCAACCCCGGCCTTGTTCATGCCGTAGAGCACGGCGAGCGTCAGGCCGGCGCCGCCGAGCATCGGCAGCGAGAGATCGGCGGTGTAGAACGCCGCGATGATGAGGACCGCGCCGAGGTCGTCGATGATGGCGAGCGCGGTCAGGAAGACCTTGAGCGAGACCGGAACGCGCGAGCCGAGCAGCGCCAGCACCCCCAGCGCGAAGGCGATGTCGGTGGCCGCGGGAATCGCCCAGCCGCGCAGGGTCTCGGGCGAGTGCCGGTTGACCGCGACGTAAACCAGCGCCGGCATCAGCATGCCGCCGAGGGCGGCGATCCCGGGGAGGATGCGATCCGGCCAGGTGCGCAGGCGCCCGTCCAGCATCTCGCGCTTGATCTCGAGGCCGACCAGCAGGAAGAACACCGCCATCAGGGCGTCGTTGATCCAGTGCAGCACCGAGAGCGGCCCGAGATGGGCCGCGAGGACGGCGAAGTAGGTCTCAGCCCAGGGCGAGTTCGCGACGACCAGCGCCAGGGCGGCGCTCGCCATCAGCACGAGGCCGCCGCCGGCCTCGTTGTGCAGCATGGTGCGCAGGGCCGAGAGCGGCCGGCGCACCGGCAGGGGAACCCGACCGCTCATGCCGCTGCCGTGCCGACGCGGGAAGGACGGTTCGGCGACGCCCGGCCGATCGCCGGGGGGGTCGGAGCCGGCACGGGGCCGGCCGCCGGGACCGGATCGACGCCGCGAAGGGTAGGATGGGGCATGGGCACGGGTCTCCCCCGCTGGCGGCCCGACCAACGGCAGAGAACCTGCAAGCCCCGCGCCGGGACCGCACACCTTGGCCTCCGTATCCCATCGACGGGGCCGGCGCGCAACGGGCGTCGGCGTCCCGGATGCGGTATGGGGCGGCCCTCGCCCGCCCGACCGGATCCATGACCGCCCTCACCGCCAGACTCCGCGCCCTCTACGAGGGCGACACCGACGGGGCGCACCGCTTCCGGTACGCCCTGCTTGCCTTCGACGTCGCGACGGTCGCCTTCGTGATCGCGACCTCGTTCCTGCCGCTCTCGCCCTGGGTCGCCGTCGGCGACGTGGTCCTCGGCCTCGGGGTGCTGGCCGACTTCGCCGGCCGCCTGGCGATCAGCCGGGCGCCGGCGCGCGAGTTCCTGCGCCTAAGCACCTGGACGGACGTGGTGGCGATCGCCTCGTTCCTGGCGCCGATGTTCGTGCAGGGCGTCGGCTTCCTGCGCATCCTGCGCACGCTGCGGCTCCTGCGCACCTATCAGCTGCTCGACCGGCTGCGCCGGGACAGCGGGATCTTCCGGCGCCACGAGGAGGCGATCCTGGCCGCCACCAACCTGGTGGTGTTCGTGTTCGTGATGACCGGCGTGGTCTACGTCACGCAGGCCGGCAGCAACCCGGCGATCGGCAGCCCGGTCGATGCGCTGTACTTCACGGTCACGTCGCTGACGACCACCGGTTACGGCGACATCACCCTGCCGGGCCCCTCGGGCCGGCTCATCTCGGTCGTCGTGATGATCTGCGGCGTGACCTTGTTCTTCCGCCTCGCCCAGGTGGTGTTCCGGCCCTACAAGGTGCGCTTTCCCTGCCCGACCTGCGGGCTGCAGCGCCACGAGCCGGACGCCGTGCACTGCAAGGCCTGCGGCACCGTGCTGAACATCCCCGACGACGGCGCCGACTGATCCCGACGCCCTAGGCGGTGTGGACAGTTACCGCAGCCACATGACAATAGCCGCGATGGTGACCATGGCGGCGTAGTTGCGGGCTGTCTTCTCGTAGCGTGTCGCGACGCGCCGAAACTGATTGAGCTTGGCAAAACAGCACTCGATTAGGTGACGCTCCTTATAGAGGGCTGTGTCGAGCTCATACTTCTTGGAT
>NZ_JACWCT010000053.1:34490-56999 GCF_016613415.1 Methylobacterium ajmalii | reverse complement strand
GCCTCGGCGAGCGCGCGGCCGATCTCGGCACCGGTCTCGGGCGCCGGCAGGTCGGCCAGCACCCGGGCGCGGGCGGCGGCCCCGGTGGCGAGGCGCCCGGACCGGGCGAGACGGTCGGCCAGGGCCTCGCGGTCGCACAGGCGCGCCTCCGCCGCCGAGAGCGCGTCGGCCTGCCTCCGCAGCCCGGCCAGGGACTCCTCCAGGGCGTCGAGATCGTCGAGGGCGCTCAACGCCTCGCGCAGGCGGGCGATCTCGCGCTCGCCCTCGCGGATGGTGCGCTGGTCCTCCGTCACCCGCTCGCGCTGCAGCGCCTGCATGTCGCGCACCAGCCCGGCCTCGCGGCCGATCGACAGCACGGCCGAGCGCCGGGCCGGCTTCTCGCCGAGCAGGAAGACCGGAAACTTCTGGTGCGCCACGTGGACGTCGAGGTCCTCGACCCGGGTGATGCCGAACAGGCGCTCGACCCAGGAGGGCACGTCGCGGCCGCCGGTCTCCAGGGTGGTGCCGTTCTCCCGCACCAGCGACCCGTCGGCCTCGTGCAGCGACCACAGGTTGACCGGGGTGCGCTTCGGCTGGCGGGCGTAGCGCAGCACCCGCCCGTCGGCGACGCCGATCTCGACCCGCGCGGCGTTCGCGCCCGCCCGCACCAGGCTGTCGCGCACCTCGCCGTAGAAGACCGCCCGCAGGGCCCGGATCACCGTCGACTTGCCGTGGTTGTTGGGGCCGACGAGCGCGTTGACGCCGGGGGCGAGCGGCAGGGTCGCGTCGGAAAAACCCTGGACGTCGACGAGGCGCAGGTAGCGGAAACCCGGCCTCTCCGGCGTCCAGGCCGCCGCGCAGGATGCGGCCGGCCCGACGATGGCGACGCCGGTCTCGGGCCGGCCGGCGATCCGGCTGACCGTCAGGTCGGCCCCGAACCCCGCCACGTCGTGGTGGGAGATCGCCAGGCACTGCACGCCGAGCTTGGCGGCGCTCTCCTCCAGCACCCGGTAGAAGGCCGGCACCCGGTCGGGGGCGATCCAGCAATCGGCCTCGTCGAGGGCGAGGAAGCGCCCGACCCCGGCCTTGACCACGGCGATCAGGCGCAACGCCATGCCGACCACGTTGGTCATGGCACCGCCATTGTCCTCCAGCACGTCCTCGCGGCCGCCATCCGGGCGCTCGACCCCGATGTCGAGGGCCGGCAGACCCCGCTCGGTGGTGAGATCCAGGCGCACCGGCTTCTCGCCGGGCAGCACCTCCTGGACGAGGGCCGTGAGCAGGGTCTCGAAGGTCGCGACGCTGCGCCGGTTGGCCTCCTGCTGCAGCTCGCGCAGGTAGGTATCGACCGCGTCGCGCTGGGCGAGGCGGCCCTTGGCGGCGGCGACCTCGCGGGTGCGGGCGGCCAGGGTCTCGCGGTCGCGGTCGCGGGCCGCCTCCAGGCGGGCGAGCAGGCGGCCGGCGCGGGTCAGCGCCTCCAGGCGGTCGGCCGGAGCCGGGGCGGTCGTCAAGGCGGTGGTCAACGGGCGGGATCGAGAGCGGTGAGGCGGTCCTGCACCGCCCGCAGGGCCTGGGCGAACTCCTCGACCCGCCGGGCATTCTCGGCCCGGGCCTCCTCGATCATCCGGCGGATCTCGGCCTCGTCGTCGGTGCCCAGCTCCTCGCGGGCCTGGGCGCGGGCGGCAGCGAGTTCCGCGGTCAGGCGCTCGACGTCGCTCTCGGCGCGGATCCGGTCGGCGCGCAGGCGCTCGTAGGCCGGCTGCAGCGCCTCGAGGCGGCGCAGGGCCTCGACGTCGGGGCCGGCCTCGCGCGGGCCACTCTCCTGCCCCTTGCGGCTGCGCTCCATCTCGCTCCTCGTGGTCATGGCAGGATTGGTCGTCGTGGCAGGATCGATGGACCCGAGGTGGCACCCGGACCGGACTTTGGCAACAGCCGCGGCGTTCGAGAAATGTTCGTCCGTCCCTGTTGACGACCTGTGCAAATCAGACCAGTGTTCCGTAAATGTTCCATGCGACGAGCCGGCCCGGGAGGCGGCGCGGCGTCGCGGGGGAACCGTGGGAGACCCGCATGGAGACCACCCGCCTGGAGGACGTCGCGGCCGAGGCTGCCCCGCTGTTCGAGAACCGGGACTGGCGCCTCCACGCGGACGGGCTGGAGCACCGCGACACCGGCTACTTCATCGACCGCGACGCCCTCGCGGCGCGTCGGCCGGACGGCCATTGGGAATGGCCGCTGCACCTCTCGGAGAAGAGCTGGTGCGGGGTGCGCAGCTTCCGCGAGGCGTTTTCGGCCGCGCTCGGCGCCTTCGGCATCGCCCCCGACCGCAAGCTCACCCTGTCCTTCGCCCTCGGCTTCGGCACGCGGGTCGGGGGTGCCGCGCCGGATGCCTTCGTGCCGCTCGCCGACCTCGTGCGCCTCCGCGCGCCGGACCTCCGCCCGGTTCTCGCCCGCCCCCTCGTCGCCGCGAGCGCCTGACGGCGCGGCGGCCCCTCGCGTTCCCGCTCTCCCCTCGCGGCGAAATTTGCTCTAGAGCCCGCCCCGGGAGACGCCGTACGGGGAGTGGGCGAGCGTGAGCGGACAGCGCAGCGTGGAGATCGTCGTCCGGGGCCGGGTCCAGGGCGTGGGCTACCGGGCCTGGACCAAGGGCGTGGCCGAGGCCAAGGGCCTCGTCGGCACCGTGCGCAACCGGCTCGACGGCAGCGTCGAGGCCCGCCTCGCCGGGCCGGCCGAGGCGGTCGGCGCGATGATCGAGGCCTGCCGCGAGGGACCGCCGGGCGCGCGGGTCACGGACCTCGCCGTGAGCGAGGCACCCGAGCCCGCCGGCGCACGCGGCGTGCAGATCCTGCCGACGGCCTGACGGACCCGGCATGCACCCGGATCTGGGCTTGAGCAGCTTCTCGTTCCTCGACCTCGCCGCGCTGGTCTGCTTCCTCTCGGCGTGGTGGGGCTATTCCTACGCGGTCGAGCACCTGTCGGGCGGCAAGCGCAGCCTCAACGGCATGATGAACCGCTACCGCCACGCCTGGGCCGACCAGCAGATCGTGCGCGAGAACCGGGTGGTCGACACCACCATCAACGCATCGCTCCAGAACGGTACCGCCTTCTTCGCCTCGACGGCGCTGATCGCGCTCGGCAGCGCCCTTACCCTGTCGCGGTCGGCCGACGACGCCCTGACCCTGTTCTCGACCCTGCCCTTCGGCGCGCCGATGACCAGGACGGTGTGGGAGATCAAGGTGGCGGGCCTCGCCCTGATCTTCGTCTACGCCTTCTTCAAGTTCGCCTGGGCATACCGGCTGTTCAACTACGGCGCCATCCTGATCGGCGCCGTGCCGCCGCGCGAAGGCGACCCGGTCCGGATCGAGCGCGCGGCGCGACGGGCCGCGGCGATGAACGTGGTGGCGGGCGGCCATTTCAACCGCGGGCAGCGTGCGTTCTTCTTCGCGCTCGCGTATCTCGGGTGGTTCGTCAGCGCCTATGTGCTGTTCGCCACCACCGCGATGGTGCTCACCGTGATGTGGCAGCGCCAGTTCGCCTCCGACGCCCGCCGGGCCCTGCAGGACCACGATGATCCCTGACGATTACGAGATCGAGCTCACCCTGGTGCGCCTCGTCACCGAGCGCGGCGCGGACAAGACCGTCTGCCCCTCCGAGGTCGCCCGGGCGCTCGGCGGCCCCCACCCGGACGGCTGGGGTCCGCTGATGCAGCCGGTCCGCCGCCAGGCGGTGCGCCTGATGAAGGCCGGCCGCATCGCGATCCTGCGCAAGGGCAAGGTGGTGGACGACCCGGACGATTTTCGCGGGATCTACCGGCTGTCCCTGCCGCGGTGAGCCGGGATCACGGTCCCGGGAACACCGCTTCGGTGTAGCCCGAGGCCCGGTAGGCCGCGAGGCCGAGCCATTCGCGCACCGCGATGTCGAGCTCGAACAGGCCGTCGCCGGCGGTGGCGTGGATCGCCAGGGCGCCGGGGCCGGTGCGGTAATCGACCGGGTAGGCCGTCACCGTGAAGCCGGCGCGGCGAAAGCAGCCGACCGCCCGCGGCATGTGCCAGGCCGAGGTGACCAGGAGCCAGCGCTCGCCGGGCTTCGGCTTGACCAATTCGGCGCTGAAGGTCGCGTTCTCGTGGGTGTTGCGGGACCGGTCCTCGTAGGTGATCCGCTCGGGCGGGACGCCGAGGGATGCGGCGTGGCGCCGCGTGATCGCAGATTCCGACACCGCCCCGTCGCCGGTGAGCCGGCCGGAGCCGCCGGCGAAGACGACGGTCGCGGCGGGGTAGCGCCGGGCGAGGTCGCCGAGCGCGATCATCCGTTCGCCGGCATCGTTCACGACGAGCTGGCCGCGGGCGGCCGACAGCCCGGTCTCGACCGCGCCGCCCAGCACCACGATTCCGGCGACCGGGCCGCCGTCGTCGCGGAATTCCGGAAAGCGGTTCTCGAGCGGCCCGAAGACCAGGGAAGCCAGCGGCGAGACGCCGCCAGCGAGGAGCGCGAGGCCGCACAGGGCCGCGAGACCGACGCCGAGGCGGCGCCAGCGCAGGGAGAGCCCCGCCCCGGCGACGACGAGGAGCAGGAGCAGGTTCGAAGGCGCCGTGAGGAACCACAGCACCTTCGAGAGCACGAAGAACACCGGGGCGGTCCCGGCCAAGCGGTCGGTCAGGCCTTGCCGGTTATCAAGCCTTGCCGGTCTCCGCCTCGTAGCGGGCGCGGGTCTCGGCGTTCGGCGGGTAGAGGCCCGGCAGCGGCAGGCCCTTGTCGACCTCGCGCATGATCCAGAGCTCGAGGCGCTCCTGCTCGACGGCGGCGAGCGCGACCTCCTCGGCGAGAGCCGCCGGGATCAGCACCGCGCCGTCGCCGTCCGCCACCACGATGTCGTCCGGATAGACCGCGACGCCGCCGCAGCCGACCGGCTCGCCCCAGCCGACGAAGGTGAGACCCGACACCGAGGCCGGGGCCGCGACGCCGGAGCACCAGACCGGCAGGCCGGTGCCCTCGACCCCCTCGCCGTCGCGCACGACGCCGTCGGTGATCAGCGCCGCGACGCCGCGCTTCTTCATCCGGGCGCACAGGATGTCGCCGAAGATGCCGGCATCCTGCACCCCCATGGCGTCGACCACCGCGATGCAGCCCTCGGGCATCGCCTCGATCGCCGCGCGGGTCGAGGTCGGGCTCGACCAGGATTCCGGGGTCGCCAGGTCCTCGCGGGCCGGCACGAAGCGCAGGGTGAAGGCCGGGCCGACGATCCGCTGCCCGGCGGCGAAGCGCGGCATCGGCCCGCGCATCCAGCAGCGGCGGATGCCCTTCTTCAGGAGCACCGTGGTCAGGGTGGCGGTGGTGACGGCCTGCAGGGCGTCGAGGAGCGTCTTGTCGAGCGGCATCGGGCCTTCGGGGGCGTGGGGAGAGGGACGGGTCGAGACGTAGCCGATCCGGCGGAAGGCGGCCACGCCGTCAGCGCATGGCCGCGCTCCGGCAGGGCTCGGCTTCGAGGGCCCGGCGTCAGCTCAGGGGCGGCAGCGCGACCGAGGCCGCCGGGCGCTCCCGGACGCGCGCGTACCAGGCCCGCAGGGCCGGCCGCTCGATGCGCGGCACGTCGAGGTGGAGCCAGCGATGGGTGGCGGCGGCGACCGCGATGTCGGCCACGGTGAAGCGCTCGCCGACCATGTAGGCGCGGCCCATCAGGTGTGCGTCGAGGATCGCCGCGCACTCCTCGGACGCCGCGACCGAGCGGTCGATCGTCGCCTGGTCGCGCTGGTCGGCCGGGGTGCGCACGGTCTGCCAGAACGCGTCCCGGGTCGCGGGCGTGAAGCGGGTCGCCTGCCAGTCGAGCCACTGGTCGGCCAAAGCCGCCGCACGGGGATCCTCGGGCCAGAGACCGTGCGCTTCATGCCCGCGGGCGAGGTGGCGCAGGATCGCGTTCGATTCCCAGAGGACGAAGCCGTCCTCCTCCATCACCGGCACGAGGCTGTTGGGGTTCATCGCGACGTAGTCGGGGTCGCGGACGCGGCCGAAGGCGCCGCCGGCCTCGACCCGCTCGTAGGGCAGGCCGAGCTCCTCGAGCCCCCACACCGCCTTCTGCACGTTGACGGAACTCAGCCGTCCCCAGAGCCTGCGCATGGCGTGTCCTCCTCGGTCTTGGACGGGCCGGTCTCGGACGGACCGACCTCGGGCGGGTAGGCGTGGCGTCCGCCGGTCGGGTCGGTGACGGTCCAGCCCGCAAGACCGCCGCCGGCCCGACCGGCGGACGCTAGGTAGCCCGGCCCGACCGGCACCTTGCCGTATCCGCCGGGGATGTCGAGGACGTAGGTCGGCTGCGCCAGCCCGGAGACCCGCCCGCGCAGGGAGCGCATCAGGTCCTGGCCGCGATCGAGGGTGGTGCGCAGGTGGCCGGTGCCGGGGGCGAGGTCGCCGTGATGCAGGTAGTACGGCTTGATGCGGTTCTCGACGAAGGCCCGCATCAGGGCGGCCAGCGTGTCGGGGTCGTCGTTGACGCCGGCGAGCAGCACCGACTGGCTCACCATCGGGATCCCGGCATCGACGAGGCGCGCGATCGCCGCGCGCGCCGCGTCCGAGAATTCCGCCGGGTGGTTGGCATGGAGCGCCACGAACACCGCGCCCTCGAAGCGCTTGAGCGCCCCGATCAACTCCGCGTCGACCCGCGCCGGATCGACCACCGGCACGCGGGTGTGCAGCCGCAGCACCCGGACATGCGGGATCGACCGCAGCGCCGCGGCGATGCGCCCGAGCCGCCGGGGCGAGAGCACGAGCGGGTCGCCGCCGGTGACCACCACCTCCCAGACCTCGTCGCGGGCAGCGATGTAGGCGAGCGCGGCGTCGAGCTCGGCCTCGGTCAGGCTGCCCTGCCCCTCCGGCCCGACCACCTCGCGGCGGAAGCAGAAGCGGCAATAGACCGGGCAGACGTGGAGGGGCTTCAGGAGCACCCGGTCGGGATAGCGGTGGACGATGCCGGGGACGGGCGCGTGGGCCTCGTCGCCGATCGGGTCGGCCCGCTCCTCGGGCGTGGTGACGAGTTCCTCGGCCCGGGGCACGAACTGGCGGCCGACCCCGTCCTCGGCGTCGGCGATCAGCTCGGCCATCGCCGGGGTGATCGACACGGCGTAGCGCGCCGCCACCCGCTCCAGCGCCGGCAGCTGCTCCGCCGGGACGAGGCCGGCCGCGGCGAGGTCGCGGGCGCTGCGGATCGGTCCGCTCACCGGGCGGGTCCCGTGCCGGGATACTCGGCGACCGGCGTCCAGATCACATCCTCGATCCGGCGCGCCCCGGTCGCTAGCATGACCAGCCGGTCGAAGCCGAGCGCGATGCCGCTCGCCTCCGGCATCTGGCCGAGGGCGCTCAGAAAGTCCTCGTCGACGGGGTAGCGCTCGCCGTAGACGCGCTCCTTCTCGTCCATCTCGGCACAGAAGCGCCGGCGCTGCTCGGGCGCGTCGGTCAATTCGCCGAAGGCGTTGGCGAGCTCGACGCCGCAGGCATAGAGTTCGAAGCGCTCCGCCACCCGCGGGTCGGCCGGGCTCGGACGGGCGAGCGCCGCCTCGGGGATCGGGTACTCGCACAGGATCGTCGCCCGGCCGCGGCCGAGCGCCGGCTCGACCCGCTCGACCATCACCCGGCTGAACAGGTCGGCCCAGGTGTCGTCGGGCGCGGTGCGGATGCCGGCCGCGCCGAGCGCCGCGGCGAGCCCGGCCCGGTCGGTGCTGGCATCCGGCGCCACGCTCGCCAGGAGGTCGATGCCGGCATGGCGGTCGAACGCCTCCGCCACGCTCAGCCGCTCCGGCTCGGCGAACGGGTCGGCCTCGACACCGCGCCAGGAGAAGGTCGTCGCGCCCGCCGTCTCGGCGGCGAGGCGCAGGAGCGCGGCGCAATCGTGCATCAGGCTGTCGTAGGTCTCCCCCGCACGGTACCATTCGAGCATGGTGAATTCCGGGTGGTGCAGGGCCCCGCGCTCGCGGTTGCGGTAGACCGGGCCGAGGCTGAACAGCCGGGGCTCGCCCGCCGCCAGGAGCTTCTTGCAGGCGAATTCCGGCGAGGTGTGCAGGTAGAGCGGATGCGTCGTGCCGTCGGGGGCGATGGCCTGCGTGGCGAAGGCCGAGAGATGCGCCTCGTTGCCGGGCGAGACCTGGAGGATGGCGGCGTCGACCTCGACGAAGTCGCGGGCGGAGAACCACGCCCGGAGCGCGGCGGCGATGCGGTTGCGGGCCATCAGCCGCGGCCGGCGGTCGGCATGGACGTGGGGGGCCCACCAGGGCGAGGCGGAGGTCATGCGGTGGGGATCATCGGCGAGGTCATGGCGGGCGGGGCGACTGGCGGTCGCGCCTGAGATGCGATAGGGCGGGCCGAAGGCATCCTCTGCCGGCGCGGCGCGCGACGCCCGCGGCTTGGCGGACGCCGCCGCTTTCTGTCAACGCTTCAAGTCCAGGATTCGCCCCGTGCCGAAGGTCATCGCCAGCTCACTCCGCAAGGGCAACGTCGTCGACAAGGACGGCCGGCTCTACGTGATCCTCTCCGCCGAGAACATCCACCCCGGCAAGGGCACGCCGGTGACCCAGCTCGACATGCGCCGGATCACCGACGGCGTGAAGGTCTCGGAGCGCTACCGCACCACCGAGCAGGTCGAGCGCGCCTACGTCGAGGACCGGGAGCACACCTTCCTGTACAGCGACGCCGAGGGGTTCCACTTCATGAACCCGGAATCCTACGAGCAGCTCGCGGTGCCGCAGGACGTGATCGGCGACCAGGCCCCCTACCTGCAGGAGGGCATGGCGGTCATGCTGTCGACCCATAACGGCGTGCCGCTGGCGCTCGAGCTGCCCCAGCGCGTCACCCTCGAGGTGACCGACACCGAGCCGGTGACCAAGGGCCAGACCGCCTCCTCGTCCTACAAGCCCGCCACGCTCTCGAACGGCATCCGCACACTGGTGCCGCCGCATATCGGCACCGGCACCCGCATCGTCGTGATGACGGCCGACGGCGCCTACGTCGAGCGCGCCAAGGACTGATCCGCGCCAAGGACTGAGCCGGACGCGCGGGCGGCTACCCGCCGCCCGCCTCCCGAAAGCAGGTCCGGGACAGCGCGATCGCCCGGCCCTGCTCCTGCGCCGAGAAGCCGCCGCCGGCCCGCCACAGGCCCTCGGCCCGCAGGCGCTCGACGACGCAGCGCGCCGCCACCCGGCAGGCCGCCTCGCCGCCGCCGGCCTCGGCGCAGTTCGCCCGGTACTCGCGCCGGAACTGCGCCTCCCCCGCCCGCGGATGCGGCCCGGCGAGCGCCGCCACCCCGTAGAGCAGCCCGAGCAGCACCGGCTGGTGGATCAGGTAGACCGCGAGGCTGTGCCGCCCGGCCGCCGTCGCGAGCCGCCCGGCCCGGTCCCGCGGCGCGATCGTGCCGATCGCCGAGGCCGCGAGCCGCGGCAGCGCCACGCGGCAGAGCCCGACCCCCGCCAGCACGAAGCCGAACCAGGGAAACAACGGCACGTAGTCGTTGGTGGTCGGCACCGTCGCGCCGAGCCCCAGGAACAGCAAGCCCGGCGCATCGAGGAGAGCCGGGGACCCTGCCAGGGCCGCGAGGTGGGGACCGGCGAGGACGAGAGCCGCCGCGAGCCCGACGAGCGGCAGCGGCGCGACGAGGGCCGGCAGCGCCAGCACGCTCGCCACGGCGATGCAGTGCAGGATGCCGAAGAAGATCCACGAATCCGGGAACAGAAAGACGGTCGCGAGCGAGATCGCGCCCGCCGCCGCGGCGATGCGGGCGAGCCGCAGCAGGTAGGGCCGCCACCGGCCGGCCCGCCCCGGCCGGGCGAGGACGAGGCTGATCCCGACGAGGACCAGGAAGCTCCCGGCGATGCCGTGGGCCGCCGCCCGGCCCACGGGCGTCAGGGCGAGGTTCTCGGGCGTCAGCCGCAGGAAGCCGAGATCCCATGTCAGGTGGTAGAACGCCATCGCCAGGAGCGCGACGCCGCGGGCGAGGTCGACGACCGCGAGGCGCCGGATGGGCGTGGGCGTGGAAGATGGGGTGTGAATCGCGGCTCTCCCGGACGGCGGATGGGCGCCGTCATAGCCGAGCACGCACGGGGTCCGGGACCCCCGCCATGCCTGCGGCGAAAACGCGCAGTTTCGGGATGGGATTGCGGGCGACGGGCGCAACCGCAGGGCATCGGCCTCGCACCCTGCCTCCCGGGATTGCAGATTGTGCGTCCGCGAAGCGACATCGACGCGGGACGTGGCCGCCTCGATGTCTCAACTCGGCGGATTTGGGCTTCCCCGGAGTCATGACTTTGTTAATCTGCAGGTGAAGCGCGCGACGCGATTCGAGTGGGTTGCTTACGATGTCGGACGAGTTCGGTTCAGGTCTCGCCGGGGAGCGGCGAGGGGGCGCGTTCGGGGACGACGCGCGCGACACCCGGTCCGGGCTCGACGCGGCGGCGATCGAGCGCCCGGTCGAACTGGTCGAGGTCAGCGGCCGCATCAAATGGTTCGACGTCGCCAAGGGCTTCGGCTTCATCGTGCCCGACGACGGCTCGCCGGACGTGCTGCTCCACGTCACCTGCCTGCGGCGCGACGGCCACCAGAGCGCCAGCGAGGGCGCGCGGATCGTGGTCGAGGCGGTGCAGCGCTCCCGTGGCTGGCAGGCGTTCCGGGTCGTCTCCCTTGACCAGACCACCGCGACCCACCCGGCCGAGCTGCCGATGCCGCGCACCCACGTCACCGTGGTGCCGACGAGCGGCCTCGAGACCGCGGTGGTGAAGTGGTTCAACCGCCTGCGCGGCTTCGGCTTCCTCAGCCGCGGCGACGGCACGCCGGACATCTTTGTCCACATGGAGACGCTGCGGCGCTACGGCATCGCCGAGCTCAAGCCCGGCGAGTACGTCCAGGTGCGCTACGGCGACGGCTCGAAGGGGCTGATGGCCGCCGAGGTGCGCCTCCTGACCGAGGCCGGCCCCCCGTCGTCGCACTGACCCGCAGGCCCGGGCACGGGACCTCTCCCCTCCGGATTTTGGTTTCCCGCGCATGTCCGGCGGCGGGCGCCCATCCCCTTCGCCGGACGGCGCTCTAGCTCACCGTCATGTCGCTTCGCTTCGCACGGCCCCTCGCCGCCTCGCCGCGCCGGCTCCTCGCCGCGTTCCTCCTCTTCCTGGCGCTCGCGCCCTCGGCCGCCCTGGCCGACGGCCCGTTCGAGCCGCTGACGATCGCCTCCCGCTCCGGCCGCCACGCCTTCCAGGTCGAGGTGATGCGCGACGATGCGGGCCGGGCCCAGGGCCTGATGTTCCGCCGCACCATGGCGCCGGACCGCGGCATGCTGTTCGACTTCGAGCGCATGGAGCCGGTGACGATGTGGATGAAGAACACCTACCTGCCGCTCGACATGCTGTTCATCCGCGCCGACGGCACGGTGGCGCGGATCGCGGCCGACACCGAGCCACTCTCGACCCGGACCATCGCCTCCGGCGAGCCGGTGCTCGGCGTGCTCGAGCTCAACGCCGGCACTGCCGCGCGACTCGGGATCCATCCGGGCGACAAGGTCGAGCACCCGCTCTTCCGCAAGCGCTGAGGGCCCGGCGGCCGAGGCCGCCGGGAACGCGTCAGAAGCCGCGGTTCGAGATGCTCGGGATCGACGGCTGGGTGAAGGCGCGGTTCACGTCGGGCCGGCGCTGCGTCCCGTTGGTGTCGTTCGAACGCACGTAGTTCTTGGTGTCGAAGGTCTCGGCGAGGCCGGTGCCGCGGGAATCGCCGGAGCTGGTGCAGGCGGCGGCGAGGCCCGCGAGGGTGAGCGCCGCGGCGACACGAAGGAGACGCATGGGGGATCCTGGGCTCTGACAGTCGGGCCGGGGTGCCCGGCTGCCGCCCCCCCGTCAAGGCGCCGGACCGGCGCGCGGCGGCGAAGTTCGGCGCCTGTGCCTCCCGGGCCGCGCTCCATGGAATGTGTGGAGGGCCGCGATTCTCCGGCTGGCGGAGTCCCGCGCTTTGCGCGAGAGTCCCGGCCGATGAGCAACGTCGTTCCCCTGCTGCGCCCGCGCCCGGCGCCCGATGCCGCCGCCCGCGCCACCGCGATGGTCGTCTCCGACCTCGTGACGATCGCCGAGCAGTTGCACGACATCGGCGCCCGCGCCGCCGCCCTGGGCCGGCCGCGCACGGAGGCCGAGCGCACGGTGCAGATGGTGCTGGACGCCGTGACCTCGATCGAGCGCGCGCTCGACACCATCACGGATGGCGGAGACTACACACCGTTCTGAGGGCTCGGCCGGCTTATTCGGAGATCGCGCCCCGCTCTCGACCTGATCCTGAAGCGTCAGAGCCTGTTCGACACACGCAATAGATCAGCGGACGATCTTGCCTCCCATACGCGACCTCATCCTGAGGTGTTAGAGCATTTTCCGACGAAGTGGAAACCGGTTCGTCGCAGAAAATGCGCCAAAACAAAGACTTAGAGAGCTTCGCGATTGCAGCGCGATCGTGAAGTTCTCTAGTCGATCGAAGATCGACTGACCTCGAATGAAACCTTCATCTGGCGTAGTGATCCCTGGAGCCCTCCATTAAGGTCGGGCCATCTTCGATGGAATGCGGCCTCCGATCGCCGACACCTCAGGATGAAGTCTAGAGTGGGACAAAATCTCCCGCTCGAATCAAATATTCTCTCAGTCGATCGAGTATCGATTGATATCCAAGAATTATTCCGGCTGTTGAGGCCTGTTAGAGCCTGTTTGACATACTTGATAGTATGTCCACCACATCAGTCCAGGGCCGCATAAGCGGAACCCGGAAGCGAAAGCCTTGATCGCTGGATCATCAACCCGAACGGTCGCCGGCCCGCCGCAGCCCCGGAACGATCCGCAAAACCGATCGGACCGGCGATCGGACTACCCGGTCCGATCGCCGAATCGCCTGAGTTCCGCCGTCTCACGCTCCCACGTCGAGCATGCTGCGGAACACCGCGCCGTAATGGCAGGCGGCGGCCGCCAGCACGAAGGCGTGCCAGATCGCGTTCTGGAACGGGAGCTGGCGCCAGACGTGGAAGATGACGCCGAGCGAGTAGAGCAGGCCGCCGGCGGCGAGCAGCCACAGGGCCGGTGGCGACAGGGCGGCGATCACCGAATCGTAGACCATCATCCCGCTCCAGCCGAGCGCCAGGTAGAGGGCGATCGCCAGGCGGTCGAAGCGGCCCGGCAGGGTCAGCTTCACGGCGGCGCCTATGACGGCGACGAGCCAGATCCCGGCGAGCAGCCCGATGGCGATGCCGTCGGTGCCGACCAGGATGACGAGGGGCGTGTAGGTGCCGGCGATCATCAGGAAGATGGTGGCGTGGTCGCACCGGCGCAGCCGCCATTTCGTCCGGCCGATCGGCCACATGTTGTAGGCCGCCGAGGTCCCCAGCATCGCCACGAGGCCGGCGGCGTAGACGCCGACCGCCACCGTCTCGGCGGGGCTGAGCTTCGAGAGGACGGCGCTGATCGTCAACGCCACGGCGCCGATCACGCCGAGGGAGACCCCGACCACGTGCACTATGCTGTCGGCGAGCATCTCGCGCGGCGTGTAGGTCCAGACGAGGCCGAGCGGCCGGCCGTCCGGCGCGAAGCGCGGGGCGGGGGCTGAGGACAGTTCCAGGGAGTGCTCCTGCGCGGACAATCGGACCTCCGCTCCTGGGGGCCGGGAGACGGCCTCCCGATCCGTCGAGGTTAAGACGCGAGCATGAACGTGGGACGAACGGTCCCTCCTCGCCTCAGACCGCCCGCAGCGCCACCGGCGCGGGCGCCCGGCCGAGCCGGGCATGGGCACTCGCCATGCCGAGGACCAGCATGGCGGCGACCTGGTGGGCGAGGCCGGCCCAGAGCGGCACCGCCAGCAGCAGCGTGACGATGCCGAGCGTCGCCTGGGAGACGACGAGGCCGGCGAGCGCGGTGGCGCGCCGCGCCGCGCCGGTCCCGGGCATCGTGCGGCGGGCATCGAGGGCGTGGACGATCGCGAGGGCGAGCAGCGCGTAGGCGACGAGCCGGTGGTTGAACTGCACCAGGGCGACGTTGTCGACGAAGTTCTCGATCCATGGCGTGCCGGCGAACAGGCCGCCGGGCACGAGGCCGCCATCCATCAGCGGCCAGGTGTTGTAGGTGAGCCCCGCCTTCGAGCCGGCGACGAGGCCGCCAAGCGCGATCTGCACCAACACCAGCACCATCAGGGCGAGCGCCGTGCGGGAGAGCCGCGCCGGCAGCACCTCGTCACGGCGTCGGTCGAGGCCGGCGGCGATCCAGACGAGGCCGGCATAGATCCCGCTCGCCAGCGTCAGGTGCAGGGCGAGCTTGATCGGCGCCACCGCGGTCATGCCGGGCTGGAGACCTGACGCCACCATGATCCAGCCCACCGCGCCCTGAAGGCCACCGAGCACGCCGAGGCCGAGGAGGCTCGCGCCGAGGCGCCGGTCGAGCTGGCCGCGCAGCCAGAACACCAGCAGCGGCAGGAAGAACGCGAGCCCGATGATCCGGCCGAGCAGCCGGTGGCCCCATTCCCAGCCGTAGATGAACTGGAACTCCGACAGGGTCATGCCCTGGTTAAGCAGCCGGTATTGCGGCGTCGCCTGGTACTTGGCGAATTCCTCGGCCCAGGCCGCCCCCGAGAGCGGCGGGATCGCGCCGGTCACCGGCTTCCACTCGGTGATCGACAAGCCGGATCCGGTCAGCCGCGTCGCGCCGCCCACCGCCACCATCGCCACCACCAGGGCGGCCATGACGAAGAGCCAGGTCCGCACGGCGCGGCGGGACCGGGGCGCCGCGGCGGCCGGTGCCGCGGGAGGAACGAGGCCGATCGAGGACGTGCTGCTCATGCGCGACGGCTTACCGGCGGGGACGGGCCTCGCGCAACGTCCTGCGGTGCCGCACTACCCCCTTAATCCTCCGGCCGCGCCAGCACGCCGCCGCTGATCGCCTCCCGCACGCCCGTGGTCGACGGGAAGGTGATCGGCAGGCCCTCCACCGAGCGCACCGCCAGGTAGGCGAAGGCCTGGGCCTCCAGGAAGGCCGAGGACCAGCCGATGGCGTCCGCCGTCGTGATCTCGGCACGCAGGTGGTAGTTGAGCTGGCGCAGCAATTCGCCGTTGCGGGCCCCGCCGCCGGCGACAATCCAGCGGACCGGCGGGTCGGAGGCGTGGTCGAGGGCGCGGGCGACCGCCCTCGCCGTGAAGGCGGTCAGCGTCGCGGCGCCGTCCTCGGTCGAGAGCTGGCCGGCGAGCTTGTGCGAGAACCAGTTGCGATCGAGCGACTTCGGCGGCCGGCGGGCGAAGAACGGGTGGACGAGGAGCCAGGCGAGCAGCTGCTCGTCGGGCCGGCCGCGGGCGGCGGTGCGGCCGTTGTCGTCGAGCGCGTGGCCGGTGCGCTCGCGCATCCAGTCGTCGATGAGCGCGTTGCCGGGCCCGGTGTCGAAGGCGAGGATGCGTCCGTCCCGGGCGATCAGCGTGGCGTTGGCCACGCCCCCGATATTGAGGATGCCGAGGCTCTCGGTGAAGCCCGAAGCCTGGGCCAGCGCCCGGTGGAAGACCGGCACCAGCGGTGCCCCCTGCCCGCCCGCCTCGATGTCGGCGTGGCGCAGGTCCGACACCACCTTGATGCCGAGGCGGCGGCTCAGGTCCCGGCCGTCGCCGATCTGCACGCTCATCTTCTGGTCGGGCCGGTGCACCACGGTCTGCCCGTGGAAGCCGATCACGTCGATGTCCGCCGCGGTGAGCCCGTTCTCGGAGAGGAAGTTCTCGACCGCCTCGGCGTGCAGGCGCGTCACCAGCTCCTCGGCGGCGGCAAGGCAGCCGGGGCGCTCGCTGCGCTCGGTCACGGCCTCGGCGTCGATCAGGGCCTGGCGCAGGAGCGCCCGGTCGTCGTCGGAATAGGCGCGGTAGCCCGTGGGTCCCAGCGGCTCGAGGTAGCCGTTGGGGCTGCGCTCGACCCGGACCGTCTCGCCGTCGGTCTCGATCAGGGCGACGTCGACGCCGTCGAGGGAGGTGCCGCTCATCAGCCCGATCGCGCGCCGCATCGTCATCCCGAATCGCCCCCGTGCCTTTCGGGGCCGGCACTGCTATGGACCGACCCGTTCCGAATCCGACGGAGCTAGCATGGCGGCACCGCGCTGTCGCGCCGTCGCCCACCCGCGAGACTGATCGAGAGTTCCATGGCCGCGCCCACCGACTTCGCGCCGCGTTCCGACTTCCTCCGCGTCCTCCTGGAGCGCGGCTACGTCCACCAATGCTCCGACTTCGCGGGCGTGGACGAGGCCGCCCGCGAGGGCCGGCTGACGGCCTATGTCGGCTACGATTGCACGGCGCCGTCGCTGCATATCGGCCACCTGCTCTCGATCATGATGCTGCACTGGCTGCAGGCGACCGGCGGCAAGCCGGTGGCGCTGATGGGCGGCGGCACCACCCGCGTCGGCGACCCGTCCGGCCGCGACGAGACCCGCAAGATCCTGACGCTCGACCAGATCGAGGCCAACAAGGCCGAGATCGGCAAGACCTTCGCGCGCTTCCTCGATTTCGGAACGGCTCCCAACGCCGCCGTGATGGCCGACAACGCCGAGTGGCTGACCACCCTCAACTACATCGAGATGCTGCGCGACATCGGCCGGCATTTCTCGGTCAACCGGATGCTGTCGATGGACAGCGTGCGGCTGCGGCTGGAGCGCGACCAGGAGCTGTCGTTCCTGGAATTCAACTACATGATCCTGCAGGCCTACGACTTCGCCGAGCTGAACCGCCGCTACGGCGTGACGCTGCAGATGGGCGGCTCGGACCAGTGGGGCAACATCGTCACCGGCATCGATCTCGGCCGGCGCCTCGGCACGCCGCAGCTCCATGCCCTGACCTGCCCGCTGATGACCACGGCGTCGGGCGCCAAGATGGGCAAGACGGCGTCGGGCGCGGTCTGGCTCAACCCGGACATGCTGAGCCCGTACGAGTACTGGCAGTTCTGGCGCAACACCGAGGATGCCGATGTCGGCCGCTTCCTGCGCCTGTTCACCCTGATGCCGCTCGACGAGGTCGCCCGGCTCGCGGGCTTGGGCGGCCAGGAGATCAACGAGGCCAAGAAGGTGTTGGCCACCGAGGCATGTGCCCTGCTGCATGGCCGCGAGGCGGCGGAGGCCGCCGCCGAGACGGCGCGGCGCACCTTCGAGGAGGGCGCGCTCGCCCAGAGCCTGCCCACCGTCGAGGTGCCGCGGGCCGCGATCGAGGCGGGGCTGGGCGTGCTCTCGGCCTTCGGGCCCGAGCACGCGGCCCTCGTCCCCTCGACCAGCGAGGCGCGGCGCCAGGTGAAGAGCGGCGGCCTCAAGGTCAACGACGCCCCCGTCACCGACGAGCGCGCGGTGATCGGCACCGGCGACGTGACGCCGGAGGGCGTGGTGAAGCTGTCCTTCGGCCGCAAGAAGCACGTGCTGCTGCGGGTGGTGTAGGGCCGTCGCGCGGGAACCTGCGCCTGCCGATGCCGGCGCGTGTCCCGGTCCGACGCTGGTAACCCTCCCCCGCTTTGCGGGGGAGGGTTCGGACCCGAGCCTTCGGGGACGCTGCGCGGGCTGGATCAGGCGTGCGGCCGGGCCCGCCGGCGGGTCACGGCCCGCGCCGTCGCCACCGGCGCGCAAAGCTGCCAGCCCCAATGGTCGTAGGCGGTCGAGGCGCGGGCCTCGCACCAGCCCTGGTGGCGGAGCGCCGTGGCGAAGCGGTCGCGATCCTCGCAGGCCTGGTTGGCCAGCGGCGAGGCCGGCAGGGCGCAGGCCGCGTCGGCCCGCTGCCAGCGCGCGACGAGGTCCTCCGCGGCGGCCGGGACGGTGCCGGCAAGGAGCGGGGCGAGGACGAGGAACGGACGCAGGAACGACATCACGCGGGGCCTTCGGTAGATCCGGGCCGATCGATGAGAGACGATCGTGGCGTGGATCGGGCGGAACGGCGCAGTCTCGTCAAGCAGAAACCGGATGCCGCCAAGATGAACCGCCAAGAGAGCTAGGCCGACTGGACGAGACCGGCGGAGACCTCGGCCTGCCGGGCGGCGGTGGATCGGCAGCGCGCCGGTGCCCCGCCGGGGCGGACGCTTCCCGCCCGGCTGTGGCGGCCGGAACCCTCGCCAGCGCCGCGAAGCTGTGCTCAAAGGGCGCCACCTGACGACTGACGGGCTTGATCCCCACGATGCTGCGCCGCCTCTACGAGTGGATCCTCGCGCTCGCCGCGCGCCCCTCGGCCCCCTACGCGCTCGGCGCGGTCTCCTTCGCCGAGAGCTCGTTCTTCCCGGTGCCGCCCGACGTGATGCTGGTGCCGATGGTGGTGACCCGGCCCGAGAAGGCCTGGACCTACGCGCTCGTGGCGACGCTGACCTCGGTGGCGGGCGGCATCGCCGGCTACGCGATCGGCGCGCTGCTCTACGATTCCCTCGGCGCCTGGCTCTTCCACCTCTACGGCCTCGACAAGGGCGCCGACCAGTTCCGCGAGGCCTACGCCCATTACGGCCACTGGGTGATCCTGCTGAAGGGGCTCACGCCGATCCCCTACAAGCTCGTCACCATCACGTCGGGCTTTGCCGGCTACGACCTGTTCTGGTTCGTCGTCCTGTCGCTGATCACCCGGGGCGCGCGGTTCTTCATCCTGGCAGGGCTCGTGCGCCGCTACGGCGTCGGCATCCGCACTGTCCTCGACCGGCACCTGAACGCCGTGGCGGCGATCTGCGTGGCGGTCGCCGTGCTCGGCTTCGTCGCCTTCCGCTACCTGATCTGAGGATTAGCCCATGGCCGGCACTCCCATGGCTCCCTCCCTGGCCACGCGGCTCACGGCGCCCCGGCCGGCCGCCCTGCTGGTGCTCGTCGGCGCCGCGGCCACCGTCGGCGGGGCGCTGATCTTCCAGCACGGCTTCGGCTACGTGCCGTGCAAGCTGTGCCTGACCGAGCGCCAGCCCTACTACCTCGCCCTGCCGCTGCTCGCCGCCGCGCTGCTGCTGCCGCGCCGGCTCGCGGGCGGGCTCCTCGTCCTGGTGGCGGTGATCTTCCTCGTCGGGGCGGCCCTGGGCACCTACCATGCCGGGGCCGAGTGGGGCTTCTGGCCCGGACCCAGCGATTGCGGCGGCGGCGCCGGCCCGGCGCCGGCCGGCGTCGACGACTTCCTCAAGTCCCTGCAGGCGACCCGCCCGGTGGATTGCACCGCGGCCGCCTGGCGCTTCCTGGGGATCTCGCTCGCCGGCTACAACGCCCTCATCGCGCTCGCCCTCGCGGCGCTCGCCGGAACCGGGGCCCTGCGGGCGCTGCGCCGCGGCTGACGGGCCGCCTCAGCGCTTCGGCTTCATCACCGTCGGCTCGGCCAGGAGCGCGGCCAGCCGCTCGGAATCGAGGGCCGGCTCGGGCTTCGGCTTCGCCTCCTTGCGGGCCTCCTTCGCCGTCTCGGCCTTCTTGGCCTCGATCTTCTCGGGCCGCGCCATCCGGGCGGCCTTCGCGATCGGCGGCGTCGGCACGATCGAGCCGGTGGTGACCGGCTCGTCGAGCGGCATCACGGGCTTCACGGCGGCGACGAGCTGCGGGCGGGGCGGCTCGCGGTCGAGCTGCGCCGAGCAGACGGCACAGACCGTGGCGAAGCCGAGGCTCGCGACGGTCGCGAGGAAAAGATTGGTACGCAGGGACACGGGCCGGGTACTCAAGGAACGGTTGACCATCCCGGAGCCTAGGCGGCGACCCTTAATGATCCCCTTGTCGATCGATCTCGGCCGGTCGCGCCGAACTCGGCGGGATTCAGGACTTGTGAACCTTGTCCGCAGGAGCGCGCGAACCCGCCGGCCCCCAAGAACGTCTTCGCCCAAAGGGGACGCGATAGATGTTCTTCATCATGACGGCGGCGATCGGCGGCGGGATGGCGGCCGCGACCTGGCTGATCCAGGACGGTCCCGCCGTGGCGGCCTCGGCGGGCGCCATCGCCGGCGCCGTCAGCGCGGCAGTGGCCGCGGCCCTTCTCGCGTGGCTCGACCGCCGGTCCGGGACGGGCGAGCCGGCCGCCACCGCGACCCGGCAGCCCGACGACCTCCCGCGCCTGCCCCACCGCCGCCGCTCCGTTCTGCGGCGCTTCGCGCGCCGCGGCCACCCGGAGGACGGGATTCTCGCCCCCGCTCGCTGATCCCCCGGAACCGGGGCAGTGCGGCCCGGTTGACGGCCGCACCCTGGCGAGGACCCGAGCGATCCGCGTGGCACTGCCCTTCTTCCCGGCCCGCTCCGGGACCTGCCGCGTGAGGCGAGCTCTCCCCGCCCTGACCCTGGCCACTGCCGCGTTCGTCCTCGCCGGCAGCGCCCAGGCCGCCGGAATCGGCTCGGGCGGCGGCCCGTCCGAGGTGGTGCTGCTGATCCAGATCGTGCTGCTCCTCAGCCTCGGGCGCCTGCTCGGCGAGGCGATGCTGCGGGTCGGCCAGCCGGCGGTGATGGGCCAGCTACTCGCCGGCCTGCTGCTCGGGCCGTCGTTTTTCGGGGCGGTCTGGCCGGAGGCGCAGCACTGGCTGTTTCCGCCCGGACGCGACCAGCGCGCGCTCCTCGACGGCATCGCCCAGCTCGGCATCCTGCTGCTCCTGCTGATGACCGGGATGGAGACCGACCTCGCCCTGGTGCGCAAGGTCCGGCGCGCGGCGGTCAGCGTCTCGGTCACCGGCGTCGCGGTGCCGTTCGCCTGCGGCTTCCTCCTCGGCTGGTTCCTGCCCGAGGCGATGCTGCCGCACCCGGAGCTGCGCCTCGTCACCTCGCTCTTCCTCGGCACCGCGCTCGCGATCTCGTCGGTCAAGATCGTCGCCATGGTGGTGCGCGAGATGAATTTCCTGCGCCGCAACGTCGGCCAGGTGATCGTGGCCTCGGCGATCATCGACGACACGATCGGCTGGGTGATCATCGCGGTGATCTTCAGCCTGGCGCGGGCCGGCACCATCGATCCGTGGGAGGTCGGCCGCAGTCTCGCCGGCACCCTGGTCTTCCTCGGGATCAGCCTGACGGTCGGGCGCCGCCTGGTCTTCTGGCTGATCCGCTGGGCCAACGACTCGCTGAGGAGCGAGGCCGCGGTGATCACCGCGATCCTGGTGCTGATGGGGGTGCTGGCGCTGATCACGCAGGCCATCGGCGTCCATACGGTACTCGGCGCCTTCGTGGCCGGGCTGCTGGTCGGCCAGTCGCCGATCCTGACGCGCCGGATCGACGAGCAGCTGCGCGGCGTCGTCACCGCCCTGTTCGCGCCGATCTTCTTCGGGCTCGCGGGCCTCAGCGCCGACCTGACCATCCTGCGCGACCCGCGCCTCCTGCTCCTCACCCTCGGGCTCATCGCGGTGGCGAGCCTCGGCAAGTTCGCCGGCGCCTTCGCGGGCGGGCTGATCGGGGGCCTGCGGCGGCCGGAATCCCTGGCGCTCGCCTGCGGGATGAACGCCCGCGGCTCGACCGAGGTGATCGTCGCCTCGATCGGGCTCGGCATGGGGGCGCTGAGCCAGGACCTGTTCACGATGATCGTCGCGATGGCGCTGATCACCACCCTGGCGATGCCGCCGATGCTGCGCTGGGCCCTCCACCGCCTGCCGCTCGCGGGCGAGGAGAAGGCGCGGCTCGCGCGCGAGGCGGCGGAGGAGACCGGCTTCGTCGCCCGGCTCGAACGGCTGCTCGTCGCCGCCGACGACGGGGCGAAGGGCCGCTTCGCCGCGCGGATCGCCGGCCTCGTCGCCGGTTCGCGCGGCATGCCGGTGACCGTGGTGCGGCTCGGGGAGCCCACCGAGGAGACCCGTCTCGCGGGCGCGGTGACGGCGGCCGCGGAGGCCGCCCGGGGCGAGGAGGCCGCGCCGGTCGAGGTGACCGAGCACGCCAGCCCCGCGCCCGCCGCCGAAGCCGTGGGCGAGGAGGCCGCCAAGGGCTACGACCTCCTGATCGTCGGCATCGACCCCACGGTCGCACCGGAAGGCGGCCTTGCCGACGCGGTGGCCGGCGCGGCGGAGCGGTTCGAGGGGCCGCTCGCCATCGCGGCCGCCCGTGGCGCGCATCGCGACGACCCGGACGCGCCGCTCGCGATCCTGGCGGTGATCGACGGCACCGAGGCGGCCCGCCGCGGCGCCGAGATCGCCGTCACACTGGCCCGCGGCGCGGATGCGGCGCTCTGCGTGCTCTTCCTCGCCGACGGCGCCGGCCGGCGTCTCGCCGGGATGCGCCAGGGCGACGCCGCGGCCCTGCGCGAGGTGGTCGATCTCGCCGAGCGGGCCGGGCTGCGGGTACGCACCCATGTCCGGGCGACCCGCTCGCCCGAGCGCGAGATCCTGCGCCAGGCGCGGGCCGGCAACCACGACCTGATCGTGATGGGGGTCACGCGCCGTACCGGCGAGGTCGCGTCGTTCGGCCCCCTCGCCGAGACGGTGCTGGAGGCCTCCGACCGCTCGGTGCTGTTCCTGGCGAGCTAAGCAGACCTGCGTTGGCAGGCCACGCGGTACACGACAGCGACGTGAATCCGCGATGATTATCTCTCCACCCGCGACCTCATCCTGAGGTGGTGTATGGGAAAGCCTTGACGCAGAAAGGCTTCACGCCCCG
>NZ_JACWCT010000053.1:0-34374 GCF_016613415.1 Methylobacterium ajmalii | reverse complement strand
GGGCTGCACGGCGATGCCCTCGTCGACGAGGGCGCGGGCCTCGCTGAGGCTCGCCTCGCCGTAGATCGCCCGCTGCTCGGCCTCGCCGTAATGCATCCGCCGGGCTTCCGTCGCGAAGTTCGCCCCGACATGATCGGCGGAGCGGGCGACCTGCTCGTGCAGGGCGCGGATCATCGCGCGCAGCTGGCGCTCGGGCTCGGAGACCAGGCTGACCGGCGTCTCGGCGGGCGCCGGGACGGCGGGGATGGCCTCCGCCTGAGCCCCGGCCGGGACCGGCGGCGCCGCGGCGCGGCCGAGGGACGGCGCCATGATCTGCTTCATGACCTTCGCGCTGTCGCAGAACGGGCAGGTGACGAAGCCGGCCTGCGCCTGCGCGTCGTAGGAATCGCTCGACGGGAACCAGCTCTCGAAGCTGTGGCCGGAATCGCAGGACAGGGCGTAGCGGATCATGGGACCGGATATCGGGGGGCGGAGGCGCGGTTGCGAGGGCGATGCGACGCTTGAGACGCGCCGTGGGGCGAAAATGCGGCCCGAATGCATCGTCCGCGACGACACCGAAGACCGGTCCGTCGCAGACGAGGCGGCGGGAACGACGGTCCGGCGTCAGGCGCCGGTCGCTTCCACGACCACCGGCCGGGCGTGGCGCAGGGCCGGGATGCGGGCGCGGGCATCCGCGACGAGGGCCATGTCGATCTCGGCCAGGATCACCCTCGGCTCGTTGCCGTCGGCCTCCGCCAGCACCCGGCCCCAGGGATCGACGATGAGGGAGTGGCCGTAGGTCTCGCGCCCGTCCTCGTGCCGACCGCCCTGCGCGGCCGAGATCATGAACGAGCCGGTCTCGATCGCCCGGGCGCGCTGCAGCACGTGCCAATGCGCCTCGCCGGTCTGGCGGGTGAAGGCGGCCGGCGCCGACAGGATCTCGGCCCCGGCCTCGGCCAGCGCCCGGTAGAGGGCGGGGAAGCGCACGTCGTAGCAGATCGCGACGCCGAGCCGGCCCCAGGGCAGGTCGGCGACGACGGCGCGCGTGCCACCCGTATAGGTGGCGGATTCGCGGTAGCTCTCGCCGTTCGGCAGATCGACGTCGTAGAGGTGGAGCTTGTCGTAGGACGCGGTGATCGCGCCCTCGCGGTCGATCACGAAGGCGCGGTTGGCGACCTTGTCGCCGTTCTTCACCGCGAGCGAGCCGACATGGACCGCCACCCTGCGCTCGCGGGCGACGTCGCGCAGCGCGCCCAGCGTCGGATCGTCCTCCGGCACGCGGATTTTCCGAAAAAGGCTCGCCCTGTCGCGCTCGAGGAGCGAGGTCATCTCGGGCGTCTGGACGTAGTGCGCGCCGCGTTCGGCCGCCTCGCGGATTCCCGCCACCGCGGCGTCGCGGTTCAGCGCGGGGTCGCGGCCGGAGCGCATCTGCACGCAGGCGGCGACGAAGCGGGGAGCGGTCATGGGCGGCGGACTCCGGAACGGTCCGTGGAGCTTACGCCGCAACGCCCCCGCACCGCCAGAGGGTCAGCCGGCCAGCAGCGCGTCGAGGCGGCCGGCGCGATCGAGGGCGTAGAGGTCGTCGCAGCCACCGACATGGGTCTCGCCGACGAAGATCTGCGGCACGCTGGTGCGTCCGCCGGCCTTCCCGACCATCTCGGTGCGGGCGCCGGCCTTGGCCTCGACGTCGACCTCGGTGAACGCCGCGCCCTTCTCCTGCAGCAGCGACTTGGCCGCCGAGCAATAGGGGCACCAGCTGGTGGTGTAGATCGTGACCGGCTGCATCCGACGGCTCGCGCTGCTGGGGGATGACCCGATATAGGCGCGGGTGGACCCGCGCGCCAGCGGCGCGTGAACGGCCCGCCTCCGGACGGCCCTGTCAGGCCGCCATCAGCTTCTCGACCTCGGTCACCAGCTCGCGCAGGTGGAAGGGCTTCGACAGGACCTTGGCGTCCTTCGGGGCCTTCGAATCGGGGTTGAGCGCCACCGCGGCGAAGCCGGTGATGAACATCACCTTGATGTCGGGGTCGAGCTCGGTGGCGCGGCGCGCCAGCTCGATGCCGTCCATCTCGGGCATCACGATGTCGGTGAGCAGGAGCTCGAACGGCTCCTCGCGCAGGCGGTTGTAGGCCGAGAGCCCGTTGTCGAACGAGGCCACGTCGTAGCCTGCGTTCTGGAGCGCCTTGGCGAGGAAGCGACGCATGTCGTTGTCGTCTTCCGCGAGGAGGATCTTCATGAACGAAAGTCCCGGATACCGATTCGGAGCGTTCATTCCATAAAGCGGCGTCGTGGTAAACAGAGTGTTGACGCCGCGCCGTCCGGGACGTCCATCCCCGGCGGAATCGTGCCCCGGCGGGGCCGCCCGGCAGTGGACAGGCCCGGGCCGGGGCGCCAGATTAGCCGGATGATGATGTTGCGATCGCGTCCCGCCTCCCGCCCCGGCGCGTCCGGATGAGCCGAGCTTCCCCCGCGAGCCTGTTCGCCCCGCCCTTCCAGGTGGACGAGCCGGAGCGGCAGACCCTGCCGTTCGTCTACAACACGGGCCATTCGGGCGCGGTGTACCCGGCCTCCTTCGTGGCCGCCTCGCGGCTCGACGCGGTGGCCCTGCGCCGCTCCGAGGACGCCTTCGTCGACCGGCTCTACGCGCCCGTCGTGGGCCTCGGCGCACCGCTGATGCGGGCCGCGTTCCCGCGCGCCTATCTCGACGTCAACCGCGAGCCCTACGAACTCGATCCGCGGATGTTCGAGGGCCGGCTCCCGCCCTTCGTCAACGTGCGCTCGATGCGGGTGGCCGGCGGCCTCGGCACGGTGCCCCGGGTGGTGGCGGACGGCCAGGAGATCTATCGCGGCCGGCTTCCCGTCGAGGAGGCGCTGGCGCGCATCGAGGAGCTGTACAAGCCCTATCACCGCACCCTGAAGGAGCTGGTGGCCCGCACCGCCCGGACCTTCGGCCACGCGGTGCTGATCGACTGCCACTCGATGCCCTCGACGAGCCTGTCGCGCGACGAGGGCCAGGCGGTCGACGTGGTGCTGGGCGACCGGTTCGGCACCGCCTGCGCGCCCGACCTGATCGACTGCGCGGAAGCCGCGTTCCGCGCTCACGGCCTGCGGGTGGTGCGCAACAAGCCCTATGCGGGCGGCTTCGTCACCGAGCATTACGGCGAGCCCGCGCAAGGCCGCCACGCCCTGCAGATCGAGGTCAACCGCGCCCTCTACATGGACGAGCGCAAGCTCCTGCCCCGTCCCGGTTTCGAGGCGCTGTCGCTGGTCCTGACCGCGGTGGCGGAAACGCTGGGCCACGCCGCGCTCGACCTCGGCCCCCGGCGCATCGCCGCCGAGTAGGTCGCCGCCCCCTTCTCCGTCCGACGATCGCCGGGCTGGCGCGGCTGGTCCGATCGGCTAAGCAGGGCAGCGACGCGGCCCCGCGGCTTCCCTCGCGGATCCGGGGCGCGACGTTCCTGCGTGACAGTCTTGCGCGAACCCTGGGGAAGCCCGCGATGATCGATCTCCGCCTCCGCCGCAGCGTGCTCTACATGCCGGGCTCGAACCTGCGTGCCCTCGAGAAGGCGCGCAGCCTGCCGGCCGACGCGCTGATCCTCGACCTCGAGGATGCGGTCGCCCCGGACGCCAAGGACGTGGCGCGCGAGCAGGTCTGCGCCGCGGTGCGCCAGGGCGGCTACGGCGACCGCGAGCTGATCATCCGGGTCAACGCCCCCCAGACCCCGTGGGGCGAGGCGGACCTGCGGGCGGCGATCGAGGCCGGGCCCGACGCGATCCTGATGCCGAAGGTCTCCTCCCCGGCGGTGCTGGAGAACATCGCCGACCGGCTGGAAGCCCTCGACGCGCCGGCCGGCATCAAGATCTGGGCGATGATCGAGACCCCGGCGGCGATCCTCAACATCCAGGCGATCGCGGCGGCGCGGCGCAACCCCGGGACCCGTCTGACCTGCTTCGTGCTGGGCACCAACGACCTCGCCAAGGACACCTGGACGCAGATCGTGCCGGGCCGGGCCCCGATGATGCCCTGGCTGATGACCGCGCTCGCCGGCGCCCGCGCCGAGGGCCTGACAATCCTCGACGGCGTCTACAACAACTTCTCCGACCTCGACGGCTGCCGCGAGGAATGCGAGCAGGCCCGCATCCTCGGCTTCGACGGCAAGACCCTGATCCATCCGAGCCAGGTGGCGCTCGCCAACACCGCCTTCGCCCCGACCGAGGCCGAGGTCGCGGTGGCCCGCACCGTGATCGAGGCCTTCGAGCGGCCCGAGAACGCCAGACGCGGCGCGATCCAGATCAACGGCCGCATGTTCGAGCGCCAGCACATCCCGATGGCCCGGCGCTCCGTCGCCTGGTCGGAGGCCATCGCCGCCAAGGGACAGTAAGCGACGGCCCTGCGGCCGGAGCCGGCGCGCCACCCGGGAACGAGGCGGCGCGCCGGGCTTGACCCACCGGCTTTTGCGGCGCACAAATTCTTAATCAACGTTAAACGCGCGAGCATCCGGACCGTCTCGGGATGGCACAGGCTCGGCGCGGCCCCTACGGCCCGGCCGTCGGCCCGGGCCCGACTCGGCGCCCACGGCCCTCATGGCGCCGCTCCCTCGTCACCCCCGCGATGGAGTTCTCCATGCGCTGCGATCCCCCGCCATTCGAGACCATCTTCCGCATCCCGGGCGAGCACCGCCTCGAGAGCGACGGCATGCTCGGCCGCGGCGGCCGGGTGTTCGGGCTGTCCTGGTTCCACCGGGAATACGACCCGGGCGACCGCCTCGTGGCGCGCTACGAGACCTACGACGAGGTCGGCGCCGACGGCGCGTCGCGCTGCGGCTGGCGCCGCTACGACGAGGCGGGCCGCCTCACCCTGCGGCACGAGGTCGGGATGCGATGGGCCGCCCTGGTCGAGAGCCTGTCGCGCCGCGAGGCCGAGACGGCGCTGCAGCACCCGCAGGGCATCGTGCTCGACGGCGTCCCGGCCTGAACGGCCGGACCGTCGACACGTCGGAAGCTCCGGCCGTCCCCCGGCCGGCGGCTTTCCCTCACCGAGCCGGCTTCTTCGCCGGTTCGGCCGCCGGCGCCGCCGGGGTGATGCTGCCGGTCTGGTTCACCTTGTCGCGCGCCGTGTCGAGGCGCTTGGTCAGGGCGGCGAGGTCGCGCTGCGTGGCGGCGAGCTGCGCCTTGGCCTTCTCGCGGGTCGCTCCCATCTGGGCGATCTCGTCGCGGGCGGCGGCGATCTTGGCCTGGCGGTCGCGCAGCTCGGCCTCGACGTCCTGGAACTGCTTGAAGCGGGCGGCGAGCGCGTCGCGCTGGCCCTCGGTCTCGGCCAGCTGGGCCCGCAGCGCGCTCTTGCCCGACGAGGAGACGCCGTACGCCCCCCAGCCCGACAGGGTGCCGAGACCGAGGATGCCGGCCGCGAGAAGGGCGGGCGTGGGGCGGAACCGCAGGGCGCGCATCGGCAGTCCTCGTCAGATACTCGTAGGGCCGCCGGCGGCGGCCGAGGATGTCCCGAACCCGGGAACACGACTGTCCGCAACAATGACGGATCTTCGTTAACGCCGCCTTGCGCGACGGCCGGCCCGGAAACCTTGACAGAGGATTACTCCACCTTCGCCGGAGCCGTGAGATCACCGGTCGAAGCCTTAACCTCCCAGCCGTTAGGCCTAGGCCCGTTAGGCCATGACCAGCGGCGCCGGGAGGGCGAACCTGCGATGATGGGGCTGCTCGCCCGCTTCCGATCCGACCGCCGCGGCGCCATCGCGGTGATCATGGCGCTGACGATGATCCCGGTGCTCTTCCTGGTCGGGGCGGGGATCGACTACGCCCGCGCCGCCGCGGTGCGGGCAAAGCTCCAGACCGCCACCGACGCGGCGGTGCTGGCGGTGATCCGCGAGGCGCCGACCCTGGCGTCCGAGGCCGCGTTCCAGGCCCGCGCCCGGGCCTTCTTCGACGCGAGCTTCCCGCCCCAGGCCGGCGTGACGGTGACCGGCTTCACCCCGGCCCGGGCCGGCACGCAGGTGACGGTCAGCGCCACCGCCCGGATCGACATGACCCTCGGGCGCCTGATGCACCCGGCCCCGCTCGTGGTCGGCGGCACGTCGCAGGCGATGTCGGGAGGCCGGTCGCTCGAGGTGGCGCTGGTGCTCGACAACACCGGCTCGATGAACGACGCCGGCAAGCTGCCGGCCCTGAAGCAGGCGGCGAAGGATTTCCTGGCCTACCTCGACAAGGTCGTGACCACCCGCGCGGACGCCAAGGTCGCCCTGGTCCCGTTCTCGACGCAGGTGAACCTCGGCACCGCCGTCACGGGCGCCGGCTGGCTCAGCTACGCCAAGCTCGGCACCGTCGGCCCGGCGAGCTGGCAGGGCTGCATCGCCGACCGCGACCAGCCCTACGACGTCCAGGCCCCGACCACCGAGCCGTCCGGCGCCGCCGCCTACCCGGCCGACCGCTGCGCCTCGCTCCAGAACGGCAAGCCGACCCTGGCGGCGATCCGCCCCCTCGGCACCGATTACGGGACGCTCAACGCCGCCATCGACGCGATGAGCGCGGGCGGCGCCACCAACGTCACCGTCGGGGTGGCGTGGGGGCTGGAGGCGCTCACGCCCTACGGGCCGCTCGCCACCGCGGCGAGTCTGGCCGACGACAGGGTCACGAAGGTCATGATCGTGCTCACCGACGGGCTGAACACGCAGAACCGCTGGAAGGTCGCCTGCACGGGCAACTTCCTGTACGATCTCCTCGCCCTCCCCGGCTGCGTCGACGACAGCGTCATCGACGCCCGCACGCTCAGCGCCTGCACGGCCGCCAAGACCGCCGGCATCGTCATCTACACGGTGCGGGTGATCGACGGGAATGCCGACATGCTGCGGTCCTGCGCGAGCAAGGACGGGTTCTTCTACAACGTGATCACCGCCGACGACTTGAAACCGGCCTTCCAGAGCATCGGCCGCTCGATCGCGCAATTCCGGCTGACGCAATAGGGCGGGCTCCGTCCGGAGCAAGCCGGCCGGGGGCGACCCGTTGACTCTTGCATTGCGTTGCAGCATCGTGATTGCTGCGTCGCACAAATCCTCAGGGCGGCGCGCGTAGCGACAAGCCGGAGGCCACGCCCGTGAGCAGCACCCAGAAGCCCTTCGAGATCCCGTCCGAGATGCGCGACTTCGCCGAGAAGGGCGTGCAGAACGCCCGCACCGCGTTCGGCACCTTCCTGGGCTCCGCCCGCAAGCTCGCCGAGACCGTGCAGACCTCGACCCAGACCTCGCAGACCGGCATGGGCACCGCCGTCGCCCGCGGCTTCGACTACACCGAGCAGCACGCCACCGCGACCTTCGACCTCGCCGAGAAGCTCGTGCGCACCCGCGACGTCAAGGAGGCCCTGGAGCTGCAGGGCGAGTACATGCGCAACCAGATGAGCGCGCTGCAGACCCAGGCGAAGGAGTTCGCCACCCTGTCCGAGTCGATCAAGGCCGACATGACCAAGGCCCAGGCCAAGGCCTGAGACCGAGGTCTCGGACCGTTGTCCGAGGCCGGGGCCTGACGCCCCGCGGGTGAGGCCCCGGCCTCACCCCACCCCCGGCGGACCGGGCCCCGCGCCGCCGCCCGCCTGCAAGGCCCGCGGCCGGGCGCGTCCGCCCCGATCGCCGCGGCGATCCGCCAAAGCCGATCCGACAGGTCCCTCCGACACGTCGATCCGGATCCGCCGGTGCCCCGGACGAGCCTGCCGGCGCGCCGGTTGCCGCGCGTTCGCCCCCCCGCATCGGGTCGAGGGCGGCGCGTCCGCTACCTCGAGGAGGCCGAGCCATGACCACGCGCCGCAGCGACAAGACCCGTAAGCCGCCCCGCCGCCCACCCGTCCGGACGGCCGCGCGGACGAATGGTGCATCCCAGTCCGTCCAGGGCGAGACCGCCCCGGTCGACGCCGTCGCGGTGGCTTCCGCCCCCGAGGCGATCGAGACGGCTCCCGAGACCGTGGCCGAGACGGCCGCCACCGGCGAGACCGCGCTCGCCGATCAGGCCGAGCCGGCCCGCGCCCAAGAGGTTTCGGCCCAGGAGGTTTCGGCCCAAGAGGAGTTGGTCCAAGAGGAGCCGGTCCGGGAGGCCGCGCCCGAGCCCGTCGCCGAGACGGAGCCGACCGGGGCCGACGACGTGATCCCCGCCGAACCCGTCGCCGAGACGGCCGAGGCTCCGACGACCGCGTCCGACGAGGTGCCGGCCGACGTCGAGGCAGCCCGGGACGGGACGGTCGCGCAAGGCGAGGCCATCGCTCGGGATACCGGGACCCAGGATGTCGGGACCAAGGACATCGAGACCGACGCGGCGGCCTCGCCCGAGCCGGTCGCGGCGTCGCAGGACGCACCGGTGATCCCGGCCGCCGCCGAGCCGGCCTCGTCCGCCGAGGCCCCCGGGCGGCCCGGCGCGGAGCAGGAGCCGCCGCTGGCCGCCATGCAGGGCTTCATCGAGATCAACGGCCGGCTGGTGGCGTTCCTCCAGGGCGAGGGCCAGGCCGCCGTGGCGTTCTGGAAGGCGGCCCTGACCGTCCGCTCGCCGGGCGACCTCGCGCAGCTCCAGGCCGCCGAGGTGAGCCGGGCGATCGACGCCGCGCTCGCCTGCTGGACCGACCTCGCCCGCCGCATGGGCCGCCTGGCGAGCGCGGTGCCGCCGCGGTCCCGCGCCGCCTGAGCGCGCGCCCGGCCGGCATCCCCGATGCCGGCCGCCCCGTCCGGGCCGCGACGGCCCGGACCGTGAACCGCAACCGCAGAAGGAGACCGGGATGTTCGACGCTTGGTACGCGACCGCGATGCTCGCGATGGAATCCCAGAAGGTCATCGAGCTGCGCATGATGAAGCTCGCCTGGGGCGGCGTCGCCGGCCAGGTCGAGGCGCAGCGGATGGTGAGCGAGAAGATCGGTGCCGCCCTCGAGGCGACCGGCACGCTGCTGGGCGGCGGCACGCCGGAGGCGGTGATCGACCGCTACCGCGAGCACGTCCGCAACAACGTCGCGCGCCTCTCGGCCCCGACCGGCGACCGGGCCGCCGGCTACTGACGGCCGCGCGGGCAAGCCCCGCGCCCCGCGCCCCGTACCCGGGCCCGGGCCTGACGGCCCCCCGGACGACCGCGCGGGAGCGCCCTCGCCTCACGCCACGCTTGACCCTGCGGCGCGCCGCTTCCATCTCGGGCCGGCCGGGGCGCGACGGATTCGCGTGGGGGACGGGTTGCCGCACAGATGCCGATCCAACGCCGGGCCGCCATCACCCTGGCCGTGCTCGCCCTGCTGGTCTTCCTGCTCTACCAGCTGCGCGACGTGCTGCTGCCCTTCGTGGCGGGCGCGGCCCTGGCCTACGCCCTCGATCCCGTCGCCGACCGGCTGGAGCGCCTCGGGCTCGGGCGGCTCGCCGCGACGCTGCTCATCCTGGCGGGTTTCGTCTGCGGGCTGATCCTGACGCTGATCCTGGTGGTGCCGCTCGCCGCCAACCAGATCGCCGCCCTCGTCGCCTCGCTGCCGGCGATGATCGCGAAGCTCCAGGCGATCATCGCCGAGCGGGCCGGCCCGCTGATCGAACGGGCCGGCGGTGCCGGCGCGTTCCAGGAACTGCAATCCTCCGTCGGCAACCTGACCGGGCAGGCGGTGGCCTGGCTCCTCGGCTTCCTGCGCTCGCTGTGGTCGGGCAGCCAGGCGGTGGTCGGCATCGTCTCGCTGCTCGTGGTGACGCCCGTGGTGGCGTTCTATCTCCTGGTCGACTGGGACCGGATGATCGCCACCCTCGACCGCTGGGTGCCGCCGCGCCACCGCGACACCGCCCGCACCCTCGGCCGCGAGATCGACGGGGCGATCACCGCCTTCATCCGCGGCCAGACCCTGGTCTGCCTCCTGCTCGGCACCTTCTACGCCGTCGGCCTGTGGTGCGTCGGGCTCAATTTCGGCGTGCTGATCGGCCTGATCTCGGGCCTCCTGACCTTCATCCCGTATGTCGGCTCGCTCACCGGCTTCCTGCTCTCCACCGGCGTCGCCCTGGTGCAGTTCTCGCCCGACTGGGTCTCGGTGGTGCTGACGGTCGGGGTCTTCCTGGTCGGGCAGTTCCTCGAGGGCAACGTGCTCCAGCCCAAGCTCGTCGGCGACGCGGTGCGCCTGCACCCTGTCTGGCTGATGTTCGCGCTGCTGGCCTTCGGCTCGCTGTTCGGCTTCCTCGGGCTGCTGCTCGCGGTGCCGGTGGCGGCGGCGATCGGCGTAGTCGCGCGCTTCGGGGTGAAGCGCTATCTCGAAAGCCGCCTCTACCACGACGGCACGCCGATCCTGGCCGCCGACGCGACGGTGGCGAGGGTCGCGGCGGCCGAGGCCGCCCCGCCCGCCCTGTCCAAGCCGTGAACCCGCGAGACCTTCCGCCCCGCATGCCAGATCAGCCGCGCCAGCTCGCCCTCGACCTGCCGGTCGACGCCCGCTTCGGCTCCGAGGACTTCCTGGTCAGCCCGTCGAACGAGACGGCCTACGCCCGGATCGAGGCCTGGCCCGACTGGCCGGACCGGGTGCTCGTGCTCACCGGCCCGCCGGGCAGCGGCAAGAGCCACCTCGCGGCCATCTTCGCCGAGCGCGCCGGCGCCCTCGTCCTGCCGGTCGCCGCCGTGACCGCGGCGGCGGTGCCGGAGATCGCCGGTGCCGACGCCCTGGTGATCGAGGATGCCGACCGCGAGGCGGGCCGCGACGAGGCCGCCCTGTTCCACCTCCTCAACCTCGTGCGCGAGCGGGGCCTCAGCGTCGTGGTGACGGGCTCCGGCCCGGTCGAGGCCTGGGGCCTCGCCACCCCCGACCTGCGCTCGCGCCTGCGGCTCGCTCCCGGCGTCGCGCTCGACCCGCCGGACGAGGCGCTGCTGAAGGTCGTGCTGGTCAAGCTGTTCCTCGACCGCCAGCTCGTCGTCGACACCAGCGTGGTCGACGCCCTGGCTTTGCGCCTCGACCGCTCGCTCGCCCGCGCCCGGGACGTGGTGGCGGTCCTCGACCGCGAGGGCCTGAGCCGGCGCCGGCGCATCACCCGGCCGCTCGCCCTCGCGACGCTGGCCACCCTGGAGGGCGAGGCGCCGGAGGACGGCGAGGAGGACGAGGAATAGGGCAAGCCGTCGCACCGTTCACGCAATTGTCAAACTGTCCTGTCACCGGGAAGGGCTCGAAGCCCTGACCCGGCATCCATCCCGTCAAGGAGGTACCATCGTGTCGGACACCGCAGCCGGAGCCAGTGCCATCCCGGTCCTCGACGAGACCGAGGCGACGCCTGCGACGAACGGAGATGTCCGCCACGAGGTGAGGGAAGGGCTGACCGCCCCCGATGCCGTGCGGGTCGCCGACGAGGCGCAGGCTGCGCAGGAGGCGGCCCGCCTGGCCAAGGCCGAGGCGGTCGAGGCCGGCCTGGCGCTGCGCCACGAGCCCGGGCGCTTCGTCAACCGCGAATTGTCCTGGCTGCAGTTCAACCGCCGGGTGCTGGAGGAGGCCTCGAATACCGGCCACCCGCTGCTGGAGCAGCTGCGCTTCCTGTCGATCTCGGCCAACAACCTCGACGAGTTCTTCATGGTGCGGGTCGCCGGCCTGCACGACCAGGTCCGGGCCGGGCTGACCGCGCCGTCGGCCGACGGGCTGTCCCCGGCCGAGCAGCTCGCCCGGATCGACGCCGAGGTCACCGGGCTCGCCGGCGACCAGCAGCGGCGCTGGAGCGAATTGCGCGGGGAACTGCACCACGAGGGCATCGACCTCGTCGAGGCGATGGACCTCTCGGCGGAAGAGGCGGCCTGGCTGGAAGATTACTTCCTCCAGCACATCTTCCCGGTGCTGACGCCGCTCGCCATCGATCCGGCCCATCCCTTTCCGTTCATCCCGAATCTCGGCTCGACCATCGCGCTCACCCTGGTGCGGCCGCGGGACGCCCGGGCGCTGCGGGCGCTGATCCGCCTGCCCTCGATCATCGATCGCTTCGTGCGCCTGCCCGATCTCGGCCAGACCGGCACCGCCCGGTTCATCGCCATCGAGCAGGTGATCGTGCTGTTCACGAGCCGCCTCTTCCCGGGCTACCTGGTCAAGGGCCAGGGTGGCTTCCGGGTGGTGCGCGATTCCGACCTCGAGATCGAGGAGGAGGCCGAGGACCTGGTGCGGCACTTCGAGACGGCGCTGAAGCAACGCCGCCGCGGCGTGGTGATCCGGCTCGAGGTCGTCGCGACCATGCCGGAGGACCTGCGCACCTTCGTGGCCGACGAGCTGGAGATCGCCGCCGACGCCGTGTTCGTGGTCGAGGGGATGCTCGCCCTCAACGAGCTGTCGCAGATCGTCGGGATCGACCGGCCGGACCTGAAGTTCAAGCCCTACAACCCGCGCTTCCCCGAGCGCATCCGCGAGAGCGGCGGCGATTGCTTCGCGGCGATCCGCCAGAAGGACTTCATCGTCCACCATCCCTACGAGTCCTTCGACTCGGTGGTGCAGTTCCTGTCGCAGGCCGCCCGCGACCCGAACGTGGTAGCGATCAAGCAGACGCTCTACCGCACCTCGTCGAACTCCCCGATCGTCGCGGCTCTGGCCGAGGCGGCGGAGGCCGGCAAGTCGGTGACGGCGCTCGTCGAGCTGAAGGCGCGTTTCGACGAGGAGGCCAACATCCGCTGGGCGCGCAACCTCGAGAAGGCCGGCGCCCAGGTGGTGTTCGGCTTCATCGAGCTGAAGACCCACGCCAAGCTCTCGATGGTGGTGCGCCGCGAGGGCGACCGCCTGGTGAGCTACTGCCACGTCGGCACCGGCAACTACCATCCGATCACGGCGCGCATCTACACCGATTTGTCGTTCTTCACCGCCGACCCGGTGATCGGCCGCGACGTCTCGCGGATCTTCAACTTCATCACCGGCTACGCCGAGCCGGCGGAGCTGGAGCGGATGGCGGTCTCGCCGCTGACCCTGAAGGCGCGCCTCCTCGAGCACATCGCCGAGGAGATCGCCCACGCCAAGGCGGGCCGCCCGGCGGCGATCTGGATCAAGTGCAACTCGCTCGTCGACACCCAGATCATCGACGCGCTCTACGACGCCAGCGCCGCCGGCGTGCCGATCGACTGCGTCGTGAGGGGCATCTGCTGCCTGCGCCCCGGCGTGCCGGGCCTGTCGGAGAACATCCGGGTCAAGTCGATCGTCGGGCGCTTCCTGGAGCACGGCCGGGTCTACGCCTTCGGCAACGGCGCCGGGCTGCCCCACCCCAAGGCCCGGGTCTACATCTCGTCGGCGGACCTGATGAGCCGCAACCTCGATCGTCGGGTGGAGGCCATGCTGCCGATCCTCAACCCGACCGTGCACCAGCAGGTGCTCGACCAGATCATGATGGCGAATCTCCTCGACAACCAGCAGAGCTGGCGTGTACTGGCGTCGGGCGCGAGCGAGCGGATCGAGCCCGCCGAGGGCGAGGAGCCCTTCAACGCGCACAAGTATTTCATGACCAACCCGAGCCTGTCGGGCCGCGGGAAGGCATCGAAGAAATCGAGTCCGCGCGCGCTCAGCCGGCGCGCCCAGCGCGCCTGACGCGGCCGCCGGGGCCGGTCCCCGGGGCCGTCCGTCCGGCGGCGCTCCCGTCATGAGGACCTGGATGGGCCTGGATCAGACCGCCCTCAACGAAGCCGCGCTCGCCCGGATCGAGCCCGGCGCCCCCGTCGCGATCATCGACATCGGCTCGAACTCCGTCCGGCTGGTCGCCTATTCGGGCATCAGCCGGGCGCCGACGCCGCTCTACAACGAGAAGGTCCTGTGCGGCCTCGGCCGCAACGTGCTCTCCACCGGCCGCCTCAACGAGGAGGCGGTGCGCCGCGCCCTCCAGGCGCTCGCCCGGTTCCGTGTGCTGTGCGAGGCGATGCATGTCGGCCAGGTCTTCGTGCTCGCCACCGCCGCCGCCCGCGACGCCGAGAACGGCCCGGCCTTCCTGGAGGCGGCCGCGGCCGCCTGCGGCCACCCGATCGAGCTCCTGTCGGGCCGGCGCGAGGCGGAACTCTCGGCCTACGGCGTCATCTCGGGCTTCCACGCGCCGGACGGCGTGGTCGGCGACCTCGGCGGCGGCAGCCTCGAGCTCGTCGACGTGCGCGGCTCGGCGATCGGCAGCGGCGTCACCATGCCGCTCGGCGGGCTGGCACTGCAGGACCTCAGCGGCGGCTCGCTGAAGAAGGCCCGCAAGATCGCCGCCGAAGCCCTCAAGAAGGCCGGCCCGCAGCTCGACACCCTGAAGGGCCGCACCTTCTACGCCGTCGGCGGCACCTGGCGGGCGCTCGCCCGCCTGCACCAGGCGGCGCGGGACTACCGCCTGCACGTCATGCACGGCTATTCGATCGAGCCGAACGACGAGCTGTCGTTCCTGCAGGTCGTCGAGCAATCCGACGCCGCGACGCTGGCCGCCGTCGAGAGCGTGTCAGAGGCCCGCCGGCCGCTGCTAGCCTACGGGGCGGTGGTGCTGGAGGAGGTGATCCGCTCGGGTCGCCCGCGCGAGATCGCGATCTCGGCCACCGGCGTGCGCGAGGGCCTGCTGTTCGAGAAGCTCGACGACGCGGCCCGCGCCCGCGACCCGCTGCTGCTCGCCGCCGCCGAGCTCAACCGCCTGCGCTGCCGCAGCCCCGGCCACGGGCCCGAACTCCAGGCCTGGACGGATGCCTTCATGGCGAGCCTGTCGACGCCGGAGACCGCCGACGAGCGCCGGCTGCGCCACGCCGCCTGCCTGCTGGCCGATGTCGGCTGGCGCACCCATCCCGACTATCGCGGCGAGCAGAGCCTCAACGTCATCGCCCACGCCTCCTTCGTGGGCATCGACCATCCGGGCCGGGCCTACCTCGCCGTGGCGGTGTTCTTCCGCCACGAGGGCGTCGCCCCCGAGAAGGCGAGCCCGCTGCTGCGCCAGCTCGCCGGCCCGCGTCTCTTCGAGCAGGCGCGGCTGCTGGGTGCGGTCCTGCGCGTCGCCTTCCCGGTCTCGGTGGCGATGGAGGGCATCCTGCCGCGCACGCCGCTCGCCATGCGCGACGGCGTGATCGTCCTCACCCTGCCGCAGGACCTGAAGGACCTCGCCAGCGACCGCCTGTCGAACCGCCTGCGCGGCCTCGGGCGGCTGCTCGGGGTCGAGGCGCGGATCGAGATCGCGGCGTGACCCTCGTGCCCGGGCGCGAGACCGCCCGGTCCTCGCTTCACCCGGCGAGGAGCGGCACCTGCCCGGCCTCGCGGGGCAGCGCGCCGGTGAGGCGCGGATCGGGCGCCACCTCGATCGCCCGGGCGTAGGGGCGAAAGCCCGAGCGCTGGTAGAACGCCACCGCGCCCGGATGGTCGAGGGTGCAGGTATGGACCCAGAACCGGCCGATCGGCTCCGAGAAGGCGCGGCGCACCGCCTCGTCCATCAGCCGCCGGCCGCGCCCGCTGCCGACCGCCTCCGGGACGAGGCCGAAATAGGCGAGCTCCACCTCGCCGGGTTTTCGCCGGTCGAGTTCGAGCAGGCCGACGTCGCGTCCGTCCTCGGTCAGCGCCAGGGCCTCCACCGCCGGGTCGCCGAGGATCGCCGTCAGGGCCTCGTCCGTCATGCCGGCGCGGCCGAACCACAGCCAGGGCGTGCCGATCGCCGCGTAGAGGGCCCGGTAGCGGGCGAGGTCGGCGCCGATCGGCGAGAGCGGCAGCGGCTCCCGCTCCGCCCCGGGGCGCGACGGCGGCGCCGTCATCTCCAGGTAGGTCACCACCGCGGCGACGTGGGTCGGCGGGATCGGGGTGTGGCCGTCGAGGCGCAGGCGGGGATCGTCGGTCGGGGCGTCGCTCACGGCGGGGCGTCTCCTGTCGCGGATACAGGGAGGGGGCGGACTCGTTTCCCTTGTGTCAAGCTTTCTCGTGCGAGGCTGGCGCAGGGCAGCGATTCGCTCCGGCGAGGCTGGGCGAACCGGGCTCGGCCGTTAGGTGATCCGGGATCTGACCGCGGCCCCTGGCGGCGGACCGCCCATCGCATCGTCGAAGAAGGCACGGGCATGCACGAGGCACAGGCGCGGGATCGACGCCGCTTCACCGTCGTCACCGAGCCCCGGGCCCGGATCTCGCACCGCCTGATCGAGCGCCGCGACGGTCCGGCCCTCGAATGGATCGAGGCCGAGCCGGCGGGCGAGCCCCGCGGCGCCCCCCTGCTCTTCGTCCACGGGGCCTTCGGCGGCGCCTGGATGTTCGAGGAGATCTTTCTGCCCCACCTCGCCCGGCGCGGCCGCCGCGCCGCCGCGGTGAGCCTGCGCGGCCACGGCCGCAGCCAGGGCGGGCGGCAGCTGCGCGACGCCACCCTATCCGATTACCTCGCCGACGTGAGCCTGGCGCTGGCGCAATGGGGCGAGCCGCCGGTGCTCGTCGGGCATTCCCTCGGCGGGCTGCTGGCCCAGCGGCTGCTCGGCCGGGTGCCGCTGCGCGGCCTCGTGATGATGGCGTCCCTGCCGCCGGAGGGCCTCGGCATGGTCGGGCCGCGCATCGCCATGACGGATGCGGGTTTCTGGGTCGAGGCGCTGGCGGGCTCGCTGCTGCCCGGCCGCGAGCCCGCGGTGGCGCTCGCCCGGCACTGGCTGTTCTCGGAAGGCCTGCCGCTGGAGCGCGCCCAGAACTACGCCGCCCGGATGTCGGCCGAGAGCCCGGTGGCGCTGGCCGAGGCGCACTGGCCGATGCTGCCGCTCTCGGCGGCCTTCGCGGGCGTGCCGGCGCTGGTCCTCGGCGGCGCCGACGACCGGATGATCTGGCCGGCGACGACCTGGCGCACCGCGCTCTACCACGGGGCCGAGCACCGCTCGGTGCCGGGGATCGCCCACTTCCTGCAGCTCGATCTCGGCTCGGAGGGCGTCGCCCGCCTGCTCCTCGACTGGCTCGACGCAAGCGGGATCTGACGCCGGCGACGGACCGACGCGGCCGCGGGACCGGCACGAAACCGTCACGATCCCATGAAAGGAGGGGCCGTCGGCGCTGCGCCGTTCTTGCGGTCCTCCGCAGGGTCGGGCAGAAGCGCGCGCGAGAACGGGGACGCGACGGGACCGCGATGAAGAAGATCAAGGATTTCATCTGGCCGGTCATCGGCCTCGGGGCCGTCGTGGTCTCCGTCTATCTGCTGTGGCACCTGCTGAAGGGCCTGTCCTTCGCCGACGTGAAGGCGAGCCTCGCGGCGATCCCGCCGCACCGCTACGCGCTCGCCGTCCTCTCGACCCTGGTCGCCTACGCGGCTTTGGCCTGGTACGACCGGATCGCGCTCTTGCATCTCGGCGTGAAGGGCATCTCCTGGCTCTTCGTCTCGGTGTGCTCCTTCACCACCTACGCGCTGTCGCACAACATCGGCGCCTCGGTGTTCTCCGGCGCGGTGGTTCGCTACCGCGCCTACACGTCGAAGGGCCTCTCCACCGCCCAGGTGGCGGTGCTCGTGGCGCTCTGCTCCTTCACCTTCGGCCTCGGCACGGCGTTCCTCGGCGGCCTGGTGCTGGTGCTCGAACCCGAGCTGCTGCAGCGCGTGGCGAGCCTGCTGCCGCCGGTGCTGGCGAGCCCGACCACCGCCCGCCTCGTCGGCTTCGGGCTCCTCGGCTTCGTGGCGCTCTACGTCATCGGCTCGATCCTGCACTTCCGGCCGCTGCACATCCGCTCGTTCAAGATCGAGTATCCGCGCCCCAACATCATGGGCCGCCAGCTGATCGCCGCGCCGCTCGAGCTGCTGGGCGCTGCCGGCATCATCTACTTCGCCCTGCCGGAGGCCGGGAACCCGGGCTTCCTGGTGGTGCTCGCGGTCTTCCTCGCCTCGTTCTCGGTGGCGCTGGTCTCGAACGCGCCGGGCGGCATCGGGGTGTTCGAGCTCGTCTTCATCACGGCGATGCCGGACCTGCCGAAGACCGACGTGCTCGCCGCCGTCCTGATCTTCCGCCTGTTCTACCTGCTGATCCCCTTCGCCCTGGCGATCGGCGTGGTGCTGCTGTTCGAGCGCGGCCGCCTCGCCGACGCCCTGCGCAGCAAGGCGAAGTCGCCCCCGAACGTGCCGCCGCCGCCTGTCGACGGCCCCGGCATCACCCCGGACCTGCGCGACGTGCAGGGCCGCGACCTGAAGGTGCGCAAGGCGGTATGACCCGCACCCGCCTGCGCCGCGCCGGGCTCGGTCTCCGCGCCCTGCTCGGCCTGCCGGCGGGCGGCTTCCTGATCCCGTACCGGCATGCCGGCGCGGCACGGGCGGAGGGCTACCCGGCCCTCCGCCCGCTCTTTTGCGAGGCCGAGCCGGCCTTCCGGTCGGTGCTGGCCGAGATCGAGGCGCACGCGCCGGATCTCGCCCGTATCGCGGCCGGCGGCCCCGGCCTCGTCGGCGAGCGGCCGGCGCGCTTTGCCCAGGACTGGTTCCCCCGCCTCGACGCGGCCGCCGCCTACGCCCTGGTGCGGCGCGAGCGGCCGGCACGCATCGTCGAGATCGGCTCGGGCCACTCGACCCGCTTCCTCGCCCAGGCCGTCCGCGACGGCGACCTCCCGACCGCGATCACCTGCATCGATCCCGCGCCCCGGGCGCCGCTGGCGGGCCTCGGCCTGCGCCACGAGGCGCGGCTGTTCGGACCGGCGGACGCGGAGGAGGCGGCGGCGCTCGACCCCGGCGACATGCTGTTCATCGATTCGAGCCACGTCGCGATGCCGGGCACCGACGTCGACCGGCTGATCCTCGACGTGCTGCCGCGCCTTCGCTCCGGCGTGATCGTGCACCTGCACGACATCTTCCTGCCGGACGCCTACCCGGCCTCCTGGGCCTGGCGGGGCTACAACGAGCAATTGCTGGTCGGCGCGCTGCTCCAGGGCGGCGCCTACGCCCCGCTCTTCGCCAGCCGCTACGTCGCGACCCGGGCCGGCCGGTCCCTCGACGGCATCCTGGCGCGCCTGCCCCTGCCGGAGGGCGCCTTCGAGACCAGCCTGTGGCTGCGCAAGCGCTGAACCGATGGGGATTTCCGGGATCGCTCGAATGCCGCCGACCGGATGGGGCGGCGCCTTAACGCTTGCCTGGGACGATACCGCCCGTCGAACAGGAGGGCGAGGTCATGCGTGCGGGTCTGATGCTGGGGCTGACCGCCCTCGGGATTCTCGTGGCGGCATCGCCCGCCGAGGCCAAGGGCCGGCGCGGCGGTTTCTCCTTCATCGCCCGCAGTCACGCCGCTCCGGCGGGGGCACCCGCGGCCGCCGAGGCGCCGCGCCTGCGCACGGCCTCTGCGGATGGGCCGGAACCGATGACGACCGGCACCACTGCACCGCCCGCTCCGCGCGTGGCCGCCCCGGCTCCCGCCCCGAGCCCGGCACCAGCGAAGCCGTGGTGCACCACCGGCCGGGTCTTCGGCTCGGGCGCCGGGTTCTGCGCCATCAACTGAGGGGCTCGCCCGGATCCCGACCGGCGTCCCCTCCCCGCAGGGCGTGCACGCCCTGGACCAGGGCCGAGACGACCGACAGCCCGGCGAGCGCCGGCATCGCGACCGCCTCCGCCCCCGTCGCGGCGATGCCGAGCGCCCGGCTGCCGAGGAGCCAGGCCAGGAAGGCGATCTGACAGGCGGTGTTGAGCTTGCCGACGAGGAGCGGCGGGCTCGCCAGCGACCGTCCGGCGAGCCGGGCGAGACCGGCCCCCGCCACCATCACGGCGTCGCGGGCGACGAGCACCGCCGGGAACCAGGCCGGCACGAGCCCGGCGAGCGTCAGGCCGACCAGCACGGCGAGCATCAGGGCCTTGTCGGCGAGCGGATCGAGGATCGCGCCGAGGCGGCTCGCGAAGGCGTAGCGGCGGGCGAGGAACCCGTCGATCCCGTCCGAGATCCCCGCGGCCGCGAAGACCAGGAACGCCGCGCCCCAGGCCTCGCGGGCGATCGCCCAGACGACGACCGGCACCAGGGCGAGGCGGGCGGCGGTGATCAGGTTCGGCAGCGATCGAAACGGGCTCTTCGTCGGCGTCATGGTTCCTCACGGCTGCCCCGACTCGCGGTCGCGGGCAAGAGCGGCTAAGAGCGGTCGCAGCATGGCAAGGATCGAGGCGAAGGGTCGAGGGATGACGACGGGCGAGCGCCAGAACGGGATGACCTACGCGGAGGCGGGCGTCGACATCGATGCCGGCAACGCCATGGTCGAGGCGATCAAGCCCCTGGTGCGGGCGACCCGCCGGCCGGGAGCGGATGCGGAGATCGGCGGCTTCGGCGGCCTGTTCGACCTGAAGGCCGCGGGCTTCAAGGACCCGATCCTGGTCGCGGCCAACGACGGCGTCGGCACCAAGGTGAAGATCGCGATCGAGACCGGGCGCCACGCCACGATCGGCATCGACCTCGTGGCGATGTGCGTCAACGACATCATCGTGCAGGGCGCCGAGCCGCTGTTCTTCCTCGACTACTACGCCACCGGCAAGCTGGTGCCGGGCGTGGGCGCCGACATCGTGAAGGGCATCGCCGAGGGCTGCCGCCAGGCCGGCTGCGCGCTGATCGGCGGCGAGACCGCCGAGATGCCCGGCCTCTACGACGGGTCCGACTACGACCTCGCGGGCTTCTCGGTCGGCGCCGCCGAGCGCGGCGCGCTCCTGCCGGTCGCCGGCATCGCGCCGGGCGACGTGGTGCTGGGCCTGCCCTCCTCGGGCGTGCACTCGAACGGGTTCTCGCTGGTGCGCCGGATCGTGGCGGCCTCCGGCCTCGGCTACGACGCGCCCGCGCCGTTCGCGCAGGGCAAGAGCCTCGGCGAGGCCTTGCTCGAGCCGACCCGCATCTACGTCAAGCCGCTGCTCTCGGCGTTGAAGGCGACCGGTCACGGCGCCATCAAGGCGCTCGCCCACATCACCGGCGGCGGCTTTCCCGACAACCTGCCCCGCGTCCTGCCGGACGGCGTCGGCATCGCGCTCGACCTCGACGCGGTGAGCGTGCTCCCGGTCTTCGGCTGGCTCGCCCGGGAGGGCAACGTCGCCGAGGCCGAGATGCTGCGCACCTTCAACTGCGGCATCGGCATGGTGGTGGTGGTCGATCCGGCGCGGGCCGAGGCGGTCGAGCAGGCGCTCCAGGCGGCCGGCGAGGCGCCGGTCCGCCTCGGGCGGATCACCGAGCGGGGCGAGAGCCCGGTGACCTATACGGGGCGCCTCGCCCTATGAGCGCGCGGGCCAAGGTCGGCATCCTGATCTCGGGCCGCGGCTCCAACATGGCGACGCTGCTCGAGGCCGCACGCGCGCCGGACTACCCGGCCGAAATCGTCCTCGTCGCCTCGAACCGGCCCGACGCGCCGGGCCTCGCCCGGGCGGCGGAGGCCGGGATCGCCACCGCGGCGGTCGACCACCGGGCCCATCCCGACCGGGCCTCCTTCGAGCGGGCGCTCGACGCGGCCCTGCGCGAGCACGGCGTCGAGTTCCTGGTGCTCGCCGGCTTCATGCGGGTGCTGACGCCGTGGTTCGTCGAGGCCTGGGCTGGGCGGATGCTCAACATCCACCCCTCCCTGCTGCCGCTGTTTCGCGGCACCCACACGCACGCCCAGGCGCTCGCGGCGGGCGTGCGGGTCCACGGCTGCACGGTCCACTTCGTGGTGCCGGAACTCGATGCCGGCCCGATCGTCGCCCAGGCCGCCGTGCCGGTGCTGCCCGACGACGACGAGGACGCCCTGAGCGCCCGGGTGCTGGTGCAGGAGCACCGGCTCTACCCCGCGGCCCTCGCCCTGGTGGCGAGCGGGCGGGCCCGCCTCGACGGCGACCGGGTGGCGTTCGCGCCGGGCAGCGGTGGCGCCGAGGGCGCGCTGGTGGCGCCGAGCCTCCCGTGACCGGGCCCCTGCCCGACCTCGCCTCGCCCGACACGGCGACGCACGTGCCTCGGGCGGGATCGTAACCATTTCGAGCCAGGATTGCGCGGCCCGGGGCGGTCCGGCACCGGGCCCAGCGCGTCCTTCCGCTAACCGGGCCGTCCGCGCCCGCACGGGTCTTCCGTCCCATGTCCCGAGCATCTCGCCTTCTCGGCTGGCTGATCCTGGCCGCCATCGTGGCCGCGACCGTCGCGCCGATCGGCTACCGGCCGGTCAGCGGCGCGCCGGTCTCGGTCGAGCGGTTCGGCGCCTTCGCGCTCCTCGGCTTCCTGTTCGCGGTCGGCTATCCGCGCCACCGCTGGCGGGTCCTGCTGCTGACGATCGCGGCTGCCGGCGCCCTGGAGGCGTTCCAGCTCCTCGAGCCGACCCGTCACGGCCGGATCGCCGACTTCATGGTGAAGGTCGTCGGCTGCGGCTTCGGCTCCGCGGCCTCGCTCGCCGCCGGCCTGGTCTGGCCGCCGCTGAGCCCCCGCGACGAAGCGTGAGGGGCGGCGCCCCGGAGGCGCCGCGGCTCGTCGAGCCTTCCGCTCAGTTGATGCTGTAGGCGCGCTCGATGACGACGCCGCAGCTCTCGGCGAGGCTGAACGCCATGTCGCGGCTGAGGCCGAAGATCAGCGGCGTCTCGCCGCGATAGAGCGTGTAGCGGCCATCGGGCCGCACGGTGATGCGAACCGGGTCCTGCATCCGATGCTTCCTCCGATGTCCAGCCTCTCGTGACGGGGCCGGATCACGGGCAACGATGCTAAGCCGATTCGGCCCGGGCGCGAAGAGGCGCGATTCAGGGCGGTGCCGGCAACGTCACGGCTCCTCCCGTCGCGGCCCGCCGCGGGGCGCCTCCGCGCCGATCGATTGGCGCCACTCGGCGAGGAAGCGGGCGCGCTTGGCCCGGTCCTGCACCGCGAGCAGCACCGGCCCGACGGTGATCGGCCGCAGGATGCCGGCGGTGGCGAGGCTCGGCGGACCCTCGACCCCGGCGGGCAGCGGGCCGGTGCGGTCGAAGAAGAACGCCTCCTCGCGCGAGACCTTCTGGCCGCGGGCCGACAGCAGGTAGTCCACGAACGCGAAGGCGTCGCCCACCGCACGGGCGGTGACCGGCACCAGGACGGCGCGGCTGAGCACCAGGGTGTAGTCCCGCGGCACGACGAGGCCGATCCGGGCGCCGCGCCGCATCGCCCGGTAGACGTAGGAGCCGAGCAGGTTGTAGCCGATCGCAATCCGCCCGGCCTCGAGGTCGGCGATCAGGTCGCCGGTGCAGCACCGCACCCGCAGGTCCGCCCGGCCGAAGGCCTCGACGAGGCGGCCGTAGGTGGCGGCCGCGCGGGCGTCGTAGGCGGCGAACAGGTAGCCGATGCCCGACAGGGTGATGTCGTAGGAGCCGATCCTGCCGGCATAGGCCTCGGGCTTGCGCCGCAGCAGGTCGACGAGGGCGACGCGGCTGTGCGGCAGGTCCTCGGGCGGCACGAGGTCGGGCCGGTAGGCGATCACCGCCGGCTCGGTGGTGAAGCCGAACACCTCGTCGCGCCAGGCCGCCCAGTCGGGCTGGCGGGCGGTCTCGAAGGAGCGGTGCGCCCGGGCGCAGCCGTCGTTGGCGAGCTTGATCAGGTGGTCGACCGAGGAGGAGATCACCACGTCTGCGGGATAGTCGCGCGCCGCCCGGCCCGCGGCGCAGGCCGCCGCCACCTCGCCGAACAGGTCGGCGGTGACGTATTCGTGGTAGATCACGGTCACGTCCGGGTAGAGCTGCTGGTAGTCGCGGATCAGCGGCGCCATCGCGTCGGCATCCGCCGCGGCGCGGATCGTCAGCACCGTGCGCTCGTGCTCGCTCGCAGGAAAGCGGGTCACCTCCTCGGCTCCCGCCGTCCCGGCGGCCAGCGGGGCGAGCAGCAGGGCAAGCAGCGGGGCCACCGCGCAGGCGAGGCGGCCGATCATGCCTCGGCTCCGTCGGGCAGGGACAGGATCACGGAGAAGCCCCGATCCGAATGGGTCTCGAAGCGCATCTCGCCGCCATGGGCCGCGGCGACCTCGGCGGCGATCGAGAGGCCGAGGCCGGACCCGACTCCGCCGCCGGCGGCGGCCCGGAACGGCTCGCGCACCCGGGCCCATTCCCCGCTCGGGATGCCGGGCCCGTCATCCTCCACCGCCAGCAGCACCCGGCCGCGCTCGCGCCCGACCCGGACGGTGAGCCGGCGGCGGGCGCCGTGCCTGTAGGCGTTGTGGATCAGGTTCGACAAAGCCTCGCGCAGCGCGATCGCGTCGCCCGGAATGGTCACGGCCTCCTCGGGGCCCTCGTAGCCGACATCGACCGCCCGGTCGCCGGGCTGCTGCTGCACCGCCTCGATCAGGGTGCGGCGGGCGAGCCCCGCCACGTCGACCGGGTCGAAGGCGACGGAGCGGGCGCGGTGGATCACCATGGCGTGGTTGAGGAGCTGGTTGGTGAGGTGGCCGAGCTCGGCGGTACGCGCGCGGATGCGGGCGAGCTGGTCGCGCCGGCGCCCCTCGTCGGTCTCGCGCGACAGGAGGTCGAGCTGGGCGGAAAGCGCGGTCAGCGGCGTGCGGATCTGGTGCGCCGCATCCGCGATGAAGCGCTTCATCACCGCGACATGGCCCGACAGCCGGCCCATGAAGTGGTCGATCGAGGCGACGAGCAGATGGATCTCCCGCGGGGCGGCGAGGCCCAGCGGCTGGAGTTCGTTGGGCCCGCGGGCCGCCAGCACGCCTTCGATGGCACGCAGCGGCCGCAGGGCCGCGCGCACCGCCACCGCGACGGCGCCGAGGGCCAGCGCGCTCATCGCCAGCACCATCAGGCTCGCCTTGACGGTGAGCGCCCGGGCGAGCCCGCTCCGCGCCTCGCGGGTCTGGGCCACCACCACGGCGGCGAAGCCCGCCTTCGCGGCGTCCGGCACGTAGCGCCCGGCCACCACCGCCCGCACCGCCTGGCCGCGATGCTCGGCGTCGAGCAGCACGGGTCCCGCCGCGAGGCGGGCCCGGTCCACCGGCACCGCGAGGTCGGCGTCACCGGTGAGCAGGCCGTCGGCGGGATCGACCACCTTGTAGAAGATCCGGTCGCGGGGGCTGAGGCCGAGGGTCTCGAAGGCCGAGAACGGCGGATCGACCGAGATCTCGCGCCCGTCGCTGGCGATGGTCTCGGCGATCTGGAGCGCCGCTCCGACGAGGAGCCGGTCGTAGGCCTCGTCGGCGGCGAGCCGCGCCGAGGCCCAGGCGGCGGCGAGGAGCAGCCCGGCGCCGACCGCGAGCACCAGGGCCAGCACCGCGACGAGGCGGGCAAACAGCGAGGAGCCGCGCAGGATCATGCCTCCGGGCCGACGACCTGGTAGCCGAGCCCCCGCAGGGTGCGGATCTCCGCCTGGGCCCCGGCGGCGACGAGCTTGCGGCGCAGCCGCGCCACGATCTGCTCGACGGCGTTCTCGCTCGATTCCTCCTCGAGGGCGAAGACCCGCTCCAGCAATTCGCCCTTGGGGAAGATCCGCCCCGGCCGCGCCGCCAGGATCTCGATCAGGGTCCATTCGCGCCGCGTCAGGTCGAGGGCCTCGCCCGCCACGCTGGCGCTGCGGGCCTCCCGGTCGAGGCGCAGGTTGCCGAGGACGAGCGCGTTGTCGGCGTGCCCGCTGTTGCGGCGCAGGAGGGCACGGACCCGGGCTTCCAGTTCGCGGAAGTCGAACGGCTTCACCAGGTAGTCGTCGGCACCGAGATCGAGGGCGCCCACCCGGTCGTCGACCTCCGAACGCGCGGTGAGGACGAGCACCGGCACCGGCCCGCGGCGCGCCCGCAGCCGCTTGAGGATCGAGAAGCCGTCGAGCCCCGGCAGGTTCACGTCGAGGATCACGAGGTCGTAGGCCTGGACCGCGAGCAGCGCGTCGCCGGCCTCCCCGTCCACCTCCCAGTCGACCGCGTGGCCGAGCCCGCGCAGGCGCACCGCGATGGCCTCGCCGACGTCCCGCGTGTCCTCGACGAGCAGGATGCGCACAAAAGTTCCTCTTCGTCGGGCCGGTGGAGATATCTGTCAGGTCGGCGACAGGTTCGGACCCTACCCCACGCTCCAACGCCCGGCCAAGCGCATGCCGCGAGGAAGCCGGGCCAAGCGACGAAGATCCGGGGAGGCACCGCCATGAACGCACGTCCGACCATCATTCCCGAGCCGCTGCTCCAGGTCGAGGGCGTCACGCTCCAGTACAAGACGACCGATCATCTGGTCACCGCGACCTACCGGGTCGATTTCGAGGTGATGCCGGGCGACCGCTACATCCTTCTCGGGCCGTCGGGCTGCGGCAAGTCCACCCTGCTCAAGGCGATCGGCGGCTACATGACCCCGGTCGAGGGCGAGATCAAGCTCAAGGGCCGCAAGGTCACCGAACCCGGCCCCGACCGGATGATGGTCTTCCAGGAATTCGACCAGCTCCTGCCGTGGAAGACGGTCAAGCAGAACGTCGCCTTCGCGCTGACCGCCAGCGGCCGCGCCACCGGCACGGAGGCCATGGACCGGGCGATGTCCTACATCGAGAAGGTCGGCCTGGCGAAGTTCGCCGATTCCTTCCCCCACATGCTGTCGGGCGGCATGAAGCAGCGCGTGGCCATCGCCCGCGGCATGGCGATGGAGCCCGACATCCTGCTGATGGACGAGCCCTTCGCGGCCCTCGACGCGCTGACCCGGCGCAAGATGCAGGACGAGCTCCTGCGCCTGTGGGACGACACCCGGTTCACGGTGCTGTTCGTCACCCACTCGATCGAGGAGGCGATCAAGGTCGGCACCCGCATCCTGCTGCTCTCGCCCCATCCGGGCCAGGTCAAGGCCGAGCTCAACAGCCTGCCGGCCTCGGAGCTCGGCACCGCCGCGCAGGGCGCCCTCGAGACCCGCATCAACGACATGCTGTTCGCCTGACAATCACACGATCCGGGAGACACGCCGTGACCGCCACCCTGGCCCCGCTTTCCTCACCGTCCCTCGCCTCGCCGCCCCTCGCCTCGCCTCTGTTGACGCAGCGGCCCGAGATCGTGCGCGAGACCTCCGCCTCGGGCGCCATCAGCGTCGAGCAGCGCCTGTCCTTCGCCGAGCTCGCCTACCGCCAGAGCTGGCTGCGCAAGGCCGCCGTCCTGGCGGTCCTGGCGGTGATCTGGGAGGCCTACGGCCGCTGGCTCGACAACCCGCTGCTGTTCCCGACCTTCTCGGCCACCGTCGAGGCCTTCGCCGCCGCGATCCTGAGCGGCGAGATCCCGACCAAGGCGCTGGTCTCGCTCCAGACGCTCGCCATCGGCTACGGCATCGGCATCGTGCTGGCCGCCCTGCTCACCACGCTGGCCATCGGCTCGCGGATCGGCACCGACCTGCTCGAGACGCTGACGGCGATGTTCAACCCGCTGCCGGCGATCGCGCTCCTGCCGCTGGCGCTGATCTGGTTCGGCCTCGGCCAGGGCAGCGTGGTCTTCGTTCTCGTTCACTCGGTGCTGTGGGCGATCGCGCTCAACACCCATGCGGGCTTCCGCTCGGTCTCGAACACGCTGCGGATGGTCGGGCTGAACTACGGCCTGCGCAACCTGTCCCTGGTGCGGGCGATCCTGATCCCGGCGGCCTTCCCGTCGATCCTCACCGGCCTCAAGGTCGGCTGGGCCTTCGCCTGGCGCACGCTGATCGCCGCGGAGCTGGTCTTCGGCGTCTCCTCGGGTTCGGGCGGGCTCGGCTGGTACATCTTCGAGAACCGCAACGCCCTCGAGACCACCAACGTCTTCGCCGGGCTGTTCACCGTCATCATGATCGGCCTGTTCGTCGAGAACGTGATCTTTGCCAACATCGAGAAGAATACAATCCGCCGCTGGGGCATGCAACACTAGAGCGCTTCACGATCGCCCTGTAATCGCGAAGCTCTCCAAGTCTTTGTTTCATCGCAATTTCCAAGACAAACCGGCATCCGGTCCGTCGGAAAATGCTCCCGCGCCCATGCCCCCTGGACCCGGCGCGGTCCGGGGGGCAAAGACGACCCGCAAGAACCACAGCAAGAACGACGAAAACGGGAGGATCCCATGTTCGCACGCAAGCTCCTCGGCCTCGCCGCCGGCGCCGCCCTGGCGCTCACGATGGGCCTCGGCCCGCTCCGCGCCGAGGTGTCGGAGATCCGCATCTCGAAGGGCTACGGCGTCCTCTACCTGCCGCTCTTCGTGATGCAGGAGAAGAAGCTCCTCGAGTCCCAGGCCGCCAAGGCGGGGCTCGGCGACGTCAAGGTGACCTGGCTGACGCTCGATGGCGGCAACGTCATCAACGACGCGATGATCGCCGGCTCGCTCGACATCGCCGGCACCGGCGCACCGGGCTTCCTGGCGCTGTGGTCGAAGGGCCGCGGCAGCCCGAAGACCGAGGTGATCGGCGTCTCGGGCATGTCGGCCACCGCCCTCGACCTCAACGTCAACAAGCCGGAGATCAAGTCGCTCGCCGACTTCACCCCGAAGGACAAGATCGCGATCCCCGGCATCAAGACCTCGCTCGCCGCGGTGGTGCTGCAGATGGCGGTGGCCAAGCAGTTCGGGCCCGAGAACTACACCAAGCTCGATTCGAGCACCGTCGGCCTGCCCCACCCCGAGGCGGTCGCCGCACTGCTGTCCGGCCGGACCGAGATCGTCGGCCACTTCGCCTCGCCGCCCTTCACCAACGTCGAGCGGGCCGACCCGAAGGTGCGCACGATCCTCAAGGCGTCGCAGATCTTCGGCAACATCACCCTCGACGTGGTGTTCGCGCTCAAGCGCTTCACCGAGGCGAACCCGAAGACGACCCTGGCCTTCCTGGCCGCCCTCGACGAGGCCTGCGACTTCATCACCACCAACAAGGCCGAGACCGCCGAGATCTTCGCCCGTGCCTCGAAGGTGAAGGTGTCGCCCCAGGAGGTCGCCCAGATCCTGGAGGATCCCGACAGCAAGTTCTCGGCGACCCCGCACGGCATCATGGAGTTCGTCACCTTCATGAACCGGGCCGGCATCATGAAGACCAAGCCCGCCACCTGGCAGGATCTGTTCATCCCGGCCCTGCGCGAGCGCGCCGGGAGCTGAGGCCCGCCGTCCCGGCCCTCCGGGCGATTGCGGAATATTTTCATAACGGAGCCCTGCCGCGCCACCGCGCGGCGGGGTTTTTTAACCAGCCGTTAAGCCTGTCCGCCCGTGATGGCGGCCATGCCGACTCACGCGACGACCGCTTCGCCGACCCTCGACCCGCTCGAGGATGCCCGGGATCTCCAGGCCAGCATCGCGGCCCTGCGCCTTCTCCTGAAAGCCCAGGGCCGCCAGTTCGAGGCGATCGAGCGCCGCCTCTCCCCGCCCGGCAGCCCGGCCGAGACGGGGGCTCGGCGCCTGCGCGCCCTCAAGGCCGGCGGGGCCTGACGCGGGGAGCGATTCAACCAAGAAGTGCGCCCACGCGAGTCGTGCACGCCGGTGACCAAGCCGTAACCGTGATCGACTCGCGGATGGACCGCGCCCTCCCGCTCAGCGTTATCCAGTTGACAGTGAGAGGAGAGGAAGCGTGGACACCTGCAGCGGGACGCCCGTCAGCCTGACCCTGGGTCGATGCAAAATCGAGGGCGTCCTGCGGGCCGTGGGCGAGACCGTCGACATGCCCGCCGAGGCGGGCCATCCGGCGCGTCGGCTGCGCAACCTGATCCTCGATTTCGGGTCGGCCTGCGCCCCGGTCGAGGTCTGGCTGGCCGAGCCGCCGCAGCCGGGCCCGGCCGTCGCCCCGACCTGAGGCGGCCCGCTCAGGGCTTCATCAGGGTCCTGAGGACGTCGAGGATGTCGTCGCCGCGGCAGGGCCGGGCGACGAAGCGGGCATGGGACGGCATCCGCTCCGGATCCGGCTTGCTGCGCCCCGAGACGACGACGATCGGCAGGTCGGGCCGCATCTGCTCGGCCGCGCGGGCGAGGTCGAAACCGTCGGTCTTGCCGGACAGTTCCACGTCGGTGATCAGCGCGACGATGTCGGTTCGCGCGGTCAGGAGGCCGAGGGCCCGCTCGGCCGAGGCCGATTGCAGCGCCTCGTAGCCGGCCGCGTCCAGGACGTCGCTGAGATCCATGATCGTCAGCGCCTCGTCCTCCACGACCAGGACCACCGGCCGCTCGTCCTTGGCAGTCACGGTGTCGTTTCCCATGTCGCCCGTTCTCACGTCGCCTGTCCTTGCCGGTCGGGCCCGATCCGGACGCCCGCCCGGGAGGGGCGCGGGGTCCGGGGGGCTGTCTCCTGGTGTCGCTCGGCCGATTCCGGCCGGCCGCCGCGGACGCGCCGGCCGTTGATCGAAACGGCCGATACCCTGCACAGGTTGCAGCGGCCCTTCGTCCGCCATCCGATCTCCCTCCCCGGGACGACAGGAATTCGCCGCCCCGACGATCTCGCGCTTGCGCCGCGGCCCCAGCCCCGCTAGAGGACGGCACCCGACCTGCACGGGCGCCCAGCGCCCCGCAGATCTGGCCCGGAGAGGTGGCCGAGTGGTTGAAGGCGCACGCCTGGAACGCGTGTATACGGGCAACCGTATCGAGGGTTCGAATCCCTCTCTCTCCGCCAGTTTTCTGGCATCCCCAAAAAGCCAATGACAACAGGGACTTATCTGCCGCCAGAATGGTGATGTCCCCCATGTTGTCCCCTTGGATGTCCCCCACCGAAGGCGATGACGGCCGCGTTCCCGCGAGCTTCTAGCCCTGAGCTGGAGCCCTACATCCGGCCGCTCGGTTCGATGATGCTCGCTTACGGGCGTGCCCATGAGGCGGTGGTTGATCTGGCCTTGCTCGAGATCGCCAACGAGGCGGAGGCTAGGCAGTACGTCGCGGGGACGGAGGAACTGCCGAAGAAGATGCGGCGGCTGCTCCGGTGCAAGCTCGACGGGGGCCGCTTCGAGGCCATGAGCCGGCACCTCAAGTGCCTCTCGGTGGTTGCGAGGGAGCGCCACAACCTCATCCACGGTGAGTGGTGGTTCGATCCCTTCGATGGTGGACGGCTCGTTGTGCGCCGACTTCACCGCAACACCCTGACCCATGCTCTGCACGTCACCCCGGATCAGATCGACGCCTGGACCGCTACCCTCGAGGAGATCGCGGACGAGCTTGAGTTGATCCAAGAGGGAGCCAGTAGGGAGCGGGAGGCTTGTGGCGATGAGGTGCTAACAGCGCCGCCAACCTCTCCCCTGCGTACCTTACTTCGCCGATTGAGGCTTGTTCGGAGGTAGGGTTGACCCAGTTCAGCGGCGACATGGGAGAGTTCGCTCGAGCGACGAGGCTCAGGCTGTCGGACTGGCGGTCACCGGGCGAGTTCGAGGCGATCCTTGAGGACGTTCGAGGGCAGGTGACACCCTACGTCCTGTTCAAGTACCCCGCGTGGGGCTTCTGGCGGGATGCTTGGACGCTCGGGCAGTTCTCCACGCTCTCCGGGGCGGACCGACTTCAGCTCACAACCCCCTCCGAGCAGTATCCAGATGGACGGGTGAATGTAGGTTCCGAGGTCCTAGATGTAGAGGTAACAGAGGCGATGATGCCCGGCAGGAAGCGGGCCAACGAGTACGCGCCTGACGCTCCACAAGTGCGGTACGATCCTGTTGAAGACTGGGATCGACGCCTCAATGAACTACCAACCGCCCCGGACCGCGCGATCAGCAAGAAGGTGGGGAGACTCTACGGCCAGAAGCCTACCCTGCTTGTCTACCTCAACATCGGAGCTTACGGCGACTACCGAGAGGAGGAAGCGCGATCAAGCATCGCAACGATCAAGGAGCGGCACGCAGGGAGCTTCAAGGCCCTGCACGTACTCTGGGGTAACAAGCTGGTGTAGCACGGAGCCAAGCCACGCTCGCCAGTGATACCACGACCTGCCCGTGGGTCTTGCCGGCTGGTGCGATCCGGTCTCTGGTGCGCCGAGGCGGAGGGCGTAAGCTCACAACACCATACAGCCGGGGCGTTGATGGCCGAGACGAGCACCATCGAGTGGACTGACGCAACGTGGAACCCGGTGACCGGGTGCACGAAGATCAGCGCAGGCTGCGACAACTGCTATGTCGAGAGGTTCTCCGAGCGGTTCCGTGGCGTCCCGGGGCACCCGTTCGAGACGGGCTTCGACCTAACCCTCCGGCCCGCGCGTCTGACGCAGCCCCTGTCATGGCGGCAGCCGAAGATGGTCTTCGTGAACTCCATGAGCGACCTCTTCCACAAGGGCGTGCCATCGGCGTTCATCGACCGCGTCTTCGACACGATGGAACAAGCCGACTGGCACACATTCCAGGTTCTTACGAAGCGGTCGTCCCTGATGAGGGACTACCTGCGTCGTCGGTACGGAACGGGACGAGGCCCGGCACACGTCTGGTGCGGCGTGTCCGTAGAGGACGCGAGCAAGCTGTCCCGGGTGAGACACCTTCGGGACGCTCCAGCGAGCATCCGCTTCCTGTCCATCGAACCGTTGATCGGACCCATCGGGCAACTCGACCTCTCGGGCATCGACTGGGTGATTGTAGGCGGCGAAAGCGGCCCCCGTGCTCGCCCGATGTCCCCCGAGTGGGTGCGGGAAGTCAGAGACCAGTGTCGCAGGGCGGGCGTCGCGTTCTTCTTCAAGCAATGGGGGGGCTATCGGCCGAAGGCTGGAGGACGTACCCTCGATGGAAGAGAGTGGTCCGAGTTCCCTGGCAGGACAGCCGAACGTCTCCCGGATGCCGTTGGATGAGCAAGCGCCCGAAGGACAACACGGTTGGACCATGGGCAGAAGAGAAGCTGGATAGCCTTCGTCGAGGGTTGGACTACTGGACCACCCGCCTGAAGAAGAAGACGTACTGGGAGCAGGTGTTCGTAGACGCCTTCGCTGGCCCTGGGATGTCAGCGGTACGGAGTAGACACGCGGACGACAAGCCCGCTCACGCGAGTGGGATGGACGACATCTTCGCCAGCCTCCTACCTGCCGAGGAAGCAGACCCCGTCGAGCAAGAAGTGCGGTACCTGAAGGGCTCGCCTCGCATCGCGCTGGAGTTACCGAACCCGTTCCACCGCTACATCTTCATCGAGAAGGACCCGGAACGTCTCGCGAAGCTCGAAGGGCTCAAGGAGGAGTTCCACGGTAGGCGGTCGATTGAGATCGTTGCCGGCGATGCCAACCAGGCCCTCTTGTCCCTTCTGAACTCGAAGTTCAGCAAGAGAACACATCGAGCCTACATCTTCCTCGACCCCTTCGGCATACAAGTCCCCTGGTCAACAATCGAAGCCTTGGCGGCCACGGAGGCGATCGAGGTAATGATCAACTTCCCGCTGGGCATGGCCATCAGGCGCATGATGCCGAACAGCGGTGACGTGCCCAAGGGCTGGAGCATCTCGCTCGACACCTTCTTCGGTACGCCCGACTGGCGCAAGCAAACCTACGAGGAGGTCACGGACCTGGGCGGCACCAGAACGGTGAAGTTCGCCGACAGCGAAGAGCGCCTCTTGCAGTGGTACCGGGAACGTCTTGGGTTCGCCTTCGGTCACGTCTCGCAGCCTCAACTCATCACGAACACGAGGGGTGGTCGGCTCTACTACCTGATCTGGGCTGGCCCTCACCCCGCGGGGCTGACGGGCGCTAACTACATCCTGACGATGAAGTCCCGCGGTGGACCGAAGAAGCCCGCCCCTTCGCGTTGAGGCCCGGGTCATCGGGATCACGGGCCAAGCTCGGCACCGTTGCCCGCGACTGACCTCAAGCCGCCTGAACGATGCAGGGCCTTCGGACGCAGCCCGCCACCGTCAACATGGTAGAGGTTGCTGCTCCGCAGGTTGAAGGGATTGCAGTCTCGGTAGCGGACGCCTGTGCGCTCGAAGTCACCGGCTACAAGGCGCGCTACGGTGACGTTCCGGCTGCTACGACCCACCTGCTTGAAGCGCACGTAGAACTGGCCCTTGCCGTTCTTCACGAGGCGCCATGTGGGCGTGCCGTGGTCCTCCACGATGCGCCTGTAGTCCGAGAGGTAGAGCCACGCGGCTTCGTCGGCGTTCGTCAGGCGCACACCGACGACCTCTCGGCCATCGGCATCGGTCATGTGGATGAGGGCGTGAGGCTTCATGGGCAACATCACGTCTCATCGGCGACAGCCAGGGGCTGCGCGAACGGCGAGGGCTTGTAGCGCCGGATCGTGAGCCCTCGACCGGTTTCGTGAACCGAGAGGCCCGCAGCTCGGCCCACGGTGGAGCGGAGGCAGATCGTCTCGGACCCCTCATGGGTCATGGTCAAGGGCTCGTGGCAGGGCACGCCCTCGGTCTTGAGGATGCGAGCCGCTGCGACGAACGGTGTCTCGGAGGTACACAGAAGGCGGTCGCCAAGGCGCGCGTCGTAGCGCCCTCGGCGTAAGCGCTCGGTGACGGATCCACTGGTCAGGCGGCCTGCTCGGCCTCACTGGTTGGCATCCAGTTCCAAGGCAGCAGATCGGCCAGTCGCTTGGCCGGGTGATCGGCGATGCGCGTGAGCACGTCGCGCAGGTAGGCCTCCGGATCGAGCCCGTTCATCTTCGCTGTCTCGATCAGGGTGTAGAACGCCGCCGCACGCTCGGCGCCCAGCTCGGATCCCGCGAACAGGTAGTTCTTGCGCCCGACCGCCACACAGCGCAGCGCCCGCTCGGCCG
>NZ_JACWCT010000052.1 GCF_016613415.1 Methylobacterium ajmalii | reverse complement strand
GGGCCGGGGCGGCCGCGGCGCGGGCGAAGCGCCCGCTCGCCGCCGGCAGCGGGCCCCGCAGCGGGCTCACCGCCCCGTCGAGGTCGAGGGTCATCGCGCCCCGCGCCGGCGGAACGGCCTCCTGCGTCGGACGGGTACCGGAGGACGGCGCGAAGGGGAGGATGGTGGCGGCCAAGACGACCTCGGAGCGGGGACACGGCGGATTAACGGTTTGTTAATCTCACTCGGTCCCGCCCCGCCACGTCAACCTTTGGTTAACCTTAACGGCGACGCTCCGGCCGGGCGCGGCCGCCCCCGGGGGAGGGCGGCCGCGGACGCGCCTCACTGCACCGTGACGGCGGTGCCCTTGTGGGGCACGATCACCTGCACGCCGCTGCCGTCCAGGGCGGCGACGAAGCGGTCGGCGCTCTGGTCGACGATCGGGAACGAGCCGTAATGGCAGGGGAACACCGCCTTCGGCTTGAAGAAGCGCGTGACCGCGAGCGCGGCGGTGTCGGCCCCCATGGTGAAGCGGTCGCCGATTGGGACCATCAGCACGTCGGGGCGGTAGATCTCCTGGATCAGCGCCATGTCGCCGAAGATGTCGGTGTCGCCCATGTGGTAGACGGTCGGCTCGCCCTCGGCCCGCACGATCACGCCGTTGGGCAGCCCGAGCGGCACCGTGACCCCGGCCTCGCTCATGCCGGCCGAGTGGTCGGCCCGCACCAGGCTGACCCGGAAGCCGCCGACATCGACGGTGCCGCCGGTGTTCATCGGCTCGAGCTGCTTGACCCCCTTCGAGCCGAGCCACATGCACAGGTCGTAGTTGGTGACGACCTTGGCGCCGGTCTCGGCGGCGATCTCGACCGTGTCGCCGACATGGTCGCCGTGGCCGTGGGTGACCAGGATGTGGGTCGCCCCCTCGGTCGCCGCCTTGCGGTCGCCCTCGAAGGCCGGGTTGCCGGTGAAGAACGGATCGATCAACACGTGGGCGGACGCGAAATCGAGGCGGAAGGCGGAATGGCCGAACCAGGTGATGCGCATCGGACGAGCTCCGGGCAAAGATGTTTTCGGAGTGGAAATCGGCGGCCGGCCGCCCGGGCGCTGCGTCGGGGCGAGGCCGGCACCCCCTACCTAAGGCGCGGAGGCTGCCCGTGAACCGGGAGACGATCGAAGCCTTCGCGGCCGATTCCCGCGGCGGCGCCCGCCTGCTCGGGCTCGACCTCGGCACCAAGACCATCGGGCTCGCCCTCTCGGACGTGCAGCGCCGCATCGCCTCGCCGCTGGAGACGATCAAGCGGGTCAAGTTCACCCCCGACGCCGCCGCGCTCGCCGCCATCGCCACGAAGCACGCCGTCGGCGGGCTGGTGATCGGCCTGCCCCTCAACATGGACGGCAGCGAGGGCCCCCGGGTGCAATCGACCCGCGCCTTCGTGCGCAACCTGAAACCGATCCTGCCCCTGCCGGTGCTCTTCTGGGACGAGCGCCTGTCGACCGCCGCCGTCACCCGCACCCTGCTGGAGGCCGACGCCTCTCGGGCGCGCCGCGGCGCGCTCGTCGACAAGCTGGCGGCCGCCTACATCCTGCAGGGATGCCTGGATGTGCTGGACGGGCTGGGGGACGAGGGGGAGGCGGAGGAGGATTTCCTCTGACGCGCTTCGGCCGGCGCCGTCCGCCGGCCACTCACGGCGTCGGCTCGCGATCGCCGACGGACTGCGCGGGGTCCTCGAGACACGCCCTTGTCCCGGACGATCACCGCGTAAGGAGATCCGGGAAGTAGCCGATCGAGGCAGACCGGGCGCACCGGTACGCCGTCGTCGCGAGGCGTCCGAGAACCGGCGGGGCCAGACCGCGGATCGACCCCGGATGCGAAGCTGACCGGAAAAATGTGGCGACTCGGCAGCGAGCTGCGCTCGGTTGGAATTCTGCTTATGAGAGCGCCCACGGTACCCGACAGGGGCGTGAAGCCTTTCTGCGTCAAGGCTTTCCCATACACCACCTGATCCTGAGGTGTTGGCGATCAAAGATCGCACGCAATCGACGATCGCTGAGCCTTGAAGAAGGCCTCCAGAAATCGCAGCGACATCTGGAGGCCTCCTTCGAGGTCAGTCGATCTTCGATCGCGTGCGATCTTTGATCGCCAACACCTCAGGATGAGGTCGCGGGTGGTAGAGATAAGCGTTGCGGATTCACGTCACTGTCGTGTGCCGTGGAGGGCGTCTATCTAAACTACTTCTACTCCTGTAATTTCAATCACTTGGCGGGAGCCAGAGCGGCCTCTGTCAGGCGTGACAAGAAGCCTGCCCCAGGCACTTGACCGAACCAGCCGGCCCGTGGCGTGTTCCCTTTTCGTTCTATATGATTCGGCCGGAGGGCAACACGATGCTGGCGAGACACACCGGACCCGCCGGAGACCCGTCCTCCGCTCCCACCGGCGCCTCATGCCCCGTCGAGGCCATCGCCGCGGCCTACCTCTCGCAGACTTCGGGCGACCTCGCGCTTGCCCTCCGGTGCGCCATCACGGACGCCTTGGCGGACCTCCTGGAGGCCGAGCGCCGGACCCGGGAGCGCAGCCGGCTCATCTCCCGGGGCTTCGTCCGTGGGCGCCTGGACGACACCGGCGATGCGCTTTGACGATCCGCCACCGGCCCGGCCGGGCAACCTCGCCGCCTACCCGTTCGTGGTGGTGCGGGTAGGGTGCCCGCAGTGTCCCGACCGGCACAGGGCAGCTCCAGGCTGGCAAGGCTGGCCGCGAAGTTCTGCCCGCAGATCCCGGTACTGGACCGGATCGCGATGGATTGCCCCTGGTGGGACGTGCCGAGGGCAAGCGCGAAGAGCTCGTCGTGCCGAAGTGCAAGGCGCATTTCGTGGACCTGGCGCGGCCCGGGAGGCCGCCGGATTTGCCTCCCGGGTTGATGAAGTTGCGTGTGGTGCAGGGCGGAAAGGGGTGATGGTTCTCAAAGCACGGCGTAAAGCGGCCGAGATCCGTAGGCCCACTTTCGTTCGGAACACTCACGCAGGGCCCGTGTTGGTCAGCCGAACCATCACAAGCCTGTGAGGCAATCTGTGTTGAAGTCCTTCCCCGCCCTGACTGCTACGGTCTGCGCTGGTGCCCTGGGTGCTCTCCTGGTGTCGCTTCCTGCCTCGGCGGCTCCGCTGCCCGCGTCGAGCACGACAAGCGTCGGGGCGAGCGCGACTGTCGACGGCAACTCGCTCGTGACACCCGTTCGCATGGGCAACGGCAAGCATCCGTCCCGGCCGAGGGGCCAGAAGCGCCGCGGTATGACCTCCGGTGGCTATCGCAACTGAGCGCTGAGAATTCTCGGAGTGGCGGAGAGCCGGCCATCTGGTCCGCCCTTCGCCATCTTGGCCGCCACCGCGCCTTGGGCCCGAAGCCTCTCCCGTAGCCCCGCCCGACGCCACCGCCTCCGGCGAGCCCAGTGCGGGCATCGTGCATCTCCTCATGCTGCCGGCATCCCGGGCCATTCGCGGGAAGGTGCGCTCGACGAGGTGGAGGACCTTCGTCGTGCCCATCATGCCGACCGTCTCGCGCAGGAAGCGGGTGAACCACTTCGACCACGCCCCCCGCCGCCTGGGCCTCCCGCTCGATGTCGAGGGCCGACCAGAGGGAGGCTTCAGTCTCCACGAGGCCCGCCTGGTAGCCCCGCCCGGTAGCGGAGCAGTCCCAAGAGAAAGCCCGCCTCGATCTCTGCGACCGGGGGAGGGCGGCTTCTCGCGGCAAGACCGGCGGCGGACCTTCGCGCCTCGTCCTCTCGGCGTCCTCGAAGCCCACCACACAGCGGGGGAGGGGCGGGCGTGGGCTCGCCTCACGGTAGCCGGGTCCTTGGTCTGGGGCCTCGCCTTCCCGGTTCACGGAGCGGGCATGGAGGGCTACAGCTCGACCGGGATGACTCGCCGGAACTAGCAGGTGCCGTGCCTGTCCCGCAGGAGGGATTTCAACAAGCCCACGGCCCGTTTGCACCGCCGGTTTGTAGGATCGGCGGCCTGCAAGGCGCTGATTTCAGCAAAGTTTCAGCCAGCTCGAAGGCTTGGCAAGGTGTGGCGTCCCCGGCAGGGCTCGAACCTGCGACCCCAGGTTTCATACCACTTCGGCTTTCGCCGCCGCCGCAAGGCGTTCGTGGTCTGGACTATCCCTTCACCGTAAGCCTGCAGGTCCGCCCGCATGCCCTTAGGTGCCGCCCGTCTAGTCTCTACACCTTCCCGGCCTGGCGGTCCGGGCTTGGCTCGGGATCGGCGTGAGGCCAAGGCGGCTCGACGCTTTCCCCGACTTTGAGCGGATCCGTCGCGCGGTTTCCCGGCGCGACGCCCAATTTGAACCTAGGAAACCTGTGCTCTGTCCAGCTGAGCTACGGAGACCCACGGCGAGCCTCTTACCATCCCGGCCGGCTTCCGCCAACCTCGCCGCGCGCGCCGCCGGGCGGGCATCCATCGGGAGCGGGGGTCGACTCATGCGGGGAGGGATCGCGGTCTGTCTCCTCGTGCTGGTCGCCGGCGCCGCCCAGGCGGCGGCCCCGCGCGGGCGCGAGCCGCCGGCCTGCCGGGGGCGGGCGTCCGGGCAGGACCGGCTCGAATCGGTCGCCGCCCGGGGCGAGCTCGTCCTCGCCTCCGGCCGGCGGGCGCGCCTCGACGGGCTGCGCTGGCCCGACGACCCGGCGGCGGCCGAGGCGGCGCGGGCCTGGCTGATGCGCCTCGCGGGGCGCTCGCTCGCCACCCGCGAGGCGCCGGAGGCCGACCGCTGGGGCCGAATCACCCTCGACGCCACGACGCAGGACGTCCCCGAAAACGCTCCTCCGGACGATGCCCCGGTCGATCTCGCCGGCGGGCTCGTCGCGGCCGGCCTCGTCCAGGTCGATGCCGGGGAGGGCGACAGCCTGTGCCGCCCGGGGCTGCTGGCGATCGAGGAGACGGCCCGGCGCGCCGGCCGCGGCCTGTGGGCCGGGGCGCCGCCGGTGCCGGCGGAAGAGGGGGCGCGGCTCGCCGGCCTCGTGGGGCGATTCGTGGTCGTGGAGGGCCGCGTCCGCAACGTCGGCGAGCGCGAGCGGCGCACCTACCTCAACTTCGCCCCTTTCGGGACCGAGGGTGCGACCGTCACGGTGTCGAAACGCACTTGGCGGAACATGCTCGAACGTGGTTTCTCTGCTGCTGCGCTTCGGGGGCGGCGCGTGCGGGCTCGCGGCATCGTCGAGCTCTGGCGCGGGCCGACCCTGGATGTCGGCGCGGCCGAGATGATCGAGATGCTGGACGAGGAGCAGGCGCCGCGGCGCTGACGCCATGGGGTGGCTTTTCACGCGAACCAACCCGGCCGGCCAGGCCGCGGTCGCAGGGCCTGCGACCGCGCTCGCCCTGCTCGTGGCTGCCTGCACCGCCGACCAGACCGGGGCGCTGCCGCCGGTGGCGGCCGTCGTGCCGCCGGAGGCGCCGCGCACCACCGGGCGCGACCGGCCGGCCAACGACGCCGACCACGCCAAGCTCGTCGCCTCGTTCGGCGGCGAGTACAGGGCGCCGGCGGCGTTGCGCTTCGTCGGCGACGTCACCGACCGCCTGGTGAAGGCGACCGAGCGCCCCGACGAGACCTACGCGGTGACGCTGCTCGATTCGCCGGTGGTAAACGCCTTCGCGCTGCCGACGGGACGGCTCTACGTCACCCGCGGGCTCCTGGCGCTCGCCGACGACACCTCGGAGCTTGCCGCGGTGCTGGCGCACGAGATCGCCCACGTGACCCTGCGGCATGCCAGCGCACGGACCGAGATGGCGTTGCGCTCCGAGCTCGTCAGCAAGGTCGTGGCCGACGTGCTCAACGACCCCGCGACCGGCGCCCTGCTGCAGGACCAGTCCCGCTTCGTGCTGGCGCGCTTCTCGCGCAGCCAGGAATTCGAGGCCGACCAGACCGGCGTGCGCACCCTCGCCCGCGCCGGCTACGACCCGTTCGGCGCCGCCCGCTTCCTCACCGCGCTCAACCGCACGACGGCGCTCCGCGCCGGCGGCGGGCTCAACGCCGAGCCCGACATGCTGGCGACCCATCCGAGCACGCCCGAGCGCATCACCCAGGTGACCCAGGCGGCGCGCCGCATCGGCGCGCCGGGCCTCGGCGCCGACGACCGCAACCGCTACCTCGCGGCGATCGACGGCATCGCCTACGGCGACAACCCGGCCGACGGGCTGATCCGCGGCCGCCGCTTCATCCATCCCCGCCTCGGCGTCGCCTTCGAGGCGCCGGACGGGTTCGGGCTCGACAACACCGCCCGCGCCGTGCTCGGCACCACGCCGGACGGTGCCCGCCGCCTGCTGTTCGACGCGGTCGAGACGCATGCCGGCCAGGGCCTCGAGGAGGTCCTGAAGGCGACCTGGAACGACGCGATCGAGACCGGCAGCGTCGAGAACCGGATCGTGAACGGCTTCCCGGCCGTCACCGCAATCTCGAAGGGCAAGGAGTGGTTCTTCCGCCTCGCGGCGGTCCGGGTCGGCACCAACACCTTCCGGATGATCATGGCCGCCAAGGGCACCACCGACCCGGAACCCGCCTTCGGCCGCTGGCTGTCCAGCATCGCCCTGGTGACGCCCGACGAGGCGCGCAGCCTCAAGCCCCTGCGCATCCAGACCGTCACCGCCGCCCCCGGCGACACCGCCGAGAGCCTGGCCCAGCGCATGACCGCGGTCGACCGCCCGCTCGAACGCTTCCAGGTCCTCAACGGCCTCGACAAGGGCGCTCCCCTGCGCGCCGGCCAGCCCTACAAGCTGGTCGTGGAGTAGGGGGAACGGAGCGCGGCCGGCACCGGATTTCCCCACCCGCCGCGCTTCTCAAACCGGATCCGCCGTGCTACCTGGACGGCGGCCGCGGGTGTAGCTCAATGGTAGAGCAGCAGCCTTCCAAGCTGAATACGAGGGTTCGATTCCCTTCACCCGCTCCAACGTTTCAAGGCTGGAAAGCTCTACCCGCACAGGGGTTTAGCTCTCCGGCCTTTTCCTTGCCGGGGGCCGCCCCTTTCGAGTGATACCAGCCTGATACCAGTTTCGGCCCGCTAGGGACGCTGACGTAGCCAGTGCAGGCACGGGCGGCGGAGATCCCGCATGAGGCGCCCGCGACTCGTGAGAACAATCGGATGTCAGAGGTGTCCGAGGCCTCTTGGTCCCTCGCTACCGTGGCGACGATCATATCTTCATCGCGAGGCGCAGCCGCCGTTCTCGCCCTCGCGCGGCGACCTGACCTTTGATAGGTTTTGAGCATGGCTGATGCGACCGCCATCGAGTGGACCGACGCGACTTGGAACCCTGTGACGGGTTGCACCAAGATCAGCCCCGGCTGCGATAACTGCTACGCCGAACGCTTTTCGGAGCGGTTCCGTGGCGTCCCCGGCCACCCCTTTGAAACGGGCTTCGACCTGACCCTGCGCCCAGCGCGCCTGGAGCAGCCTCTGGCGTGGCGCGAGCCCCGCATGATCTTCGTGAACTCCATGTCGGACCTGTTCCACAAGGAGGTGCCCGAGGAGTTCGTCGCGCGTGTCTTCGACACGATGGAGCGCGCGCACTGGCACACGTTCCAGGTCCTGAAGAAGCGCTCCTCCCTCATGTGGGACTTCCTCCAGCGCCGATACGGTACCAGCCGGGGCCCGGCACACATCTGGTGCGGCATATCGGTCGAGGACGGCGTGAGGACCTCACGTATCCGCCATCTGCGCCAGGCGCCGGCCGGCATCCGGTTCCTGTCCATCGAACCCCTGATCGGCCCTGTCGGCCGGCTCAACCTTGACGGCATCGACTGGGTCATCGTGGGCGGCGAGAGCGGTCCCCGGGCCAGGCCGATGGACCCCGAGTGGGTCCGGGAGGTCCGCGACCAGTGTGTCGCAGCCGGCGTGGCGTTCTTCTTCAAGCAATGGGGTGGATTCCGCCCGAAATCCGGTGGTCGCAGCCTGGACGGACGCGAGTGGAGCGAGTTTCCTGTTCCCCCGCGCCCACCCAAGGTTGCCGCCGCATGAGCAAGAAGCCCAAGGAAGGTGTCGGCCCTTGGGCTAAGGAGAAGCTGGACGCACTGGGGAAGTACCTCGGGTTCTACACCAAGGTGCTCAAGAACCAGGGCTGGTGGTGTCGAGGCACCATCTACGTCGACGCGTTCGCCGGCCCCGGGAGGGCAAAGGTTCGGACCAAGTCCAAGGCGGCGCCAGAGATCGGCCTGTTCGACACCGAGCCGGCGGCAGACGCCGCGGCCGTCGAGTACCTGAAAGGCTCGCCCCGCGTCGCGCTGGACATCGAGGACCCGTTCACGCGCTACGTCTTCATCGAGCGCAACCCGGAGCGCGTTGCCGAGCTGCAGGCGCTGGCGGAGGAATACGGTGATACCCGCCGCATCGTCGTCCGAGAGGGCGATGCAGCCACCGAACTCCAAGCCATCCTCGACAGTGGCATCAGCTGGAAGCACCACCGCGCGGTCGTCTTCGTCGACCCCTTTGGCATGCACATCCCGTGGTCGAAGTTGGAGGCCTTGGCGCGGACCGGCGCAATCGAAGTGTTCGTGAACTTCCCGCTGGGCATGGCCATCCAGCGTTTCCTCGTGCGCAGCGGCGACATACGCGAGAACTGGCGGGAGACGCTCGACGCCTTATTCGGGTCACCGGACTGGTGGGATCACGCTTACGAGGAGCGGGATGGGCTGTTCGGGGCCGAGACCCTGAAGCTCGCCGACTCCGGCATCCGGCTGCTGGAGTGGTATCGAGGCCGGTTGAAGGACGCTTTTGGACACGTCTCTCCCGGACGCCTCATCCGGAACACGCAAGGCGGTCACCTGTACTACCTCGTCTGGGCCGGGCCCAATAAGAAGGGGCTGGACGGCGCGCAGCACATCCTGAGCAAGGGCGACCGTGTCTCTCCAACGCGAGCGCGCAAGGGCACGGCGGCCGGGTAGGGCATGAGCGACGCACCCCTCTACCCCTCCCAGGACGGCCCCGGCGCCGGGCGCGTCGTGGAGATCACCGTCCGCGTCATGGTCGGCGCGGACCGGAGCACGGTCGTCGTCCGCCGCGGCGGCGAGCCCGCCATCCTGCACGAGGTCCGCCCGCACGGGGCGGAGGCGGACGGCATCGGCGCCGCCGTCGAGGCCGCCGTGCTAGACGGCGTTAAGCTTTCTAAGTAGTGAACGCGGTTTTTTCAACATTGCGTCGCATTTTAAGAAATCGATTCAGATAAATATGATTCGCGCCAAAGCATGGTGACACCATCGAAAGTCGGGGAATACACCATGCGCATTTTTAAGAAGAACGCCATCAGCGCCGACAAGCTCCGCGCTGAGCTCGAAGAGGCTCGGCGCTTCCAGGAGCAGTGCCTCGCCAGCGGCGTGAACCCCAGCACCTGGATGGAGACCGCTTTCGAGGGAGCCGACTTCGCGTTCGGCTACTGGCCGGATGACACCGGCATCGAGCGGGCCATCCTGAAAGGAGATAATCTCCTGAAGGAAATTGTAGAAGGGAAGGAGGTCGTGCAGTTTCGCGTTCTGCGTGTTCTCTGCCGGGAGCAGGCGGAGGCGGAAGCCATGTCCCAGTTGTGGGGCGACGACCGTCCCAAGGCGGCCTAAGCGGCGCGGGCCTTCCCCGCCCTCCGCTCGGCATCCCGCCGGGCGTAGCGGTCGCCCACCTCAGCGGCATCGCGGGGCAGCCTCTCCTGGCTGGGGGGCGCCTCGCGCAACGCGTGGGCGAGCCGCGGGCTAAGGGGACGACCGGCCGGAGCAGCGGCCTCACAATTCCCCTCCGTCCTGCCCAGCGAACCCCCGGACATTCAGGCGGACATGGGTGATGCCAGTTTACGCCCACGCCACGTACACCCCGATCTAAGGATAGCTGCTCTCCCGAGAGGCTCTCGATCCTAACCTAGAGGGGGAGCTTGCCACATCGCTCGGGAGTTTGCCGCGTGCTGTTTTGACCCGTGCTTTTGACCCCTTGCAGACCTTCAAGCCTACCGGCTTAGACGTCCGCTTGGTAGGAAGAAGCGGGTCTTCGTGCGGCGGTCACGATATCAGCAGGTACGGGCACATGATGCTCACCACCCCGCGCTCGATCAGGTGGCTGCCGAAGTCCAGGCGGGCGGCAGCTTCCGGATGGCTCAACATCGTCGCATCGGCGACGTCGAATTCTGGCCCGCGGTCGAAGGCGCGGAGTATGTCGAATGGGAGCGACGCGGCGCCGGGTGCCCTGTGTGACCGGCCGCGAGGGCGAACACAGTCCGGTTCAAACCTGCATCCGCAGCAGCCGCAGTGCGTTCGCCGTCACTAGGACCGTGGCCCCGGTATCGGCGAGGATGGCCGGCCACAAGCCGGTGATCCCCAGCACCGTCGTGACCAGGAACACCGCCTTCAGGCCCAGCGCGATGGCGACGTTCGCGCGGATATTGGCGAGCGTCCGGCGCGAGAGCTCGATTATGCGGGCTACGTCGGCGACGCGCCCGTGCAGGACCCCCGCGTCGGCCGTCTCCAGCGCCACATCGGTGCCCCCGCCCATGGCGATGCCGACATCGGCGGCCGCCAGCGCCGGCGCGTCGTTGATGCCGTCGCCGACCTTCGCGACGATCGCGCCCCCTGCCATCAACTCGCGCATGATCCGCCGTTTGTCCTCCGGCAAAAGGTCGGCCCGCGCCTCGATGCCGAGCGCCCCCGCCACGGTCCGGGCCGTGCGCGTGTTGTCACCGGTCAGCATGACCGTGCCGACGCCTTGCGACGCGAGGCGGTCGATGCCGGCCTTCGCGTCCTCCCGCGGCTCATCGCGCATCGCGATCAGGCCGCCCAAGGCGCCGTTCACGAGGAGCGCGGCCACCGTCTTGCCTTCACCCTGAAGGTCGGAGACCCGGGCCTCCTGCTGTGCCGTGAACGACGCCCGCGCCGCGCCCTCCCGCGGTGAGCCGAGGAACAGGTCGAGACCCCCGACCTTGCCGGTAACGCCCTTGCCGCCGAGGGCCTGCGCCCCGAAGGCCGGCGGCATGGGAGCCCCGGCCTCCGCGAGCGGGTGCGAGGAGCCGCCCTCCAGCGCGCCGGCAAGCGAGAGCACGTCCCGCCCGGACCGCTCGAACGCCACCACGTCGGTGACGACGGGCTTGCCCTCGGTCAGGGTACCCGTCTTATCGAAGGCGACCATAGTCACCGCGGCCAGCCGCTCCAGCACGGCACCTCCCTTGATGAGCAGGCCTCGGCGCGCCCCGGCCGAGAGCCCAGCCGCGATAGCCGCGGGCGTCGAGATCACCAGGGCGCATGGGCAGCCGATCAACAGGATGGCCAACCCCTTGTAGACCCACTCCCCCCACTCGCAACCCGCGAGAAGCGGCGGGACCACCGCCACCAGGGTGGCCACCGCGACCACGGCGGGGGTGTAGACCCTGGAGAACCGGTTGATCAGGCGCTCCGTCGGCGCCTTCGCTTCCTGTGCCTCCTCGACCAGCCGCACCACCCGGGCGATGGTGTTGTCCCGCGCCGCCGCGGTCACCCGGACGCGCAGCGCCCCGTCGCCGTTGATGGTGCCGGCGAACACCGCGTCGCCGGACTGCTTGCGCCTCGGCACACTCTCACCGGTGACGGGGGCCTCGTCGACCGCGCTCCCGCCCTCGATGACGATGCCGTCGGCCGGCACGCGGTCGCCGGGCCGGACCAGCACGGTCGCCCCGACCCGAAGGCTCGCCGCCGGGACCTTTTCGTTCGCGCCGTCCCGCTCCAGCAGGGCGGTGTCAGGCACCAGGCCGGTGAGCCCTCGGATGCTCGCCCGCGCGCGGCCCGCGGCGACGCCTTCCAGCACCTCGCCGACCAGGAACAGGAAGACTACGGTCGCGGCCTCCTCCGTCGCCCCGATGACGGTCGCGCCGACGGCGGCAATCGTCATCAGCATCTCGATGGAGAACGGGGTGCCGTGCCGGGCCGCCGACAGGGCGCGGCGCGCAATCGGCACCAAGCCGACGGCCATGGCGGCGAGGAAGGCCCAGCGCTCCGTCGCGGAGACGGCGTGGCCGAGCGCGTAGGCTGCCAAGAGGGCTCCGCCGCAAGCGAACGCCAGCAGGGCCTTCGGAGCCCGCCACCAGGGGATCTCGTCGGCCTCCTCCGGTCCGGTGGCGTCGGGATCCTCGGCGCCGTAGCCGAGCCTTCGGACGGTGGTGGCGATGGCGGTCGCGTCGCTGCCGGGACCGTGGTGCACCGCGAGCGTCTCCGTGGCGATGGAGACCTGCACCTGCATGACGTCCGGGAGGCGGCGTACAGCAGCTTCGACCTTGGCCGCGCATGACGCACAGTCCATCCCGGTCACCCGCAGGCGAGTCGTCGGGGCTTCGGTCCTGTCCAGGGTTGCTGCGTCGGTCAAGGTCGGGTGCCTTCCATCTCGTCGGGGCAACCCTAATTCCTCTAGCGACTAGAGGAGCAAGCGCCTTGAAGACCATCGCCATCGGGGAATTGTCACGGCAGGCCTCCGTGAAGGTGCCGACCATCCGGTTCTACGAGGAGCGCGGGCTCTTGCCGCGCGCGTCCCGGACGGAGGGCAACAGGCGGACCTACGGTGCGGCCGACGTGCGCAGGCTCCGGTTCATCCGGCACGCGCGCGAACTCGGCTTCGAGATCGAGGACATCAGGGCGCTACTCGACCTCGCCGAGCAGCCAGAGCGTCCTTGTGGGGAGGTGGACGCCATCGCCCGCCGGCACCTCGCCGACATCGACGACCGAATCGCGCGGCTCACCGGGCTACGGGCAGAAATCCGCTCGATGCTCGACCAGTGCTCGCAGGGACGCATCCGGGAATGCCGCATCGTCGAGGTTCTGGCCGATCACGGCGAATGTCTGCACGAGGAGCACTGACACAACTCCCGAACGGTTCCTTCGATGACCGTGTGACGGCCCCAGTCGGGAGGCGAGGAATTCTCTCATGCCTTCGATAAAAGCCCTTGCTCCTCCAGTCGCTAGAGGAGCTAGGCCTGCCGCACTGGTTGGATGCCTATCGAGGGCTTGGAAGCGAGCGCATCTCCTGATGACCGAACACGCAGATCACTCCGCCCATGGTAGAGATGGGCACGGCCATGCCCATGCACCCACCGATTTCGGCAAGGCCTTCGCCATCGGCATCGGCTTGAACATCGCCTTCGTGCTCATCGAGGCGATCTACGGCGTATGGAGCAACTCCCTCGCCCTCGTCGCCGATGCAGGCCACAACCTCTCGGACGTGCTCGGGCTCGCCGTCGCCTGCGCCGCGGCGGTTCTCGGGAACCGGGCTCCGACGGCTCGTTACACTTACGGCATGAAGGGGTCGTCGATCATGGCGGCCCTGTTCAACGCGGTCATCCTGCTGGTCGCCATGGGCGCCATCGCTTGGGAGGCCGTCCGGCGCTTCGCGGAGCCCGCACCCGTGGCCGGGATCACGGTAATGGTCGTCGCCGGCATCGGCATCCTGGTCAACGGCGTCACGGCTTGGCTGTTCGCATCGGGACGCAAGGGCGATCTCAACGTGAAGGGCGCCTTCCTCCACATGGCCGCCGATGCCGCCGTCTCGGCCGGTGTCGTCGTCGCCGGCCTGCTGATTACCCTGACGGGATGGCGCTGGGTCGATCCGGTCACCAGCCTGGCCATCGCCGCGATGGTCGTGTGGAGTACCTGGGGTCTTCTGCGCGAGAGCGTGCGGATGTCGCTCGACGCGGTACCTTCCGGGATCGACCCCGGCGCCGTGCGCGCCCATCTGAGAGACCTCGACGGCGTCACGGCCGTCCACGACCTGCACGTCTGGCCGATGAGCACCACCGAGGTCGCGCTGACCAGCCATCTCGTGATGCCGGCCGGGGCGGACGACACCTTCCTGATGAGGGCCGCGCACGAATTGAAGGACCGCTTCGGGATCGCCCACGTCACCCTGCAGGTGGAGACCAGCGAGGCGACCGCTTGTGCGCTGGCCCCGGACGGCGTGGTCTGAGCCTGTCATGCAAGCCTGGATCTACACCCTCATCCCGGCGGCGACCGCCGTCCTCGGCGCGGCGGTCGCCGTCAACCTGCGGCCGGGCCCCGTCCTGGTCAGCGCCATCCAGCACTTCGCCGCGGGCGTCGTCTTCGCCGCGGCGGCGGGCGAGATCCTGCCCGATCTCAAGCATGCCGGGTCGCCCTGGGCCACTCTGGTCGGCGGCGCCGTTGGCGTGGCGGTCATGCTCGTGGTTCGCCTGCTGGAGCGTCGCCTGAAGGGGCCGGTCGGGCTCCTGACCGTCACTGGCATCGACATCCTGGTCGACGGGCTCGTCCTCGGCATCGCTTTCGCGGCGGGCGCCAAGGTCGGTCTCCTGCTCACGGTCGCCCTGACCATCGAGGTACTGTTCCTCGGCCTGACCGTCGCGAACGAACTCGGCGAGGGCGGAACCTCGAAGGGCCGGGTGGTCGGCCTGACCGCCGCTCTCGCCGTCCTCCTGCCGCTCGGCGCGCTGCTTGGCGGCCCGGTCGCCGCGCTGCCCGCCGCGATCCGCGGGGCCTTCCTGGCGTTCGGCCTCGTCGCGCTCCTCTACCTCGTCACGGAGGAACTCCTGGTCGAGGCGCACGAGACGGAGGATCGGCCCTGGGTGACGGCGATGTTCTTCGCGGGCTTCCTGCTGCTCCTGCTGCTGGACGACATGGTCGGGTGAGGGAGAGCCGATAATGGCGGCCGGTGACGGACACGGAACGGTTGATGGCGGTCCGCACCTGCTCCTCGTCGAGGACGACGACGGGATGCGCGTGCTGGTCACCCGCCTCCTGCGCGAGAGCGGTTTCCGGGTCACCGGCTGCCGAAGCGGTGCCGAGATGTGGTCGCTCCTGCCTGACCTCGCCATCGACCTCGTGCTGCTCGACGTGATGCTGCCTGGAGCTTCAGGCTTCGACCTGCTCCGGGCTTTGCGTGCGAGAGGTACGCTTCCCGTCATCATGCTCAGCGCCCGAAACGAGGAGGCCGACCGCGTCCTCGGGCTGGAACTCGGCGCCGACGACTACATCGCCAAGCCGTTCGGCCGACCGGAACTCCTCGCCCGCATCCGGGCGGTGCTGCGACGCTCGGCCATCGTTCCCACACTTGTCGCCGCGGCGCGACCGGAGGCGCTCGCATTCGCCGGCTGGCGGCTCGACCTGCGCAGCCGCGCGCTCACCGATCCGGAGGGCGTCGCCGTAGACTTGTCGGGCGCCGAGCACGACCTGCTTCTGGTCTTCCTGGAGCATCCCGGGCGGGTGCTCGGTCGCGATCAGATCCTGGAGATGAGCCGGGGGCGCCTTGCCGCGCCCTCGGACCGCAGCGTCGACACCCTGGTGAGCCGCTTGCGGCGCAAGCTCGAACCGCCCGAGGGGGCGGCCCCCGTCATCAAAACGGTGCGCGGCTCGGGCTATATGCTGGCCGCCAAGGTCGAGCGGGCATGAGGGGGCTCGCCGGCCTCGCCCGCAGCCTGGAGGGGCGCACCGTCGCCGTCTTGCTCCTCGCCGTCCTTCTCGTTCATGGTGGGGCGCTCGCGATCTACCGTCACTCCGCCGTCGCGGCGGCGGACGAGGCTTTCGCCACAGAGGTTGCCCGTCACCTCATCCTGGCGCGCGAGGCGGTCCTGAGGCGTCCTCCCGAGGCCCGCGGCACTGAGGCCAAGGCCCTGTCCTCGAACCACTTTGAGATCGGCTGGGAACCTCAAGACCGGTCCGGTCCGGCCCCGGCGATCGATCCGGCGCTTCGGGACCTGCGCGACCGCCTCCTGGCCCTCGAACCGGTCCTCGGCCCTGCGCTCTCTCTCACCCTGGAGGCGCCGGACGAACCGCTCCATCGGCAGGACCTCCGCGGAACCGTCCAGCTCCCCGACGGGAGTGCCCTGACCTTCCGCTCGGCCCACGCGCCGAGCCTGGTGCCGTTGGCGCCCTGGGCGTCCCTTGCGACCGCGATGGCCGTCCTCGTCGGGGTGGCCGCCGTCGTCCTGATGCACCGGATCGCCGGGCCCCTGCGCGAGTTGACCCGGGCCACCGGCCGGATCGGGCACGGCGCTCCGGTTCGGGTGCCCGAGATCGGACCGGACGAGATCCGCGGGATCGGCCGGGCCCTCAACGCGATGCAGGCGCGCATCCACCGGCTTGTCGGGGAGCGGACCCAGGCCCTCGCGGCTGTCTCTCACGACCTGCGCACGCCCATCGGCCGGCTGCGCCTGCGTCTCGACCGCATGGAGGACGAGGGCGAGCGACGCGCCATGGAAGCAGATCTCGACGAGATGCAGGCGATGGTCGACGCCACGCTCGCCTACATGCGCGGCGACGACGACCCCGAGGCGCGCAGGGTCACCAACTTGGCGAGCCTCCTCATGGGCGTCGCCGACGCCTCCTCGGATACGGGCCGGGACGTCGCCTTCGACGGACCGAGCCGCACCCTGGCCACGGTGCGGCCCGTGGCCTTCCGGCGCGCTCTGGAGAACCTCGTCGATAACGGCGTGCGCTACGGGACCCGGGTGCGCATCGGTCTGGAGGTCGGGGATGCGGAACTGGTGCTGCGGATCGACGACGATGGTCCAGGCATCCCGTCGGCGGAGATCGCCCGTGCCTTCGAGCCGTTCACGCGGCTGGAGGGCTCCCGGAACCGCGACAACGGCGGCACGGGGCTCGGCCTCACCATCGCCAAGCGGGCCATCGATGCCGAGGGCGGCACGATCAACCTTGGCAACCGCCCCGGTGGCGGCCTGCGGGCCGAGATCCGCCTGCCGCGAGCAGGTCCACGCGGCTGACACACTTCGTCACGAACGCGGCGAACGGGGGACAATAGGCCCGGCTATCTCACCTCTCGACGCGGCCGACGCCGCACGGACACGAGGGACAGACTGATGAAGCGCATGATGCCCGCCATCCTCGCGATGGGCATGCTGACAGGGGCCGCGGCGCCCGCGCTCGCCCTCGACGGCCACGGCAACGCAACGAACCCCGAGCGGGGGGTGCCGAACACCGGCACTATCTCGGGCGGCCCGGCTCACCGCGACGACCCGCGGGTCCGCGAGGCACAGGAGAGGCGGCCCGACGGCTCACCCGCACATTTCGAGAAGGACGGTCACGCGCACGGGCACAGCCACGGCAAGAAGTGACACCCCGGTGCGGGCGAGAGGAGGGAGCGGGATGCGGATGTTGCCTCTGCTCCTCGTCTTCACGCTGCTTGCGGCGGGCATCGGCTATGCGCTGGCCGAACCCGCGCCCGCCCTGGACCTTGCTCGCGGTGCACCTTCGCCCCCCTCACGCACCGCGACAAGCCCGCCCCGGCTCATGCCGGGGCGGGTCCCATAAACCAGTAGGCGGGACTCAGTGGTCGAAGTGGTGATGATGATGGTGCGGCCGCTCTCCATAGTATCGCCGGCCCTCGTACCCGCGCGGGTGATGGTGCCGGACGACGACGTCCTCGTGGTTCCCGTGTCGGTAAACCTCGATGTGGTCGTGGTGGCGTCGGGTGGCGTAACCTCCCTCGTAGTATTGGGCAGAGGCCGCGACCGGGGCGAGGGCCAGGACCGCGACAAGGCCGGCGAGGACCGTCTTCATGGGATGCTCCGAAGTTCCGTCAGGAACCGACATCCTGTTCCTGCCGGATTGAACGCGTCGTGACGCCGGCGTTCACGGTCGAGCCACACTCGCCCTCCGGAACCGTCGCGGGCCGAAGGTCAGTGGTGCTCGTGCGCGATCGGAGTTTCGCGAAAGTGCTCGCACATCGTCGCGCCGTGGGTGCGCCATAGATGCGAAGCGACGTCGCGAGGAACCCAGCATTCGCCCCGTCGAGGACAGGACAATCTCGTCCATGCCAGGTTCGATGGCGCGAGGGGAAGCCTTGTGCGAACTGGGTTCGATGGCACATAAGGCTGGAGATGGTTTCTGGGCACGCGCATAGCCGCCGAGGCGCGGCACGAGGATGGTGGGCGGTCGCCGTCCAGCTGCTCGCGCTCGTCCTCGCCTTGTCGCTGGTCGCGCCCAGCGCCGGCTACGCGGACGATCTCGCCTACCACGTCGGCGGCCAGGGTCTCGCGCAAGGGCATGCCCCCGAGATGGCGAGCGTCGACGCCCCATCCGATGCGAGGACGTCCGATCCCGGCCTGGTTTGCCACCTCCATTGTGGCTGCCATCAGGCCGCCACCGTTACGGCCGCTCTGGCGGAACCCGTCTTCGACGGCGTGCGTCCGCACTACCCGGGGTTGATCGAGACGGCCTCCTCCCTCGCACCCGACCGTCTGCCGAGACCCCCGCGCGCGTGAGGTGACGCCGCCTTTCCGCGGCGTGTGTCCTCGCCCGGTGCTGCCTGCGGCGCCGGCCTCCTTCACGCGAACAGACGGGACAGCCCGTGACCGCCCCTCAGGGCGTCCGGCACCCGGCCGAGCCTCTCCATGCGCATCCTCCTGGCCGCTCTCCTCCTGGCCGCCGGCATCGCCATCGGCGCCGTCATCCCCCCTGTATCCGGCTTTGTCAGAGGCACCCTCAGCGTTGCAGGCGTGCCGCCATCCCTGCTCGCTTTCACCTCTCCCCCCGAGCCGCCCAAGGTCGCCGCACCCAAGGCCGCTGCCCCGCAAGCCGACCATGCCGAAGGTGAAGGCCAAGATGACGGCCATGCCCACGGCAAGGCCGACACCAATCACGGCAAGCCGGGCGACGACGCCCACGGCGAGCACGCGCATTCCGAGGCCGAGGGCGAGGAAGGTCACGTCAAGATGACCGCCGAGCAGGTCGAAACCCAGGATATCAAGGTGGCCAACGCCGAGGGCGGGACGCTGTCGCGGCACATCCTGGTGCCCGGCACCATCACGCCCGACACCGACCGCATCGCCCGGGTGCCGGCCAAGGTCGTCGGAACCGTGGCCGAGATGCGCAAGCGCCTCGGCGACGCCGTGAAGAAGGACGAGGTCGTGGCCGTCCTCGACAGCCGCGAGGTCGCCGACGCCAAGAGCGAGTATCTCACCGCGGTGGTGCGGGCCGAGCTGGAGAAGACCAACTTCGACCGCCAGCAGGCGCTCTGGGACAAGCGCGTCTCGGCCGAGTCGGCCTACCTGAACGCCAAGGCCGTCTACACCGAGGCCACCCTGCGCCAGGATCTCGCCCGCCAGAAGCTCTCGGCGCTCGGCCTGAACGCCGCGGAGGTGGCGAAGCTCGCCAAGCGGGACGAGACGACACCGAACGCATCGACACTGCGTCAGTACGAGCTGCGCTCGCCCCTGTCGGGACGTATCGTCGAGCGCAAGGTCGACGTCGGCACGTCCGTCGGCAAGGAGGGCGATCCGTCCGACGTCTATACGGTGGCCGACCTCTCGACGGTGTGGATCGAGCTCTCGGTCTCGACCGCCGACCTGCCCCAGGTGCGCGAGGGTGCAGTGGTGACCGTCACCCCAAGCCAGGAGGGTGGCGAGCGCCACGAGCAGGGCAAAGTCATCTTCGTCAGCCCGCTCCTGAACGCCGAGACCCGCGCCGCCCGGGTGGTCGTCGCGCTCCCGAACAGGGACATGGCTTGGCGCCCCGGCACCTTCGTCACCGCCGAGGTCGAGATCGCCCGTGACCAGGTTCCAGTGCGGGTGGCAAAGGCCGCGCTCCAGACCATCGAGGGCAAGCGCGTCGTCTTCGTGCGCACCGAAGAAGGCTTCGAGAAGCGCGAGGTCGAACTCGGACGCTCGGACGACGACGCCGTCGAGGTCATGTCCGGCCTCAAGGCCGGCGAGGCCATCGCCGTCGCCAACACCTTCCTCCTCAAGGCCGAGCTCGGGAAGAGCGAAGCCGACCACGCGCATTGAGGAGACGCGCCATGATCTCCCGCATCCTCGACTTTTCGGTCCACCAGCGCTGGCTGGTTCTGCTCCTGTCGCTGCTGGCCGCCGGCTTCGGCGGCTACTCGGTCACCAAGCTGCCGATAGACGCGGTGCCCGACATCACCAACAACCAGGTGCAGATCAACACGACGGCGCCGTCGCTCTCGCCCGTCGACATCGAGAAGCAGGTCACCTACCCGGTCGAGACCGCGCTCGCGGGCATCAAGGGGCTCGAATACACCCGCTCGCTCTCGCGCAACGGCTTCTCGCAGGTCACCGCGGTCTTCGCGGAGAAGCTCGACATCTACTTCGCCCGCCAGCAGGTCGCCGAGCGCCTCGCGCAGGTGAGGCGGGACCTGCCGCCCGGCACCGAGCCCAGCATGGGGCCGATCTCGACGGGCCTGGGCGAAATCTACATGTGGTCGATCCACTATGCGAAGCCCGGTGAGCGCAAGGCCTCGCCCGAAGGCAAGCCGGGCTGGCAACCGGACGGCAGCTACCTGACGCCTGAGGGTCAGCGCCTGAAGTCGGAGCTGGAGCAGACCGCTTACCTGCGCACGGTGCAGGACTGGATCATCCGGCCCCAGATTAAGACCGTGCCGGGAGTGGCCGGCGTCGACGGCATCGGCGGGTTTGAGAAGCAGTACCACGTCCAGCCGAACCCGACGAAGCTCGCCGCCCTTGACCTGTCATTCTCCGACGTCGCCCGGGCGCTCGAGGCGAACAACGCCAACCAGGGCGCGCGCTACCTGGAGGACGACGGCGAGGGCTACGTCGTGCGCGCGGCCGGCCGCCTGGAGACGATGGACGACATCGAGACGGTCGTCGTCGCCACCCGCGGCGGCGTGCCAGTGCGGATCCGGGACATCGCCGAGGTCCGCATCGGGCGCGACCTGCGCACCGGCTCGGGATCCGAGGACGGGCAGGAAGTCGTCATCGGCACCGCGCTGATGCTGATCGGCGAGAACAGCCGCACGGTCGCCGCCGCGGTCGATGCGCGGATGAACGAGATCCGCAAGAGCCTGCCGCCCGGGGTCGAGGTGCAGACCGTCCTCGACCGCACCCGCCTCGTCGAGGCGACGGTCAAGACGGTGGCGAAGAACCTGTCCGAGGGCGCAGCCCTCGTCATCGTTATCCTGTTCCTGCTGCTCGGCAACATCCGGGCCGCCATCATCACGGCCCTGGTCATCCCGGTCGCCATGCTGATGACCATGACCGGCATGGTCGAGGCCAAGATCTCGGCGAACCTGATGAGCCTCGGCGCGCTCGATTTCGGCCTCATCGTCGACGGGGCGGTGATCATCACGGAGAACGCGCTGCGCCATCTCGCCGAGAAGCAGCACGCACTCGGCCGAACCCTCGACACCGAAGAGCGGCTCCAGACCGTGCGCGCCTCGGCCGAGGAGATGATCAAGCCCTCGCTCTACGGGCAAGCCATCATCATCCTGGTCTACGTGCCGCTCCTGACCTTCACCGGAGTCGAGGGCAAAATGTTCGAGCCGATGGCGCTCACCGTCATCATCGCGCTGGCAGCCGCCTTCGTGCTCTCGCTCACCTTCGTGCCGGCGCTGATCGCCATCGTCATCACCGGCAAGGTCACCGAGAAGGACAACCTCATCATCCGGGCACTCAAGGCGGCCTACCGGCCGGCGCTCGCCGCCGCATTGCGGGCGCCCTTCGCCTTCATCGGCCTGGCGCTCCTGCTCCTCGTCGGGGCCGGCTTCCTGTTCACGCGGCTCGGCACCGAGTTCATCCCGCAGCTCGACGAGAAGAGCATCGCGCTCAACGCCACCCGCGTCCCCTCGACCTCGCTGACGCAATCCCAGGCGATGCAGCTCAGGGTCGAGAAGGCGGTCTCGGCGTTCCCGCAGGTGGCCTATGTCTTCTCGAAGACCGGTACCGCCGAGGTCGCCTCTGACCCGATGCCGCCGAACTCGTCCGACACTTTCGTCATCCTCAAGCCGCAGGAGGAATGGCCGGATCCGAGCCTATCCAAGACCGAGTTGCAGGAGCAGATCGAGGCCGCCGTCGGCACGCTCGCCGGCAACGTCTACGAGTTCTCGCAGCCGATCCAGCTGCGCTTCAACGAGCTGCTCGCCGGCACCCGCGGCGACCTCGCCGTGAAGGTGTTCGGCGAGGAGTTCGCACCGATGCTGAAGGCGGCGAATCAGGTCGCGACTGCGCTGAAGGGCATCGACGGGGCCGAGGACGTCAAGGTCGAGCAGACGGCTGGCCTGCCGTTCCTGGAGATCACGATCAACAAGGCCGAGGCCGCCCGCTACGGCCTGAGCACCGGCGCGATCCAGGAGGTCATCGGGGCGGCCATCGGCGGCCGCGAGGCGGGCGTGGTGTTCGAGGGCGACCGGCGCTTCCCCATCGTGGTGCGGCTCACCGACAAGGTGCGTGAGGACCGTGAGGCGCTGGAGAACATCCCGGTGCCACTGCCGCCGGGGCCGGGCGGCCGGGCCGCCTCGGTCCTTCTCAAGCAAGTGGCGCGTTTCTTGGTCACCGAGGGACCGAACCAGATCAGCCGGGAGAACGGCAAGCGCCGGGTGGTGGTGACGGCGAACGTCCGTGGCCGCGACATCGGCTCGCTCGTCGCGGAGGCCCAGGCCAAGGTCGCAAGCCAGGTGCAGTTGCCGCCGGGCTACTACGTGACCTGGGGCGGGCAGTTCGAGAACCTCGCCTCGGCCAAGCAGCGGCTGATGGTGGTGGTGCCGGTCTGCTTCTTCCTAATCTTTCTCCTGCTCTACTCGGCGCTCGGCTCTCCCCGGGACGCGCTCCTGGTGTTCAGCGCGGTGCCGCTGGCACTCACCGGAGGCATCGCCGCCCTGTGGCTGCGCGGCATGCCGGTCTCGGTGCCGGCGGCGGTCGGGTTCATCGCACTCTCGGGCGTGGCGGTGCTGAACGGTCTCGTGATGCTGACCTTCATCAAGCAGCTCGTCGCCGAGGGACGGTCGAAGCGGGAGGCCATCCTGGAAGGCGCGATGACGCGCCTGCGGCCTGTGGCGATGACGGCGCTCGTTGCCTCGCTCGGTTTCGTGCCGATGGCGATTGCCACCGAGACGGGCGCCGAGATCCAGCGGCCGCTCGCCACCGTGGTCATCGGCGGGCTGATCAGCGCGACCCTGCTGACGCTGATCGTGCTGCCGGCGCTCTACGCTCGGTTCGGCAAGGTCGCCGCGACTAAGCCGGCGGCGCAGCCACAGGAGGCGGCGTCACGCCACCTCAAGGCGGCGGAGTAGCCGGCATGCGCCGGCGTACGGAGGGGATGGCTACCATGGCCGTTCTCGCCCTGACGCATGCCGCGTTCGCCGGGAACGATCCGTCCGGCGAGGCCCCGTTCGGCCTCGCCTGGGGACCGGTAAGCGCCGTGGCGCGGCCGCTCAGGGCCGACCGCGAGGCGAACCTGACCGCCCTGTACTACCCGCGCGGCTGGCGTCCGGCGACCGGGACGGCGACCGCGCAGGTCGTCCTGGTCGTGTGTCGGGACGAGGGCTTGCAGCAGGTAGTCTGGGTCGGGCTGCCGCTCTCCGGAGAGGCTCTCGCGCGGGCCCGGCGCGCCATCCACGACGAAGGCGTCCGCCGCTACGGCGAGCCGGAACCGGGAGGCGCGGCCGATGCCGAGTTCTGGCGCGGCGGCCGGGCGCTCCTGGCCAGCCGCGAAACCGACGGAGGTCGGCGCGAGCTGGTCACGACCGTCTTTGGACCCGGTTTTGCTGCCTGTTCCGAGACCCACCACGCCGAGGCCGGGCATCCGGCCGGCGCGCACGTCGCTGACCTGATCGGCACGGCCGGCCCCTGAGCCGGATGCCTCCACCCTCGCATCGGAGAACGAGCGAACCATGGGACACGGACACTCGCACGGCGGCATCCCCTCGGGCTCGGCGGCGGGGAGGAACAAGAGCCGCCTCGCCTGGGCGCTCGCCCTGACCCTGACCTACATGGCCGCCGAGGTCGTCGGCGGCCTTCTCACCGGCAGCCTCGCGCTGCTGGCCGACGCTGCGCACATGGTCACGGATGCCGGCGGCCTCGCGCTGTCGCTGCTCGCCATCCACTACGCGGCCAAGGCGCCGACGCCGGGCAAGAGCTTCGGTTACATGCGCTTTGAGATCCTGGCGGCGCTCGCCAACGCGGTCGTGCTGCTCGGAGTGACGGCTTACATCCTCTACGAGGCCTACCGCCGGTTCGTGGAGCCGAACGAAATCCTCGGCTGGCCGATGATGCTGGTGGCGCTCGTCGGCCTCGGCGTGAACCTCGTCAGCATGAAGTTGCTGGCCGGCGGTTCGTCCGAGAGCCTCAACGTCAAGGGCGCCTATTTCGAGGTGTTCTCGGACATGCTCGGCTCGGTCGGCGTCATCCTCGCGGCCCTTGTAGTCATGGCGACCGGCTGGGCCTGGGTCGACCCGCTGGTCGGAGCCGGCATAGGCCTCTTCATCGTGCCGCGTACTTGGCGCCTTCTGAACGAGGCGCTCCACATCCTGCTGGAAGGCACGCCGCCCGGCGTCGACCTCGCCACGCTCAAGGCCGAGATCGAGGCGATACCGGGCGTACGCCGCGCCTCCGACCTTCACGCCTGGACGCTGACCTCGGGCTTCGACGCGATGAGCGGGCACGTAGTCGTGGACGACCTTGCCAGCGGACCCGGCGTGATCCGGACGATCCGACAACTGATGAAGGAGCGCTACGGCATCGAGCACGTCACCGTCCAGGTCGAGGACGAGGCGCTCGCGGCCGAGGCTGCCATCCTTCCGGTCTGAAAGGGTTTGACCGAAATGGGCAAGAAGGCCTCTCGCCGGTGGGAGGACTGGGGTTCGAGCCCACGCGGGAGGCGGCGGGTCCGCCCGCATGTTCGGAAAGCGGCGGACCGCTTTTTGATTGCGGTGGTCGCTACAATGCTAATCCCACTCGCACTGCTCGTCTTGCTCAGGTGGTGCGCTTGAGGTCTCTCGCCAACGACTGCTGTTGGACGAAAGCGGATATTCTAGAAACCCCATCCAAAGGTCCGGAAGTGGCGCGAAGCCGAAATTTGTGATGTTGAACTCCCGAGCCTTTCGGGGTGCCATGGTAACTCCTCCGAAGGCTCACATGGGGCGAATGGCCCTGTCCCGCTGCGATAACGTCACGGTCATCGTGCGGCGGCTGATTTCACGGATAGGCAGGGGAGGGGCTCCGATACCCAGCTGAGAAGATAGGCTGACGGACTACGACCCGCTGCCTCTCATGGAAGGGGAGGGGACGGTTGGCTGGTCACGTCAACATTTTACTTTATTATCTGGTAGGATCTACGAAGCCTACGGTAAGCGCTCAGGAATAAAGCCTGCTCGGATCTGCTTGGGCATAGCTGGCCAGTGTGCGTTCCAGGCGCTATGAGCGCACTCTCGGCTGGCGTAGGCTTTTCGGCACAGCCGCGCGATCTGCTCTCCGGTCAAACGTCCGCGCTCCATAAGCGCATCGGCTATCGCCTTGATAGCAGCGGACCCCGGCTTCGACCGCACTAGAGCGGTGGCTCTTAATTCGGACAGTCGTAGTAGTGCTTGCTGCTCTTCGTATGGTAAATCCCAGGCATCAACCAACCCTTGGGCATGGCGCATGTCTTGTATGCCGCCCGCCAACATACAGGCGCTCGCCGAAGCATGTCGATAGTGCGCTTCAGCTGCAATACCTGCAAAGCAATTAATAAGTTCTACATCTCGGTTTATGGCACGGAGGTAGTTGGAGTAAGCCTGTTCCTCTGCAGAACCTACGGTCAGCATAGGGCCATACGGATAGCCATGAATGTCGTATCCTTCGACTATGCCTTCGCAGTCGCGAATAACTACGCCCTTGCGGTTCCTTACAGTCTTGCCGGCGCGGACCTCATCAACAGTGAGGACTAAGGCACGATCCGTTTTATGTCCGAAGTACCATCGCGTCAAAGCATGTCCGGCTTCGTGGTGGCAGGTCAGCCGGCGACGGCCTTTCGTCCGAGCCATTTTCCTAAGTGCTCCTGGGGGTAGCGTTCCGGCACATGCCGGACTAGATGCCCATGCTTCACCATCGTGCAGGATAAAACTTGAAGCTTGATTTAAAGGGGGCCGTTCGCCGGGGGCATTGTTGACTATGATAGATGCTTTTTCCACGACGCTGCGGGCCAGGGACTCCGTTCGCCGGCAAAATGGGGATCCACTGCCATAACCGTATCACCCCCCCTGGGCTTGGCGTTTTCGACCCCTCTCCAAGGGGGAAAGTGCGTGATGGCGGAAACGCCTGACCGCGGGCCGAACCCGTGGCTTTTGGGGGTTGTTGGCGCCAGACTCCGTAGCTCAGCTGGATAGAGAAGCCGCCTTCTAAGCGGCCGATTGCAGGCTCCGCCGGACCCATTTCCCGCTATGCGGAGCAGCCGCCGGACCGGCGGCCAGGCCCAACTCGGACGGCACTCGGACGGCCGGAACCGCGCCACAGGGCGCTCGGACGGCGTTGGGTGGCGCTTTCGGCCCTCGGCACTCGTTCCTCGCGTCCCGTATGGCGATCATGCCCTGACCGCGGGGCGTCGCCCCCGGATTCGGAGGGTGTCATGTTCGTCTGGACTATCGGGGATGCCGTCGCCCTTACCGGGCTGGCCGGGTGCGCGCTATTCGTGGCGGGGATGGTCGCCTACGACTGGGCGGGCCGGCAGGTCTCGCGGCTAGTGCCGCCCAAGCCAGGCCAGCGATGGGTCGACCGGCAGGGGGATGTCTACGAGATCGACGAGGTCATCGGGGGCGTCGTGCGGCATACCCGCCGATGGCAGATCCACCGCTTCCCGGGCGAGGAGCCGCTAGCCCGGTTCCGCTCGCGTCGTTTGAGGCTGGTCGGACGGCGCGCGAGCTGACACGCCGCCGGCATGACCGACGCGCCCATCTACCCCTCACAGGACGAACCCCGGTACCGGCGCGGTCATCGTCCGCCGCGGCGGGGGTCCGGCACTCCTTAACGAGGTCCGCCCGCACGGGGCGGAGGCGGACGGCCCGGGACGCCGTCGAGGCAGCCGTCCGTGAAAAAATCTGCGCCCTCAAAAGTTAACGGCGGGCCTCGGACGGGTCGCTGGAATGACTTCTATAGAAGTCATTTGGGAGAACGTACCAAGAACCTGACTTACACAGAAGACACTAATACTTGGCATTTTATGAACTAAATTAATCTTTCCAAGTGGTAAACGCAGATTCTTGAGCATTGCATCGAATTTTACGGTTTTGATTCAGTCGAATGTGATGCGCCCCTCGGCACGATGCCATCATCGCAACCAAGGGAGCACAGCAATGCGCGTTACCTATGAGGCCGACATGGACGGCCAGACCCTCCGCTCCGAGCTCGAAGAGGCTCGCGTCATCCAGGAGCAGTGCCTCGCCAGCGGCGTGAACCATAGCGTCTGGATGAAGGCTGCCTTCGACGGAGCCGACCTCGCGTTCGGCTACTGGAAGGAGGACAGCGGCTGGGTGCGGGGCCTCCTGAAGGGCGAGGCGACGCTGCAGAGGATCGCAGCGGGGAGCGAGGCTTTTAAGGCTCGAATCCTCCGCGTCCCCTGCCGCGAGGCGGCGGAGGCGGAGGCCATGTGCCAGGTGTGGGGCGACGACCGCCCCGCCGAGGCCGCCTAACCGGCCTTGGCCTTCCCCGCCCGCCGCTCGGCATCCCGCCGGGCGTAGCGGGCGCCCACCTCGGCGGCATCGCGGGGCGGCCCCTCCTGACAGGGGGCCGCCCCGCGCAGAGCGTTGGCGAACCGCGGCGCGAGGGAGATGACAAGACGGGTACTATCGAAAATTACTCCTCATCTGGTCCATCAAACCAAGAATCTGTGTTTACCCCCGACACGATAACAGCATTTCGGAGGTCGCGAGGTTCTTCAACGGGAACTTCAAATTCGACGGCGAACGGAAAGCTTGTGCTCATCTCTGCGCCATCTCCACGCCTCACATCAGCATTCGAGCCATACTGCAGGAGAACACTAACAGTTCCTGACGCTTGATACTTTACGAACTGTGCGCCGATATCAAGAACTCGCGTATCGTCGGTATGAACCTCTTCAAGATAATGATGCGAAGCTAGCTCGTCGATTTCGCCGATAGTTTCCGACATAAGGGTATCAACTGCTTCTTCGTCTAAAGCCTCAATCAGAGGTTCGAGAAGAATACTCCGGCAGTCATGATATGCAGACAAAAGTTCCTCGACAGCCGAAACTGACCGATTTATTTCGGCGGACTGAGATGCTGGATCTATCACAACTGTGTCTGCTCGCACATGAACATGCTTGCTTAAGCGGTTAAACGCCTGCATCAAGCTTTTACGCAGTGGATCGGGATCAAGGCCGAGCTCATCGACCAGAAAGTCGTCACTCAGCCCTACCTGAAGCCAGTATTTAATGCGTTGTGCGCGTGTCGGCTTGTCCTGGCCGCTCTCAAGCTGGAACCATGGGCAGGCGGAGACAGCAGTGTCAGGCGACAGCGTACCCATTATATGCTCGAAGAACACCCTAACCGCGACAGAAAAATAGTTGAGCCTGAGAAAGTTATTATGATCATCAATAACTCCTGCGGCGCTATCGAGCAGTTTTTTAGAAAAATCATCAGGAGCTAAGTCTTTAAGGCCTCGAAGTATCTCTTCTGGAGTGCGACTGGAGCTGCTTGTATTGGATCGTACGGAGATGGTGTTGTTCATCAGACCAATGCCTATCATAGCTTGCCCTATGAGTTCATACTTGGTTTCGGCGGGCAAGCGGGCTCTGAGGTTGTGGCGCTCGCCTCCCTCAGGTCCTGTCGTTCTGATGGGAGAGCGCGCGGACGGCGGCTGCCAGGATCGCGCGGCACTCTCGGTGGGGCCCGTCTCGGTGGGGGAGCTCCTCGTGCCAGCCGGTCTCCGCGATGCCGTCCGGGGGCCACTCCCTTGCCAGGCGCTCGCCGTCGGGGCCGTCGTAGTCCGGACCGATGCTGGCGTGCCCCGTCCGGGCGCAGGTACCGCTGACGACGTAGAAGCCCGGCAGCGCCTGCCGGACGAAGGCGCGGGCCGGTTCCAGCGCGGTCGTGTACGGCGGAGTGACGCCCTCGCTCGTGTGCGGACCGGTGCCGAGGAGGCGAGCCAGGATACAGGCGAGCTCCCAGTCCTGCCACGCGCAGCCAGCGCCAGGGGCGACTAGGCCGCTGGCAACCGATGCCAGCTGCTTCCTGCGGCAGGCGCGAGCGACGTCAGTGCTCATGTCGGGCTCCCAGCGGGAGCATGGCGGGGCGGCCGCCGATTGCCGCGGCCCCGGCGAGGAAAGCGCCATAGACCCGGACGGCCTCGTCGGCCGGCACGCCGTGCTCGGGCGTCAGGACGACGTCGGGGCGGGAGCCGAACGAGATGACGACGGCGTAGCGCTGTTCGGTCTCGGGCTGCGGGACGGGCTCGTCCTCGTCCTTAACGAGCCCCTTGCACAGGTCCTCGACGATGGCGTTGAGCTCGCCCTTGAACCACTGGCGGTCACGCCGGACCCGCTCAAACGCGGTCAGTTTCTCGTGCGCCACCTCCGCAGGAACGACGACGTCGAAGCGCGCCCTGGCTCCGTCGTTGCGTGTCGCCGCGAGGGCAAATCCCACCTCGTCGACGTTCTCTACCTCTAGGAGGAAGCAATAGCCGGCCCGCCGAAGGAGGGTGTCCTCCGCCTTGTCGATGGCATCCTTAATGAAGTCCTCTTCCGGAACTCGAATGCCCATGTCCGTCCCCGGGAATCCTCAATTGGGGCAGCGTACGGATTCGCGATGCGAGGAACCTAAGGGCCGCGCGAGGGAAACTTGACATTTCATTTACCGTCTCCGATATTGAGACACAGGCGAGATGGTCGACACCGGGCCGCTGGACACCCTGACGGGAGCAAACATCATGGCCACGGCCATCCGCTATGACCGCCCTTCCATATTCCGCGACGCCTGGGCCCGCGCGAAAGCCGCCGCAGCCGAGGCCGCCGAGAGCGTCCGCCCCTTCTTCGGGACCGCCCTGCCCGCCGCCAAGGCCGCCCTGGCCGCCTCCGCGCCGGCGCCGGCCGGGCCGCGCCGCTACGAGCATCGCGACGGTGCCTACGCGACGCTCTACAGGCGCGTGCGCGCCATCGAGGGCCAGTACCACGTCACGGTCCTTGCGCTGCAGCCGGACGGCACCGAGCACGTCGCCGGCGCTGTGCTGCTATATCCTAAAAGATACGGTCATTCGTCATTCGGGGTTGATGGACGAGAGGCGGGCTCGAAGCCCGCTTCGTCGTTTGGGGTTGATAGACGCCCAGGCCACAGGCAGGAAACAGCGTGAGGCG
>NZ_JACWCT010000051.1 GCF_016613415.1 Methylobacterium ajmalii | reverse complement strand
GCTTGATCGGCTTATGCTGCACGAAGTACGCGCGGCGGATCTTCGCGACCGTCTCCACGACCAACATCCTCCGCGAGCCTCCCGTTCCGAATGCGGGAGGCAGTCTGGAAGAAGTATCCTGGGGGTCCCGTTTGGACGCCGATCACCCCGGAAACGGGGTCCTTATTCCACGCCTAATCACAGGTGGAGAAGCTACGGGTCACCGCGCAGCCTTTGCGCCGGGCCGGCACGATCTCGAGCGGCAGGCACGACCGTCCGCGTAGCTCATGGATGATGCGCTCGCCCACCACCGTCAGAGAGGCCCGCGCCGGCCGGGGATCGAGGTCGCGCAGATCGGCAACCGTATCCACGCCCATCGCAGTGAGCCGGGCCAGGGAAGCGCGCCCGATGCCCCATACCTCCCCGACCGAGATCCCCACCATCCACGCTGCACGCTCCGCCTCGTCGGAGAGGTCGCACACGCCGCCAAGCTCTGGGATCGATTTGGCGATGTGGTTGGCGAGCTTGGCGAGGGTCTTGGTGGGGCCGATACCCACGCAGGTGGGCAGGCCGGTCCATCGACGCACGGTGGAGCGGAGATCCCGAGCCAGCGCTATCCGGTCGCGTTCCCGCACATCGGAGAGGTCGAGAAAGCTCTCATCGATGGAGTACACCTCCACGTCCCGCGCGAACTGCCGGTACACCGTGTTGGCGCGCGCGCTCATGTCGCCATACAGGGCGTAGTTGCTGCTGAAGACGCGCACCCGCTGTCGCCGGCAAAGATCGCGGATTTTGAAGTAGGGCTCGCCCATGCGGATGCCGAGAGCCTTGGCCTCGGCGGTGCGGGCGATGGCGCAGCCATCGTTGTTGGACAGCACGATCACCGGCACGCCGGAGAGCTTGGGATCGAACACACGCTCGCAGGAGCAGTAGAAGCTGTTGCCGTCGATGAGCGCCAGGGCTCGGCTCATCGCGCAACACCCGAGCGGGCCTTCACATGGTGCCAGCGCACGGAGAACAGCAGCACGCCCCAGAGCAGCCCCTCCTCCAGATCCTCCAGGGCGAACTCCTGATCCATATCGGGATTGTCGAACGTGAGGCTCAGCCGGTTGCCCGTCATCAGCAACCGTTTGATGCTCATCTCGCCGTTCACCACGGCTACGACGACGGCGCCGGAGGTGGGCGACAGCGATCGATCCACCACGGCCAGATCCTCATCGTGGATGCCGGCGCCCTTCATGCACCAGCCGCGCACGCGCCAAATGAACGTGGCAGGTGGGTTGGGGACCAGCCAGCGGGGCAGTTCCAGCGCGCCTTCGATGAAGTCCTCGGCGGGGCTCGGGAAGCCCGCGCACAGGGTCGTGCGCATGAACGGCACACGGACGAGCCCGGTGCCATCTGCTGCCTCCTCTCCGACCCGGTAGAAACCCACTTGGTGCTCTCCGCTTCAGAACGAAAAGAGAACAAACAGGCCCGTGGTTCCCGGTCAAGGCCGAGCTTGGGCCGGTGGGGAGCGGGGATGGCTCAATCAGGTGATTGTGAGAGGGCGATGGTCGCGATGGCGTCGATATGCGAGCTCCGCCGGATGCGGGCGAGCCCGAGCATGCCTCGGGCCTTGGAGAAGCTGCGCCCCATCCCATCGCGCGCGCAGCATCATTAATTTGCGGATGGCCTGTCAGCGCCACCTCGACACACGGTCAAGGTCGCGTAAGCTCGCGCGTATGATGATACGCGCATTGATCCCTCCTGTTGTGCTTGCTCTGTCGGTCCTGCCGGCCAATGCAGCTGGCAAGATCGCTTATGGATCGAGGGCTGGCATGGAAGTCACGGTAACCAGCGTATCGGGCATTGGTACGACCAATGCTGTTATAAAAGCAGCCCATACGCGACAGAATGCAAGAAGTTACTGTACCGATTATGTGCAAAACAATTCGAAAAAATGTATCGATGATGCCTTGCGAGAAACGCGCTTGAGCGATCAGATCACTGGAAACTGTAAGACGGGCACATTTACAACCTTCAACGGCGGAAAATATAGATTTGCTGGACTGGCAAATGCCTCTGATGACGTCTCTGGATCTTATCGGATTTTCGAAGATGGAAAAATTCTCGATGGATCAAGCGCGTCGGGTTATCCTGTTGCGATAGAAACGTTTCGCGCGCTTTGTCCAGGTCAGGCAATCAAAGAATTCTAGTATCAAAACTCGATCAGCTTGACCGTATGCGCGTCGGCTTTCGAGCCATTGCGGCCGCACGGTCAAATGACGCCTGCCCTTGTCCATCTGCGCATCTCGGCGGCATTAGGCTGCCACCATGCTCACCGGTGATAATATGCTGAAGGTTGCCCTCGTTGCGGTCGGTCTCGCTGGCTGCTCCCTCGCCCACGCTGCCGAAGAGGATCAACCCAAAGCACGCCTGCCCAGCCTGAGCGTGACATCGTCGGCCACGCGTGAGGTCGTACCCGATACTGCCACCCTTCGGCTCAGCGTCTCCGCCGAGAGGCCTACGGCCGCTGCCGCTGCCGAGGAGACGGCCCGCGGCTCGCAGAGTGTGCTTGCCGAGATCAAGGCGCAGGGGATTGATCCGCGCGACATCAAGACCGTGGTCACCGTCTCGCCTGTGTACGACGACGAGCGCGGACCACAGGGCCTAATCATCAAACGTACACTACGGGGCTACGTGGGGCGTAACGCTCTGAAGGTGCGACTGCACGACACCACGCGAGCTGGTGTGCTCGCCCGCTCATTGATCGACAAAGGCGCGAACGTGTTCGAGGGTATCAGCTTCGCGGTCAGTGATGAGCAGCGTCCCATGGACGAATTGCGGGTCCAGGCGACTAAGGACGCGGTGCGAAAGGCCAAGCTCTACGCGGAGGCGGCCGGGGTGCGGCTGGGGCGCGTACTGACCATCGATCCGAACCCCGACAGCCTTGTAGGGGAAGCCGATTTACCCCGCCCACCAGCGACGAGTGGCACTATGACAACCGTTATCCCGGTCGAGCCGGGCGTCGAGCAGCTTGTGGCAAGGGTAAGCGTCACATGGGAGATCTTGCCCTGAGCGGGTTTTCGTTCCCCATACTCAGCGGCCCTTCGCACGGCCAAGCTGATTGGTCATAATGTTATTCCCTGCTCGTGCCTAATGCGTGGTGACGATCTTCCTGATTTAGGACAAATCGGGGTGAGCAGAAATACACTTCACGGGTTGCCGTCAAAGCCGCCGCACCGGCAGGGTCCAGGCCAGCACTGCATTGGCTATGGCGAAGAGTGCGATGGTCGAGAAGGCGGCTGAGAAGCTGCCTTGAATGTGGGTGACCGCCGAAGCGCGCGACGCTTCTGGCAAGCTCGCCAGGGCGGCGGGACCGTGTCGAACGGCGTCGGCGAAGACATCAGCGATCGCGGCGTTCCGGCCCAACGTGACGAACAGCACGGCCATCGCGACGGTGACGCCGATGGCCGAGCCGACCGAGCGCGACAGTTGCACGGACGCAGACGCAGCCCCCAGCATAGCGGATGGAGACTGGGACTGCATCGTGATCTGAGCCACCGGCATGGCCGAGCCCTGGAACACCGCCACGACCGCCAGCATCGCCGGCAGACCCCAGGGACCGAGCGCCGCCCCGACCGGGCCCATCCCGAACGCCACGAGCAGCAAGCCCAACGCCGCTGCGGTCTGACCCACTGCGGGGAAGATGGCGACACGCCCAGTTCGTGACACCAGTCGCCCCGTGATCAACGACCCCACCCCGACGGTCGCCGTCAGAGGCAGCATCATCAGCCCGATCTCTCCGGCCGATGCGCCGTCCACCGCTCGCAGGTGGATCGGCAGGATCGTCGCTTCACTCACCAGCAATGCACCGGAGCAGGCCGCCATGGCATTCGCTCGCCACATCGCCGGGCGACGCAGCAGGTCCAGCGGGAACAGCGGCTGTGCCGCTCGCCGCTCCTGCCGCCCCAGCAGCACGAGGCAGACCAGGGACACCCCGATCCCGAGCAGCGTCGTTGGTTCGATGCGCTGCAGCTGCTCCAGCGCCAACAGGAGCGGCACCACCGATCCAGCAAATAGGAAGAGACCCGGCCAGTCGAATTTCCCGCGCTCACCGCTGCCCTCGCGGCCGGGTAGCCGCACCAACAGCACCATCGCCAGCAGGCCGAGCGGCAGGTTCACCAAGAACACCGAAGGCCACCCAAACGCCTGTGTCAGCGCCCCGCCTACAACCGGCCCGAAGGTCGAGGAGGCCACGATCACCGCGGCCATGAACCCTTGGGCTCGGCCCAGCTGGTGGCGCGCGACGTTCTCGGCCAGCACCGCCTGGCTCAGCACCATCAAGCCGCCGCCGCCGAAGCCCTGCAGAATGCGGGCGCCAACCAGCGTCAGGAGGCTGTGAGCTAAGGCGCACAGCACGGACGCCGTGACGAACAGTGCCAGGGCCAGCAGCAGCATGCGTCGCCGCCCGAGGGCATCCCCCAGCCGGCCGTAGACGGGGGCCGCCACGGTACTGGCCACCAAGTAGGATGCGACCACCCAGGAGACGCGCTCCACATCGCCGAACTCGCTCGCCATCGCAGGCAGCGCCGCCGTGATGATGGTGCCGTCCACCACGGCTACGAATGTCGGGAGCAGGATGGGCGGAAACACCCGCCGGAGTGGCAAATTCATCGGTGCCATTCTCTCATCTGACCAGCTGCGATGGGGCTGGCGGTGGCGGTTGAGGAGAGCGGTACACGGATGTCGCAGTCGGAGATATGGCCCCGCTGCTCGTCGCGGTTGCACGCACATCAAGGCCAGATCGTCCGCCGACGCCGTCCCTGATCATCACGGTGGAGTGGGTGGCTTCGGTCGGGTATGGCAACGAGCCGACTGCCAGGATGCATCCCGGGGGTAACCGGGTCGGTGTGATGCGGACCGATAAGTCGCACCACCAGGGCGGATCGGTGGCTGAACGCTGATTGCCCCCGCTGCTCCAAAAAGACGAAGGGTAGGAAACCGTGGCTGTGAGTGTGGGGCGTGCCGCCGTGCCCGTGGGTGCCATCGGTGGCATCGTGATGATGCTGCTCGGCGTGCTGTTCTTCGCGCTGAACGACACCATGGGCAAATGGCTGCTCGGCACCTACGCGGTGGGTCAGCTCATGCTCGTGCGCAGCATCTCGGGCCTGTGCGTGATGGCGCCTGCCATCCACCGGGTCGGGCTCAGCGGGTTCCGCGATGCACCGCGCCCCGGATTGCAGCTGGTGCGAGCGGGCTTCTCGACGCTGGAAGCCTCGCTCTTCTTTTGGGGCGTGAGCACGCTGCCGCTGGCCGAGGTCATGACCTACTACATGGCCGGCCCGATCTACGTGACCGCCCTCTCGCCCCTGCTGCTGGGCGAGCGCGTTGGGTGGCGTCGCTGGGCCGCCATCGGGGTGGGCTTCTGCGGGGTCGCCCTTGCCCTCCATCCCTCACCGGGATCGTTGTCCGTGGGGGCGGCATGCGCCCTCGCCGGCAGCTTCTTCTACGCGTTGTTCCTCATCACAACCCGCAAGCTCGCGGCTGTTCCCGGCACCGTCCTGATGACGAGCCAGCTCGTGTCGTCGCTGATTTTTGGGGCGGCTCTTGTGTTGGCCTATGGGTGGACCTCTACCGGACCCACGGATTTTGCTCTCATGCTTTTGCTGGGTGTTGGATCGCTGCTGGGCAATTTGTGCGTGAACCAGTCGCTCCGATTGGCGCCTGCGACGACGGTCGTGCCCTACCAGTACACGTTGATCCTATGGGGAATGCTATTCGGCTACCTCTTCTTTGGTGAGATGATCGGCCCGCTCACAATGGCCGGTGCTGGCATCATCGTCGCGAGCGGTCTCTTTATTTTCGTGCGGGAGCAGCAATTGGGGCGGAGATCGAAGGCCCGTGATGTACCAACTGAGCCAGTGATCGCGAAGCTGCATGACCTCGACTGAGCACCGACAGCACCGGCTCCGGGACGGTCCTCACGCGCAGGCGGTCGCGGAGATGGCCAGGAAACGAGGGAAGGTCCGTTGCAGCCAGACGCCCCGGGGCTGCGCCTTACCCACCATCCTTCCGATCGCCCCGAGCGACCTCGGTCATCATCCCGTCCGGCAGGGGGCGTTGCAGCTGAAGCGCCTCCTCGGCTGGCGCTTCGAGCCACGTGCGCCAATCCTCAGGGGTCGTTAGCAGAACCGGCATCGCCTTGGGGTGAACCGGACCGACTATTCCGTTCGCCTCCGTTGTCAGGAACGAGAACAGCCGGTGCTCCTCCGTTAGGGGTTCGTCGCGCTTCGGCCCACGCACACCGGTCCAAGGCCGCCAGATCCCCGCGAAGGCGAACAGCGGCCGGCTCTCATCGAGGGCGAACCACACCGGCGTTTTACGGGGCTTGGTGTCGGCGTACTCGCTGAACGAGGTCACCGGCACCAGGCAGCGGTGCGCCGGCTTGAGCCAGGGCCGCCAGTAGGGCGAGGCGACGTTGCGCACGTTGGTGACCGGCTGGGTGCCTACCTTCGGAGGTGGCGGGAAGCCCCAGCGCATCATCGTCAGTGCCCGCTCGCCGCCAGCCGTATGGACCACGGGCGCCATCTGATCAGGGAAGATCCCGGGCAGCGGCGGCAGGTTGCCGGCCTCGTCGCGATCGACCGCGAAGGTGCGCCGAATTTTGTCCTGGGAGCGGGAACTGCTGTAGAGGTTGCACATGATCGGGATCGTAGCCGATCGAGCCCTGCCAGTCCTGGATGCTGTGCGGGTGTCGCTTTTTGCATCAAGGTGCTCCTTGAACAGTGCCCACCGAAGGACCGCATGGGGTGGACCACCGAACATGTAGATCATCTGGCCTCATGTAGTGATAGGCACGTAGATCGCGAGTTTCAGTGCGGGGTCTTCGTTGGCCTGGAAGGTCGAGTACTCGAAGGAGAGCGAGCCACGCTGTGGGTGGTGCAGCAGCTTCCGTCCCGTCCCGCTCGGCCGCACCTCGTGTGCCTGCCACCATGCCTGGAACTGCGTGCATCCCTTCTGCAACCTGGCGAGAAGGTCCGTGAACGCTGGGTCAGCCGCCCAGAGGTCGTGGGTCGCCCGAAACTGCGCAGTCATGCGCTGCGCCTCCTGCGCCCATGCTTCGCCGAACAACGAGCGTGCCCGCGCATCGGTGAGGACGAATAGCAGGATGTTGCGCTCGGCCTCGTGCAAATCGTCGAAGGCGAACAGGTCAGCCGCCGCGGCATTCCAGGTCAGGAGGTCCCAGCGGCGGCCGGTGACGTAGGCGGGCTGGTTCAGACTGCCAATCAACCTATCGAGCGTTGCCGGAATCTGTTCCTTCACGAAGCGATGGCGCTGTGGACCGTGGGCGAGCGCGCGCAAGTGGGCGTGCTCGGCAGTGTTCAGGCAGAGAGCTCGCGCGAGGGCGTCGATCGTCGCCATGGAAGGGCTGACACTGCGCCCCTGCTCCAGCCTCACGTACCAGTCGATACTGATACCCGCGCGCTGCGCAACCTCGTCGCGCCGCAAGCCCGGCGTGCGCCGTTGCCGTACTGCCGCGACCGCAAGGACCTTTGGGTCGAGCGCCGCACGTCTAGCGCGGAGGAAGTCGCCAAGGGCCTTCTGATGCGGGTCACTCATCGTTCCTCGCGTGGAGGGTAGGAGGGACAGTCCTAGGATAATGCTAGGCCTTCCGGGAGGCTGGAAAAAGCTCATTCTTCTGTTCGGCAAGGAGGTCCTGCAATGAAGGCTGCTGTGCTCAAGGCGTTCGGATCGCCGCTCGCGGTGGAACACAGGCCCGATCCGGTCTTGGGGACAGGTGAGGTCATCGTCGACGTGGTCGCCGCGCCTATCCTGTCCTATGCAGACGAAGTATTTTCCGGCGCACGCAATTACCCTTTGCCGCCGCCGGTCGTTCCTGGCTGCGGAGCAATTGGTCGGGTACGAGCGGTCGGTCCCGACGCAACCAAGCTCGCTTCCGGCGACTGGGTCTTCTGCGACCCCACCGTGCGCTCGCGCGACGATGCCCTGATGCCCGACATTGTGCTCCAGGGCTGGAGCGCACGGGGCGAGGGCGGTGCGAAGCTCCAACGCTACCACCTCGATGGTGCCTTCGCTGAGCAGGTGCGAGTGCCCACCGAGAATGCCATTCCGATCGGCCCCATCGCCGAGACCGAGGCGGCGCGCTGGTGCGCGATCAATACCCTGCTCATCCCCTATGGCGGCCTGCTGGCCGCAAACCTGCAAGCGGGCGAGACGCTGCTGGTGAGTGGGGCCACCGGCAATTTCGGCAGCGCGACCGTTGCTGTGGCGCTCGCGATGGGCGCAGCCTGCATCGTCACGCCCGGCCGCAACGAAGCGGTGCTTGCCGACCTCGCGCGGCGTTTCGGCAGCCGTGTGCGACCCGTAATGCTGACGGGAAACGAGGAGGTGGATCGTGCTCGCATGATGGAAGCCGCCCAAGGACCCATCGACTGCGTGCTCGATATTCTGCCGCCATCCGTACGCACTCAGGTTGTGCGGGCCGCGGTCATGAGCGTGCGGCCATACGGGCGGGTCATTCTGATGGGCGGCGTGGGCATGCTCGGCGGCGATGACCTGGCGCTGCCTTACCCTTGGATCATGCGCAACGACATTACGGTGCGGGGCAAGTGGATGTATCCGCCGGAAGCGGTCCGGATGATTGTCGGCCTCGTGCGTGCGGGCTTGTTACGGTTGGAGGAGTACGCGGTGACGGAGTTTGCGTTGTCCAGAGTGAACGAAGCCATCGCGCATGCCGCCGCGAATGGTGGCCCGTTTCGGTTGACCGTCCTAAGACCTGGGGGAGCCATGCGCGACAGTGTGAGAAAGTCACCTTAGGGCCGGGGGCGGGGATTGTAGGCGCGCAAATGGAATGTCCGAGAAGGGTCGGGAGCGGCGGTTCAGCGCCTCTTCGCCCAAGGTCGGCTGATGGCCCCAAGCGGACACTTGCAAGGCCATCTTTGAACAACCGCATGGGGTGGACTGCAGACATTGCCTTGCTGCTCGAAAGCGGACGTTCTACCTGACGCCAGTTCGATAAGCGCGAAAGTGCAAGCCTGCGTCCCAAGGCAGGCGAGACAGTTGTCGCCTGAACTATTTACGGTCATTCGTCATTCGGGGTTGATGGACGAGAGGCGGGCTCGAAGCCCGCTTCGTCGTTTGGGGTTGATAGACGCCCAGGCCACAGGCAGGAAACAGCGTGAGGCG
>NZ_JACWCT010000050.1 GCF_016613415.1 Methylobacterium ajmalii | reverse complement strand
GCGCCGGGTCGCCCGGCGGGCGCGCCGCCACCACGTCGCCGCGCGGTACGCCGCGCCGCGTCCGGTCGCCCGGATCGCCCAGCGCGAGGGCAGCCGGCCGCGGGCCTGGGTCGATCCGCGCTGAGCACCCGCATCGTTTCGGGTCCTTGGCTTCTCGGGTCCTTGGCTTCGTCGCCGGAACCCCCTACATCGAACGGTATCCCACGCCGCGCCAGCAGCATCTTTTTCGGGCCCCCGATGAGTCGTGACGAGCAGAGTGCGGTCAAGGACGGCCGCCGGCAGGAGCCGCCGATCCACGGCCCCGAGGCCTTCGAGGCGATGCGCAAGGCCGGCCGGCTCACCGCCGAGGCCCTGGACCTCCTGATGGAGGCGGTGGCGCCCGGCGTCACCACCGAGGCGCTCGACCGCCTCGCCTACACCTTCGCGATGGACCACGGCGCCTACCCGGCCTCGCTGCATTACCGCGGCTATCCGAAGTCGATCTGCACCTCGATCAACCACGTCGTCTGCCACGGCATCCCGAACGACAAGCCCCTGCGCGAGGGCGACATCGTCAACCTCGACATCTGCCTGATCGTCGACGGCTGGCACGGCGATTCGAGCCGCATGGCCTATGTCGGCGAGGTGCCCCGCAAGGCGGCGCGCCTGTGCGAGATCACCCACGAGGCGCTGATGCTCGGCATCGCGGCGATCAAGCCGGGCGGCACCACCAACGACATCGGCGCGGCGATCCAGGCCTTCGCGGAGGGCGAGCGCTGCTCGGTGGTGCGCGACTTCTGCGGCCACGGTCTTGGCCGGACCTACCACGACGCGCCGACGATCCTGCACTACGTCGAGCCGAGCTACAGCGTCGCCCTGAAGCCGGGCCAGTTCTTCACCGTCGAGCCGATGATCAACCTCGGCCGCCCGCACGTGAAGGTGCTGGCCGACGGCTGGACGGCGGTGACCCGCGACCGATCGCTCTCGGCCCAGTTCGAGCACACCGTGGCGGTGACCGAGACCGGTTTCGAGATCTTCACGCTCTCGCCCAAGGGGCTGGACAAGCCGATCGACACCGCCGCCACCGCCTGAGCGCGCCGCCATGGCCCGCCCGCCCCGCAGCAATCCGGGTTTCGCGGAGGTGGGCGCGCCCGCCGTGGCCCCGCCGAAGGCCGAGGAGCCGCATTACCACGGCCATCGCGACCGGCTGCGCGCCCGCTTTGCGCAGGGCGACACGCTGCCCGACTACGAGTTCCTCGAGCTGGTGCTCTTTCGCGCCATCCCGCGCCGGGACGTGAAGCCGATCGCCAAGGCGCTGATCGCCCGCTTCGGCAGCTTCGCCGAGGTGATCAGCGCCCCGCCCGAGCGGCTGATGGAGGTTGACGGGATCGGTCCCGCGGTCGTCACCGATCTCAAGATCATGGAGGCGGCCGGACGGCGCCTCGCCCGCGGCGCGGTGGCCGAGCGCACGCTGCTCTCGTCCTGGGCCGCCGTGATCGATTACTGCCGCGCCGCGATGGCGTTCGCGCCGCGCGAGGAGTTCCGGCTCCTCTTCCTCGACAAGCGCAACCGCCTGATCGCCGACGAGGTGCAGGGCCGCGGCACCGTCGACCACACCCCGGTCTATCCCCGCGAGGTGGTGCGCCGCGCGCTCGAGCTCTCCGCCACCGCCCTGATCCTCGTCCACAACCACCCCTCGGGCGACCCGACGCCGTCCCAGGCCGACATCAAGATGACCCGGGACATCGTGGCGGTGGCCGGCCCCCTCGGCATCGTGGTCCACGACCACATCATCGTCGGCCGCGAGGGCCATGCGAGCTTCCGTGGGCTGAAGCTGATCTGACGGCGCGCGACCGATCCCGCCGCCAAATTTCGCCTAAAATTTCATCAGATTCGCGCCGCCACCGGCCGCGCCGGCCCCGTCCCGCCTGACCTTGCGCAAAGAGCGGTGACGCCGGGCGGGAGAGGACGCATTTCCTTTGCCTTGGCCCCCGTCTTGCGTCTAGCTTCGGCGCAAACAGAGGGACGCCCATGCCGCTCAGTGCGTTCAACGAGATGACGGGTGCCCAGGAGAGCGGACTGGACCCGGCCGCCGTGCGCGAGGCGTACGCGGCGCTCAAGACCTGGCTCGACACGACACCGCCCGAGCAATTCGACACGCGGCGCAGCCAGGCGGAATTGTTCTTCCGCCGGATCGGCATCACTTTCGCGGTCTACGGCGACAACGAGTCGACCGAGCGGCTGATCCCGTTCGACATCATCCCCCGGGTGCTGACCAAGCCCGAATGGGGCTTCCTGGAGCGCGGCCTCAAGCAGCGCGTCACCGCGCTCAACATGTTCCTGGCCGACATCTACGGCCCGCAGGAATGCATCAAGGCCGGGATCATCCCGGGCGACCTCGTCTACCGCAATCCGCATTACCGGCTGGAGATGCGGGACTTCGAGGTGCCGCACGGCAAATACGTCCACATCGCCGGCATCGACATCGTGCGCACGGGCGAGGACCAGTTCTTCGTGCTGGAGGACAACGCCCGCACGCCGTCGGGGGTCTCCTACATGCTGGAGAACCGCGAGGTGATGCTGCGGCTCTTCCCCGAGCTGTTTTCCAAGCACCGGGTCTCCCCGGTCGAGGCCTATCCGGACGCGCTGCTCGCCACCCTGCGCAGCCTCGCGCCGATGCGCGCCGCCCGCGATCCGAGCGTGGTGCTGCTCACCCCCGGCCGGTTCAACTCGGCCTTCTACGAGCACTCGTTCCTGGCCGACAAGCTCGGCGTCGACCTCGTCGAGGCCTCGGATCTCTTCACCAAGGACGACGTGGTCTACATGCGGACCACCGAGGGCCCGCGCCGGGTCGACGTGATCTACCGCCGGATCGACGACGACTTCCTCGACCCCCTGGTGTTCCGGCCCGATTCGGTCCTCGGCGTGCCGGGGCTGATGAGCGCCTACCAGAGCGGCAACGTCACGCTGGCGAACGCCGTCGGCACCGGCATCGCCGACGACAAGGCGGTCTACAGCTACATGCCGGAGATCGTGCGCTTCTTCACCGGCGAGGAGCCGATCCTGCACAACGTGCCGACCTGGCGCTGCCGCGAGAAGGAGGCGCTGTCGCACGTGCTGGCCAATCTCGGCGACCTCGTGGTCAAGGAGGTCAACGGCTCGGGCGGCTACGGCATGCTGGTGGGCCCCCACGCCACCAAGCGCGAGATCGAGGAGTTCGGCCGCAAGCTGCGCCATGCGCCGGACGGCTTCATCGCCCAGCCGACGCTGGCGCTCTCGACCTGCCCGACCTTCGTCGCCTCCGGCGTCGCGCCCCGGCACGTCGACCTGCGGCCCTTCGTGCTCGCGGGCGCCGACGACATCCGCATCGTGCCGGGCGGCCTCACCCGCGTGGCGCTCAAGGAGGGGTCGCTCGTCGTCAATTCGAGCCAGGGCGGCGGCACCAAGGACACCTGGGTGCTCGACGGCTGATCCGCGGCCCCGCGCCGCCCGCCCCGCATTCAGGACCCGGCCGTGCGCCCCCGCGCCCGGCCCGGTCCGCCCGCACCGCCACAGCGTGAGCCTCCTTCCGCCGCCATGCTCTCCCGCACCGCCGACAACCTCTACTGGCTCTCGCGCTACGCCGAGCGCGCCGACTTCGTCGCCCGCATCCTCGATGCGGCGCTCCGCCTCTCCGCCCTGCCGGCCAATTACGGCGGCAGCGACGCGAACGAGTGGGAATCCGCGCTCGCCTCGGCCGGCAACATCGAGCTGTTTCGCCCGCTCTACGACAGCGTCAACGAGCACACCGTCCGCGACTTCCTGGCCTTCAGCCCCAACAACCCGTCCTCGATCCGGTCCTGCCTGCAGACCGCCCGCGAGAACGCCCGCAGCGTGCGCACGGCGCTGACGAGCGAGATGTGGGAGGCGATCAACGAGGCCTACCTGCACCTGCGCAGCTTCGAGGGCCGGGACATGACCCGGGAAGAGTTCGCCCGCTTCCTCGACTGGGTGAAGGGCGTGTCGCTCGCCTTCGACGGCTCGGCCTACCGGACGATGTTGCGCAACGACGCGTTCTGGTTCACCCGGCTCGGCATCGCCATCGAGCGCGCCGACAACACCGCCCGCATCCTCGACGTGAAGTACCACGTCCTCCTGCCCGAGACCGAGCGGGTCGGCGGCAGCCTCGACTACTTCCAGTGGACCACGATCCTGCGCGAGGTCTCCGCGCTCACCGCCTATCACTGGGTCTACCGAGAGAGCATCAAGCCCTGGCTGGTGGCCGACCTGCTGATCCTCAACCGGGAGATGCCGCGCTCGCTCGCCAATTGCTACGGCATGCTGGTGCGCAACCTCGATCTCATCGCCGACGCGTATGGACGCCACGGGCCGAGCCAGCGCCTCGCTCGCGGCATGCTGGCGAGGCTCGACGACCTGACGGTGGAGGAGATCTTCGCCTCCGGCCTGCACGAGTTCATCGAGGAGTTCATCGCCGAGAACAACCGCCTCGGGGCGGCGATCGTCGAGCAGTATCTCGGGTGAGCCCCGCCGGGCCGGGGGCGGGGACGGGGGGCGCCCTCCGGTTCCCCCCTCGCGCGGGACGGTGTATAGCACCGCCCCGCACGGCCCAGCTTTAATCGTGACAGCGAGCTTCGCGATCCCATGCGCATCCGCGTCGTCCACGAGACGGTCTATCAGTACGACAACCCGGCCCGGAACCTGATCCAGATGCTGCGGCTGACGCCGCGGGACCATGACGGGCAGCACGTCCGCTCCTGGCGCATCGAGCCGACGGTGGACGGCCGCCTGATCCGGCGCGAGGACGGCTTCGGCAACATCGTCCACGTCTTCAGCGCCGACGGGCCCGAGGAGGCCCTGGCGATCCGCGTCGTCGGGGAGGTCGAGACCGCCGAGATCCACGGGGGAATGATGCGCGGCATCTCCGAGTGGCTGCCCGATCCGTTCTACCTGCGCGAATCGCGCTTCGCCGTCGCCGACGAGGCGATCCGGACCTTCGCTGAGGAGGTCGCCGGCGGCGCGAGCGACCGGCTCGACCGGCTGCACCGGCTGCTTGCCGGCGTCCACCAGACGGTCGACTACGCGCCCGGCCCGACCGGGGCCGCCACCACGGCGGCGGAGGCCTTCGCCCTGCGCAAGGGCGTCGGCCAGGACCTCGCCCACGTCTTCATCGCGGCGGCACGCCACCTCGAGATCCCGGTGCGTTACGTCTCGGGCTATTGCTGGCGTCCCGACGCTCCCGAGCAGGAAGCCGGCCACGCCTGGGTCGAGGCCCGGGTGCCGGATCTCGGCTGGGTCGGGTTCGATCCCGCCCACGGCATCGCGGTCACCGAGACCCACCTGCGGGTGACGATCGGCCTCGACTACCTCGACGCCGCCCCGGTCCGCGGCAGCCGTACCGGCGGCGGCACCGAGACCATGACGGTCCGGGTCCGGGTCGACGACGCCCGCGCCCAGGCGCAGGCCCAGCAGAGCCAGGACCCGGCGACCGGCGAGGACGACCGCGAAACCGACGCCGCGGCGCCCGGCCGCGCGGTCCAGCGCCAGGCCCAGGCCGGCTGACCTCTGTGGCGCCGCCGCGATAGGCGGGCGCCACCTCACGCGGCGTCAACGAATTCGGCTGGATTCGCGAAACGGCCTGAGCCAGGGTGGCGCCGCGCGCGGTGCCGGACCGCCCGCCTGACGATCGCCGGGGGGCGGTGAACGATGACCTATTGCGTCGGGATCCTGGTGGAGGAGGGTCTCGTCATGATCGCCGACACCCGCACGAATGCGGGGCTCGACGACATCTCGACCTACCGCAAGCTCCACATGTTCACCGAGCCCGGGGAGCGGGTGCTGGCGCTCGCATCCGCCGGCAACCTCTCGGTGACCCAGTCGGTGCTCTCGCTCCTGACCGAGGGCGTCGAGGACCCCGACACCGGCAAGCCCGAGACGATCTACGACGCGCCGACGATGTTCCGCGCCGCCCAGCTCATCGGCCGCGCGATCCGCAAGGTGCGGGCGATCGAGCGCGCCGGGTTCGAGGCGGCGCAGCTGCGCTTCGAGGTGTCGTTCCTGTTCGGCGGCCAGATCGGCGACGGGCCGATGCGGCTCTACATGATCTACTCGGCCGGCAACTTCATTGCCTGCAGCCAGGACGCGCCATTCCTGCAGATCGGCGAGCACAAGTACGGCAAGCCGATCCTCGACCGCGCCGTGACCTTCAAGACCGACATCTACGATGCGCTCAAGGTCGGCCTCGTCTCGATGGACTCGACCATGCGGTCGAACCTCGGCGTCGGCCTGCCGATCGACCTCGCGGTGATCCGCCGCAACACCTGCGATACCGAGGTCCTGCATCGGATCGAGGCCGGCGAACCCTACTTCCACGACCTGCGCGAGCGCTGGTCGGCGGCCCTGCGGGCCGCCCACCGGGCGATCCCGCGGCCGCCCTACGGGCCGGGGGCGAAGTAGGCTCGCCCTCGGGCACCGTCCGCGTCAGAACGTGCCGCGCAGGCCCGCGAACACGCTCCGCCCGTCGCCCGGATAGAAGATCCGGGCGGCGCTGCCGGTGAGCGCCGCGGCGTTGGTCACCGCCGAGACGTCCGAGACGTAGCGGGCGTCGGCGAGGTTGCGGGCATCGAGGAAGAGCGTCAGGCCGGGATCGACACTGACCGAGGCCTGCAGGCCGACGAGGGCGTAGCCCGGCGCCCGCAAGGTGTTGGCGTGGTCGGCGAAGGCGCCGGTCGGCACCCAGTCGAGCGACGGCGCGAGCGTGAACGAGCCGCGCGCATAGGCCAGCACCGTGCGCAGGACGTCCCGCGGCAGGCCGGCGATCCGGTTGTCGCCGTAGACCGGATCACGCACGAAGCGGAAGTCGTTGCGGGTCCAGATCTGGGTCAGCGTCAGGCTGTCGCCGACGCCGGTGAGGTCGCGGGCGAGATCGAGGGAGACTGCCGCCTCGACGCCCTGGTGGCGGGTGCGCGGCGCGTTGAAGGTCGCGGCCGGGATGCCGAGGCCGGCATTGATCGAGAAGTTGATCAGCTCGTCGCGAATCTCGGCTCGATACACCGTCACGTCGAAGCCGAGGCGGTCGATCCGCCCGCGGGCGCCGGCCTCCACCGTCCAGGCGCGCTGGGCCTGGAGCGGCACGAAGGTGGTGTTGGCCGCATTCGACTGCACGAGATCGGAGAAATCCGGCACGTCGCGCGAGCGGGTGAGGTCGCCGAAAACCTGGAGGTCGGGCAGGGCCTGCCAGATCACGCCGATCTTTGGGTTGATGCCCTCGTAGGTGCGGTTGGCGAACTGCGCCGCGAGGTTGCCGGGCAGGCCGCCCTTGTCGCTGTAGGTGCGGTTGGCCGAAAACAGCTTGGCGCCGGTCATCAGCGCCACGTCGGGCAGGAACCAGAATCGGTTCTCGCCGTAGGCCTCCAGGCTCGAGGCGCTCTGCAGGCTGTTGCGGGTCTGCGCGCCGCGGTTGCCCGCCACGTTCACGAATTGCAGCGCCGCGTTCTGGCCGGCATAGGCGCGCAGGCCCAGGATCGTATCGTTGCGGAATCCCGCCACGTCGAAGGTGCCGGCCCAGTGCGGCGAGACGCCGTAGGTCCATCCGTCCTGGTCGATGACTTGGAAGATCGGGTGGTAGAGCGACTTGTGGATCGCCCAGGAATCGATGTCGAGCTTGCCGACGTCGAGGAGGAACGAGGTCCGGTTGGCGATCCGCTCGGTCGCGACCTGGCGCGACTGGTTGCCGGACAGCGCCGCCGAGTTGGCGATCCGGGGCGTGCGCAGCGATTCGTCGAGGGTGAGCGCGCCGGGGAGTTTCTGGTCCGTGAAGTAGAGGCCGGCATAGAACCGGGTCTCGACGCCGGGGGCGATCTGGTAGCCGAGATTGGCGTTGAAGTTCTGCGTCCGCTGCACCTCGTGCTGGCGGAAGCCGTCGGCGTTGGTGATCGTGCCGTTCACGAGAAAGTCCGCCGGGCCCACGACCCGCGAGACCTGGAAATTCTCCCGCACCGCGTTGAAGCTGCCCCCGTCGATCCGCACGATGGTCGGCGCCAGCGCCGTGCGGGCGGTCGGCGTGACGAGGTTGACCGCGCCGCCGAGCGTCGTCGTGCCGAAGGTCAGGGCGTTGCCGCCCTTGTAGATCTCGACCGACCGCAGGGCGAGCGGGTCGATCTGGTAGAAGTCGCCCGACCCGTCGGCGAGGTTGAGCGGGATCCCGTCCTGCAACAATTCGATGCCGCGCAGGTGGAAGCCGCGGGCGACGCCCGAGCCGCGGATCGAGAGGCGCACCTCCTGGCCGTAGCGCTCCTGCACGGTGACGCCCGGCACGTCCTTGATCACGTCGCGCAGGGTGTTGGCGTAGCGGTTCTGGATACCGGCCGCGTCGACGAACCCGACCGAGCCGACGGTCTGGTTGAGGCTGCGGCGCTGCTCGGCCACCGAGGGAACGGTGAGCGAGCCCGAGCCGGGGCCGGCCGCGGTGGCGGCGCGACCCGCTACCTCGATCTGCTCCAGCGGGATGGCGCCGGCATCCTGCGCGAAGGCCGGCGGGACGAGGCAGAGGAGGGCGGGCAGCACGGAGCCGCCCCGCAGAACGAGGGACATGAGGCGCGACCTTTCTCGGGCCGGAGCCGGGCGGGGCTCGACGGCGCGGGAGACGGGATGGGAGTTCTTCGAGTGGAGGCAGCGCGCCGACCGGGGAGGGATCGGTCGAGAGGCGCGCTCACCGTTGTCGTCTTGAGCTTCGAGACTTGGGCTTCGAGACTTGGGGTTCGAGACTTGGGATTTTAGATCTCGTCTTTAAGACCCGAGTGCCGTCCCGGCGGAGTCAGACTGACCGTTCCCGCAGGACCGGATGCGTCAATCCTTGGAAGATCGACGGCGGGATTCCCTCTCCAGCCGATATCGGGCAAGCCCGGTATGCCTGGAGAGGGGAGACCCGCGCCTTCCCCGTTGTCCGGTCAGCTCTGCCGCTCGAGCGGAGAGGTGGACAAGCCCTACGATCCGGCGAGGCGCCGGCTACCCCATCAATGATGGTGGTGGCCGCCCGCCTCCGGCGCCGACGCCCCGATGGCGCCGACGGCGAAACGGACCGGGACGGTGCCGGCGCGCTCGAAGGTGAGGGTGCCCTCCAGGGTCTCGCCGGCCTTGGCGGGTCCCTTCAGGTCGAGGAACATCAGGTGGTAGCCGCCGGGCTTCAGCGCCACGGTCTCGCCCGGCTTGACGACGAGGCCGCCCTCCACCGGCGCCATCTTGGCGACACCCTTGTCCATCGACATCTGGTGCACCTCGCCGCGGGCCGCGAGCGGGATCGAGGCCGAGAGCAGCCGGTCCGGCTCCTTGCCGGTATTGGTGACTTCGAGATAGCCGCCGGCCACCTTGGCGCCGCCGGGAGTCGCCCGGATCCACGGCGCCGTGATGGCGAGGTCGCCGGCCTTGATCGTCGCCGGGGACGCGGCCGGCGCGGCGGCGGGAGCCGCGGTGGCGGCTGCCACGATCCGCACGCCCGGGGCGGGCGATTTCAGGTCGCGGGCGGACTGGCCGGCGGCCGGGATCTCGCGCCAGTCGGCGACGGCGCCGTCGCAATCCTGGCGCACCGGGAAGTAGACCGTGCCGCCCGGCGCCACGGCGTCGGTGAGGCGGGCCTGAAACACGAACTCGTCGTACTGGTCGTCGGGCAGCGCCCCCGTCCAGGTGATCGTCTTCACGCCCTCCGCGACGGTGCCGTGGTAGGACGGGTAGGCGCGGGCGTACGGCCCCTTCGCGGTGGCGAGCTCCCAGCCGGCCTTCGGCATCGGCTTGGCGGCGATCACGCCCTCGGGGATCGTGACAGTGACGGACTTGGTGGCCCGGCCGTCGCAGCCGTGTCCGATCTGGACCACGCCGCGATAGGTCTGGTTCGGGCTCGCCTGCGTGACCGCCAGGACGGCGTGGGCGAGGGCGGGCGCGGCGGCGAGGGAGAGCGCGGCGGCAAGGCCGGCGCGGAGCGAGAAGGTCATGGGAATCGGGTCCGGACAACGAGCGTGACGGGGCATGGGCAGCGGCGCTGCCCGATGGGCGTCACGCGGCCGGTGGACCGCGCGCGGAAGCGGGACGGGCGGGTGGACCGCGGATCGGCGCGGCGGCCTCGCCGGGCCAGGACAGGTCGGTCGCCGTGCGGGCGGGCCACGCCTCGGCGGCAGCCGGCTCCGGCGGGGCGGCGAGCCCCGGACAGGCGACGGTGCAGCAGGCATGGGCGTGGGCGACAGCCTCGCTCCCGCCGGCCCCCTGATGGGATTGGCAGATGATGCCGGCGCCCGCGGCAGCCGGCACCGGCGCCAGGCCGGTGAGGAAGGCCTGGAGCACGAGACCGTAGAGCGACAGCACGGCGGCGACAGCGCGCCAGCACGTCGTCCTCCCGCTCCGTCCGTGCCCGAGATCGCTCATGCGTCCGACATAGCCCAGGTGTCGCGGTCGCGCCATGGCGCGGAATGTCCAGGGTCCAGGATCCACAGCCGCATCGTCCGCATCCTGTTGCGCGATTGCCGCAGTCCACAGCCCAGCTGACCGCTCCACAGCGACGCCCGCCCGGCGCCACAATCTGGCCCGCTCCTCATGGAGTCTTAACCGCACACCGGCACCGTCACGGGCCATAGAATGGGGCGCAAGCGGCAAGATGCCGAACTATTCGCCCCGCGTCACAGGTTCGAGAGCAAATTTCCCATGCTGACACGCGTTTCCCTCACCGGTTCGCTCGGCCTGGCTCTCCTGGCCGCCACCGCCTTCCCGGCCCTGGCCCAGGACCGGGGCGGCTCGCTGGCCCAGGCGGAGTGGGCGCAGAACTACGACTCGGCCGCCACGATGCGCGTGCAGCGCTCGAACACGCCGATCCTCTCGCCCCAGACCCTGGCGGCGACCGAGCAGATGGTCGAGCGCTACCGCGACATCGTCGCCCGCGGCGGCTGGCAGGCGGTGGCGGGTGCCGAGCGCCTGCGCGTCGGCTCGAAGAGCCCGGCGGTCACCGCCCTGCGCCAGCGCCTGATCGTCTCCGGCGACCTCGACCCGGCGGCCGGCTCCTCGCCGGTCTACGATTCCTACGTCGAGGCCGGCGTGCGCCGGTTCCAGGCCCGCCACGGCCTGAACCAGACCGGCGCGATGAACGTCACCACCGTCCAGGCGATGAACGTCCCGGCGGACGTGCGCCTGCGCCAGCTCGAGCTGAACGCGGTGCGCCTGCGGTCGTACTCGGGCAACCTCGGCGAGCGCTACGTCATCGTCAACATCCCGGCGGCGCTCGTCGAGACGGTCGACGGCGACCACGTCGCGACCCGCCACGCCGCCGGCGTCGGCAAGATCGACCGCCAGTCGCCGATCATGAACGCCAAGATCCAGGAGGTGAACTTCAACCCCTACTGGACGGTGCCGGCCTCGATCATCAAGAAAGACCTGATCCCGAAGATGCAGAAGGATCCGGCCTACCTGACCGACAACAAGATCCGCATCTTCAACGGCGACCGCGAGATCCCGCCGTCCCAGGTCAACTGGCACTCCGACGAGGCGACCCGCTACCGCTTCCGCCAGGATCCGGGCGTCGACCTGAACTCGATGGGCTTCGTGCGGATCAACATCCCGAACCCGCACGGCGTGTACATGCACGACACGCCGGCCAAGGGCATCTTCGGCGACGATTTCCGCTTCGTCTCCTCAGGCTGCGTGCGCGTGCAGAACGTGCGCGAGTACGTGTCCTGGATCCTGCAGGGCACCCCGAACGCCAACCCGGACACGATCGAGGCGATCATCCAGGGCGGCCAGCGGGTCGATGCCCGACCGGTGGCGCCGATCCCGGTCTACTGGACCTACATCACCGCCTGGTCGACCCCGGACGGCCTCGTGCAGTTCCGCGACGACATCTACAAGCGCGACGGCGCCGGCGCTCCGACCGCCTCGATGGCCGCCGCCGCCGCCGGCCCGCGCAACTTCAACCCCGACGCGCCCGACGACGACCAGACAAACTGATCGCCGTTCGACAGTCCGAATCGAAAACGGCCCGGGCTTGCGCCCGGGCCGTTTTCGCGTGAGTGGACACCCTCATGACTCCCGATCCCGAATCCCGCCTCGACGCGCTGGAAGCCCGCATCGCCCACCAGGACGCGACGATCGAGGACCTGAACCGCATCGTCACCGAGCAGTGGAGCGCGATCGACCTCCTGACGCGGCACCTCGCCGCCCTGCGCGAGCGGGTGCGCGAGATGGCCGAGCGGCCAACCGAGGCAGGGGACGAGCCTCCCCCGCCGCATTACTGAAGGAGAACCGCCCCGGACCTGAAGCCCGGGGCGGAGCAGGCGCCAGAGCGCTCCGCGATCGCGTTGCAGTCGCGAAGCTCTCTGGATTTTCGCTTTCGCCCCATTTCCTTCGACGAGCCGGCATCCGCCTCGTCGAGAAATGCTCTAGAAGGTGCCGAACTTGAAGTTCAGGCCCGCGCGCACCAGGCTGCCCTCGGTGCGAAAGCGCGAGATGTAGCCGACGCCCGGACCGCCGGTCGAGGCGACCAGGAGGTTGCGGCTGCCGAGGTCGTAGCGGATGTATTCCGCCTTCACCGTCACCGCATTCGACTTGAAGAAGTTCAGGAACGAGTCGGTCGGCAGGGCGTACTCGACGCCGCCGCCATAGGCGTAGCCGGTCTCGATCCGCGAGCGGTTGCCGAAGTAGGTCTGCGGCACGCCGGTCTGGAAGGCGACCGTCTGGGTCACGTCGCCGTAGGCGAAGCCGCCGGTCCCGTAGACGAGGAACCGGTCGAAGGCGTAGCCGATCCGGCCCCGTACCGTGCCGAGGAAGCTCAGATCCGCCCGGTAGGTGTTGGTGAGCTGGTTGGCGTTGAACGCCGGCAGGAAGATCGACTCGGTGCGGCGGCGGTTCAGGTCGGTGTAGGCCGCATCGGCCTCGAGGCCGACGACGATGCCGGAGCCGGGCGTGAACTGGTAGTTGTAGCCGACCTGGCCGCCGGCGGTGAAGCCGTCCTGCGCCAGCGGGACCGCCTCGCGGCGAAGCCCGTTGGTCACGTTGGCCTGGAGCGCGCCGATACCGACCGTGCGGACGGTATCGGCTTCCGTGTAGGCGTAGCCGGCATTGATGCCGAAATAGGCCCCGGTCCAGGTGAAGACCGGCACCGGCGTGAAGACCGGCGGCGGCGCGACCCGGCGCGGCAGGTCGGCGGCCGAGGCGGCGCCGACCGACAGGGCGACGGCGGCGCCGGCGGTGAGCAGCGACTTGAACATGAAGCGCGGTTTCCCTCTCGTGCAATCAAAAGGCGGACGATCTGTGACGCCGCAACGCTGCGCTGCCTAGGGCTGACAGGCTACGGTGCCGTGCTTCCTTGCCAGATACGGAGGGTTTCTCTTCGGTTTCTCGCGCCGAGTGATCTGGCCGACACAGGTTTTCGCACTGAATGGGATGTCGATAAAATTTCCGTGACCTTGGATTAAGGCAGGCATTCTTGGTGGAGGTTCGACGGCAGAGCCGGCGCCGAGTGGTACGACTGGCCTGATCGGGGCTTTTGGCCGGGCCGGTCCGTGATCGCGCGAGCCGTGTCGGCTCGTGCGGGACGTCCGGCGGACCACGAATTTTCATCAACGGCGCTTTAGAATTTTTTGAGTTCCTTTTCCGACGTTTCAAATCCACCCTGCACGCGGATCGGCCCCGGCCGACCGGTCGCCGGCACCGATCGCCCCGATGCGAGGTCCGGGACCTCGACCCGCAGGCGGCGGGAGATGTCGCTCACAGACAAATGTGCGGCGCTCCGGCCTTGGACTCCCCCGTCGCCCGCGTGTAGAAGCTGGCCGATCCCCGTCCTTGACTTCCGCACCGGCGCTTCGCCCGGGCGGCTCCCGACAACTCCGAGGCCATCATGAGCGTGGGCACCGCCGCCAACACCCGGTCCAATTCGTTCTTCTCCGCGTCGCTGGCCGATGCCGATCCCGAGCTCGCCCGCGCGGTCGCGCAGGAACTCGGCCGTCAGCAGCACGAGATCGAGCTGATCGCCTCGGAGAACATCGTCTCGCGCGCCGTGCTCGAGGCTCAAGGCTCGGTGCTGACCAACAAGTACGCCGAGGGCTATCCGGGCCGGCGCTACTACGGCGGCTGCGAGTTCGTCGACATCGCCGAGAACCTCGCCATCGAGCGCGCCAAGCGCCTGTTCGGCTGCGACTTCGCCAACGTGCAGCCGAATTCCGGCTCGCAGGCGAACCAGGCCGTGTTCATGGCGACCATGCAGCCGGGCGACACCTTCCTCGGCCTCGATCTGGCGGCCGGCGGCCACCTCACCCACGGCGCGCCCCCGAACGTCTCGGGCAAGTGGTTCAAGCCGGTCTCCTACACGGTGCGCCGCGAGGATCAGCGCATCGACATGGAGCAGGTCGAGCGCCTGGCCCAGGAGCACAAGCCCAAGGTGATCATCGCCGGCGGCTCAGGTTATCCGCGCCACTGGGACTTCGCCAAGTTCCGCGAGATCGCCGACAGCGTCGGCGCCATCTTCTTCGTCGACATGGCCCATTTCGCCGGCCTGGTGGCCGGCGGCGTGCATCCGTCGCCGTTCCCGCACGCCCACGTCGTCACCACCACGACCCACAAGACCCTGCGCGGCCCGCGCGGCGGCATGATCCTGACCAACGACGAGGCGCTGGCCAAGAAGCTGAACTCGGCGGTGTTCCCGGGCCTCCAGGGCGGTCCGCTGATGCACGTCATCGCCGGCAAGGCGGTGGCCTTCGGCGAGGCGCTCACCCCCGAGTTCAAGCTCTACGCCAAGCAGGTGGTGGAGAACGCCCGCGCGCTCGCCGACACCATCATCTCGGGCGGCTACGACATCACCTCGGGCGGCACCGACAACCACCTGATGCTGGTCGACCTGCGCGCCAAGGAGCTGACCGGCAAGGCGGCCGAGGCCGCGCTGACCCGCGCCGGCATCACCTGCAACAAGAACGGCGTGCCGTTCGACCCGCAGAAGCCGACCATCACCTCGGGCATCCGTCTCGGCACCCCGGCCGCGACCTCGCGCGGCTTCGGCGTCGCCGAGTTCAAGAAGGTCGGCGAGCTGATCGTCCAGGTCCTCGACGGGCTGCACCGCGCCGGCGAGACGGGCGATGCCGGCGCCGAGGAGCAGGCCAAGCGCGAGGTCCACGCCCTGACCGACCGCTTCCCGATCTACGCCTGATCGCGGGAGCGATCTCCCGGCTTCCCCTTCTGCCGGGAGCGCTCTAGAACACGGCCCTTCCGGGGCCGGTCCCTCGCGGGACCGGCCCTTTTTCCGTACACAGAGGAACGGGCGGCCGATGCGGTGCCCCTATTGCGGCGGCCTCGACACGCAGGTGAAGGATTCCCGGCCGAGCGACGACAGCTCGGCGATCCGGCGCCGGCGCATCTGCCCGGATTGCGGCGGCCGCTTCACCACCTTCGAGCGGGTGCAATTGCGCGAGCTGATCGTCGTCAAGCGCTCGGGCCGCAAGGTCCCGTTCGACCGCGACAAGCTCCAGCGCTCGGTCGAGACGGCGCTCCGCAAGCGGCCGGTCGAGGCGGAGCGGATCGAGCGCCTGGTGAGCGGCATCACCCGCCGGCTGGAGAGTTCCGGCGAGGCCGAGGTGACCAGCGAGGCGATCGGCGAGGCGGTGATGGAGGGGTTGAAGGGCCTCGACGACGTGGCCTACGTGCGCTTCGCCTCGGTCTACAAGAACTTCCGCGAGGCCCGCGACTTCGAGGAGCTGCTCGGCCATCTCGCCGCCGGTGCGGCGCAGGCCGCGCTCCCGGCGGCGACGCCCG
>NZ_JACWCT010000049.1 GCF_016613415.1 Methylobacterium ajmalii | reverse complement strand
AGCGCGCCGGCGGCGCGTGCCACGATCCCCGTTCCTGCGCCCGGACCCGCCATCGCCCCGCCCCGACGAGGCTGCGCGCAACCGCCGCTCCCCCGGGCCCCGGGCGCGAGCCCGGCCCCGATGACGGTTTCTTAACGGCTCGTCTCGCGCATGCTACAGGACCCGGCGCCGGCGGGTCGACTCGCCCGACCCTGCCCCGACGGCCCCGGCCACATCGTTTTTTTCGCTCTCACCCCGGTTCTCGAAGCGCATGTCCTCCGTCGTCACCCGCTTTGCCCCGTCGCCCACGGGCTTCCTCCACATCGGCGGGGGTCGCACGGCTTTGTTCAACTGGCTCTACGCGCGCCGGCACGGCGGCCGGATGCTGCTGCGCATCGAGGACACCGACCGCGAGCGCTCGACGCAGGGCGCCATCGACGCGATCCTCGACGGGCTGGCCTGGCTCGGCCTCGATTGGGACGGCGACGTAGTCTACCAGTTCGCCCGGGCAGGCCGGCACCGGGAGGTGGCCGAGGGCCTGCTCGCAACGGGTCGGGCCTATCACTGCTACGCCACGCCCGAGGAGCTGACCGAGATGCGCGAGAGCGCGCGTCGCGAGGGCCGGCCGATCCGCTACGACGGCCGCTGGCGCGACCGCGATCCGTCCGAGGCGCCGGCCGGCGTCAAGCCGGTCATTCGCCTGCGCGCGCCGACCGACGGCGAGACCGTGGTCGAGGACGCGGTGCAGGGCCGGGTGGTCTGGCAGAACAAGGACCTCGACGACCTCGTCCTGCTGCGCTCGGACGGCACGCCGACCTACATGCTGGCCGTGGTGGTGGACGACCACGACATGGGCGTGACCCACATCATCCGCGGCGACGACCACCTGACCAACGGCGCGCGCCAGACCCAGATCTACCAGGCGCTGGGCTGGGACGTGCCGAACATGTCGCACATCCCGCTGATCCACGGGCCGGACGGAGCCAAGCTCTCCAAGCGCCACGGCGCGCTCGGGGTCGATGCCTATCGCGACCTCGGCTACCTGCCGGCGGCGCTCCGCAACTACCTCGTGCGCCTCGGCTGGAGCCACGGCGACCAGGAGATCTTCTCCACCGAGGAGATGGTCGCGGCCTTCGACCTCGCCCAGGTCGGGCGCTCGCCGGCCCGGTTCGACTTCGCCAAGCTCGAGAACCTGAACGGGCACTACATCCGCTCGTCCTCGAACGAGGCGCTGGTCGAGGCGATCGAGGCGATCCTGCCGACGCAAGGACAGCGCTGGGGCCTCTCCGCGCCGCTGGCCCCGGAGATCCGCGAAAAATTCATCGCCGCGATGCCGGGGCTGAAGGAGCGGGCCAAGACCCTGATCGAGCTCGTCGACAGCGCCTACTACCTCTACGCGCCGCGGCCGCTCGCCCTCGACGAGAAGGCCTCGGGCCTCCTCGGCAACGGCGGGCGCGAGCGGCTCGCCGGGGCGCTGCCGCACCTCGAGGCGCTGACCGAGTGGTCCGCCGCCTCGACCGAGGGTGCGGTGCGGCAGTTCGCGGAGAGCGCCGGGGTCAAGCTCGGGCAGGTCGCCCAGCCCCTGCGCGCCGCGCTGACCGGCCGGGCGACCTCGCCGCCGCTGTTCGACGTGATGGCGGTGCTCGGCCGCCAGGAGAGCCTGGAGCGCCTGCGCGAGCAGGCCGCCTGAGGCGCAACCAGGCCGAGTCCCCCGCGAGCCCGGCTCCCGGGGGATTCTCCGGCCCGACCCGACGACCTCTGAACAGAATCTGAATTCTGTCATCCGGGCGGGGGCGTGCGGTTGATGCCGGTGCGGTGATCCGCTAACCCGGACGGCGAGTGAGCACCCGCAGCAAAGTCGCCGCCTGCCCCCGGGCGCCGCGGTCGAGGCTCCGACGCTCGGTCACGTTGATGGAAAGGGTCCGCAACCCCATGAGCCTCCCCACCAGCACCCTCACGGTGAACGGTCGCACGATCGAGCTGCCCACCAAGGCCGGCACGGTCGGCCCGGGTGTCGTCGACATCAGCAAGCTCTACGCGCAGACCGGGCAGTTCACCTACGACCCGGGCTTCACCTCGACGGCGTCCTGCGAGTCCAAGATCACCTATATCGACGGTGACGAGGGCGTGCTCCTCTATCGCGGTTACCCGATCGAGCAGCTGGCCGAGCACGGCGACTTCCTCGAGACCTGCTACCTGCTGCTGTACGGCGAGCTGCCGACCGCGGCCCAGAAGGCCGATTTCGACTACCGCGTCACGCGCCACACCATGGTGCATGACCAGATGAACCGCTTCTTCCAGGGCTTCCGCCGCGACGCCCACCCGATGGCGGTGATGGTGGCCTGCGTCGGTGCGCTCTCGGCGTTCTATCACGACTCGACCGACATCACGGACGAGAAGCAGCGCATGGTCGCCTCCATGCGCATGATCGCCAAGATGCCGACCCTCGCGGCCATGGCCTACAAGTACTCGATCGGACAGCCGTTCGTGTACCCGAAGAACGACCTCGACTACACCTCGAACTTCCTGCGGATGTGCTTCGCGGTTCCGTGCGAGGAGTACCAGCCGAACCCCGTGCTGTCGCGGGCGCTCGACAGGATCTTCATCCTGCACGCCGACCACGAGCAGAACGCTTCGACCTCGACGGTGCGTCTGGCCGGCTCCTCGGGCGCCAACCCCTTCGCCTGCATCGCCGCCGGCATCGCCTGCCTGTGGGGCCCCGCCCATGGCGGCGCCAACGAGGCGGCGCTGAAGATGCTGGCCGAGATCGGCACCCCCGAGCGCGTCGGCGAGTACGTCGCCAAGGCCAAGGACAAGAACGATCCGTTCCGTCTGATGGGCTTCGGTCACCGGGTCTACAAGAACTACGACCCGCGCGCCCGCATCATGCAGAAGACCACGCACGAGGTGCTGAGCGAGCTCGGCATCAAGGACGATCCGCTGCTCGACGTCGCGATGGAGCTGGAGCAGATCGCCCTCAAGGACGAGTACTTCATCGAGAAGAAGCTCTACCCGAACATCGACTTCTACTCGGGCATCACGCTCAAGGCGATGGGCTTCCCGACCTCGATGTTCACGGTGCTGTTCGCGCTCGCCCGCACCGTCGGCTGGATCAGCCAGTGGGCCGAGATGATCGAGGACCCGTCCCAGAAGATCGGCCGTCCGCGCCAGCTCTACACCGGCGCCCCGAAGCGCGACTACGTGACGACCGCCCAGCGCGGCTGACGTCCTCCGCGCCAGGCGCCCCGGTAAAAAGATACGGGCGGCACGCGAGTGCCGCCCGTATCTTTTTGCGTCCGGTTCTTCTTGGCGGATCTGGCGTTGGGCCTCCCCTCCCACACGGGAGGGGACCATCGCGCCCTGCCGTGTCCAGAGGGCCTGCGGGGGCGACGATGCCGCCGCCCCCGCATCACGGTCGTCGCCTCAATGCGCCTTCTTCTTCGGCATGTAGAGGTCGGTGATCGTGCCCTCGAAGGCTTCGGCCGCCATGCCGACCGTCTCCGACAGGGTCGGGTGCGGGTGGATGGTCATCCCGATATCCTCGGCATCCGCCCCCATCTCGATGGCGAGCGCAGCCTCGGCGATCAGGTCGCCGGCCGAGGGGCCGACGATGCCGCAGCCGACGATGCGGTTCGATTCCTCGTCGAACAGCACCTTGGTCAGGCCCTCGTCGCGCCCGAGCGACAGCGAGCGGCCGCTCGCCGCCCAGGGAAACACGCCCTTGCCGACCTTGATGCCCTTGGCCTTGGCCTCGGTCTCGGACAGGCCGACCCAGGCCACCTCCGGATCGGTGTAGGCCACCGACGGGATCACCTTGGCGTCGAAGAACGAGTTCTTGCCGGCGGCCGCTTCCGCCGCGACCTTGCCCTCGTGCACCGCCTTGTGGGCGAGCATCGGCTGGCCGACCACGTCGCCGATGGCGAAGATGTGGGCTGCGGTGGTGCGCATCTGCTTGTCGACCGGGATGAAGCCCCGCTCGTCCACCGCGACGCCGGCGGCCTCGGCGCCGATCAGCTTGCCGTTGGGACGGCGGCCGACCGAGACCAGGATCTTGTCGAAGGTGTCGGTGGCCGGCGCCGAGCCGCCCTCGAACGTCACCTTGAGGCCCTCGGGCAGCGCCTCGACGGCCGTGACCTTGGCCTTGAGGTGGATCGCCTCGTACTGCTTCGAGATCCGCTTGAAGAGCGGGGTGACGATGTCCTTGTCGGCGCCCGGGATGATCTGGTCCATCAGCTCGACGATGGTCACCTTGGACCCGAGCGCGTGGTAGACCGTCGCCATCTCGAGGCCGATGATGCCGCCGCCGATGACCAGCAGGCGCTTGGGCACCCCGTCGAGCTCCAGCGCGCCGGTCGAGTCGATCACCCGCGGGTCGTCGTGGGGGATGAACGGCATCTTGATCGGCTCGGAGCCGGCCGCGATGACGGCGTTGTCGAAGCCGATGATCTTCTTGGTGCCCTCGTGCTCGACCTCGATCTGGTGCGGGCTGACGAAGCGGGCGGTGCCGATGACCACCGTCACCTTGCGCTGCTTGGCCAGCCCCCCGAGGCCGCCGGTCAGGCGCTTGACCACGCCCTCCTTCCAGCTGCGCAGCTGATCGATGTCGATCTGGGGTGCCGCGAAGCTGATCCCGTGCGAGGCCATCGCCTGGCTCTCGTCGATCACCTTGGCGGCGTGGAGCAGCGCCTTCGAGGGGATGCAGCCGACGTTGAGGCAGACGCCGCCGAGGCTCGGCCAGCGCTCGACCAACACGACCTTCTTGCCGAGATCGGCGGCGCGGAACGCCGCCGTGTAGCCGCCGGGGCCGGCGCCGAGCACCAGCACCTCGGCCCGCATCTCCTCGCCGGAGACCGGGGCGGCGCCCTTCGGGGCCGGGGCCGTGGAGGCGCCCTGGCCGCCGGCGGTGGCGGGCGAGCCGTAGCCCGCCTGGCCCGCGCCCGCCGCGAGCGGCGAGCCGCCGGCGGAGGCCGCCGGGGCCGCCTTCTCGGCGACAGCGGGCTTCGCCGGGGCTGCAGCGGCGGCACCCTCCAGCACCAGGAGAAGATCGCCCTGCGTGACCGCGTCACCCGGCTTGATCTTCACCTCCTTGACCGTGCCGGCCACGGAGGAGGGGACGTCCATGGTCGCCTTGTCGGATTCCAGGACGACGATGGTGTCGTCGACCGCGATCGTGTCGCCGGCCTTGACCAGCACCTCGATCACCGGGACGTTCTTGAAGTCGCCGATATCCGGCAGACGGACTTCGTTGCTCATCGGATCACCTCGCTGCGTGGTTCGTCAGACGACGAGGCGCCGGACGTCCTCGAGGACGTGGGCGAGGTGGCGGGTGAAGCGCGCGGCCAGCGCGCCGTCGATCACGCGGTGGTCGTAGGAGACCGAGAGCGGCAGCATCAGCCGCGGCTTGAACTCGGAGCCGTTCCACACCGGGGCCATCTTGGAGCGCACGACGCCCAGGATCGCGACCTCGGGGGCGTTGACGAGCGGCGTGAAGCCGGTGCCGCCGATGCCGCCGAGCGACGAGATCGTGAAGGTGGCGCCCTGCATGTCGCCGCCGCCGAGCTTGCCGTCGCGGGCCTTCTTCGACAGCGAGCCGAGTTCCTGGCTGATCTCGACGATGCCCTTGCGGTCGGCATCCTTGACCACCGGGACGACGAGGCCGTCCGGCGTGTCGACGGCGACGCCGATGTTGTAGTACTTCTTGAGGATCAGCGCGTCCTTCTCGGGGCTCAGCGACGAGTTGAACTCCGGGTGCTGGCGCAGCGCCGAGACCGCGGCCTTGATCAGGAACGACAGCAGGGTGACGCGGTAGCCCTTGTCCTTGCCGGCGGTGTCGAGCTCCTTGCGGTAGGCGTCGGTCTCGGTGATGTCCGACTCGTCCGAATGGGTGACGAGCGGCACGTTGAGCCAGGCGCGGTGCAGGTGCGGGCCGGAGATCTTCTTGATCCGCGGCAGCGGCTTCACCTCGGTCGGGCCGAACTTCGAGAAGTCGACTGCCGGGATCTCCGGGATGCCCATGCTGCCGGTGGCCACCGCGCCGGCGGGAGCCGCGGCGGGGGCGGCGGAGCGGACCAGCGAGCCCTTCACGTCCTCCTTGGTGATCCGGCCCTTCTCGCCCGAGCCCTTGATGCCGTTGAGGTCGACGCCGAGCTCGCGGGCGAGCCGCCGCACGGCGGGGCTGGCATGGACGTTCGAGAAATCCGGGGCCGAGGAAGCCGGGGCGGCGACCGGGGGAGCGGCGGGCTTGGCCGGATCCGGCTCCTGCTTGGGCATCAGGGCGGCGGTGTCGGCGGCGGGGGCCGCACCGGCGGACGGGGTCGCGGCGGCCGCGGCGGCCGGCGCCTTCTCCTCGGACTCGCCCTTCAGCAGCAGGACCGGGCTGCCCTCGCTCACCGTGTCGCCGACCTTGACCAGGATCTTCTCGATCACGCCGGCCGACGGGGAGGGGACCTCCATCGTCGCCTTGTCGGATTCGAGCGAGACGATCGGGTCCTCGGCCCCGATGGTGTCGCCCTCCTTCACCAGGATCTCGATGATCGGGATGTTCTTGAAATCACCGATATCCGGGATCTTGACCTCGATCGACACTGCGCACTCTCCCGATTGATTTGCTTAATACGTCTTTACGAAGATGAAATTCCCGACGCACGAGGCAGCCCTCGCCCGGGCATCCCCTATCGCATTCCCACAACTCGGTCTGATCGCTTTCTTCCCCTGGAAAGCGCGCACCTCTCCCCCCGTTGTGGGGAGGAGTTGGAGGTGGGGGTGGTTCAGGAGGCACCGCATAGCTCTGCGCGGCACCACCCCCACCCCTGACCCCTCCCCACGAGGGGGAGGGAAAGCGCGTATCTTCAGAAGGGGTTAGCACTTAGAGGAGAGATGTGACCCCGATAGGATGTCCGAGATGGGCGACCTCGCAGCCGTGAGGGCTCAGACCGTCCAGGGGGCCGGCTTCTCCGGGTTCAGCCCGTACTTGGCGATCGCCTCGGCGACCTTGGCGGCCGGCACGGCGCCCTCCTCGGCCAAGCTCTTGAGCGCCGCGACGGCGACCCAGTAGCGGTTGACCTCGAAGAACTCGCGCAGGCGCACCCGGTAATCCGAGCGGCCGAAGCCGTCGGTGCCGAGCACCTTGTAGCGGCCCGGCACGTAGGGGCGGATCTGGTCGGCGAAGAGACGCATGTAGTCGGTCGCCGCGATCACCGGGCCCTGACGGCTCGACAGGCAGGTCTCGACGTAGCTCGTCTTCTGCGTCTCGGTCGGGTGGAGCATGTTCCAGCGCTCCACCGCCATCGCCTCGCGGCGCAGTTCGGTGAAGCTCGGGCAGGACCAGATGTCGGCGGCGATGCCGAAATCCTGCTCCAGCAGCTCGGCCCCGGCGATGACCTCGCGCAGGATCGTGCCCGAGCCCATCAGCTGCACCCGGTTCGCCGCACCCGCCTTGCCTTCGCGGAACAGGTACATCCCCTTGAGGATCCCGGCCTCGGCCCCTTCGGGCATGCCGGGATGCTCGTAGTTCTCGTTCATCACCGTGATGTAGTAGAACACGTCCTCCTGCTCGGCATACATCCGGCGCAGGCCGTCCTGCACGATCACCGCCACCTCGTACGAGAAGGTCGGGTCGTAGGAGACGCAGTTCGGGATCGTGGCCGAGATCAGGTGGCTGTGGCCGTCCTCGTGCTGCAGGCCCTCGCCGTTCAGGGTCGTGCGGCCGGCGGTGCCGCCGATCATGAAGCCGCGGGCGCGCATGTCGCCGGCGGCCCAGGCGAGGTCGCCGATGCGCTGGAACCCGAACATCGAGTAGTAGATGTAGAACGGGATCGTCGGCGCGTCGGAATGCGAGTACGAGGTCGCGGCCGCGATCCAGGACGACATCGCGCCGGCCTCGTTGATGCCCTCCTGGAGCATCTGGCCCTTCTCGTCCTCGCGGTAGTACATCAGCTGGTTGGCGTCTTCCGGCCGGTAGAGCTGGCCGACCTGGCTGAAGATGCCGAACTGACGGAACATGCCCTCCATGCCGAAGGTCCGGCTCTCGTCGGGCACGATCGGCACGATGCGGTTGCCGATGTTCTTGTCGCGCAGCAGGGTGTTGAGCACCCGCACGAACGCCATGGTGGTGGAGATCTCGCGGCCCGCGGTCTCCTTCAGCTGGGCCGAGAAGGCGTCGAGCGGCGGGATCTGCAGCGCCTGCGACTTCGCGCGCCGGGCCGGCAGCGGACCGCCGAGCGCCTTGCGGCGCTCCATCAGGTAGGTGTGCTCCGGCGACCCCTCGGGGAAGCGGATGAACGGGATCTCGGCGATCTGCTCGTCGTTGAGGTCGATGCCGAAGCGGTCGCGGAACTGCTTGAGCACCGCCTCGCCCATCTTCTTCTGCTGATGGGTGATGTTCTGCGCTTCGCCCGCCTCGCCCATGCCGTAGCCCTTGACGGTCTTGGCGAGGATGAGGGTCGGCTGGCCCTTGTGCTTCACGGCCGCGTCGTAGGCGGCGAACACCTTGCTCGGATCGTGGCCGCCGCGGGTGAGCCGCCAGATGTCGTCGTCGCTCCAGTCCTTCACCAGCGCGGCGGTCTCGGGGTACTTCCCGAAGAAGTGCTCGCGGATGTAGGCGCCGTTCTTCGACTTGAAGTCCTGGTACTCGCCGTCGACGCACTCCTCCATCAGGCGCGCCAGCATGCCGGTGGTGTCGCGGGCGAGCAGCTGGTCCCAGCCCGAGCCCCACAGCACCTTGATAACGTTCCAGCCGGCGCCGCGGAAGTTGGCCTCCAGTTCCTGGACGATCTTGCCGTTGCCGCGCACCGGGCCGTCGAGGCGCTGCAGGTTGCAGTTGATGACGAAGACCAGGTTGTCGAGCTTCTCGCGCGAGGCGAGCGAGATCGCGCCGAGCGACTCCGGCTCGTCCATCTCGCCGTCGCCCATGAACGCCCACACCTTGCGGCCGTCGGTGTTGGCGAGGCCGCGATGGTGCAGGTAGCGCAGGTAGCGCGCCTGGTAGATCGCCATCAGGGGGCCGAGGCCCATCGAGACGGTCGGGAACTGCCAGAAGTCCGGCATCAGCCAGGGATGCGGATAGGACGAGAGGCCCTTGCCGCCGACTTCCTGGCGGAAGCTCAGCATCTGCTCCTCGGTCAGGCGGCCTTCCAGGTAGGCGCGGGCGTAGATGCCCGGCGAGGAATGGCCCTGGACGTAGATCAGGTCGCCGCCGCGCTCCCCCTCGGCCCCGTGCCAGAAATGCATGAAGCCGGTGTCGTACAGGGTCGCGGCGGACTGGAAGCTGGCGATGTGGCCGCCCAGCTCCGACGAGTCCTTGTTGTTGCGCAGGATGATCGCGATGGCGTTCCAGCGGATCGCCGAGCGGATGCGGTGCTCGATCGCCCTGTCACCCGGATGGGGGGGCTGCTTGTCGACCGGGATCGTGTTCACATAGGCGGTGTTCGCCGAGTAGGGGACGGGCGCACCCTTCTTGCGGGCGCCCTCGATGACCTGCTCGATGAGGAAGTGCGCCCGGTCCGGGCCCTCGACCTCCAGCACGCCGTCGAGCGAGTCGAGCCACTCCTGGGTCTCGACCGGGTCGAGATCGCGACTGCGTTCCACGTTGTCCTCCCTAAGGTCATACTCGATCGGCGAGTCGAGCTGCCGCAGGCGTCAGCATTCTTCGTGCCACCGCCATGCTTTCGCAACTCGTCTGGCATTGCAAGGGTTTAGCTTACCTGATGGAGAGGCGGGTTCCGATCATCCGCACCTTGCGTATTGCTGCAGTGCGAAAATCCGGAACCGCCTCCAGTCCGGCGAAATCACGAGACCGAAACGCGAGGGCCCGGTTCTCAGGCTTCCGATTTGGGGCGAGAGTCCGACTTGGCCGGCGGCGACGCGGTGCCACCGAAACCCTGCTGGAACATCTTGAGGAACATGGTCTGCATCTGATCCGCGTTCTGGGGAAAGACCGTGAACCAGCTGCGCATGATCGCGTCGGGCGAGAAGCGGTCCATCTCGGCCATCATGCGCCGTTCGACCTCGGCCATCACCGCCGCCTGCAGCGGCTCGACGTTGGGAAGACCAACGAACTGGCGGGCCTCGACCGGGGTGCAATCGACCTCGACGCGGAACTTCATTGTTGTCTTTCCTCTCGGTCCCCGATCGAGCTTAGAGCACCTTTTGCTGCGGCTGGGAACCGGGCGAGGCGAAAAAAATGCCTTGAAATCAAGGGTCTAGTCTAGCACGCAGCATCGCTGCCGCGCCTCGCGCGGCCGACAGCCTCCTACGACGAAGGTCGTATGCGCCCCCTCGGCCATTCCGGCGGCCTTGTAAAGCCGCATTGTTACGCGCCGATGATTCTGTCACCGGTCCCGCTTGCCGTCATCCCGCTCGTCCCGGTCTCGCCGCGGCCCGCCTCGCTCGCCCAGGGTGCCGCGGCGAGCCGGCGCTCGAGGAACGTCACCAGGGCGGTGACGCGGGCCGGGCGGGCCGCGCCCGGCGGCATCAGGAGGTTGAGCCCGACCGGCGGCGGCGACCAGTCCGGCATCACCCGTTCGAGCCGCCCGGTGCGCAGGTCGTCCCAGACCAGGAAATCCGGCTGCACCGCGAGCCCCAGCCCGGCGCGCAAAGCCGGCGTGAGCGCATCGGCGTTGTTCGCCCGCAGCCGCCCGGCCGGCGTCACCGTCGCCTCGGTGCCGGCCGCGTCGCGGAAGTGCCAGCGCTCCGGGTTCGGCAGGTAGGCGTAGCCGAGGCAGGCATGGCCGGCGAGGTCGCGCGGATGCGCCGGCCTCCCGGCCCGGTCGAGATAGGCGGGGGCCGCCACCAGCGAGCGGCCGACGGCGCAGAGGCGGCGCAGGCGCAGGCTCGAATCGGCGAGCGCCGCGATGCGCAGCCCGAGGTCGAAGCCGTCGCCGACGAGGTCGACCTGCGCGTCGCTCAAGTGCAGGTCGACCGCGACCTCCGGATGCGCGGCGAGGAAGTCGGGCAGGAGCGGCGCGACGTGGGCGAGGCCGAACGACATCGGGGCCGCCATCCGCACCAGGCCCCGTGGCGAGGCGGATTGCGCCATCGCCTCGGCCTCCGCCGACTCGCCGGCCGCCAGGATGCGGGCGGCGCCGTCGAGGGCGAGGCGCCCGGCCTCGGTGAGGGCGAGCCGCCGCGACGTGCGGTGCAGGAGGGCGGCGCCGAGGCGGCGCTCGAGCCGGCTCACCGCCTTCGACACCGTGGCCTTGGACAGGCCGAGCTCGGTGGCGGCGCGGGAGAACGAGGCGGTCTGCGCCACCCGGGCGAAGATCGCCCAGGCCTCGAAATCGGGCAGCGGCATGGGCGCGTCCGGAAACGATGGGTTTCGACTGTTTCTATTTTGGGGCTCGAAGGCAAGTCCTAGATTGCCGTCATCGCAAGGCGGCCCGGCTTAACCTTCCCGCCGCCGCCCCGGGAGCTCTCGGCCATGACCACCACCCACGCCTCCGCCGGCCTGCACCACGTCACCGCCATCTCGGGCCCGGCGCGCCGCAACCTCGACTTCTACACTCGGATCCTCGGGCTGCGCCTCGTGAAGAAGACCGTCAACTTCGACGATCCGGGCACCTACCACCTCTATTACGGCGACGCGGACGGTGCGCCCGGCACGATCCTGACCTTCTTCCCCTGGGAGCACGTCGCCCCGGGCCGGGTCGGGGTCGGGCAGACCGAGGAGACGGCGTTCCGGGTGCCGGAGGGGTCGATCGGCTACTGGACCCACCGGCTGGTGGCGGCCGGCATCGCCTTCGAGGCGCCCGCCAAGGTCTTCGGCGAGACGGTGCTGCCGTTCCGCGACCCCGACGGGATGCGCCTCGCCCTCGTCGGCGTGGCGGGGGCGGAGGCCGACCCGGCCTGGACCGGGTCGGACGTGCCGGCCGAGCACGCGGTGCGGGGCTTCCACGGCGTGACCCTGATGCTGCGCCAGGCGGCCCCCACCGCCCGGGTGCTGACCGAGGTGTTCGGCTGGGCCGAGACCGGCCGGGAGGGCGCGCTCATCCGCTATGCCGGCGCGGCCGGGCTCGGCGCCCACGTCACCCTGCGGGAGGTCGGCGACTTCCTGCCCGGGCGCTCGGGCGGCGGCTCGGTGCACCACATCGCCTTCCGGGCCGCCGACGACGCAGGCCAGGCCGAGATGGCGGAGCGGGCCGGGGCGCTCGGGCTGCAGGTGACCGAGCAGCGCGACCGCAACTACTTCCGCTCGGTCTACTTCCGCGAGCCCGGCGGGGTGCTGTTCGAGATCGCCACCGACGCGCCGGGCTTCGCCGCCGACGAGCCGGCGGAGGCCTTGGGCGAGGCCCTGAAGCTGCCGGGCTTCCTCGAGCCTCATCGGGCCGAGATCGAGCGGGTGCTGCCGGCCCTGGCGTGAGGGGAGGGCGGTCCGGGTCCGCGGGCCCGGGCCGCCTTCCGCGCGCGGGCGCGACGGTAACCAATCGGTAAGCAAGCATGGTTACCCAAATCTTCCTGGATTTCTGGGAAGCTCGGGTCATGGTGGATCAGAACGACGTCGCCGGCGCGCCGGCCCCGGCGATGCTCTCGGCGAAGCGCGGTGTCGCGGCCCTGGCCGGGTGGCGCAAGATGAAGACGACGACGGTGGCGGCGCTGCTCTGCGCCGGCTGCGTCGGCGCCCTGTCGGGCGGCGCCACCGTGGCGCTGATGAATGCCGCCCAGGGCGGCGGCGCGGGCATCCCGCCGGCCGAGTGGACGCGGCTGAGCGCCCGGGTCGAGGCCGGCGGCACCGAGAGCGCGCGGCTCGCCACCGACCTGTCGCTCTTGCGCGACCGCACGGCGCAGGCCCACGAGGCGGCCGACAAGGGCCGCGCCGAGGCCGGGGCCCGCCTCGGGCAGATTTCCGAGCGCATCGAGCGGATGCAGCGCCAGGAGGGCGACCTCGCCGGCAAGGTCGCGGCGCTGACCGAGCGCCTGTCGGCGATGGCCGAGCGTCAGGAGCACGCCGACCGCGAGCAGGCCGCCCGCCTCGCGGCGGTGATGGACAGGCTGGAGAAGGCGGACAAGCGACCGGTTCCGGTCGCCGCGGTTGCGGCTCCGGTGGCCCAGAGTCCCGTGGCCCAGATTCCCGCGGCTCAGGCTCCGGCGGCCCACGCGCCGATGGCGGCCGCGGTCAAGCCCGTCGCGGCGGTGGAGCCGGCCCTGACCGGCAGCCTTCCCGACAAGCCGGCCGACAAGGCCAAGCCGCCGGCCATCGAGGGCTGGGTGCTGCGCGACGTCTATGACGGGATGGCGATGATCGAGAACCGCAACCGGCGTCTCGTCGAGGTCGGGCCGGGCGATACGCTGCCGGGCGCGGGCCGGATCGAGGCGATCGAGCGGCGCGGGCGGACCTGGGTCGTGGTGACCACCAAGGGCCTGATCACGCCGCAGACCTGGTGAGCGGGAGGCGGGACGCCTGCCGCGCCCGCGCGGTCAGGCGTGCTGCAAGGTCTGCCCGGCGGGTGCATCCTGTGCCGGGGCCTGTACCGGCAGGAAGCCGATCGCCGCACGGCGACGCCCGCGGGCCTTCGCCTCGCTCCGAGCGGACTTGGTTGGATGGAGAAGCTCGGCGAGGCGGGCGAGGCTCTCGGCGTCGTCGAGGTTCCGGGACTCGAAATCAGGCATATGGATCCCCCGGGCGCGCGGCCCGTGGCTGTCTGGTAAGACGCATACTGGGTTAGAGAACCGACAACGGCTAAGAAATGCCATAGTTCCGTAGCCAGTGCCGTCGCGCAAGGAAAAGTTCACCGTTGCCGACTAAGGTGGCGGATTGCCATGCGCGACAGTGAAAAGGGGCTTAGCGCGGAGGTTGCATCGCGGCCGTGCGCCAGCGCACGCCTCTTATTGTGCGCCGCGAGATGATCCCGCACGCATCGCAACAGAGACAGCTTGTCGCAAAGCTTGGCAGTTCGGCCACAGTCTACGGCGACATGCCGTCCGAGGCCGTCCCCGCGCACGATATGGACTTGCGCGACCAAGTCTCGCGCGGACAAGTCTTGCGAAACGAGGTCTCGACCGCGCAATCCGCTCCGGTGCCGCCTCACGGCCGCATCCCGGAGGATTCACGGCTCCCAACCCGCAGGCGAGTCGTCCGGTTCCCGACGATTCTCGCGACGAGGCCGTGCGATGTCGGGCGCGGCCGGCGCCGAGCGCCGTCCTGCTCGTACCCGCCCGCGGGATCGTCGCCGGCTCTACCGTTAGGTCACGCCCTTGGATGTCGCGCCCTTGGATCGCGCCGCGGCCTCGACCGGCCGCGTGGGACCGGATCAGCTTCGCGGCTCGCTCGCGGCGAGGGCGGATTGGGCCATGCGGATCAAGTCCCGCGCTGTGAGCGCGTGGTGCTCGGCGCCGGGCTGCCGCAAGGCGGCATCGCGGATCGACGCCGCACGCTGCGCGCGCCGGGCGAGCCCTGCCCGCCAAGCCTCTCCCAGGCCCTTCATGATGGAATCCCCTCGTCGCGCAGCAACGCTAACAAGTGTTTTTGCAGGGATAAAGTCTTGACAGGGAGATTGTTTGTCCGCGCGAGCCAGCGGACCACCTCGCCAGGGGAGCCAAGCGCCTGACACGTCCGCGTTATTGGGACGAGGCGGGACTCACGAAAAAAGCGGAATTCTGTCCTGGCCTATGCTCGCGCACGACCGATTCGCCGGTCAGCGGGTGTCCTCGCGCAGGAGCTCGGTATTGACCGCGAAGGCCGCCATCGCGCCCTCGGCGGCGGCCACGATGGCGAGCTGGACCCGCCGCGAGGCATCGCCCGCCACGTAGAGCCCCGGCACGTTCGTCTCCTCGTACTCGCCCGTCCGCACCGTGCCCTTGCCCGAGACGTCGCAGCCGAGCCGCTCGACGAGCCGGGAGGGGATGCAGGGCCCGGTGACGAAGAACAGGGCGGCGCAGGCCAGGGCCTCGCCGTCGCGCAGGCGGATCCGGGCGAACCGTCCGTCCTCGCCCTCGAGCCGGGCGATCCCGCGCTCCTCGATCCGCACGCCGTGGCGGGCGAGGCGCTCGCGTTCCGGCGCATCGAGGCCGCAGGGCCCGTCGGTGCAGAGCGTCAGGTCGCGGCTCCAGGCGGTGAGCTCGAGGGCGAGCCCCTTCCCGGTATCGCCCTGGCCGTAGATGGCGAGCGGCCGGTCGCGGTTCTCGTAGCCGTCGCAATACGGGCAGTGGTGGACGCCGCGGCCCCAGAACTCCGAGAACCCCTCGATCGGCGGCAGATCGGTGCGCAGGCCGGTGGCGAGGATCATCCGGCGGGCCTTGGCGCGGCGCTGGTCGTCCATCACGACCCGGAAGCCGTCCGGCGCCGGCACGGCGTCGGCGACGCGCCCGTCCCAGATCTCTACCGTGTCGTAGGCGGCGAGTTCCCGGCGTCCCTCGTCGCGCAGGTCGCCGGGCGGGCGGCCGTCGCGGCCGAGGAAGCCGTGCATGTGCGGCGTCACCGCGTTGCGCGGGTGGCCGGCGTCGATCAGCAGCACCCGGCGCCGGCAGCGCCCGAGGATGAGGGCGGCCGACAGGCCCGCCGGCCCGCCGCCCACGATGATCACGTCCCGCATCTCGCCGTCCCGCGCGCCGTCACTCGGGGGTAGACGCGTCGACGGGTGGCCGGGTTTCGCCGCACCGCCCACGAAAAAGGGCGCTCGCGCGCCCTTCCTCGTCCGCCTGTCCGGCGTGGATCCGCGGGATCAGGCCGCGGCGGTGTTGGTGGCGATGCCCTTCTCGGTCAGCATCTGCTGCAGCTCGCCGGACTGGAACATCTCGCGGGTGATGTCGCAGCCGCCGACGAACTCGCCCTTGACGTAGACCTGCGGGATGGTCGGCCACTGCGAGAAGGCCTTGATGCCCTCGCGGATCTCCATGTCCTCGAGCACGTTCACGCCCTTGAACGGCACGCCGAGGTAGTTGAGGATCTGGGCCACCTGGCCCGAGAAGCCGCACATCGGAAATTGCGGCGTGCCCTTCATGAACACCACCACGTCCTGGGACTTGATCTCGGTCTCGATGCGGCTGTTGACGTCGGTCATGGCTCTACCCCTGTGTGGGCTCTAGCTAGTGATGGTCGTTCGGGTTTTGCAAGATGGAGGCGAGGCGCAGGAGCGCCCCGTCGAGGGTGAAATCCTCGGCCACCAGTTCCTCGGGCGTGAACGGGCTCCGGTCCGGCAGCCCGGTCGCCAGCTCGTCGCCCCAGACCGCCAGTTCGGCCGCGGCCACCGCCTTCGAGTCGCGCCAGAGGCCGTCCCAGTCGATCCGCTGCCGCATCGATCGCGTGTAGCGGCGCCTCGCCGTCGCGTGGAACGCGATGATCTCGGCCCGCCACGAACGCACCGATTGGGCCCTCGGGGCCGACATGTATTTCAGGACGTGGACCAGCATCGCCTGCAGGGTGCCCTCGAGGGTCCTAATCTGCGACCGCCCCACGTCCTCGACCTCCTCGATGATGTTGTCCCAGTCGAGGGTGTTCGAGAGGTCCGGCCGCGCCCCGAGGGCGCGGAGAGCCGCTGCCTGCTGCTCCGCCCAGGCGACGACGTCCTCGTCGTAGAGGCTCGGCCGATCCGTGCGGATCTCGTCCATGCGGCAGACCTCCGGGGAAATCGATCCTTGAGGCGTCGATCCTTGGGGCATCGATCCTTGGGGCGTCAATCCTGCGGCACGCCCGTGGTCAGGGCAAGGGCGTGCAGCACGCCGCCCATCCGCCCCTGGAGCGCGCCGTAGACCATCTGGTGCTGCTGCACCCGCGACTTGCCCTTGAACGCCGCCGACACGACGGTGGCGGCGTAGTGGTCGCCGTCGCCGGCCAGATCGCGGATCTCGATCGTGGCGTCGGGCAGGGCCTCCTTGATCATCGCCTCGATCTCGCGGGCATCCATCGGCATCGGGGTCGTCTCCTACTCGAAATCGGGATGGCTCGAAGATATCCGGGGCATGTGAACCGGTTCATTCCGGCCCGCAACCTCATCCTGAGGTGCGAGTGAAACGAGCCTCGAAGGAGGGCTCCAGTGACCACGCCGATGTCTGGAGCCCTCCTCGAGGTCAGTCCATCGGAGATGGACTGACGCCTCAGGATGAGGTCGTGAGTGGGATCGAGCGCAAGATGTGCTCGAACGAACCCTCAGGCCGCGTCGGCCGCCGGCCCGGCCATGTAGCCCGGCAGCCAGCCCTCGTGCGCCTGGCGCAGATCGTCGAGGGTGACGATCTCGTCGCCCGGCAGGGTCAGCGAATCGGCGCCGGTGACGCCGATCACCGCCGCGTCGATGCCCTGCGCGCTGGCGCTGTAGAGGAGGTCGGCGACCGCGTCGGGCTCCACCGCCAGGAGGTAGCGGCCCTGGTCCTCGCCGAACAGGTAGGCGTGGCAGGCCACCGGCAGCGGGCATTCGGGCAGCACCGCGCCGATGTTGCCGGCGAGCGCCATCTCGGCGACCGCCACCGCGAGGCCGCCGTCGGAGAGGTCGTGGACGGTGTCGACGATCCCCGCGGTGATCAGCCCGCGCACGAAGTCGCCGTTGCGCTTCTCGGCGGCGAGGTCGACCGGGGGCGGCGCCCCCTCCTCGCGGCCGCAGACCGTCGCCAGGTAGGCCGACTGCCCGAGCCAGCCCTTGGTGGCGCCGATCAGCACCAGGGCGTCGCCGTCGCGCTTGAACGCGACCGTCGCGATCTTCTCCACGTCGTCGACCACGCCGACGCCGCCGATGGTCGGGGTCGGCAGGATGCCCACGCCCTCGGTCTCGTTGTAGAGCGAGACGTTGCCGGACACGACCGGGAAGTCGAGGGCGCGGCAGGCCTCGCCGATGCCCTGGATGCAGCCGACGAACTGGCCCATCACCTCCGGCTTCTCCGGGTTGCCGAAGTTGAGGTTGTCGGTGATGGCGAGCGGACGGCCGCCGACCGCCGTGATGTTGCGCCAGGCTTCCGCCACCGCCTGCTTGCCGCCCTCGACCGGATCGGCCTCGCAGTAGCGCGGGGTGACGTCGGTGGAGATGGCCAGCCCCTTCGGCCCGTCCTCGACCCGCACCACCGCGGCGTCGCCGCCGGGCTTCTGCACGGTGTTGCCGAGGATGAAGTGGTCGTACTGCTCGTAGACCCAGCGCTTCGAGCACAGGTCCGGCGAGGCGACGAGCTTTTTCAGCGCGTCGACGTTGCGCATCGGCGCCGCCACGTCCTCTGCCTTGATCTCCGGCTGGTGGGCGTTCTGGCGGTGCGGCCGGTCGTAGAGCGGCGCCTCGTCGCCGAGCTCCTTGATCGGCAGGTCGGCGACGGTCTCGCCGCCGTGCTTGATGACGAAGCGGAGCGTGTCGGTGGTGTGGCCGATGATCGCGAAGTCGAGGCCCCACTTGACGAAGATGGCCTTGGCCTCGTCCTCCATGCCGGGCTTGAGCACCATGAGCATCCGCTCCTGGCTCTCCGACAGCATCATCTCGTAGGCGGTCATGCCCGGCTCGCGGGTCGGCACCGCATCGAGGTTCAGCTCGACGCCGAGATTGCCCTTGGCGCCCATCTCGACCGCCGAGCAGGTCAGGCCCGCCGCGCCCATGTCCTGGATCGCGATGACGGCGCCGGACTGCATCAGCTCCAGGCAGGCCTCGAGCAGGAGCTTCTCGGCGAAGGGGTCGCCGACCTGCACGGTCGGGCGCTTCTCCTCCGACGAGGCGTCGAAGGCGGCGGACGCCATGGTGGCGCCGTGGATGCCGTCGCGGCCGGTCTTCGAGCCGAGATAGACGATCGGGTTACCCACGCCCGTGGCGGCGGCGTAGAAGATCGCGTCGGTCTTCGCGAGGCCCACCGCCATGGCGTTGACCAGGATGTTGCCGTCGTAGCGGGTGTGGAAGCCCACCGCCCCGCCGACCGTCGGCACGCCGAAGGAATTGCCGTAGCCGCCGATGCCCGCGACCACGCCCGAGACGAGGTGGGGCGTGCGCGGATGGTCCGGCGCACCGAAACGCAGCGCGTTGAGCGCCGCGATCGGCCGCGCGCCCATGGTGAAGACGTCGCGCAGGATGCCGCCGACGCCCGTGCCCGCGCCCTGGTAGGGCTCGATGAAGCTCGGGTGGTTGTGGCTCTCCATCTTGAACACGCAGGCGAGGCCGTCGCCGATGTCGATGACGCCGGCATTCTCGCCCGGGCCCTGGATCACCCACGGCGCCTTGGTGGGCAGCGTCTTCAGGTGGAGGCGCGAGGACTTGTACGAGCAGTGCTCGTTCCACATCGCCGAGACGATGCCGAGCTCGGTGATGGTCGGCTCGCGTCCGATCAGCCCGACGAAGCGCTGGTACTCGTCCTCGGTCAGGCCGTGCTGGCGCACGAGCTCGGGCGTGATGGAGACGTCGTTGCGGATCATGCGGCATCCTCTCGCCGGTCGGGCGGCCCTGCTGCCCGTGCGCTTACTGCCTGATGGGACCGAAAGGCAACTCGCGACCGAGGGTCAGGCGGCTTGCTCGGGCCGCATGCCGCCCGGGGTCCGCGCCGTCCCGGCCGCCGGGGCCGCGGCATGCCGGCGCCGGCTGCGGCGTCGACCGAGGTAGAGCAGCAGCCCCGTCACCCCGAAGAGCGGCATGGCGAGCGCCGCCAGCGCGAACGCCACCGTGCCGACGGGCCCGAAGAAGCGGCCCTCGTGCAAGGCCAGCATGCTGCCGGTGAGCCGGGGTCCCAGCGCTCGCTCGGCGTAGAGGTCGCGGGAGTCGAGCGTGCCGTCGGGACGGAACCGCCACTCGTCGCGGGCCTGGAAATGCGCCGCGTCGGGTGCCACCGACCGGATGCGGATGGTCTCCCCGGCGCGGGCGGGGGCGAGCGTCGCGGTCGCGTAGCGCCCGCCCGTCGCCGCCGAGAACGCCGCGAAGGCGGGATCGAGGGGGACGGCCGCGGCCTCGCGCTTCGTCGCCTCCCGGGCTCCCGCGATCCGCGCAGAGGCGGCGGCCGGCCGGCCGGTGAGCAGGAAGGTCGCCCCGTCGCGGTACCAGTCGTAGGACCACCACAGGCCGGTCAGCGCCATCACGAGGTAGAGCACGAGCACCCAGGTGCCGACGACCGCGTGCAGCGACCAATAGAGCGCCCTGCCGCGGCGGGCGAGCGCCGGCTTCAGCCAGATCCGCCAGTCGCGCCGGCCCTTCGGCCAGCGCAGGTACAGGCCCGACAGCGCGAGGTAGACGAGCGCGAGCGCCGAGGCGCCGGTGAGGCTGCGGCCCCAGCCGTCGCCGTTGCCGGGAAGCAGCAGCCAGCGGTGCAGCCGCAGCACCGCATCGAAGAAGGCCTCGCCCCGCGCCGGTCCGAGGATCCGCCCGTCATAGGGGTCGACGTAGGTCTCGGTCCCGCGGCCCGGCCCGTCGGCGAGACGGACCCGCGCCGCCCGGTCGGGGGCGCCGTTCAGCACCATCAGGGTCACGCGGCGCCCCGGCGCGTCGCCCGTCAGCCGGGCGACCAGCGCGTCCGGCGTCAGCCGCGGGGCCTCGCGAACCTGGACGGTGACGATGTCGGGGCTGAGGAGGCCGGCAATCTCGTCCTCGACGCTCAGCACGCCGCCCGTCGCCCCGACGACCATCAGCACGAGGCCGGCGGTCAGGCCGAGGAACCAGTGGAGCTGGAAGAGCGCCGATCTTGCGAACGCCGCTCTCACCGGGGGGGCCCCGCGCGGGCCGGGTCGGGCTGAATCATGGTCGGTATCCCCGTCGCGGGCGCCGGGCCGAACGAGCGCCGCCGGCCGCTCGCCGGCCGATGACCTGGATCACCGCGACGCTTAGGCCGGTGATGGAGCGGATGTCAACGGTTCGCGTTGCAATCAGGGGTATAAGTATAATTATAATCATTCCAAATTGCGCGTTTTCCAAGCATATACGAAAAACAAAAACCGAAGATTGCCGTATCATACGCTTCAGATGATGACGATTGCGAATTTTTTTGTCGTGATCCTTCGAATTTTCGCGAGTGCGATTGGGGTAAGCAGGTTCCGGGACGGTGTCGCATGTAACGCCGGGCGAGTGACCTCGGGCGGTCACAGTTTCCGCTTGACGCGCTTGCGTCCCGCGCCGGACCTTTCGACCCGGCAACGCGGCACCGACCCGGCAGGGACCCGAGACGACCGCGGCCGAGAGGAGAGGAAGCATGATGACCATTCGCGAGGCGCTGCGTGGCGCCGCCTTCGTCGTTGCGACCTGCGGCCCGGTCTTTTGCAGCGCAGCCTTCTGCGGCGCAGCCCTTTGCGGCGCAGCCGCCGCGCAGGAAACGGTCAAGATCGCCTTCATCGATCCGCTCTCGGGCGGCGGCGCCCCGACCGGAGAGGCCGGCCTGCGCCACTTCCAGTACATGGCCGAGGTGCTGAACGCCCGCCAGAAGGCGTTTCGCTTCGAGGTCCTGGCCTACGACAACAAGGTGAACCCGCAGGAGACCCTGATCGCCGCCCAGAAGGGCATCGATGCCGGGGCCCGCGTGGTGGTGCAGGGCAACGGCTCCTCGGCGGCCGCGGCGCTCACCGATTTCGTCGCCAAGCACAACGAGCGCAACCCCGACCGCCAGGTCATCTACATCAACTACGCGGCGGTCGATCCGTCGCTGACCAACGAGAAGTGCAACTACTGGCACTTTCGCTTCGACGCCAACTCGGACATCAAGATGGAGGCGCTGACGAACTTCATCAGGACGCGACCAGAGATCAAGAAAATCTATCTGATCAACCAGGATTACTCGTTCGGCCAGTCGGTGCGCCAGCAGGCGCGGGCGATGCTGAAGGCGAAGCGGCCCGACATCCAGATCGTCGGCGACGAGGTGACGCCGCTGCAGAAGGTCAACGACTTCGCCCCCTACATCACCAAGATCAAGGCGTCGGAGGCCGATTCGGTCATCACCGGCAACTGGGCGCAGGACATCAACCTGCTGCTCAAGGCGGCGGCGGAAGCCGGGCTGCAGGCGAGCTTCTACACCTATTATGCCGGCGGCACCGGCGGGCCCACCGTGGTGCGCCAGACCGGCCTCGCCCACCGGGTGTTCGAGGTCAAGCAGGGCGGCGCCAACGAGGGCGATGCCGCCACGCAGGATTTCGAGGCGGCGTTCCGGGCCCGCACCGGAATCGGCTCGACCTATCCGCGCGCCTTCAACGCCATGAACGCGCTGCTCACCGCGATGCAGGAGGCCGGCTCGTCGGAGGCGCGCAAGGTGGCGCCGAAGCTCGAGCAGGCGCGCCTCAAGCCGTATGTCGGCAGCGAGGGCTTCGTGCGGCCCGACGACCACCAGTACTTCCAGACGATGTTCGTCTCGTCCTTCGGGCCGATGGAGCCCGGCATGCGGTTCGACGAGGAGGGCACCGGCTGGGGTTGGAAGATGGCCGGCCGGGTCGAGACCAAGGACACGCTGCTGCCGACCACCTGCCGGATGGACCGGCCGAACTGATCAGGGCCGGGACCTTAGGATGCAAGGCCTTAGGGTGCGCGGCCTTGGGGTGGAGGCGGCGTCTGCGGAGCCCGGTCCGCCTCCGCCAGCGCGTCAAGGAAGGCGTCCAGCATGGCGGCCGCGAAGGCCTCCATGTTGGCGGCCCGGTCGGCGAGGCCGGTCTCGAGGGTCGCGCGGCGCGGGGCCGGGCCGGCGACCGCCAGGCAGGTATGGCCGGCCGCGTCGCCGTAGCGGTTGCCGCCCGGGCCGGCGGCCCCGGTCTCGCACAGGCCCCAGACCGCGCCGTGGCGCTCGCGCACAAGGACGGCGACGCGTTCGGCATAGGGCTCGCTGGCACTGCGCAGGCCCGCCATCCCGGCCTCGTCGAGGCCCAGCAGCGCGCGGCGCGCCGCGCCGGTATAAACCACCGCGCCGCCGAGGAAGTAGGCCGAGGCGCCCGGCACCGCCAGCAGCGCGGCCGCGACGAGCCCGCCGGCGGAGGATTCGGCCACCGCGACGGTCTCCCGCCGGGCCGTGAGCCGGGCGGCGACGCGGCCGGCCCTATCCATCAGTTCGCGCATCGTCCCGTCTCCCGCGGGGGGCCCCGCTCCGGCCGCGGCCTCTACTCGGTCAGGGCGCCGTCGTCGCCGCCGGACGGCGCCTGGCGCACCCAGGCGTCGAGGGCCTTGCCGATCCCGACCCCGGCGAGAGCCACGAAGGTCATCGACCCGGCGATGTGGAGGAAGAGGTACGCATCAGACATCGAACTCACCCGACATGAGGGCTGCGCGGCAGGGCCGTGGCGGTTGCAAGCCGCCCGGCCACGAGACCGTCGTCGCCCCGTGGTGTGGTGGAAGGCCGGAGCGATCCGGCCTGCGGGAGCCGGCTGTGCCGGCGCGAGAGCGAGCCCGGGGGATCGCCTCGGGGATGAAGCCCATCCCGTTCGGGAGCGGTGTCGCACCGCCTTTGGGCGGAACGATGGTCCCGATGTGGCAAGGCTAGCGCCGGCCACGCTCGATCCGCGGTGCGCTCGCGCACCCGGGGGATTGCCGGGTTCCGAGCCGGGTTCCTGGCGGCCGCCGGCTTCACGGCTCGGCCCGCCCGAGCACGCGCTCGGCGAGGGCGAGCCCGCTCAGGTAGGCGAACTCGACCCGCGGGCCGAGGCAGCCGTCGCCGGCATAGCCCAGGCCCGTCTCCGGCGCGAACAGGCACGGGGTCCCGACGGCCCGCTCGACCTGGGCGTAGCGCCAGCGATGGGCGGCGGCGTGGCGCACCGTCCCGAGGGGGACGATGGCCTGCAGGGCCGCGACCAGCCGCTCGGCGACCGCGTCGGCACCGTCCTCGAGGTTGGCGCGCGACCAGGCCGGTGCGGCGTGCGCCACCACGGTGCCGCCGCCCTCGCGGCCGGGCTTGGTGCCGTCGCGGGCGATCCAGGCGAAGACGGCGGCAGGGTCGTCGTCCTGCCGCGCCGGCTCCTCGAAGGGCGGCGGGCCGTCATGGGCGAGCATCAGGGTCCAGCACGGGGCGTAGCGCACGTCGGCGAGGCCCGGCAGATCCTGGCCGCAGCCGGCCAGGAGCGCGAGGCCCTGGGGCGAGGGGCAGGTGAGCAGCACGCGCGAGAAGGCGGCCCCGTCGGCGAGGGCCGTGCCGTCGGCCTCCTCCAGCCGCCATCGGTCGCCCGCCCGCGCCAGGCGGCCGACGGCGCGGCCGCAGGACAGGTCGATGCCGGCGAGGAGGTCGCGGGCCGGGGCCGACATGCCGGGGGCTCCGACGGACCGGTGGGGCCCGCCCCAGGGGGCGGCGATACCCCGGGCCGTCCAGTCCTCGACGCAGGCCGCGAAACGCGGGTCGCGGGCGGTGAAGAACTGGGCGCCGTGGTCGAAGCGCAGGCCGTCCGGCCCGCGCCTCGTCGCCATGCGGCCGCCGGGACCGCGGCCCTTGTCGAGCACGACGACCCGGTGCCCGGCATCGTGCAGGCGACGCGCCGCCGCGGCCCCGGCGATGCCCGCCCCGATGATCGCGATGGTCCCGTCCCGGCCCAATTCCGTCGCTCCTGCCTTCCGACCGCGCCATGAGAAGTCGTTGCGTCAACGCACAACAATTCGCCGCGGTGCCAATCAATCGCGCAAAATCTCTCGCGTCAGGTGCGGAACTTTTCGCCGCCGGCTTGAGGCCTCGAACTTGCAGGCTTAAGGCCGCGCTTCGTCTTCAAGTCCGGGATTGCCGCTCCGTGCCGAACCTCGAAACCGTCGTCCGCGAGATCGCCGACGAGATGCGCCAGCGGAGCGACCGCGGCGAGGTGGCGCGCTACATCCCGGAGCTCGCGCGGGTCGATCCGAACCAGTTCGGCCTCGCGGTGATCGGCGCCGACGGCACGGTGGCGGCGGCGGGCGATTGCGACGTGCCGTTCTCGATCCAGAGCATCTCGAAGGTGTTCACCCTGACGCTGGCGCTCGGCATGGTCGGCGACCGGCTGTGGCAGCGGGTCGGGCGCGAACCCTCGGGCAGCCCGTTCAACTCCGTCGTCCAGCTCGAATACGAGCGCGGCATCCCCCGCAACCCGTTCATCAATGCCGGCGCGATCGCCGTCACCGACCTGATCCTGTCGCGCCACCAGCCCCGCGAGGCGCTCGGCGAGATCCTGCGCTTCATGCAGTACTTGGCGCAGGACAATACCATCACGATCGACGAGGAGGTGGCGGCCTCCGAGCAGCGCACGGGATTCCGCAACGTGGCGCTCGCCAACTACATGAAGTCGTTCGGGGTGATCGACAATCCGGTCGAGTACACGCTCGGCGTCTACTTCCACCACTGCGCCATCAGCATGACGTGCCGGCAGCTCGCGGCGGCGGGCCGGTTCCTGGCGCATTCGGGCCGCGATCCGAGCACCGGACTGTCGGTGGTGCAGGCCGAGCGGGCGCGGCGCATCAACGCCGTCATGCTGACCTGCGGCCATTACGACGGCTCGGGCGAGTTCGCCTACCGGGTCGGCCTGCCGGGCAAGAGCGGGGTCGGCGGCGGCATCCTGGCGGTGGCGCCCGGAACGGCCTCGATCGCCGTCTGGGCGCCGGGGCTCGACGCCGCGGGCAATTCCCATCTCGGTCGCATCGCCCTCGAGCGGCTGACGAAGCGCCTCGGCTGGTCGATCTTCGGCGAGTAGGGGACTTCCCCGTCGTCCCTACGGCTTGCGCGCGCGCTCCTCGCGGATCGCCGCGTCGTGGTAGCCGCCGCTCGCCGGCATGATGTCGGGGGTGCGCTCGCGCGCGGCCGGGCTCGGGGCCGACCAGTCGTTGCGGCCGCCGCGGCTGCGGCCGCCGGCCGGGAACGCGTAGATCTTCGCCGTGCCGTGCGGGCTGGTGGTGCTCATCGAAAGAGTCTCCCGTGAGGGCCGCCGCGTCGCCGGGGCAGCCTCTGAGATCGTGACGGAGTGTGCCCGGCGAATGCTCGGTTTGACCACGGAAAAATCAGTGGTTGGCTATAATTCGTGCATGCCCGCGCTTGCATCGGCGATCGATTTGGCGGGTGTGGCGCACCGTTGGGCGTCGTGGCACTCTGGCGCGCAACTGAGCAGCCGCAAGTTGCTCGACGCGCACGTCGCCCAGGGCGCCAGGGCGGTGGAGCCTCCCGGGGCGGGATGTCGTCGGCAACGCCCCGTTCCGGCGATCGTTCCGGCTCCGGCCACGTTCTGGCCGGCGCTTGGCACGGGTCGTGCTAGGCAGGAGATGCCGCTGGCGGGTGATGGGCGCCACGAGGAATCATGGGCACCATCGGAACCTGATAGAGAGACGCGAGATGACCAAATACAAGCTCGAGTATATTTGGCTCGATGGTTACACCCCGACCCCGAACCTTCGCGGCAAGACCCAGATCAAGGCCTTCGACAGCTTCCCGACCCTCGAGCAGCTCCCGCTCTGGGGCTTCGACGGCAGCTCGACCCAGCAGGCCGAGGGCAGCTCCTCCGATTGCGTGCTGAAGCCCGTCCGCCACTTCCCCGACCCGGCCCGCACCAACGGCGTCCTGGTCCTGTGCGAAGTCATGATGCCGGACGGCAAGACCCCGCACCCGTCGAACAAGCGCGCCACCATCCTGGATGACGAGGGCGCCTGGTTCGGCTTCGAACAGGAATACTTCTTCTACAAGAACGGCCGCCCGCTCGGCTTCCCCGAGACCGGCTACCCGGCGCCGCAGGGCCCGTACTACACCGGCGTCGGCTACTCGAACGTCGGCTCGGTCGCCCGCCAGATCGTCGAGGAGCACCTCGACCTCTGCCTCGCCGCCGGCATCAACCACGAGGGCATCAACGCCGAGGTGGCGAAGGGCCAGTGGGAGTTCCAGATCTTCGGCAAGGGCTCCAAGCGGGCCGCCGACGAGATGTGGATGGCGCGCTACCTGATGCAGCGCCTGTGCGAGAAGTACGAGATCGACATCGAGTACCACTGCAAGCCGCTCGGCGACACCGACTGGAACGGCTCGGGCATGCACGCCAACTTCTCGACCGCCTACATGCGCGACGTCGGCGGCAAGGCCTATTTCGAGAAGCTGATGGCGGCCTTCGGCGATGCCCGCGAGGACCACATCGCCGTCTACGGCCCGGACAACCACATGCGGCTGACCGGCAAGCACGAGACCGCCTCGATCCACACCTTCAGCTGGGGCGTGGCCGACCGCGGCGCCTCGATCCGGGTGCCCCACAGCTTCGTCAACAACGACTACAAGGGCTACCTCGAGGATCGCCGCCCGAACTCGATGGGCGACCCCTACCAGATCGCCTCGCAGATCCTGAAGACCATCTCGACCGTTCCGACCGAGGTCTCGGCCGCGGCCTGAGATCGCCCGATCCGGTGATGGCGTGAGCGGCGCGGGCCCCGACGGGCCCGCGCCGTTCTGCGTTGGAGTGGTGCGGGATCGCGGGCTCCGCCGGGTGATGAAACGCCCGCGGGGCGTCCGTCCTCACGCGGGCGGCAAGATTGTCCAGAGTCTGTTTGACTTACGACAACATAATTGCGAGCGGATTTTCTATCCTACCCTCGGTCTCATCCTGAGGTGCGGGCGATCGAAGATCGCTGAGCCTCGAAGGAGGGATCCAGTGATCTCGGAGGTTCCTGGAGCCCTCCTTCGAGGTTAGTCGATCAAAGATCGACTAACACCTCAGGATGAGGTTGCTCGTCGGATACAGCAGATCGATCGGCAAAACACGCTCTGAGATCAAGCGTGGGACCCCCTCTCCCACACGGGAGAAGGGGGGAAGCGCCACCATCTTTCCCGGACGCTCTTGAGCCTGCGGGAAGAAGACAGGCGCCCATTCAGGGCCGGCGTTGCAGGCTCAGTACGTCGCCCGGCCGCCCGACACGTCGAACACCGCACCGGTCGAGAACGACGCCTCCTCGCTCGCCAGGAAGCAGATCAGCGACGTCACCTCGTCGATGGCGCCGAAGCGGCCGATCGGGATCTTCGACAGCATGAAATCGATGTGCTGTCGCGTCATCTGGTCGAAGATCGCGGTGCGCACCGCCGCCGGCGTGACGCAGTTCACCCGGATCTCGGACTTCGCCAATTCCTTTCCGAGCGACTTCGTCAGCCCGATCACCCCGGCCTTGGAGGCCGAGTAGGCCGAGGCGTTGGGGTTGCCCTCCTTGCCGGCGATCGACGCGACGTTGACGATGCGGCCGTAGCCGCCCGCCTCCATCGCCGGCACCGCGGCGCGGTTGCAGTAGAACAGGCCGTTGAGGTTGACGTCGATCACCCGCTGCCAGGCGTCGACGGGATAGTCGCGCAAGGTGGTGTTCGGCCCGGTGATGCCGGCGCTGCACACCAGCACGTCGAGCCGGCCGCCGAGCGCCGCCAGGGTTCCGGTCATGGCGGCCTCGACCGCGGCGGCGTCCGCGATGTCGATCGCCCGCGCATCGGCGGCGCCGGACTCGGCCTTCGCCGCCTCCAGCGCCTCCGCGTTCAGGTCCCACAGCGCCACCGTCGCGCCCTCGGCCCTCAGCCGTGCGGCGACCGAAAGCCCGATGCCCGAGGCGCCGCCGGTCACGAGGGCGGTGCGGCCCTCGAAGCGGTTGGGGAAGGATCTGGGGGAGGTCACGGCCTCACGCCTCCCGGCGCTGCCAGGCGGTCACGTCCTGGCGCTGCTCGCCGAGCTTCTCGATGCCGAGCGTCATCACGTCCCCTGCCTTGAGGAAGACCGGCTCGGGCTTCATCCCCATGCCGACGCCCGGCGGCGTGCCGGTGGTGATGACGTCGCCGGGCATCAGGGTCATGAAGCGGCTGACATAGGAGACGATCTGCGCGCAGGTGAAGATCATCGTCCGGGTGTTGCCGGTCTGCATGCGGCGGCCGTTGAGGTCGAGCCACATGTCGAGGTTCTGCGGGTCGCCGACCTCGTCCGAGGTCACGAGCCAGGGGCCGACCGGCCCGAACGTGTCGCAGCCCTTGCCCTTGTCCCAGGTGCCGCCGCGCTCGATCTGGTACTCGCGCTCCGAGACGTCGTTGACGAGGCAGTAGCCTGCGACGTGATCCAGCGCCTGCGCCTCCTCGACGTATGACGCGCGGGTGCCGATGACGATGCCGAGCTCGACCTCCCAGTCGCTCTTCACCGAATCCCTGGGCAGCATCACCGGGTCGTTCGGGCCGGACAGCGAGCTGATCGCCTTGGTGAAGACGATCGGCTCCTTGGGCACCGGCAGGTTCGATTCGGCGGCGTGGTCGGCGAAGTTGAGCCCGATGGCGATGAACTTCGCCACGTTCGCCACCGGCGTGCCGAGGCGCGGCGCGCCGTCCACCACCGGCAGGCTCGCGACGTCGAGCGCGGCGAGGCGGGCGAGGGCGTCCTTGCCGAGCGCCGCCGGGCCGAGATCCGGCAGGTGGCCGGACAGGTCGCGGATGCGGCCGTCGCCGTCGAGCAGGCCGGGCTTCTCCTGGCCCGCCGGGCCGTAGCGCAAGAGCTTCATGGGCGTGTGACCTCCGTCGTGGGGCGCGCCGCGGCGCACCGGGTTCGGGCGTGGCCGGGACGGGAGGCTGCTCGCGGCGCCCGCGGGGTGTCCTCCGGCGGCCCTGGCGACGCGCCCACAGATCCCATATATTGGGATCTTGTTCTTCTATATGGGACGATACGCGCATGGTCGCGAAGCCGTCAACCGGGCCGGAGGGGCCACCGCCGGGCAGCCAGACGCTCCTGCGCGGCCTCGCGATCCTGGAGGCGGTGGCGGGCGGCGCCCGCGACCTCGCCGGGCTCTCGGCGGCCCTCGGCACCACCCGCAGCACCACCCACCGCCTCGCCGCGGCCCTGGTCGAGCAGCGCTACCTGACCTTCGCACCGCGGGAGGGCTACGGGCTCGGCCCCAAGCTCCTCGAGCTCGGCTTCCGGGCCCAGCAGGCGGCGCCGGTGACCCGGGTGGCCCGGCCCCACCTCGAGCGCTTGTCGGAGGCCTGCGGCGACACCATCCATCTCGGCGTGCTGGAGGGGGAGTGGGCGCTCTACCTCGACAAGCTGCCGGGGCGTCGCCGCATCGCGATCAGCTCGCGGATCGGCGAGCGCCAGCCGGTCTGGTCGACGGGTCTCGGCAAGGCCCTGATCCTCGATCTCGACGAAGCGCGCTGGCGGCGCTTCCACCGCCTCGGCGAGGCGCGCGGCGGCCACAGCCCGGACCTCGCGACCTGGCTCGACCGGATGCGGGTCTACGCGTCCCGGGGCATCGCCTACGACCGCGAGGAGAACGAGCCCGAGGTGCGCTGCGTCGCCGGGCCGATCCGCGACGCCAGCGGGGCGATCGTCGCGGCGTTCAGCGTCACCAGCACGGTCCAGTACATGGACGAGGCGCGGATGGAGGAGCTGGCCGGGACGGTGCGGGAGGTCGCCTCGGCGATCAGCCGGGATCTGGGCTTTGCAGGGTGAGGGGAGGGTAGGGCGGTCTCGGCCACGGGCTCACCGGGGGACGGCGCCTCCGCCGCGCTTGCCCCCGCCCCCCGCCTCCGGCACACCGGCGGGATCGCGGGCGGGTTCGGGCTCCCATGGCACTGGTCAAGAAGGCGAAGCTCGCGGCCCGGGACGGGATGTCCCCGGAGACGGCGGTCGCCGAGAGCCGTCCGCCCGCCCCCGGCCGGACCCAGGCCGCCCCGAAACCACTCGAGAAGGGCGGCCGCGGGCCGGCGCGGGCGCGCCGTCAGAAGGCGGTCGAGCGCCTGGGCGCGGCCACCGAGGAACTGGCGGCCAGCACCACCGAGGCCGCGGCGGCGGCCGAGGAGCTGAGCCGGGCGATGGAGCGGATCGCCGGCGGGGCCGAGGAATCGGCGGGCGCGGCGCAGGAATCCCTCGCCGCCGTCGCGGCGATCGTCGGGCGCCTCGGTGCCGCGCGGGAGCGGGCCGACCTGTCGCGCCGGCGCACCGGCGCGTTCCAGGCGCGGCTCGCCGAGGCCGGCGCCCAGGTCACCCAGTCGGTCGCGGGCCTCGAGGCCGAGGCCGGCCGCCAGGACGCCACGGTCGGCATCGTCGACGACCTCGACCGGGCGGCGGCGCGCATCGGCGACGTCACCGGGACGGTGGCGGGTCTTGCCGACCAGACCGGGTTGCTCGCCCTCAACGCCGCCCTGGAGGCGGGCCGGGCCGGCGAGCACGGCCGCGGTTTCGCGGTGGTGGCCGACGAGGTGCGGGCGCTCGCCGAGACCGCCGAGGCCGCCGCCGGCGAGGTGCGCGACCAGGCCGGCGCGATCCGCACCGAGATTCGCGCGCTCGGCGCGGCGATCCGGGAGGCCGCCGCCCTGGCCGTGGCCGAGGCGGCGTCCGGCGCCCGGGTCGCCCGGCGGATCGAGGCCGCGCGGGCCGATCTCGGCGGTCTCTCCGAGGGCGCCCAGGAGATCCTGGCGGCGGCGCTGCGGGCGGAGGCGACGATCCGCGAGGCCCAGGCGGGCGCCGCGCAGGTCGCCGCGGCCGCCGAGGAGCAGGCCGCCGCCACCGAGCAGGCCCAGGCCGCGGTGGCCCAGCAGACCGATGCCCTCGAGCGCGGGCGCACCACCGCCGAGGCCCTGGCCGCCCTCGCCGAGGGCTTGCGTGGCGGGACTGCCGGGCGAGTGGGCACGGGGGAGATCGCCGGGGCCGCCGACGGGCTCTCGGCCTCGATCGAGGAATTGTCGGGGGCCGCCGCCGAGATCCTGGCCGCCGTCGACCAGATCAGCCGGGGCCTCGCCGTGCAGAGTGCGGCTGCCCGGCAATCCTCCGCCGCCCTGACGGAGATCGAGCGTGCCGCCGCCGACGCCCGCAGCGGCGCCGACCGGGCCCTCGCCCGGGCCGCGGCGATCGCCGGTTCCCTGCAGGAGGCCCGCGGCACGGTCGACGCGCTGGCCGACGGGGTCGGCCGGGCGCTCGACGGGATGCACGCCTCCCTCTCCCGCCTCGACGCGATCGAGGCCGGGGAGCGGCGCATCGAGACCGCCGTCGAGGGCATCGCGCTCGTCGCGGTGCAGATCGGCATGCTGGCGGTGAGCGGCGCCATCGAGGCGGCCCGGGCCGGCGAGGCGGGGCACGGCTTCGCGGTGGTCTCGGCCGACATCCGGGCGCTCGCCCGCGATGCCGCCGGCGGCGCCCAGGGCATCCGCGGCACCGTGCGGGCGATCCGCGACGGCGCCGCCGCCCTGCGC
>NZ_JACWCT010000048.1:773-11667 GCF_016613415.1 Methylobacterium ajmalii | reverse complement strand
CCGCCGCGCCGATCGCCGCACCGGTCAGGCCGCCGAGGGCGGCGCCGCCGGCGGCGCGGTCGCCGGGGGTGTTGCAGGCGCCGAGCGACAGCGCCAGGGCGCCCGCGAGCGTGGCGGCGATGAGCTTCTTCATGGAGTCTTCCCCTCGTGCTTGTTCGGCGTCCGGCACCGGGTTCCGGCCCCACGCCCTGCCCTTGAGCTTAGCCGTATCGCGGCTGAACGCCAAATGAGCTTGGCCGTCAAAGAGTTCCCGGCGACCGGGGCCGATGGGTAACGAATCGTCAAGGTGCGACGCCGAAGCCACACGGTCCGGGGCCTGCCGCCCGCCCGTCAAATGCTCTACAGGGAGCCGGACAAGCCCCCGGCTCGAACGCCCGCGAGGACCCGATGCAGCGTGCCACCACCATCGTCCGCAAAGCCGCCGTGCGCCCCGACGCCGTCGCCGACGAGGTCGCCCTCGACCATGCCGCCCGCTCGGTCCGCAGCGCCGACCTCACGGCGCGGGGCGGCCTCGCCTTCCGGCTCGATCTCGACCGGGCGACGGTCCTGGAGGACGGCGACGCCGTGCGCCTCGAGGACGGCCGCCTGGTGCGCATCCTCGCCGCCCCGCAGGTGCTCCTCGCGGTCACGGCCGAGAACCCGCTTCGGCTCACCCGCCTCGCCTGGCAGCTCGGCAGCAACCACGTCCAGGCCGAGGTGACGGCGGACGCGCTCTACGTCCTCGACGACCCGGCGGTGGCCGAGCTGGTCCGCGGCCAGGGCTGCACGGCGACGGCGCTCCGGCGCCCGTTCCGCCCGGAGAAGGAGGTGGAGGCCCACGACCACAGCACCTGCGGGCACGACCATCATCACCACGGGCACGATCACGGGCACGCCCACCACGATCACGGCCACGGTGATCATGGCCAAGACCACGGTCATCATGCTCACGGCCACGATCACGCCCATCACGATCACGGCCATGCGCATGGCCACGCGCACGACCACCAGCACCACGGACACGATCACGGGCACGTCCACGGCCCGAACTGCAAGCACGGCCACTGAGCGCCCGCGCGGCCGATCCTCGGACGTCATCCCGTCGGCGATCTCGTTCCGGGATGTCGAAGCGAAGCGCGGGTCTCCCGGAGGCGCCGGAGGGTGCCGGGACCTCTGGGCCTCCGCCTTCCGTGCTTCCTGAGTTTGCATCTCGAGATGACGCGCGGACGGGATCGCACGGCTCCTCGCGATGCTGCCGCCGCAAGTCGATGAAGCATCGAATCCAGGTCGTCGGCATTCGGAGCGGCATCGCCGATCACCTGTTGCGACCTGCGATTTTTGTGCAGTGCAAGATCAGTCATCCGTCGAAGTCTTAAGTCGGACTTAAGCCAGCTGTCATAGCCAAGATCCCGGTGACAGGAAGACCCGGGTTCACGGTCCGATGACGATCAAGACGCGCCTCCTCTGCGGCTTCTCGGTGATGCTGGTGCTGACCGCCGGCGTCGCCGCCTCGGGCTGGGTCAGCCTGTCCGGCTTCGCCCAGCGCGTGGACACCGCGAACGCGGCCCAGATGCTCGCGGGCCGCGTGGGCGACCTCGCGCTGGCCGCCGAGCGGTCGCTGCACGATCCCAGCGGCAAACGGGAACAGGCGGTGACAAACGGGCTCGCCCAGGCCCGTGCCGGCCTCGCCACCGTTCCGGGCGCCGAGGCGATGGCGCGCGGCATGGACGCCTTCGCGCAGACCCGCATCACCTACGCGGCCGAGCAGGACGGCAAGGCGCGGATCCAGGCCGAGCACCTCCGCCTGATCGCCGATCTGCAGGCGGCGGCCGGCCGGATCGGCAGCGCGCAGAAGGCCCGCCTGGCGGCGGCGAGCCAGGCGCTCCAGGACAGCGTCGAGGCGCTCAAGGAGGCCGCCACCGCCGGCTCGCTCGCGGGCTCGGCGGTCCGCGGCGCGCTCGAGATGCGCAACGCAGAGCAGGTCCCCGGGGGCGATCGGGCGGTGGTCGCGGAGAGGTACCGGCTCCTGTCCGGGATCCTGAAGCGGCTCGGCGGGCAGGACGCGATGCGGGCCCCGGCCAAGGCCGCAGGCGACGCCCTCGACGATTACTTCGACGCCATCGACCTGCCTCCGGACGAGGCCGGCCGGGGCGACAAGATCACGACTGCCTTCGCCGCCATCATGGCGGCCCTGCGGGAGGTCGAGCAGGTCCAGAGCGACGCCGGCAGCGCGGTCCAGGCCCGCCTGCAGGAGCAGCAGGACCGGGTCGAGCGGGCGGCGGCCCTCCTCGCCGCCAGCGCGGAGGCGATCGAGGCCTCGAAATCGCTCCAGATCGCCGAGACCGCCCTGTTCGCGGCCAAGGACGCCCTGGCCGAGGATTCCTCGGCCAGGGACGAGGGTGGCGCGGTCGTCGCCAGCGCCGACGCGCTGACGACGGCGGTCGAGACGATCCACCGGTTCGAGACCGATCCGGCCGCGCGCCAGGCGATCGAGGCGTTGATCGCGAAGGTGCAGGGTCTCAAGGGTCAGGTGCCCGGGGTCGTCGCGGCGAACGCCGCGCAACGCGCGATCCTCGGGCAGCGCGACGGGCACCTGACCACCCTCGTCACCGCCGCCCAGGCGGCGGGCGACGGCGAGATCGCCCGGATCGGCTCCGAGCGGCGCGCCGCCGAGATCCTGCTCCTCGTCGGCGTGGCGCTGGCCGCGTCGCTCGGCATCGCGGCGGCACTGTGGCTCGCCCGCGGCATCGTGCGGCCGATCGGGCAGCTCGGCGCCGCGATGCGGGCGCTCGCCGCCGGCGACCTCTCGGTCGCGGTCGCAGGGCAGGAGCGGCGCGACGAGATCGGCGGCATGGCGCGGGCGGTGGAGGTTTTTCGGGAGGCGCTGGCCGCCAAGGCGCGGAGCGACGCCGAGTCCGCCGAGGCCGCCCGTGCCGAGGCCGGGCGGGCCCGCAGGCTCGGGGCGCTGACCGCGGACTTCGAGGCGACGATGTCGTCCTCGACGGAAGGACTGGCGCAGGCCGCCGACACCATGCAGGGCACCGCGACGTCGATGTCGACGGCCGCCGCGCGCACCAACGCCCGGTCGGCCGAGGTCGCCGAGGCCGCCGCCCGGACCTCGGCCAACGTCGAGACGGTCGCCGCGGCCACGGAGGAGATGGCGATCTCGATCCGCGAGATCGCCCGCCAGGTCGCGCATTCGGCGACGATGGCGACCGGCGCCGTCGGCCGCGCCCGGGAGACCGATGCCGTCATCGCGGCGCTCGCCGCCGGCGCCGAGCGCATCGGCGAGGTCGTCACCCTGATCCAGGGCATCGCCGGGCAGACGAACCTGCTCGCGCTCAACGCCACGATCGAGGCGGCCCGGGCCGGGGAGGCGGGACGGGGCTTCGCGGTGGTGGCCGCCGAGGTCAAGGAGCTGGCCGGCCAGACCGCGAAGGCCACCGAGGAGATCGGCGGCCAGATCGCCCGCATCCAGGAGGCGACCCGCGAGGCCGTGGCGGCCCTCCAGGCGATCGGCGGCGTGATCGGCGAGATGTCCGAGATCGCCACCGGCATCACCGCCGCCATGGAGCAGCAGGGCGCGGCGACCCAGGAGATCGCCCGCAACGTCGGCGAGGCCGCCCAGGGCACCCAGGTGGTCTCGACCGGCATCCGCGACGTGCGCCGCGACGCCGAAGGCGCCGGCGAGGCCGCCGCCCGAGTGCTCGCCGCGGCCGAGGCGCTCGCCGGCACCGCGACGGGCCTGCGCGGCGAGGTCGATGCGTTCCTGGGTGGCGTGAAGGCGGCGTGACGGGCCGCGGGCCGACGCCCGAGACCGATGCCGGGCCCGGGGTACCCTCGCGCGCTCGGGCGCGATACAACTCGGTCTCCGGTGCGGACGGGACCGAATTATCCCCGTCGGCAGCGAAGCAGTACGAGATAGGGAACAGGTGACGGTTTTGGTCGAGCGGTCCGGAAATTTCAGCGCCTGGCGCTTCTCCGTCGCCCCCATGATGGATGGGACGGATGGAGTCGATTTTCCCTAGGAGGAACCGGCTCGCTGTACCTTCATGCTGTACGAAATGCTGTAGCCGATCCCATGCCTCCGTCCGACCTAGGCGCCATCCCCAACACCGTCCTCTCCTGGTCCCGCGGCCTCGCCAGCCTCTCCCCGGGCGTCGTCCCGTGCCGCGGGCTACGGCCCGACGAGTGGCATGAGACGCACCGGCGATGCGGCGAGTTCGTCGAGCGATGGGGGATGCAGGCGCACGCGGCCGGGTGGGACACGCTGCGGCTGTTCGGGGTCCACCCGGAGCTCGGCACGATCCGCGGGGACTACTGCGGTATCCTCGTGACGCTCTCGGTCGAGATCCACGAGGTGACGCCCGAGTGGATCAAGCTGGGACGGTGGACCGCCTACCGGCACGAGCCCGTGAAGAGGCCGGGCATGATCCCGATCTGGGAGACCAAGCGATGACCGGCGGCGAGGCCTACAAGCAGAAGCTCCTCACCGACGACGCGCTCGACGCGGCGATCTCGGCCTATCTGGCGGACCCGTCGAAGCCGGTGGCGATCAAGGTCGGCAAGGGCAGCATCGACGTCGCCGCGGCTGTCCTGGCGCACCCCTACGCCGTCGAGGTGCTGGGGCGGGAGGGCGTGACCGGGCCGCAGCAGCGGAACGCGGTCAAGACGGCGGTGCTGCTGGCATCCGTCGGATGATCCACCCTCCAGCCCATCCCCCTGCAGGATCGTTGCGCAAGCTACTTAATCTTCAGTACCTCTGCCCGATACTTCTCTGAATATCAGGATTGGCAACATTCCAAAATGCGATCGAGGCCGCCCCAAATGTTCTCGAATCAAATTTGCAAAATTTGCAGTTACTTTTATAAAACCGTCGGACAGTAAAACAACGCCTAATTCATCAAGGGTTTTTGGATCTGGATCATCCTCAGTCGGTTCGCTACGAAAATCAGGGAATGCATCTAAAATCCCAAGAACGTTCCACCCACCTCGAATGATAGCGCCATGCTTGGCGGAAAGATCGTTAGTCCCCGTTACGAGCGACTCGTGCGTAAGTGTCGTCCAAAAATTATAAGGAGTGCTATATATAAACATTTGCGTTGAAGATGGAATTTTACTAATCAATCTCAATCGCAACTTTGCTTCTTTACCAGCCTCGCTATTAGGATTAATATTGTTTTCTTTGCATGCTGTTTGATGCATTATTTCGAAGAATTCGGAGTCTTGGAGAGCATGCCCCAATAAAGCGGTATCAAGTATTGATAAAGAACCTTTGATAAGTACAAACTGGCCGAGCATTGCTTCTTCTATATTGGTTACGATCAGATCATGCTCCTGAAGATAGTTCAGTAGCCGACGCGAATTAGACCAAAGTGGATCGAAAACGTGCTCCGCGATGTCCTTTGTCTCATCGGCGGTCGTGCTATCAAGGTTCGCAGAACCTCCCATGACAGATGGCAAGCCGATCGTACCGGTTGCCGACCCTCTGAGTGTTTGCGTATTACCGACGCTCTCGGTTGCCTTTACCGACTGCCTGACGCCGTACTCTTCGAACTGCGCGAGAAAAGATGCAACTCGCCTAACATCTTGATATAGAAAATCATAGACGGAATTGCTTCGTTGGGCTCTTGAGTGCGCCTCGTAATCTTGCTCTTCGCTCGTCGGCGTCCCGTCTGATTTCGTTTGCTCGCTCGATGTTTTTTCGGACGGCATCTGCGACCTCTTCTGGGGACATCGCAGCCTTTTCTGGCGCCCCACTAGACCAATCAGACTTCTTTTGATCGGCCATGGTCAAGCCCTTTCGATTTCGATGCCGATGGACTGGCGCCCGCGCGTTCCTGTGTACGGATACCCTGAGATGGTTGACAAGCCATCCTATCACTAGGGGCCGGCGAACGAGGACGGGAGCCGCACCTTCGACTATGAGCGGCGCCACACCGGATGGTCGACCTGGAGGGTGGCCGTTGGCGCCTATAACATCGCCGACACGCGCGGCACCTCGCTCAACCGCGTCGTGAACCGCGGCGAGCGCATCTCGAACTTCGTCGACCAGGTGCGCTTCTCGACCAGGCCGGCCCGCGCCGGCACCACGGCGCCGCGCCCGAATCGGCTGTTGCAGGCGTCCATCGCCGCCATCAGCGCCCCGGACTTCTCCCGATCGAGCTCGCCGAACAGCGGGCGGGGCGCTCCGTCGAGCGGCACGAGATCCTTCGTGACCAAGCCCGCCTTGCTGTAGCGCCAGGGCGTCGGCCCCTGCTCCTTCCAGGTCTTCGCGACCCCGTGGAGCGCCGCCTGGATCAGGTGGCGGCTGTCGTTCGTCGCCTCCGGCAGGTGCACCACCGTCGAGACCGAACGCATCGGGTCGCCCCGGTCGTGCTCGCTGGTGTGGTAGAAGACCGTGACGGCCGAGACCGCAAGCCCGTCCCGCCGCAGCTTCTCGCCGAGCCGCGTCGCGTGCGCCGCCACCGCCTGCTCCAGCACCGTCCGTTCGATGATGCGCGAGGAGAACGAGCGCGTCACGGCGCAGCCCTTGCGCCGGGCCGGCACGATCTCGAGCGGCAGGCAGGCGCGGCCGCGCAGCTCGTGGATGATGCGTTCGCCCACCACCGTCAGCGAGGCCCGCGCCGGCCGGGGATCGAGGTCGCGCAGGTCCGCCACCGTGTCGACGCCCATGGCCTCGAGGCGCGCCCGCGAGGCGCGCCCGATGCCCCAGACCTCGCCGACCGAGATCCCGACCATCCAGGCGGCACGCTCCGCCTCGTCGGACAGGTCGCACACGCCCCCGAGCTCGGGCACGGTTTTCGCGATGTGGTTGGCGAGCTTGGCGAGCGTCTTCGTCGGCCCGATCCCGACGCAGGTCGGCAGGCCGGTCCACTGCCGCACCGTCGAGCGGAGGTCACGCGCCAGCGCCAGGCGGTCGCGCTCGCGCACGTCGGAGAGATCGAGGAAGCTTTCGTCGATCGAGTAGATCTCCACGTCCGGCGCGAACTGCCGGTAGACGGTGTTCGCCCGGGCCGACATGTCGCCGTAGAGGGCGTAGTTCGAGGAGAAGACGCGCACGCCCTTGGACCGGCACAGCTGCCGGATCTTAAAGTAGGGCTCGCCCATGCGGATCCCGAGCGCCTTGGCTTCGGCGGTGCGGGCGATGGCGCAGCCGTCGTTATTCGAGAGCACGATCACCGGCACGCCGGCGAGCTTCGGATCGAACACGCGCTCGCAGGAGCAGTAGAAGGAATTGCCGTCGATGAGCGCGATGGCGCGCGTCATCGCACGAGGCTCGCGCGGGACTTCACGTGGTGCCAGCGCACCGAGAATAGCAGCACGCCCCAGAGCAGGCCTTCCTCAAGGTCCTCCAGGACGAACTCGCCCATCTCCGGGTTGTCGAAGGAGAGGGACAGCCGGTTGCCCCGGGCGACCAGGCGCTTGAGGCTCATCTCGCCGTTGACGACCGCGACGACGACCGCCCCGGAGGTGGGCGAGAGCGAGCGGTCGACCACGGCCAGATCCTCGTCGTGGATGCCGGCGCCCTTCATCGACCAGCCGCGAACGCGCCAGATGAAGGTGGCGGGTGGGTTCGGGACGAGCCAGCGCGGCAGCTCCAGCGCGCCTTCGATGAAGTCCTCGGCGGGGCTCGGGAACCCGGCGCAGAGCGTCGGGAGCATGAACGGGATCCGCACGAGCCCGCCTTCGTCCGCCGCCTCCGCACCGACCCGATAGAGACTCACGCGCACCCTCCGTGTTAGAACGAAAAGAGAACAAACAGGCTTGCGGTTCCCGGTCAAGGCCGAGCTTCGAGCCTGTGCGAAGTGGGGACGACAGGATCAGGAGATCGTGATGGGCATGCGGACGACGTTCATGGTGCAGACGTTCGAGATCCACCGGAAGCGGCTGCGGCCGGGCAACCGGGACGTGGCGCCGACGGAGAACGGGGCGCTCAAGCGCGCGGAGGCCATCGCCGGCCGGATGCCGGGGGCGGCGGCCCTGCGGATCGTGGCGGATGACGAGACGGGCGAGTTGGAGAGCGTCGCGATCCTCGGCCAATTTGGTGAGGTGCCGGAGGATTTTGCGGAGCAGGTGAGCGGCGGGTGAGCTTCGTCATCGGCCGGGACGTGCCGTGGCCGGAGGGTTGGCGATACAAGGAAAGCAAGCGGACCTTATCCAGAGTCGAACCTGCGTCCAAGTTAATACATTCCTAAATTTCGGATGATCAGATAGCCCGCACCGCCCGACGCGCGATTGTGCCGGACGCGGAACGCGCAAGCGGGCTGAGATCTATGGCTTACAACAACGCGTCTCGTACCTTTACGGTCAGCACCGACGACGAACTGAATGCGGCAATTGCCAACGTCGATGCCATTGGCAAGACAGGAAATAATAACGATCTGCAAGCAGGCGACTACACTATCCAATTTACCCAGGATATCACGCTCGACGGCACGACCAGTAGCACTTATGGCGCTCAAAACGCCGACGGCACGGTCGGCTCGCCGCTAACACTAAACTCGGGACCAGCCCTCTACACTGTGGCCGGCTCCTCGCAGCTCTATGCGCTAAACCTCTCGGCAGGCGTGCGGGTCACCATCGATGGCAACGGCAAGACGCTCGACGGCAACAGTGCCAATACGACCGGGGCGCAGGCCTATAATGGCTTCTTCGTCTACAACGGACAAGTCAACATTCAGAATACAACCATCGCGAATACTGTCGCAAAGGGCGGCGATGGCGGCGGAGGCGGTGCGGGGTTAGGTGGTGGCTTGTTCGTTGCGGGCCCTAACACGACTGGCTTTGGTGCATCTACAGCGACCGAGGGCGGGAATGTCGTCCTGACGAATGTTAATTTCGCCGCCAATGCGGCGCGTGGTGGCGCCGGCGTAGCTGGTGGCGCTGGCGGCGGCCTTCAGGGCGGCTCGACAGGAGGCGACGGCGCAGGCGGTGTCGGGGTCGGAGCATCCGGCGCAGCCCCCGGCGGTCGAGCTGGCGGGGGCCTAATCCTGGGAGCAGCACCAGGAAGTGGAGCAAATGGAGGTAGCAACGGCGGCGGTGGAGAAGGCGGTAGCGGGGGCGTCGGCGGGGATGGCGCCAGCGCTATCGGCGGTTTCGGCGGCGGCGGCGGCATCGGGGGCTTCGGCATAGGCCAAGGAGGCTTCGGCGGCGGATCCGGATACGGCCTCAACTTCATGGGCGGGTTTGGCGGCTTCGGCGGTGGCAGTAGCGGCCTCGCTGGGCAGGGCGGCTTTGGCGGTGGCCGCGGCAGCGGCTTCGGTAGCACCGAACGTATGGGCGGCGGCGGTCTCGGCGCCGGCGCCGACGTGTTTGTGCAGCAGGGCGGCAGCCTTACCATCCAGGGCAACAGCACCCTTGGGGCAGGCACTGTCGTCGGCGGGTCGAGCAGCGGCGCCACCGCGGGCGCCGGCCTGGGCTCTGGCCTGTTCATCCAGGGCAATCAGTCCGTCGTCCTCGCACCTGGGGCCGGGCAGACGCTCACTGTCAACGGCGTCATCGCCGACCAGTCTGGGTCGCAGCCTCAACTCGCGCCAGGCCAGGGCTTTAGCGCCGGCTCCGGCGGCCTGACGATTGGCGCCGGCACTGTCGTCCTCGCTCCGGTCGCGGCTCCCGGCAGCAGCATAGCCACGGCCAACACCTATACAGGCGGCACCAGCATTGCGGGAGGCGGTGCGTTGCAGCTTACGGGTCAAGCAGCGGCCGGCACCGGCGCGATCACCTTCGCCAGCTTGTCGGGCGGCGCTACCGCCCGCCTCTCCTTGACCCAGAGTGCCCAGCCGGCACCTGGAGACACCTTCACGAACATGCTCGCCAATTTCGGTGCCGGCAGCTTGCTAGATTTGCAGGGGTTGACCAGCGCGTCCGTCAGCTACAGCGCGACCACCAGCCAAATCACCGTTACTGGCCTGCGCTCAGGCGCTCAGATCAGCCAAGTCTTCACTCTATCCAATCCTGGTTCGACCAGCTTCATCGCCGAGAGCGATGGCCAAGGTGGCACTCTCATCAGCGTTTGCTTTGTCGCCGGCGTCCGGATCCGCACCACGCGCGGCGATATCGCCGTCGAGGAGATGAAGGTCAATGACCGGATCATCACCCCTTCCGGCACCCTGCGGCCGGTCACCTGGCTCGGCCATCGCCGCATCAACGGGCGCGGCCGCGCCCTGCCGGCCTCTCAGCAGCCAGTCCGAGTTCGCGCTGGTGCCTTCGGACCGGGCCTGCCCACTCGAGATTTGCGTCTCTCGCCCGGGCACCCGGTCCTGGTCGGTGCCGACGCGAACGGCGCGGGCGGCCACCTCGTGCCGATCATGTGCCTGATCAACGGCACCACCATCGCGCGCGAGCTGGTCTCGTCGGTGACCTACTGGCACGTCGAGCTCGACGCTCACGACATCCTGCTGGCCGAGGGCCTGGCGGCCGAAAGCTACCTCGACTGGGGCGACCGGCCGTTCTTCACGGAGGGCTCCGACCACGCGCTGCACAACCCCGACTTCGTCGTGCCGGGGCTGGCCGCCCGCTGCCGGCCGGTGGCGGTCGAGGGGCCGGTGGTCGAGGCCGAGCGGGCGCGGCTCTCGACGGTGTTCGCCGACAGCCTCGGCGAGGCCTGCGCCTGGGACGAGGCCGGCCGCTTCGCCTGGATCGCCGCGTAGGCCAAGGCATGAAAAAGCCCCGCTCGGCGGCTGCCGGCGGGGCTGGAGGCGGGGTCTCGGGTCTGGAAATCCGGTGAGGTAACCGCTCGACGGTAGGGCGGGTTCCCGCCGGTCAGTCGTGGCCGTGATGGCGCACCTGCTCCCGGTCGATGCTGCGCAGCAGTTCGGTCTGTGCCGTCAGCTGGTCTCGTGAAACTCGCCCGCATTCCGCGATCCGGTCCAGTCGCTCGACCTGCTGCCGGCCGATCTCCCGCAGGTCCCGC
>NZ_JACWCT010000048.1:0-707 GCF_016613415.1 Methylobacterium ajmalii | reverse complement strand
AGGATGTTCAGGTACTCGGCCGGCCCCTGCAGGTGCACCATGGCGTCACCCACCGAGCCGGGCGCCGGGGGCGGCACCTCGTGCTTGTCCTTGTTGGCCCGCAGCACCATGCCGACACAGGTGACGGCCACGACACCGCCGACGAAGACCTGCAGCGCCGGCATCGACGAGAGCAGGGGGAGCAATGCGATCAGGTGCTCCATGCTACTTCACACGCTCCAGCGCAGCGAGGGCCCGGCCGAGCCGCGACCTGCGATCCACCGCGTCGAGGCGGGCCACGTAGCACGAGATCGCCTCGAAGATGGTCAGGGTCCCGAAGACCGGGATGACGAAGGACGGCGCCTCGGCCGTGAAGGCGTCGACCACCAGGGCGAGGGTCAGCTGGCCCATCACCAGGGCGCCGAGCGCCGAGCACACCGCCCGGACGTTGGCGCCGTTCGGCTTGGTGATTCCGTTGTTGATGTGGCCGTTGAGCCAGAGGGCGGTGACGCGCAGCACGCCCACCGCCCCGAAGAAGAAGGCCATGTTGCCCTCGTTGAAGCCGACCTCGGCGATCGGCTTCAGGGCGGCGCGCTCCATCGTGTCGCCCGGCATTGCGGTAAGCGCTCGGTGACGGATCCACTGGTCAGGCGGCCTGCTCGGCCTCACTGGTTGGCATCCAGTTCCAAGGCAGCAGATCGGCGAGGCGCCTGGCCGGGTGATCGGCG
>NZ_JACWCT010000004.1 GCF_016613415.1 Methylobacterium ajmalii | reverse complement strand
CGTGGCGTTCCTTCGAGGCGGTCGAGTACGCCACCCTGGAGTGGGTCGATTGGTACAACCACCGTCGCCTCCTCGCGCCAATCGGCAACGTCCCTCCCGCCGAGGCCGAAGCGCGCTATCATACCCACGTCGGCGACCAAGCCTTAGCCGCCTGAACCAAGCCAACCAGCCTCCGAAAAACCCGGAGCGGTTCAGCCACCAAGCCGCAGCTGGCGCAGACCATGATCGAGCGGGCCATCCAGGCAGAGGTGCCGTTTGCCTGGATGGCGGTCGACAGCATCTACGGCGTGGGCGAGATCGAGCTGGCTCTGCGGCGCGCCTACAAGGGCTACGTGCTGGGCGTTACCGGTCAGCATCACTTCTGGTCCTGGAACGCACACCTCGACGTCGCGGGCACCGCCGCGGAGATCGCCAAGGGCATCCCCGACCAGGACTGGCTGCGCCTCTCGGCCGGAGCCGGAATCAAGGGACCACGCCTGTTTGACTGGGCCTATCTGCCGCTGGCCACGCTCCGGGCCGACGCGCTCGACGCCGCGCTCGATCAGAGCTTGTGGACGCGCGGCCTGCTGGTGCGGCGCAGCCTGTCGGACGGGGCGCTCGCGTACTTCACCACCTGGTGCCCGGCCGGCACGCCGGTCGAGAAGCTGGTGATGGTGGAAGGCCGGCGCTGGGCGATCGAGGACGCGTTCCAGACCGCCAAGACGGAACTCGGATTGGCCCACAACGAGAGCCGCTCGTGGCACGGCTGGCACCGGCACGTCAGCTTGGTGATGCTGGCCTTCGCGATGCTGGCGCGGGTGCGCCACTTGGCCAACAGTCCGCCCCCAAAAACGACGCTCATCGCCAAGCTCGCCGGTGCCGTGGTCCATCCAAGAGATCCGGCGCGTGGCGATGCGGCTGGCGCAGCGGCGCATTGAGCCCGCCCTCGTGCTCGCCTGGTCAGCCTGGCGGCGCGCCCACCAAGCTGCCGCTCGACAGGCGCATCTCAGAAGAAGGATGCAACTGTAATCTTAGAGCACCATCCGAGCGGCTCACCGAGCGAGATGGCTGGATGATCTTCAAGCTCAATGCCACGAAGCGGCGCGACCCGCCGGCGGATCGCTTCCGCCAAATTCACCGACTCGACTGCCTCGGTGCCGAGCGTGTCCGAGAAGATTGAACGCACCTCGGCTTCCATTGATCGGCCATTCATAGCAGCGCGCCCGCGAAGCCGCTTCTTCACCCGCCCGTCAAGATTACCGATCGTGATCGTCGCGCTGGGTGCGTGGGAAACGGCCATGCTCCGATCGTAGGCGTTGCTAGCACTGCTGGCAACGAAATCGTTTTTTGCACTCTGCATTCAGCCTTATCATCGCTCGATGTGGCGACCCCGCTCACGGTCGAGTAGCGGATCGGGGCGATCGAGGCGGCGGGCGAGCTCGTCGACCAAAGCGCGCGTCGCCCGGGCCGGTGCCTGCGTCAGACGACGCCCGTAGGCATCCACCAGCCGCCACGTCGGCACGATGAGCGGCTCGACGCCAAGCCACGACATCGCCTCACGTAAAAGCCGCGCCGCGCGCATCACGCGCGGCACGTCGACCCCTTGGCCGATGGGCTCGCGCGTTTCCAGCGATCCATCCCGCACGAAAGCCACCCGGTCGGCGGCGTGATCGACTACGTTGGCCTTCTCGCTGTAGTTCCGCGCCTCACGGAACAGGCGCTCCAGCACCATCGCGTCGGTGGCCGGCATCCACGCATCCGCCTGACGTTGCCGGCACAGGGCGTCGAGCCGGTCGCGCTCGACCACCACCCTGGCCTCGTGCCGGTGCCGGGTCAGGCCGACATAGAGCTCGCGCGCGTCGGTCGCCGCCCCGACATACATCACCGCCGCGGACGAGGTCCGGCCTTGCGCCGCGTAGGCCGTGCCCGCATAGGCATGCACGATCCTGGGCTGCGGCCGCTTCCGGCCGAACCGCGGCTGTTGCGCCAGATCCGACCACGCCACCTCCAGCGCGCGACCATCCTCCAGCGCCAGGCGCAGGCGTGCTCCTCCCTCCGGCTCGACTGTGATCCCCTCGACCCGGGCGCGATTGCCGTTGCGCAACCCGAGATGCGGCAGGCTCTCGCCGATGCGAAGGCTATCGCCGACAGCGAGAGCGAGCGGCACTGGCCTGTCGTCACGGTCGCGCGCCGGCAGGGTGACCACATCGGGACCGAGGTGTCCCTCTGTCCGCAGCACGGCCCGCGCCCGGATATTCAGCGCTGCAGCGTCGGCGTTGCGCCGGGTCACGATCAGCACGTCCTCGCCCTGCGCCGCGCGCTGTTCGGTCCAGATCGCGAGCACGCGCGCCTGCGCAGCCTCGGCGCCGGCGACCAGCTCGATCTGGTCCCGGGCCGAGTAGGCGCGCAAGCCCGCCTCGACCTCGCCGCGCGCCATCAGCACCGAGGCCGCGCGCTGCCACTCCACCGTCTGCCGGCGGACCTGTTCGAGCACCACAGAGCGCCCGACCACATCGGCGACCGCCCGCAGAGCGCTCGCGCCCCCGACCGAGGCGAGCTGGCGCCGATCGCCGATCAGAACCACCTTCGCCCCGGCCGACCGGGCCGCGCTCAGCACGGCCTCCATGTCGCGGGTCGCGACCATCCCCGCCTCATCGACCAGCACCAGGGTACCGGCGTCGAGCAGCGCCGGCCGGTCGGGGCGGTTGGCGGTATCCGGACCTGCTGTCAGCGTCCGGTCCTGGCGCCAGCGCGCGATCGCCTGCGCCGGGATCCCGGTCGAGCGCCCGAGCTCGTCGGCGGCCACCCACGACGGGGCGAGGCCGATCACCCGGAGACCGGAGCCGCGGGCGGCGGCCACCAGGGCGGCCGCCGTCGTGGTCTTGCCGGTCCCCGCACCGGCCTGCAGCAGCGACACCCCGTCCCGACCGGCGGCGTGGCGCACGGCTTCGCCCTGCTCGGCGCTGAGGTGAGGCGCATGCTCCAGCGCATCCTCGACCGCCTCGGGCGTAATCCAGGTCCGCTCCAGGGGACGATCGGCCGCGCGCAGCATCGCCGCCTCGCAAGCGGCGATGCCCGGGCTGGTCCAGCACGCGCTGGCACCCGGGACCATCGCGGCGTCGGCCAGCGGCAGCAGCGCGCCATCCCGTTCGAGCTGGGCGAGCTCCGCCTCCACGGCGTCGACCCCGACGCCGGCGAGGCCCGCGACCTCCAGGGCGCGCTGGAGCAGATCCTTGCGCGCCACGACGCTCTCGTGCCGGAACAAGGCCGAGGCGGCGCGTGCCACCGCACCGTCGCCGGGGATCTCGGGCGGCTCGAACGGGGTCTCCCGCTCCCGATCGCGCTCGGCGGTCAGCACGAGGGCGGAGTCGCGCTCAAGGTGACGCGCGGCCAGCCACGGATCGATCACGCAGGCGGCGAGTTCCGCGCGCCAGCGTGCCTCCAGCTCCGGCCCGGTCGGCAACTCCTCCTTGCCCCGGCGGGTCGCCAAGGCGGCGATCTCGCGCTGGGCGCTGCTGGCGCCCGTGCCCGCATAGGCTAGGATCTGCTGCGAGCGCTTGGAAAAGGCCGCGAGTAACGTCTCCGGCAGGCCGGCGACCTCCCACTGCCCGCGTCCGGCCTCGCGATACTGCAGGCCGAACCGCTCGCGCAGCCCTTCGGCGAGGGCCGCCCTGTACGCCGCTCCCACTCCGAGCTGGGCGGCATATAATCGCTCAGGCTCAATGGTTAGATGCGTCCGGGACTTGTATCGACCAGCACCGGCATTTGCAGGCGTACCAGCGACATTGATGAACACGCAGTGCGTGTGAATATTCGGGTCACCCTCACGAGTTGTATAGTGATCGAACCGGCCGACGATCAGGTCGCGCGGGCGATGCTGGTCGGTACCGCCGGCGCCGGTCCGGACAGTGACGAGGCCCTCCGCGGTGACAAAACTCAGCGCCCGCTCGACGGCGGCGCGATGGGCGGCCTCGATCGCAGCGCGTTGCTCGGGCGTGCCGGCCATCCAAAGCACGGACACACTCTTCCCGGGGGTCATAGTGCAGTCGACGCCCGCCCAGTGACCCGGGCCGGCACCGCGCACCAGCGGCTTGCCCGTGCCTGGGTGGATCCCCGCACACAGGTCGCGAAACGAGGCTGCATCGATCGCCGCGCCGTGGCGCACGATCGTCTCGCCGCTGCTCCACCAGACCCCGCCGCCGTCCGAGAGGTAGTACTCGTCCCGCTTGTCGGGTTTGGCTTCGCGCTGGCTGTCGTGGGTGTAGTACGACGCTGCCGGCGAACCGGCACCGAGCCGGTGCAGCGAGGCGGTCACGGCGCCGGATCGGCGACGCCGTCGCCCTTGTGCAGGCGGCAGACCTTGGACAGGTCGATGCCGGCCGACGGCGCACCGAGTTCGCCGACCGCCTGGGCCATCTCGAGGATGGCGCCGTCGATCTGCTCCATCCGCTCGACTAGGACGCGGTGACGGATCGCCACTTCCAGGTGCTGGACGATGCACTCGACGGCCAAGCTCTCGGCGGACCAGCCGCGCTCGGCCGCGGCGGCTCGCAACCGGGCGGCGAGCGCCGCTTCCAGGGTCACGGTGAGCTTGACCTCCTGGGCCATCGGCGTACCTGCTGCGCGCGGATCGAGACGGCAGGCTTGGCACGGACGAGGCGGTTGGGCGAGGCCGACACGGCCGCGCGGTTAACGCCGGGCCACTTCAGTGCGTGTGGTGTGATATCCCTTCTGCTACCGTGGCCCAGCCGTAATCGCTGCCGTACTTGGCCGTGGGTTGCCGTATTGCTGCCGCGTCCAGCCGCGATGCAACCGTTACCTGCCGTATGCAGCCGCGCGCTAACGATTCCTTGCCGTGATCCCTGGCATTTGCCGGCCCCACCACACCGGCCGACAAGGGACCGCCTGATAGGTCGGCGTACATGCCGATGCAGTCCCGCCTCGACCTCAGCCGCCTCAAGCGCGACCTCGCCGCCTCCGCCAAGGCGCGCGACGGCATGACGCTCGCCCCGGGCGGGCGGGCGGCCACAGGGCTGATGGCGATGGTGCGCGACAACCTCGACGCGCTGCTCGCCCTGAAGGCCTCCGGCAGCACCTGGAAGGAGATTGCCGCCGGCCTGACCGCACAGGGTTACGCCACCGCCGACGGGCGCCCGCTCACCGACACGCAGCTGACCGGCGTGATTTCTAGCGTGCGCCGGCAGGCCCGCCGCCGGGCCGCGCGGGCGGCTCTGCGCGACATGCGGCCCGATCTCGCCGCGGCTCCACTGCCACCGCGCCGGCCCGCGCCGGCTTCGCCCTCCGATGCCGGCGCACGGCGAGCCCGGCTCGCCCCCGAGCTCACGGCCGGTTCGCCTCCGGAATCCGGCGAGCCGCCCATGAGCGAGGCCGAAATCCGCGATCATCACGTCACCAAGCACAAGCACCTGTTCAGGAAGGACCCCGAGTGATGGCCCGCGTTCTTATCGTCGCTCAGGAAACCGGCGGCATCGGCAAGAGCACGATCACCCGCGGGCTGGCCGAGGCGGTCACCGACGTGCCGATACTCGAAGTCGAATCGACCCCGCGCCTTACGGAGTTCAAGACCGCGAAGGCCGACAACGAGCCGGGAAGCGTGCGCCACTTCTCGGTGCGCGCCAGCCGCGAGGCGATCGAGGCCTCGGGCGGCAAGGCAGCGCGCGCCGAGTTCGACCCGGTCGTCAACGCGCTCTACAGCGTGACCGGTCCGACGCTGGTCGATCTCGGGGCCAATTCCTCGGCGAGCCTGCTCGGCGTGCTCAAGGACGAGGCGGCGTCGCTGCGTGAGGCCGGGATCGAGCTCGGCCTCGTCGTGGTGGTCGCGGCCGAGGCAGGGTCGCTGGCGGATGCGGGCAAGCTGCTTCAGGCGGCCAAGGACTGGGCGGCGGCAAGCTTCGTGGTGGCGAACGCGCTGCGCGGCGCGATCGATCCCGTCATTCTGAAGCGGGTCGCAGGTGCGGCGACGCTGAGCCATTTGCGCGCGTTCGAGCTAGAGGACGCCACCCGCGAGGTGCTCACGGCGGGGCAGCTCCGCGGCATCCCGAAGCTCGACCGCGCCAGGCTCGCTAAGGAGACCTCGCCGGCCCAGGCCGGGCGGATGCTGCGCGACCTGACCGCCTTCCGCCTCGCGGTGATGGAAGCGGTCAAGCCCGCGGCTCTCTGGCTAGTCGAGGGCTGAGCCTCGTGGCCATTCCACCGAAGCGCCCCGCGGGCCCGCCCGCCTCGGCTCCATCTGCCTCGGGATCACCGACGGCGAAGACGGTGCGGGACAACCTCGCTGCCGCCACTAAGGCGGCCGAGGCCGAGGCGACGGAGGTGGCGCGGGTAAGCAAGCGTCGGCTTGACGGGCTTTTAAAGGCGCGACCCGATGCGCGCTTTGCCGCCCTCGCCGAGGCGGAATCCGTACTCACGCCGGAAGACCGCCTGGCGCTGTTGGACTCGCTGCGGAATGCGGAGGCCTCGCATCGGCCGATCCGAGCCGGGACGGCGAGCCGGCTCGCGATCTGGCGCTCTCGGCTGCCCTACCGCCTCGTGCCAATCGGTCTCGGCCTGGGCAGTGCCTTACTGCTTTTCGGCTTGGCACTAGTCGCTTGGTACCGCACGCCAGAGCGATGGGTCACCCTGCGGGGTGCGGAGCCGCAGCCGATCGGCTGGCGTATGCCGGACGGCATGCGCGTCGCGGGCCGGCTCGATCCTGGTTCCCGCGCACTGCTTTGGCGCCGTGATGGCGCGGACGGTGTGCTGCGAAGCTGGGTGGCGCAGTCCGGCTACGCGGAGGCGCGCGTGCCCTTGAGCCTCCTCGCCACAGCCCCCTGAGCTGAATGACCTCTCGCCTGCGCTCAAACCGCTGATCGACGGAATCCACCATCGATGTCCTTCGCATTGAAGATCGTCGTCCTGACGATCGCGATCCTGCTTCTTGGCTACCCCACTGCGGCGCTCGTCGTGCACGGGCTCGATCCAACCCTCTGGCCGAGTGAGGCCATGCGCCCGGGCATGTGGTTCGCGCTCTGGCGCACCGGGCAGCTCGATGCGATCGTGGAACTGTACTGGGCGATGCTCATCGGCCGCGCGCCGGCGTTCGCGAGCGGCTTCTGGACGCTGATGGCGGTGCTCGCACCGATTGCCTTGATGATCGGCTGGCGCTTCGCCGGATCGAAGGCCGCGCCCCGGCGCGACGCCTCCGACCTGTTCGGGGGGGCGCGCTTCGCGACCGCCGCCGAGCGCGCCGCGATGGGTCGAGGCCTCGAACTCGGCCTCGACCCGGAGACCGGGCGCGCGGTGCGCGTCGCCGTCCAGGGCACGCTCGCGACCATCGCGCCACCGCGCAAGGGCAAGACCTCCGGCGCGTTGATCCCGAACCTGGCCTATCCCGAGCCGAACGCCTGGTCCGGGCCCGCGGTCGTCTTCGATCCGAAGGGCGAACTTTACAGGGCTACGGCCGAGCGGCGCCGCGCCATCGGCAGGCGTGTCATTTGTCTCGATCCGCTGAACCTCGTGGGAGGCACGGACCGATGGAATCCCCTTGCTGACCGCGATCCGGAGGATGTGCTCTATCTTCAGCATACCGCTGCCGCCCTCCTTCCCGAACCGGGCGGCGACGGCGAGGCTGCCGCCTACTTCCGCAACCGGGCGATCGATCTCATCACCGGTGCACTCCTAGTCACCCTGAAGCGCGGCACCCGCAGCGTCGCACAGGTCCAGGCGCTGATCGCCGACCCTGATACTTTGATCGCGCAACTCGAACATTTGCGACCGGCCCCCGCCGCGCTGAGCGCCCTGGAGATCCTCAAGGCCGATCCGAAGACCCGCGACCCGCTCGTCGCCACCTGCGCCCAGGCCTTCCAATGGCTCGCCGACGCGCGCCTACGCCATCTCGTCGGCGCCACCAGCTTCGACTTCGCCGACCTCGCCACCGGCCGGGTCGATCTGTTCGTGGCGGTGCCGCCCGAGTACAAAGATCTGCTGGCGCCGCTGCTGCGCTGGTTCCTCAGCGATCTGTTCACGAGCGTGCGCCGCAACCGGCCGGCCGAACGCATCTTGGTGATGATCGACGAGGCCGCAGCCCTCGGGCGGTTCTCCGAGATCCTGACTGCATCTGCCGAGCTTCCGGGCTACGGCGCCTCGCTCTGGACTCTGTGGCAGGACCGTTCGCAGATTGTCGGCCTCTACGGGCAGGCGGGGGCCGACACCATCCTCAACACCGCCGAGATCGTGACTGTGTTCGACGTGCCGGCGGTCGATCCCGACGCGAGCGAACGCTGGTCGCGGGCGCTCGGCGACTACACCGCCCGGGTCGAGACGCTGACCCGGCCCGCCGAGGGGCAGGGTCAGCGCAGCATTGCCCTGACACCGCAGGCCGCGCGGTTGGTCCCGGCTCAGGCCCTGACCAGCATGCCGAGCCGAGAGCTTCTGGTGTTCGCCAACAGTGCCGCTTATCCGCGCCATCCGATCCGCTTGCACAAAACCGTGGCTCATTCCGACCCACGCTTCTTAAGTCTGATCAACTCTGTAGCCCCGGTCGGACAAAGCTGATGATGCACTTACATTGAACGACGTGCAAAACTTATTGAACTGAATTATATCGATTCACAATAAATATATTATTATAAAATTGCAAATTCGCGATAAATGCTACGTTTGTCATTAGAATTATAATGGCACAATTATTAGCAGTGTCGTCAACTACAGTAAAATGAAGGTCTGAGCCATGAAAATCTTCAAGAAAAATCTCCTGATGTTGAGCCGCGAAGAACTCAGTGCAAAACATCAGACTAAATCGGGTGTAATCATGCATGAAATTGGGCATGTGATTGCATACCGCCGCATAGGTATAAGCACAGCTTATATAGCGATACATGAAGATTATAACATAGGATCTATATTTGCCCCTTCTCCTTCTGATACTTCAGAAATTTCAATTGAAAATCAAATCCTAATCCATGCTTCGGGAGTATTCATGGAGAAGGCAATTTTTGGCGATTTTAATGTCGACACCGCATACGGCGATTTCATGAAGATTGCCGATATGGTTAGAGCATCAGGAAAAATATACCCAGCCCTCACAAACAGAATCGATTCCGGCGTTCCGTTTGCGGAGAGATTATTTGCGGATTACGGAACCAAATTTCCGACTAGGTCGGAAAGGTATTTTGCATACGCCCTACACCACGCAATCCTCAAGAAATTGGGCAGTGGTAATCTTATAGAAGGACATAGAGTAATTCGGTTCTGCGATATGCCGATGCTATACAGAATCACGCATCACTCTCAGTCTTCTGCCCTCAGAGAACAAACCAAAAGGTGGGATCGTTTAGATGAACTCACAACATCGTTAGAGGAAAACAGTAGTTATGCTGAACAGGAGATCCTGAGTAGACTTCGCTTCGGGCCCTAGAATTCTGACTACACCTCATAGTTAGCTCCAATTCGACTTTGAAGGGCAAACCTCAGCCGGCCACATTCGGCCATTCATTACATGCTGACCAAGCCGAACTGACGTCCGCAATATTGAGCCAACGACGAGTTGCACGTTGTCGCACATCAATGTATGACAACGCAGCTGTAACGCCGTTTAGTGCTGCTGAGTCAACGACTTACGCGGGCTGCCGCTTAGGTGAGAATCCTGGCGCCCCAGCCAAAGTCTCAAGATTCTCAGCCGACCGTTGATTCTCCGGCTGTTTTCGGACCCGCCCGGGCCGACCGCTCCGTCCAGGTCCACTCGGGAGGTCCACTTGTCTGGACGGCAGGGATTCCTGCCTTGCCCCGCACCCACCTCCGCCGTCGCCGACAAACGGTCTTTTTTCGCCGTATCATCCCCCATGACCTGCGTCAGAGGTTCGGTCAGCGCGAGATCCTGCGCTCGCTCGGCCAAGCCACGCCGGGCGAGGCCCGACGGATGGCGCAACGCTTGTGGGATGGGACAGAGACCTTGTTCACCCTCGTCCGTTTCAACCGATCGCTCACGCGCGCCGATATCGCCCGGCTCGCGGAGCAGTACTTAGACTCCGAATCTCTGAAGCACGAAGGCCTCATAACGGCTATCGGGCACTACCCCAAGATCGACGACCTTCCTGGTGTCGACAGCGCGATGCTTGAAGACGGAATAGCCGATGGCAGCGATTTCGTCGGAGACTGTCCGAGGGGGACCCTCAATGATCCGGCCGAATGGGAGTTCCTCTATCAGTGCCGACTGGACGGCCTAAAGCGCGACCGGTCACTCAACAAATTCACATCCGTTCGCAGCGCGGCACAGGAACTCGCCTTACGCAACGAGATCGACCTCGACACCCCCACTCAGGAATACGCGCTCTGCCGCGCGCTACTCGACGCCGAAATCACGATCGCTGAGCAGAAACTGGCCTATCTGCGCGACGTCGTCAGGCCTCATCACCCCCTGCACGCGGTCGCCCATCGTCCGATTGTTCCTAACCCGCCCACTCGGTCCGATGCGCCAACGAAAAAGATGGCGCATCAATCTGAGAGATTGTTCAGCGAGATTTGGACCGCCTATAGCGACGATCGCGTCAGACACAACGAATGGAAAGAGGCTATTGCTCGCCAAGCCCAGTCGACAGGGCGTCTTTTCGTCGAGATATGTGGCGACAAGCCGCTCGAGGCCTATGGACCCGCCGATGCCGCAGAGTTCAGGCGTGCTCTGCTCAGCCTTCCTGGGAAATACGACAAGTGCGTTGAGTGGCGTGACATTCAGCGCCGAAGCGGCATCCGCGGCCTGATCGAGCATTGCAACGGTAAGGCGGACATCGATCGCCTGAAGCCTCAGACCTTCAACCGGCACCTTGCGGCCTTGTCGGGCATCTGGCCATGGGCTCAGGTCAACGAAGTCGTTCCCAAGGGTACGCCGTCGATCTTCGACGGTCTGCACATCAACATGAGCCGCGTCCGAGGTCGGCATCACAGCGCTCGGGACGAGCGGCCGGCGTGGAACAGTGACGAACTCGCGGCCGTGCTGAATGCAGATTTGTTTTTCGGAATTCGCAGTCGCCGAAGCTGGAAGAAGCCGGGTCCGCACGTCCTACGTGACGAACGCTACTGGGGCATCCTCATCGGCTGCCACAGCGGCATGCGACGCGGTGAAATATTCCAACTCCGGGTACGACACGTCGTACGACACAAGGAGACAGGAATCTGGCATTTCAATCTCAAGGATCCGACTCTTGACCTGAAAGCCGGAGGAAGCGCCCGATGGGTCCCTCTCCATCAGAATCTGCTGAGTCTCGGGTTGATTGAGGCATTGGTGGAGGGACGAGAAGAGAATGAATTGCTCCTCCCTGAGGGTGAGGCTGGCGCCGAGAAGACGGATACTCTCAATGATGGAGAGAACTCGCCATACGGCAGCGCCTTCGGGAAGTGGTTTCAGCGCTTTAAATCGTACCACGGTGTACGTGCTGACGTCACGTTCCACTCATTTCGACATTCGGCGACCACGCTCATCATAAACGCAGGTGCTCAGCCGAACTTTGTGGAGGAGGTGATTGGCCACGAGAGCAAGACCAGACGGTCTGAAATGGAGCGTTATTACAAAGGTCAGGCCTTGATCAAACTTAAAGACGTTATTGATCGTCTCATCTTACCAATTAACATCGAGAAAATGACCGAGGCCGCGCGCACCGGCGAACCACATCGGGTATCTGATACTCGACGGCAACTGACTGCCTGAAAATGAAATCGGCACGCTGTTTTGGCTATGCAGCGACCTTCCACACGGCTTCTACAGAAACTAGGCCGGCTCGTTTATGTGAAAATTTTGCGAATTCCTTGGTGGGCTATTGTCATGTCAGATACGCGGCTTCGCAGCGGACCTTCCAAACGATAATCGGACGGCTAAATCGGGTGGATTGCAGCTGTTCCGGTTTAGGGAGCAGGTCCGACAAAAGCAGACGCTCGGCAATTGACTGGAAATGGCCGTGACCGGCTGGTCCGCTTCCGAGCCGCTTCGTCGGATAAGCGGACGGCCCCCACCCAAATGCGAACGGGAGCAGGGCGGTCAGGCGCCTCGCCATCCTTATCCAGGGCGGTGCGCCGGCCAGCGCTGGTGCAGGTCGTCGATGACGAAGGCGTGGGCGTGCCGCCGTGCCGCGGCGCCGTCCAGGTGCGGATGGTCTGGCCCGAGGTCGGCGTGTGCATGCTCGACGACGTCCGGGTCCGAGGCGGGCCACAGCACGGCCGCCGCCGCGATGGCCGCTAGGGTGAGCACGCCCAGCACCGCGAGCGTGACCGGCATGCCGGCCTCGGCTCCAAGCCAGCCCGCCAGCGGATAGGTGACGAGCCAGGCGACGTGCGACAGGGCGAACTGAGCCGCGAACACCGCGGGCCGGTCCTCGGTCGTGGCCGAGCGCCGGAGGAGCCGCCCGGTCGGGGTCTGAGCGGCCGAGTAACCGATCCCGAGAACCAGCCATGTGGCGAGCAGCATCGGCCAGCCGATCACGCCGCCCCAGGTCGTTGCGGCGAAGGCGAGCAGCACGACGCCGAGGAGGGCCGCCGCCGGCAGCATCACGGTCCGGTCCGGCAGCCGGTCGAGCACCCGCGGCAGCAGAAGAGCCGCGACCATCGAGCCACCGCCGAACAGGCCGAGCGCGACCGCGACGTCGTTCTGGGGCCGGTGCAGGATGGCCTGCACGATCACGACCGTGTTGACGATGACCATAGAGCCGGCCGCCGACACCGCGAGGTTCAGGGCGAGGAGGCCCCGCAGGCGCGGCGTCGCGAGGTAGATGCGGAGGCCGCGGGTGGTCCGTTCGTAGATCCCGCGGCGCTCGGTCGGCTTCGGGCTCGGTAGGCCGACAGACACGACGAGCGCCGCCGAGCATAGGAAACCGACGACCGTGCCGCCGAACAGCCAGTGGAAGTTGATCACCGTCAGAAGGATGGCGGCGAGCGCCGGGCTGAGCAGGTTCTCCAGGTCGTAGGCCAGCCGCGAGAGGGAGAGCGCCCGGGTGTAGTCGCGCTCCTCCGGCAGGATGTCGGGAATGGTTGCCTGGAAGGTCGGGGTGAAGGCGGCCGAGCAGGACTGGAGCACGAAGACGAGGACGTAGACCTGCCAGATCTGGTCGACGAAGGGCAGGATCAGGGCGACGGCGGCCCTCACAAGGTCGGTCGTCACCAGGAAGGCGCGGCGCGGCAACTGCCCGGTGAAGGCGTTCGCCACCGGCGCGACCAGCACGTAGGCGACCATCTTGATGGCCAGCGCCGTGCCGAGCACCGCACCGGCCTCGGCCTTGGCGAGGCGATAGGCCAGGAGCCCGAGGGCGACCGTCAGCAGGCCGGTGCCGATCAGGGCGACGACCTGCGCGGCGAACAGGTGGCGGTAGGTCCGGTTTGCGAGGACGCTCAGCATCGGGCACCCCTCACAGGTACTTCGCCAGCGCCTTGAACTCGGCGAGCGCGGCCCTGGCCGTTTTGCCGCCGTCGGCGACGCCGTCGCCGATGCAGTGCTCCATGTGGTCCTCGATCAGGGTGCGCTTCGCGTTGGCGATGGCGCTCTCGACCGCTTGGAGTTGCTGGGCGAGGTCGAGGCAGGGCCGGCCCTCGTCGATCATCGCGATGACACCGGCGAGGTGGCCGTGTGCGCGCTTGAGGCGCTTGACGATGTCCGGGTGGGAGGCGTGCACGTGTTCCATGTTGACATGCTATCCTCCTGGATAGGATAAGGGAAGGGTATTTGACGCGTCGGTCGGACCACGGCTCGACGGGGAGATTGGATCGGGTGTCATTCGGGCGGCGTCTCATGACGATGGCCGTGGCGTTGCTGCTGTCGGCGGTGACGGTGCTGCCGCTGCTCGCCCATGGCCGGCACGAGGCGACGGGTCCCGTCGCGCACGCCATGCCGTCGACGGCGGTGCAGGATCATGCGACCGACCACCAGGATGCCGACGAGTTGATCCACCACACGCAATCGCACGCGCAGGGTGTCATGCCGACCGCGGCCGAGGCTCCCGCGGCCGGCCGGGCCTCGGTGGCGCGACCATTCACCTGCGCGGACGATGCCTGCCGCTTCGGCGGCGCTGCCGAGGGGCCGTTCGAGCCACCGAGGGCCTGAGGCCGCTCACCTCGCCCTTTCCTCGAACCACGGCTCCGCGCAGGTGCGCGGCACGCCGCCATGGCATCGACATGCTCAAACGCCTCATACCCGTGCTGCTGGCCGTCGCCGGCGGCTTCCTGATCGCGACCTGGTGGCCCGGGGCTCCCGAGGCCGTCCGCGCGATGCTGTCCCCCACCAAGGGCGGGAACGCTCCCGCCAAGCCAGAGCCTCTTCCGGCGGCCAAGGGCGAGCCGGAGAGGCCCGGCCTCGTCGCGCTGACGGACGACCAGATCGCCAAGGCGGGGATTCGGACGGGCACGGTCGGCGGAGGCAGCCTCTCGCGCCACCTGCACGTGCCGGGCACCGTCATCCCGAGCGCCAACCTGACCGCCCGCATCGCGGTCAAGACCACCGGGACGGTCGTCGAACTGCGCAAGGGGCTCGGCGACACGGTCGCGAAGGGCGAGGTCGTGGCGCTGCTCGACAGCCGCGAGATCGCCGAGACCAAGGGCGAGTACCTGGCGGCGCGGGTCTCGGCCGCCCTGCAGAAGACGCTCTACGAGCGCGACAAGGAGCTTTGGGACAAGCGCATCTCGTCCGAGCAGCAGTACCTGCGCTCGCAGGCCAGCTACCAGGACCTCAAGGTCAAGGAGGACGCCGCCCGGCGCAAGCTGACCTTCCTGGGCCTCAGCCAAGCCGAGATCGACGCCCTGCCGAAGCAGCCGGAGGCTCAGTTCGAGCGTCAGGAGATCCGCTCGCCCATCGCGGGCAAGATCGTCGAGCGCCGCGTCGACCCCGGGGCCGCGGTCGGACGGGACAACCTGGAGACCGAGCTCTACTCGGTCGTCGACCTGTCGAAGGTCTGGATCGACCTCGCGGTCAGTCCCGGCGACATGCCGCTCGTGCGCGAGGGCCAGGCCGTGACCGTCCGGGCCGAGGCGACCGGGGAGGCCGCGAAGGGCCGGATCGTCTTCATCGTGCCCGTCCTCGACCAAGCCACCCGCGCGGCCAGGGTCGTCGCGGAACTGGCCAACCCTGACGAGACGTGGCGGCCGGGCTCGTTCGTCGCCGCGGAGATCGTCATCTCCGAGAAGCCGGTGCGCGTCCTCGTCCCGGCCTCGGCGATCCAGACCCTGGAGGGCAAGCCCAACGTCTTCGTGCGCGTGGCCGAAGGCTTCGAGGCGCGCCCGGTCAAGCTCGGGCGGTCGGACGACGACGACGTGGAGGTGACGGAGGGGCTCGATCCCGGCCAGGCGGTGGTCGTAGCGAACTCGTTCACGCTCAAGTCCGAGCTCGGCAAGGCCGCGGCGGAGGACTGAACCATGATCCGTTCCATCCTCGGCTTCTCCGTCGCCAACCGCTACGCCGTCATCCTGGTGACCCTCATCGCCACCGCCTTCGGGGCGTGGTCGCTCGCGCGCTTGCCCATCGACGCTGTGCCCGACGTCACCAACAACCAGGTGCAGATCAACGCCATCGCCCCGGCGCTGACGCCGGTCGAGATCGAGAAGCAGGTCACGGTGCTGCTGGAACGCGCGCTGGCCGGCACGCCGGGGCTGGAAAGCATGCGCTCCTTCTCGCGCAACGGCTTCGCCCAGTTGACGGCCGTGTTCAGCGACAAGGTCGACGTGTACTTCGCGAGGACCCAGGTCAACGAGCGCCTGACCGAGGTGCGCGGCACCCTTCCGCCCGGGGTCGAGGTGAAGCTCGGGCCGATCTCGACCGGCCTCGGCGAGATCTACTGGTGGTCGGTGGAGTATCTGCCCCCAGGCGAGGGCGTGCCCGTGAGGGACGGCCGTTCTGGCTGGCAGACGGACGGGAGCTACCTGACGCCCGAGGGCGAGCGGCTGAGGTCCGACTTCGAGCGCACGGTCTACCTGCGGACCGTGCAGGATTGGATCATCCGGCCGCAGATGAAGAGTGTGCCGGGCGTGGCCGGGGCCGACGCCATCGGCGGCTTCGTGAAGGAGTACCAGGTCCGGCCGGACCCGATGAAGCTCGTGGGCTACGGCCTGTCCTTCGCTGACGTCACCCGCGCCATCGAGGCGAACAACGCCACGCGCGGGGCTAACTACGTCGAACGCAACGGCGAGGGCTACGTCGTCCGGGCCGGCGGCCTCATCGAGAACGTCGACCAGATCCGGGACATCGTGGTGGCGACCCGGGCCGGGGTGCCCATCCTAGTGAAGGACGTCGCGGAGGTCGGAATCGGACAGGAGCTCCGGACCGGTTCGGCCAGCGAGAACGGGCACGAGGTGGTGCTGGGCACGGCCCTGATGCTGATCGGCGAGAACAGCCGCACGGTCTCGGCCGCCGCAGACGCCAAGATCCGGGAGATCAACAAGCTCCTGCCGCCCGGCATCCAGGCCCGGACGCTCCTCAGCCGCACCGACCTCGTCGACGCGACCATCCGGACGGTGGGCAGGAACCTCGCCGAGGGCGCGCTGCTGGTCATCGCGGTGCTGTTCCTCACGCTGGGGAACATACGGGCAGCCGTCATCACCGCCCTGGTCATCCCCGTGACGATGATGCTCACGGCCACCGGCATGCTGGCGGGGAGGATCAGCGCCAACCTGATGAGCCTGGGCGCCCTCGACTTCGGCCTCATCGTCGACGGTGCGGTCATTATCGCGGAGAACAGCCTGCGGCACCTCGCCGAGCGACAACACGAGCTTGGACGCCGGCTCGGCCTGGACGAGAGGCTGGAGACGGTGCGGGTCTCGGCCGAGGAGATGATCAAGCCGAGCGTCTACGGGCAGGCCATCATCATCCTGGTCTACGTGCCCCTGCTGACCTTCACCGGCGTGGAGGGCAAGACCTTCACGCCAATGGCGCTGACGGTCCTGATCGCGCTCGTGGCGGCGTTTGTGCTGTCGCTCACCTTCGTCCCGGCGATGATCGCGACCTTCGTCACCGGGCGGGTCAGCGAGGGCGACAACGCCTTGGTCCGCGTCCTGAAGGCGGCCTACCGGCCGGTACTGTGCGGTGCCATCCGGTCACCGATAACCTTCATCGTCGGTGCGCTGGTCGTTCTCGGGATCGCCGGAGCGCTGGCGACGCGGCTAGGGCAGGAGTTCACGCCGACGCTCGACGAGAAGAACATCGTCATGGAGGCGCGCCGCATCCCATCGACGTCGATCACGCAGTCGCAGGCGATGCAGCTCGGCGTCGAGGAGACGATGAGCAAGTTCCCGGAGGTGGCCTTCGTCTACTCGCGCTGCGGCACGCCCGACATCGCCGCCGACCCGATGCCGCCGAACGCCTGCGACGCCTACCTCATCCTCAAGCCGCAGAGCGCCTGGCCCGACCCGCACGAGAGCAAAGAGGCGCTTATCGGACGGATGGAGGCGGAGGCGAAGCTGATCCCCGGCACGCTGCTCGGCTTTTCCCAGCCCATCCAGATGCGCTTCAACGAGCTCATCGCCGGCGTGCGCGACGACCTCGCCGTGAAGGTGTTCGGCGAGGAGTTCGGTCCGATGGTCGAGGGGGCCCGTAAGATCGCCGGCATCCTGCGCAGCCTGGAGGGCGCCGCCGACGTGAAGGTCGAGGAGGCGGTCGGGCTGCCGTTCCTTGAGATCAAGATCGACCGGCGCGAGATCGCCCGGCGCGGCCTGAGCATGGCCGACGTGCAGGACGTCATCGGCACGGCCGTCGGCGGCAAGGATGCCGGGCTGGTGTTCGAGGGCGACCGGCGCTTCGCCATCGTGGTTCGCCTCGCCGACGACGTCCGAGGAGACGTCGAGGCCCTGAAGAACCTCCCCGTCCCGCTGCCGCCCGCGCAGGCGGCTCCGGCCCGGTCGGGTACCGGCGTGCCGACCGCGCCGGGAGCGATGGGCATGAGCGTGCCGCTCCGCCAACTAGCGACCTTCACCTTCACGGAGGGGCCGAACCAGGTCAGCCGCGAGAACGGGCGGCGGCGCGTGGTGGTGACCGCGAACGTGCGCGGTCGCGACATCGGCTCGCTCGTGGCGGAGGCGCAGGAGCGAATTGCCGCGGAGGTGAGGCTGCCAGCCGGCTACGAGGTGCGCTGGGGCGGTCAGTTCGAGAACCTGACCGCCGCCCGGCAACGCCTGATGGTGGTCGTGCCGGCGGCCTTCGCGCTGATCTTCATCCTTCTGCTCGGGGCGCTCGGCTCCGCGCGCGACGCGTCCATCGTGTTCAGCGCCGTGCCGATGGCCCTGACCGGCGGCGTGGCCGCCCTGTGGGTCCGCGACATGCCGTTCTCGGTATCGGCGGCGGTGGGGTTCATCGCGCTGTCGGGCGTGGCGGTGCTGAACGGCCTGGTGCTGCTCAACCATATCCGGACGCTGGTTGCGGGGGGCATGGCCATCCCCGAGGCGGTCCGGGACGGGGCGCTGACCAGGCTGCGTCCCGTGGTGATGACGGCGCTGGTCGCCGCCCTCGGCTTCGTGCCGATGGCCCTGGCGACGGGGACGGGCGCCGAGGTGCAACGGCCGCTGGCGACGGTGGTCATCGGCGGCCTCGTCAGCGCGACCCTGCTCACCCTGCTGGTCTTGCCGGCGCTCTACGTCCGCTTCGGCCGGGCGGCGACGGGAGTGCGTGTCACGGAGGTGCGGCAACCTGCGCTGTGCGAGGCAGTGCGTTGAGGAAAGCCCGTGCGAGCGTGATGGCCGTTAGGTCCGCCTCCTGGTCGATCCCAGGTCGCGTGCCATCGCCGACGACTGAACCTGTTTCGGCTCATGGCCGGTCGGTCAGCCTTGAATGTCGACAGTCCATGCGGCCGCGTGGTCCTGGTGTGCGTGGCTGATGCCTTGCCAGCCTAGCCAGCCGGTGTAGAGGCCGACCAGGACGATCAGGGCGGCCGAGGCGTAAGGGGCCTGCCGGGCGAAGGCGTCGAACCCGGACCAGCGGGAGGCGACATGCTTGACGCTCAGCGCCGCGACGACGCCGGCCGAGACCATGGTCAGCGCCAGGCCGATGCTGAAGCAGACGACGAGCGCGAAGCCCAGGCTGAACTGCTTGAGCTGGATGCACAGGAGCAGGACCGTGATGGCTGCCGGGCACGGGATCAGCCCTCCGGTCAAGCCGAACAGCACGATCTGGCCGGTCGTCACATGCCGGCCCGCGAAGCGGCGGCGGATGTCCTCGGCATGGGCCCGGGCGTGGGCGTCGTCCTCGTCGCCCAGGTTCATGTGCCCGTGGTCATGGTCGTGCTCCTCGAACGCGACCTCGTGGATCTCGGCTCCGGCCGGCCCGTTGAGGCGCAGACGTGCCGTGAAGGCGTGCGGCTCCGGGATCTCCTCCAGGCTCTCCAGGAATTCGCCGCGGTGCGCGAAGGCGAACGCCTGCCGACCGCCGTCCGGGCGAAGCGTCTCGACGGTCATGCTCCCGGGAGCCGGTAGCTCACCCCGCTCCGCACGCACCCGCCAGCGCGGCGGCACCCCGTCCTCGAACACTTCCAGCGTCAGGAGACCGGCCCTGGTCGTGACGTGCTTCGTCTCGTCGTGATGGTGATGATGGTCGTGGTGCTGCTCGCGCCACGTGCGCCACGCCATCCAAAGCGCGATGCCGACGATGAGCACCGCGGAGGCGAGCTGGAAGTACGGCTCGCTCGCTTGGCCGCCCCATTCCTGGCCGAGATACTGCCCGCCGAGGGCAATGACCCAAACTACGGCGGTGTGCGAGAGCGTCGCCGCCAGCCCAAGCAGCACCGCCTGCGTGACCGTGCCTCGGACCGCGATGATGAAGGCGGCCATCATCGTCTTGGAGTGGCCGGGCTCAAGCCCGTGCAGGGCGCCGAGCAGGATCGCGCTCGGCACGAACAGCCAGGCATGCGCGGTGCCCTGCTGGAGCAGGTCAGGCAAGGAGGTCATGAGGTCTCGTCACTTGAGGTAGGTCCGCACCACCTCGATCAGCTCGGCGGCCCCCCGGGCGCGCTCTGTGTCCGGCTCGGCGTCCGGGTTCACGACGTGGTGGCGGATGTGGTCTTCCATCAATTCGGCGGTCAGCCCGTTGATGGCACCCCGCATCGAGGCGACCAGCATCAGGACGTCGGCGCAGCCGAGCTCGGCCTCCAGGGCCCGCTCGACGGCTTCCGCCTGTCCCTTGATCCGGCGCACACGCGCCAGGAGCTTGGTCCTTTCCTTGATCGTGTGGGCCATCACAGGCTTCCTCGTTATGGCGACACATAGGGGGGTACCCTATGTGTGTCCAGCGGCGTCGATGCCGTGGTGTGTGCGGAGCCGTACCATGAAGAAGGACGATCCCTGCATCGGGGTTTGCCAGTGGGACGGGCGCACCGGCTGGTGCCTCGGCTGCGGCCGCACAATCCCCGAGATCCGCGCGTGGAAGAAAATGACACCCTACCGGCGGACCGCCCTCGCGCGCGAGCTGCCCCGGCGGGTCGAGCAAGTCTCGGCCACACGGGAGCCGGCCCACTCCGACCTCGGGGACGCTTGACAGGGTGGGCGCTGGCGGGATGTATTGACTCATCGGGGAGCGATCCCCCGACGAGGCTTCGGCTGAAGAATCGCGTCCCATCTGCACTTGCTGCAAGGACGCGTCATGCCTGTGCCCAACACCATTACCGTCGACAAACTCGCGCGCCTGATCGGAACTCCCGGCTGCCCGGCCGTCGTCGACGTGCGCACCTACAAGGAATTCCTCGCCGACCAGCGGTACGTGCCCGGTTCCCTCGTCCGGGAGGCTAGCCGGGTCGCCGAGTGGGCGCCGGCGCTGCGCGGCAGGTCGGTCGTCGTGGTCTGCGAGGACGGGCGCCGGCACAGCCACGGCGTCGCTGCCTGGCTGCGCAGCGCCGGCGTGAACGCCGAGGCTCTGCAGGGTGGTATCGCAGACTGGGCGGCCGCCGAACTGCCGATGGTCCCGGCCGACAAGGTCCGCAACCGCGACGAGCAGGGCCGAACCGTCTGGGTCACGCGCGCCCGACCCAAAGTCGACCGTATCGCCTGTCCCTGGCTGATCCGCCGCTTCGTCGACCCCGACGCGGTCTTCCTGTTCGTGCCGCCGGGTGAGGTCGTCGGCGTTGCGGAACGGTTCGAGGCCGCACCCTTCGACATCGACGACCCGGGCACCTTCTGGAGCCACCGGGGCGAGCTCTGCACCTTCGACGTCATGGTCGAGGAGCTCGGCCTCGCCACGCCGCCGCTCCTGCACCTCGCGACGCTCGTGCGCGGGGCCGACACGGGCCGGCCAGACCTGGCGCCGGAGGCGGCCGGGCTGCTCGCGGCATCGCTCGGCCTGTCGCGCATCTATGCCAATGACATGGAGCAGCTCGACGCCGGCATGCTCCTCTACGACGCCTTCTATCGCTGGTGCCGGGACGCAACGGAGGAGCGTCACGACTGGGTGGGCGACCGCACTAAGGGGAAGGCCTGACCATGGCCGCGACCGCAGGCATCCAGACTGCGCCGGAGCATAGCGCAGCTGCCCCGGGAGCGCCGCTGCCCGTGACCCTGGCCGAGGCCGTGCCGATCTGGGCGCGCATCGCCGCGCTCTCGTTCGGCGGGCCGGCCGGGCAGATCGCGGTCATGCATCGCATCCTCGTCGAGGAGCGGCGCTGGATCTCCGAGAACCGCTTCCTGCACGCCCTGAACTTTTGCACGCTGCTGCCTGGCCCCGAGGCGCAGCAACTCGCCACCTACGTCGGCTGGCTCATGCACGGCACCCGCGGCGGGCTCGTCGCCGGCGGGCTATTCGTCCTACCGGGCGTGCTCGCGATCATGGCGCTGAGCTGGGTCTACGCGCTCTACGGCAACGTCGGTTTCGTCGCCGGCCTATTCTTCGGCCTGAAGGCGGCGGTGCTGGCCATCGTGCTCCAGGCCGTGATCCGGATCGGCAAGCGGGCACTCAAGGGACCGGTCATGGTCGGCCTCGCGGCTGCGGCGTTCGTGGCCATCTTCTTCTTCGACGTGCCCTTCCCGCTGATCGTGCTCTGCGCGGGCGTCATCGGCTACCTCGGCGGCCGAGCCGGCCTGCCGCAGTTCAAGGCCGGAGGGCACGGGGGTGGTGGCAAGGTCGTCGAGGGCCCCTTCCTACTCGACGATCACGAGCTTCCGCAGGAGCGGGCCGCCGCCGGGCAAACGCTGCGGATACTGCTGACCTGGGGCGCTATCTGGCTAGTACCGGTCGCTGCCATCCTGCTCGCCGCCGGCCCGGACGACGTCTTCAGCCAAGTGGCGGTGTTCTTCTCGAAGATGGCGATGGTGACGTTCGGCGGGGCCTACGCGGTGCTCGCCTACGTGGCCCAGCAGGCGGTGGAGCATTACGGCTGGCTGAAGCCCGGCGAGATGCTCGACGGCCTCGGCATGGCCGAGACCACGCCCGGCCCGCTGATCATGGTCACCCAGTTCGTGGGCTTCCTCGCCGCCTACCGGGCGCCGGGAAGTCTGCCGCCGCTCCTGGCGGGGACGCTCGGCGGGCTGCTGACCACCTGGGTGACCTTCGCGCCGTGCTTCCTCTGGATCTTCGTGGGCGCCCCTTACGTTGAGCGGCTGCGCGGCAACCGGGCCTTGGCCGGCGCGCTCTCGGCTATCACCGCCGCGGTCGTCGGCGTGATCCTGAACCTCGCGGTCTGGTTCGCCCTGCACACCGTCTTCGCCGAGACGCGACCGTTCGCGGCCGGCCCTGTCCGGTTCGACGTGCCGGTCCCGTCAAGCCTCAACCCCTGGGCCCTCGCGTTGGCGGCCGCGGCGGTGCTGGCGGTGTTCCGGTGCAAGGTCGGCATGGTCCAGACGCTCGCGGCCTGCGCCGCTGCCGGCGTCGCCCTGCACTTGGGAGGTTTGGTGTGATGGGCACCGGGCGCCGCACCGCGGCGGTCATCCTTCTCGTCCTGGCGGCGGGTCCGGCACCCGCGGGCGAGGCGTTCCGGCGCCTGACCGCGTCCGAGATCCGGGCGCGCCTTGTCGGCAAGGAGGTCACCGACGAGGTGCACTGGGCCTACCGCTTCGAGCCGGGCGGCCGCTTGCACGTCGTGTCCCTCGGGCGGGCTCACACCGCGCGGTGGCGGATCGACAAGGACGAGCTCTGCCTGGAGGCCGTTCCCTGCGTCCAGGTCTGGATGGCCGGCAACCGCGTCGAGCTCCGGCGTGGCGACGGCACCCTGCCGGACGAGGGTGTGCTGCAGGCACCGGCACGCCGGTCCTGAGGACTTCGAACCGCAACCACAATCGAGGAGACGACCATGCGTCGCTTGCTTGCATCCATCGCCGTCCTGGGCACCCTCGCGACCGGCGCGTCGGCCGCGGAGCCCTGGCAGGACGCCATCGCCACCGGGCTGGGCAAGCCCGGGACCGCCATGCCGGGCGGGGTCTACCGCGTCGGCCTGCCCCGGACCGACCTGAAGGTCACCCTCGACGGCGTGCAGCTGAAGCCATCCCTCGCCCTTGGCTCCTGGCTCGCCTTCGTGCGGCACGGGGGCGGGAACGAGGTCATGGTGATGGGCGACCTCGTCCTAACCGAGGACGAAGTGAACCCGGTGATGAAGCGCCTCGTCGAGAACGGCGTCGAGATCACCGCCATCCACAACCACCTGCTGCGGGCCTCACCGAGCACCCTCTACATGCACGTCTCCGGGCAGGGCGAGCCCGGGAAGCTCGCCACGATCCTGGCGGGGGCGCTGGGCGCGAGCCGCACGCCCTTCGGCGGCGAGACCGCCGGCGGCTCCCCGCCGTCCGGGAAGACCGAACCGGCCTCGGCCGGCGAGGGACCGGTGCCGGCGAAGGCGACCGCGCCGGATCAGTCGCTCGACCTCGACACGGCGGCCATCGACGCCGCCATCGGGCGCAAAGGCAAGGTCAACGGCGGCGTCTACGCCGTGAGCGTGCCGCGCTCGGAGACCCCGAAGGACCACGGCATGGTCGTGCCCGAGGCCATGGGCTCGGCGATCGCCATCAACTTCCAGCCGACCGGCGGCGGCAAGGCGGCCATCACGGGCGACTTCGTGCTCACCGCCGACGAGGTGAACCCGGTGATCAAGGCGTTGCGGGCGAGCGGCATTGAGGTCACGGCGCTTCACAACCACATGCTCGACGACGAGCCGCGGCTGTTCTTCATGCACTTCTGGGCGAACGACGACGCGGGCAAGCTCGCCAAGGGCCTGCGCGACGCGCTCGACCAGGTGAAGGTCGCGAAGGGCTGATGCCAGGAGCATCGCCATGATGACGATGTCGGTGAACCTCAGGGGGCGGTGCCTCGCGGTCCTGGCGGCGGCTTCGGTCACCGTCTCACTTCCGGCGACGGTTCCGCCGGCGAACGCCGCCGGCTGCGAGGGCACGTCCTGCGCCCTGAATGCGGGCGGCCAGGGCGTCGGTGCCCCGGCGGTGCCGCCGGCCGCTTCGGTCGACATCCGCGAGAGGCGGTCGGGGGACCTGTACCGCGTCTGCCTCGCCGAGCGGGGCAAGGCGTCGGGCTGGTGCAGCGCCTACCTCATGGGTGTCGCCGATACGCTGGCGGCCTTCGGCGATGGCGGCGACAAGGCCGGGATCTGCGCCGTCGACTACACCATCGAGGCCCTGACCGAGGCGTATATGGCCTGGGCGCACGCCAACGAGGCCCTGCTCCAGACCGACATGCTGGCGGGGGCCAGCCTCGCCTTCCGGCAGTGCTGGCCCTGTGGGCGGTGAACCGGAGCGCGCCCGCCTCCCTCACGATCCGCGCCAGCAATGCTCCCGGTGCCAAAGATGACGGGTCCAGGCCAGCATCCCTTCAAGGTCGCCGTCGTCTGGCGGGGCGACGCCCGGGCGCGAGCCGAAGCGCGTCCGGAAACCAGCCGGTTCGCGGCGGTGTTCGCCGTCCTTGAGCGGCACGGGCTCGCCGGCGAGCCCGCCGTATGGGTGGAGGAGCTCGCCGATGACGTCCGGGCCCAGCTTATGGCGGTGGACGCCGTGTTGGTCTGGGTGAACCCAGTGACTGAGGACACCGGCGAGGACCGCAGAGCTCTCGACGCGGTGCTGCGGGAGGTGGCGGCCGCCGGGATCCTCGTCAGCTGTCATCCCGACGTAATCGACCGGATAGGCACGAAGGAGGTGCTGGTCCGGACGCGGGAGTTGGGTTGGGGCACGGATACGCACCTCTACGCCAGCCATGCCGCGCTCGCGGCGGAGTTCCCCGCGCGCGTCGCCGAGGGGCCGCGGGTGCTGAAGTGCAGCCGCGGCAACGGCGGCATCGGCGTCTGGAAGGTAGAGCGCGCCGCGGGTCCCGACGTGCTGGTGCAGGAGGCGCGCGACCGGAGCCGGCGCACGATGCCACTCGACGCGTTCCTGGCCGAGCGCGCCGCCGACTTCGCGGCGGGCGGCCCCCTCGTCGACCAGCCGTTCCAGGCGCGGCACCTGGAGGGGATGGTCCGCTGCTACGTGAGCGGTACGCGGGTGGCCGGGTTCGGTGCCCAGTACGTGACCGCGCTCGCCTCGCCCGAGCATGGACGGGCCCCACCGCGCCTCTATTCTGGGCCGGACGACGCGCGCTTCCAGCACCTGCGCGGCCTGATGGAAGCGGAATGGATACCTGAGATGACGCTTCTGCTCGGCTTGGTCCCGGACGACCTGCCGGTCGTCTGGGACGCCGACTTCCTGCTCGGGCCGAAGGGCGCCGCCGGCGAGGACACTTACGTGCTCTGCGAGATCAACGCGAGCTCGGTTTACCCCATTCCAGACGAGGCGCACGACACCCTGGCCGCGACGCTGCGACATCGATTGGACGATGCCCACCGACCGGTGGAGCGGGACGCGGCCTTCGGAGGCTGACCGGAACCGGTTGTTAGCCTGGAAACAGCCTTGGAATACCGGATCGCTCCTCGTTTCATAGCGTACCCTTATGCGAATGGGCGGCCGCTGCCGTCACGGTGAACGTCCGCTATGGAGTGGCGTCCGCGGCTTCGTGAATGACCGGGATGGGCGCAAAGCAGCCAGAGGAGCCGTCCAGCACACGTCCGCTATCGGGATCCGAAGGGCTACGTGTGAACGATGGCGTTTGGTCGCAATCAGTCCGTCCGCATTTGCGTCAGCAAATCCCATTACGGCCGGCGGCTCTCAAAGATTGTCATCCGCTCCAACAAGAGCATGTCCGGAATGGCGTTTTTTTAGGCAACACGTCCGACCGTAGCTGACGCTTTGTCCGAGGCAGAGGTAATCGGCCCTTCCGGGGTTTGGATAGGTACCCATGCCTCTCCCGAGGCGGCATCCGCGACGGGCGTCGCGGATGTGTTTCCTCAGGCGCCACCGCCGATGGTATGACATCGGCGGTGACCCGGATCCTCGGGCTATGCCGACCGGCGGCGCAGGTCAGCGATCCGGGCGTTCAGCACGGCGCGCAACTCTTGCACCTCGACATAGGCGGCCTCGGCCTTCTCGAAGGCGGACAATCCGTCCTTTTGGATTTCCTGGGTCAGCGCCTCGATGCGCCGGACCGCGGTCAGGAAGCTCGGCGTCTCGGGTGAGCGGGTCTTGGACATGGTCAATCTCCTGGTCGCAGATCAGTTGTATGTGACGAAGGTCGGCACGACCCGGACGAAGATCGTCCCGTCGCGGAAGTGCAGGAACAGCGGCATGTGGGACTTGAGCTCGCGATAGCGCTCGATGACGAGGCCGGTGTCGGCCGCCGTCACCAGCGCCCAACCCGGCTCCCAGGCCGGGTCGTCGTCATCCCCATCGCCGAAGCCGAGCACCTCGATGGGAGCGGCATATGGCTTGATCTCGGCTGTCGCGCCGGTCCCAACGCCAGCTGCCGCGGCAAGGCCGGTCAGCAGGCTGCGCTCAACGCCTCGATTGAGCTGTCGCAGCCGCCGATCGGCGAGTTCCGCGAGATCGCCGAGGCTCGCGGCGAAGCCCTGCAAGGCCCCCGCCAGGGCGATGCGCCCAGCCGCCTCCAGATTCTCCGCGAGGGCGGCGTCGAACGCCGCGAGCGCGCGCTCGGCTCGTACGCCGGTGGCCTCGACAAGCCGGCGCACCAGTATCGCCGCGGCCGTCGGGGTCGGCTCAGATCGCGCCGCGACCGCATCCAGGGCGGTGAGCGGCGTCCCGGCATGGCCGAGCCCTGCGATGACGTTCGGAGCCCCGGTGGCCGCGCGCACGGTCGCGTAGGCGTTGAGGGCCTGGAAGCCCTCGACCGGACCGCCCCCTCGGCAGACCAGGGTCGCCGATAGGCCGTGCTCGCGGTGCAGCTCGCCCGCTCGGCCGAACGCCTCGCTCAACGAGTGCTCCGCCGACGGTCCCTCGAACATCGCGTAGATCCGGTGGAGCCGGATCAGGCCGTTCTCCTCCAGTGGGCGCAGGACGTGCTCGACGTCGCGACGGGCATCGCCGAACTCGGCGGCGATCAGCGCGATGTGGCGCGGATCCTCGGGCACCTCCCAGGTCCCCGGGCCTAAGCGGCGCCCCTCGCGCCTCAGGCGCTGCAGCGTCCTCTCCCGCTGGATCTCGCCCTCGACCGGCACCGCGCCGACCGAGATCACAGCGATGACCCTGGCTTGTACCCCGGCACCGCGCCCGTAGCGCTGACGCAGGCTGGTTTGCAGCCGGAGCACGACGGTCCTGTTGACCAAGGCCGCCGGATCGAGGGCGTCGCCGATCGCATCCCGGCAGGCGGCGAGGTCGGCAGCGGCGAGCCGAACCTTGAGCCGGGGCGGCTCGAGGCTACTGCTTGGATCGGCCTCGCCGAGCAGGAGCAGGTGTCCGTCGGACCCGAGGGGTGCGACGGTCAGGACGCTGGCCCGCACCGTGTGCTCGCCTCGCAGGCGTTGGCGCAGCCAGCCGAGCAGATCGCGGAGCTCGCGGATCTCGTCGGCGACCCGGGTCGCCCCTGCGTCGTCCAGCGGGATAGGAGGAGGACGGGCATCGCCCGGTTCAGCCGGGGGTACAGGCCCCCCGTGGGTCTTAGGAAAGAATCTGTGGTGTCGCATCGTGTCGTTCGCTGAGGTCGGGATGGGGCAGTGGTCCGGCGGCCAGCATGCCGGCGGCCGGATCGTCGAGGGTGGCGTCAGTCGAACAGCGGCCCGGGCTTGCCGTGCGGCGTCTTCGCCTTGCGCGTGGGCTTGGGGATCGCCTCGATCAGTTCGGCGATCGCATCGAGCCGCGCCCGGTCGGCCAGCCGCAGCTCCTGCCGGAGGATGCCGGCGAGGAAGGCCAGGATCTCGTCCGGGTGATCGAAACAGCGGTGGGCCAAGCCGTCGAGCAGCGTCGGCGACGACGCGCGGCGCGTGATCACCGGCACCGGCAAAACGGCGACCTGACGCATCAGCCCGTCGTCCGACAGCTCGCGGAACGCGAACCCACAGCCCGGGTCCACGACCACCACGTCCAGGGAACCCCACTCGTACTGATCGATCGCACAATCGAACGCATGCCGAAGCGCGGCGACCGAGCCCGGCTGCTCGAACGCGATCGGATGTCGGATCAACTCGATGGCGCCCTGATCCCACCAATGGGCGAGGGCATTGACCAGCGGGTGCTGAGCGCCGTCATCCGGCTCGATTAGGAACACCCGCCGGAGCCGGCGCGGGACCGGCAGGTCGTGCTGCCGGACCCACAAATAGTCGGCTTCCAGGCCATCCCGAACCACAGCGTCCTGCTCGGCCCATCCCGTCAGGAAGGCGTCGCGCACGAAGCCGGCGACCCCCGCGGTGAGGTTGCCCAGCGGCTCGGCCACGAAGGTCAGCTTGAGTTCGTGTTCGCCGATGATCGCACCGGGATCGAGCAGGATGCCGGTCGCGTCCTGGATCTCGCGGATGAGGTCGCCGGAGAGGAAGGCGTGAAGCCTTCCGGTACGGTCAGGATCGACAGGTTGGAGTTCGAGGGTAAGGCCGTCCTTGTGCCGGCGCGGGCGCTCGACCCGTGCGCGCACCCGCAAGCCCGGCGACTCGTGCGGGCGGCCGGGCTCGTTCGCGCCGGTGGGCGCGTCATGATCTGTATCTGTCATTTGTGATGTCCATCGTCAGGGGAAGGGGCGAAGGCGCCTCACCGACCGTCCAGCGAGCGCTGTCCGAGCGCCGCGTTCTGCCGTCCCCGTCCTCCTTGGGCTTTTGGGGCGAAGGGCCTTCGCCTGATCTGCTGTGATTGGACTGCTTTCCCCTCCGCTCCCGCAGCCGCAGAGGCTCGGGAGCGCGTCGCCTTTCGCTTGATTATGTTCTTCTAAGTTTGCTGTGTTTCGACTTGCTTCAGGCTCCCCGATCGGGCCGCAACGCCGACGATCCGAGCGCTCAAGGCTCGCAAGGGGTCGAGCGTCAGCGATAGGAAGAGCGTGAACTCGTCGGGCGATAACCGCACCTCCGCGGCGCGCTCCAGGCGTCCACGAAAGGTCGCAAATGCGGGCGGACAGCTTTCCGTCCTGGCTCGGATGAAATCGCTGCAGTTCGTGGGGGAAACTGCCTCGGTATGGGCCCGTATGATCGGCGCGAGCGCGCACCCAGAGCCTCGCCAGCTCGAGATCGCAGCCAGCCTCGTTCTCGCCGGCGGGCATGTCGTAGGTTGTGATCTCTTCGTGTTCGTGAGGAAGAGAGCACAGATGCCTCGCCGCCCTCCGTCGTCGCATTACTCCCGGTGTTCGCGAACTGTCTTTGCTTCACCCCGCCTCGGTTCTCGTCTCATCGATCTCGGCACGATCAGCCCCCGGGCTCTCGGGCGGCAACGCTCTGTCAGTGAACGTCTTTCAGGCTCAAAGCGATAACCGACGTAGGGTTGGGAGTGATAACCGACGTCTATCCAATTTTGGTGATATCCCACGTGACGGCGACCACCTCGATCCTAAGTCCGAGCGGAGGGGCGCCGGCTGAGCCCAACTACTCGAACTTCTGCCGTTGTTCGAAAGCAGGATATCTTACGGCGTCGTACCCCAGGCCCCGCTGTCGGATCAGGACGATCCGACAGCTCCTTGCCTCGTCTTCGCAGCGCTCGCAGCAACAGGTGCCTGGCCCGGCCTTGCCTTCCGGCTTCGGTATCCCGCAATCTAAGCCTCAGGCACGAGAGGCAGCGACCAGCGGCCAATCATATCTGCTGATCAGCCAAACACTCCAATCGACGATCCATTCACTCATCCAGTCGTCGTTCTCGGCGAAAGCCTCCGCGAAGGCGTCCTCCTGAGCGTCGTCATGGAATGCAAGCGCCGCGCGCACGTCGTCCAGGCATAGGTACCCGCACGCCACCATCTCAAGGCCCGCGTGGATCAGGTCGGCACGATCCTGCATCAGCACGGCCATCACATCGCGGCGCAAACGCTCGCAGAGTACCGCGTCGGTTAAGACTAGCAGGGCGTCCTCGTCGAGTCCGGCCAGAACCTTGAGCGGGCTCTTCTTCGTACGCCCCTCCCTGTACGCGACGACCGGATTTCTCCTATCCGCCTCTTGGCCGTCAGAGAGCTTGTGCTGGCGAAGCCAGAGGTCGGCAGTAAGCGCGTCCCAGGCATCCATCGGTTCCTTCAGGTCGCCGGGATCAGGCGGCCAGCTGGACATGAATTCGGAGGCATCGTGTATGGTCCAGCAATCGAGGGTCTGGGCTCCAGGTAAGAATGGGAGATCCCAGCACGGGTGATCGGCCAGAATCTTCGCGGGCGGGCGTCCGCGGAAGCCGAGGTCGAACGGCTTTTCGCCATAAACCTTTAGCTCCGGTGGCAGTAAGGTAAGGTCGCGACACGCTCGGCGGGCTTCCCGGAAGGCACCGGACGCGAACACCGCGGGCAGCGCTTGCACGAGATCGGGATCTGTCAACGGCATCGGACCATCGATCCGCGCCTTCCAGATCGCCAAGTCGAGGCCAGCAATCTGAGCGACTGCGCGCAGGATGGGGCGCATTTGGTCGTTGAGATGCTCTCGAACTGCGAGACGGCGCGCCTCGTCCGAGAATTCGGGCGTCATGCGATGCTGTGCCGACCGGTCGACGTCAGCGACCGCGACGTCGGGCCGATCTGACGTCACGTTGACGACCTCAGGGACCTGCGCTCCCATCAGGGACAGGCGGAAGCGCTGGCGGACGAGGTCGTGGCGGATGTGGCCGAGGAGCGTGGCGATGGTCGCTGGGTCGTGACGGCTATCCCGATCGGAGGAGGGATGGAGGGTGTATCGTGCGTCGTCCATGATCGTCGGTTCCCGATAGTCATGCTGAGAGGTTGCCAGCCGAGGGGCGTGGCGGCGGGGGGATGGCGGCCGGGGCGGTCTTCGCCCGGCTTCGGAGGATGAAGGGCTCACGACGCTCCGCTACTGGTGCGCTGTGATGCTGAGATGCCTCGACGCCAAAGCGTCATGGACTTGGAGCATCGTGACGCCGTGGCATCACGATGCTCTTGCTGGAGAGGCGAGCACGCTCAGCTCGTGTCTTGAGAGGTCGGCGATGGCAGGTGGCCACTTTCGCGCAGGACGGCCTCCGCGCCCTCGACGAGGAGATCGTTCACCTTGCAATCGCGTGCGAGGGCGACCTCTTTCAGGCGCCGTAACGTTGCGGCCGGCAGGTAGACCGACGTGCGCCGCGTAGGTGCCGGAGCACGGCCTGAGGACGGGACGCCACGATGCCCCCCGGTGAGCATCCGATCTTTCGAGTCAGCTTCGATGCCGGTTGATGCTTCGACAAGATCGTCTAAGTCGCTGAGCAGGGAGAGGCGCTTCGAAGGGCGTTGGGTCGGCTTGCTCATCGATGGGTTTGCTCCAAGCGTCGCTCGGTCCAAGCCCACAGGGCGCGGATCTCAGCGGCGGCCTTGCCAGCCGACGCGAACTCGGTGACGCCCTGCCCGCCCAGCAGCGCGTCCTGACAGTCCACGCGCTGCGTCAGTGGAGGCTCTGCGAGATGCCCCCAGCGCCGCAGGCGCGCGGCATAAGCGGCGGTGCGCGCTTGCCCTTGAGTGGGGCACTGCGTGAGCAGGAGCGCCACGCGTCCGGCGAGGCCGATCTGACCGAGCGCGCGAAGCGTGGGCTCGGTCGCCATCAAGTCGAGTAGACTTGGCCGCGCTGGGACGAGAACAAGGCCGGCGGAGCGCATGGCGAGAGTAAGCTCTCGGTGGCGGCCGCCTTGTGCCTGTAGTGCTTTGCTCTGGATACAGTGTCTGGCGTCAGATGGCGCTGTATCGGCCCTGTGTCTGGACCTATGACCAACTCTCCTCATGTCGTTGTTGCAGGCACGCGCCGCGTCTGGTCGCCTGAGCAGAAGCGCGCCATCCTGGCCGAGGCGAACGATCCCGGCACGACCGCCTCGGAGGTAGCCCGCCGGCACGGTCTGCACTCCAGCCTGCTGTTTCGATGGCGGCGCGCCTTGCTGACCGAGCAGCCGGATGGGACTGTCACCGCGCCGCCGAGCTTCATCCCGCTCGCCCTGCCGCCTCCGGCTAAGGCGACAGCCGACGTGCCGGCCGGGTCGAGCCTGATCGAGATCGAGCTGGCCGGCGGGCATCGGGTGCGGGCCGCAACCGGGGTGGACTTGACGCTCCTGCAGGGCGCGATCGCCGCGCTGCTCGGTCGATGATCCCTGTCCCGTCCGGCTCGCGCGTCTGGCTGGCCACCGGGCACACTGACATGCGCAAGGGCTTCGACGGGCTGGCCGCCCTCGTCCAGGACCATCTGGCGCGCGATCCGGTCTCGGGCCAGGCCTT
>NZ_JACWCT010000047.1 GCF_016613415.1 Methylobacterium ajmalii | reverse complement strand
CCGGGCTGGTGAACGCCCTGTGCGACGGGCGGCTGGCGTTCCTGCGGGCGCTGTCGACCTGGCCGCGGTTCGGCCGTGGCTGGGGCCGGCGGGTGGAGGAGGTCCGCGCCGCGGCGCTGGCGCTCCACGCCGCGCCCGCCCCCACTCCCGCCTGTCCGACCTGCGGCCGGGCCCGGGCCCGGGCCGCCTGAGATCCGAGCGCCGGCGGCATCCGGCGCCTCCTGTCGAGAGGCTCATCCATGCGCAAGCTCCTCACCCCGGGCGTCATCGCCGGGCTCCTCGCCGCCGGCGCGGTCGCGGCCGGCCTCGCCGGCAAGCCGGCCCTGGCCTCCTACCTGGGCGATCCGGACACCGCCGCGCAGGTAGTCGCCGCCGCGGGCGCCGTGATGGCGATCGCGGCCGGCATCCTCAAGGGCGTCCGGGCCGACTGATCCGGCCCTTACGCCAACCATGACCATGCGGGGCCCGACGATGATCGATGCGGTGATGACCCATGCCAAGACGGCCGCCGCCGCGATCGGCATCGCCGGGTCCTTAGTAGGTGCCTACGTCGCCACGGGACTGCCCATCCCGGCGACGCAAAGCTTCGTGCGGGCCGAGGTGACGACCGTCGCGGTCAAGATCGACGCGCTCGCCCTCGCCCAGCTCGAGCTTCAACGCGCCGCCATCTTCCATACGCGGGCCCGGCTCCGTGCCGAGCAGGCGGTCGACCGCGCTTTACGGAGCAAGGTCGACGCCACCTCCCGCGTCGCGCTCGATCATCGAACGGCCGAGATCGGCGACGAGCTGGCGCGCCTCGAGCGGGAGGACGAGGAGCTTCGCCTGCGCATCGCCAAGCTGCGGGGCGGGTAAGGCACCATCCGCTCGAAGCTGTTCCGGCGGTTTGTAAAACCGCCCTAACCCCTTGATCGCATTAGGTTGTCCCAGACGGTGGTTGGAGAAAAATCTGTTGTTTTTCAAGTCTCCCCGCTAAGCTGGGGGACTAGGGGTCGGAGGTTCGAATCCTCTCGCTCCGACCATAAAAACTCTGTACCGGCAGAGCATCTCATAGGCGGCTTGTTGGCCGCCTTTGTTGTTTCTAGGGTTTGGATTTCAGCGGAGCCTACCCTTGCGAGCCGTCTCGGACCGCCGCAGCGAAGGCATATCCGGCGAGATCGGCGTTTCTCATCGATTGTGCGATCTTCGTTCCCGATCCGCGCGACTCCCTCACCGCCTTCGGTTCGGGCCTCAGCCTCAACGCTGGTTATTCAGCGGCAGCCCGAAGCAGCTGCTCGCGTTCTTCCGCCGCCAGGGCAGACGGGGCGCCGGCATGGCAGGGGCCCTGGCGCAAAGGCGCTCCGGGTGTCCACCCGCCCGAGGACGATGCCGCTCCTTCAAACACCGGCGCGTGCTCCGACTTGGCCGGTAGCAATCGATGGCGTAGCGGCCCGATCGCTTCACGATGAGGTCGATCGGTCTTGTCCGCGCGGCGAAGCCTTTGGCTTCACCGCGCGGATACGCGTCATGGCGTCTGCGGAACTTGCCGGAGGCTCGACCTCACGCCGCCGCGCGGTCGTGGCGGCCTTCCTCGATCTCCTCGATGATCTTGGCCGAGAAGGCGTCGAGGTCGCCCGGGTTGCGGCTCGTCACGATGCCCTGGTCAGTGACCACCGGCTCGTCGCGCCAGTCGGCGCCGGCATTGACCACGTCGGTCTTGATCGAGGCGTAGGAGGTCATCCGGCGGCCCTTGGCGGCGCCGGCCTCGACGAGCAGCCAGGGGGCGTGGCAGATCGCGGCGACGACCTTGCCGCTCGACACGAAGCCGCGCACGATCTCGAGCGCCTTCGGCTCCAGGCGCAGCTTGTCCGGGTTGATCTGCCCGCCCGGGAGCACCAGGGCGTCGTAGGCCGAGACGTCGAGGCTCTCGATGTCGGCGTCGACCGCGACAGGGCGGCCCCAATCGGCCCCGTCCCAGCCGCGGATGCTGTCCGGCGCCTGGCGGGATTTCGGCGCCGCCACGGTCACCTGGGCGCCGGCCTGGGCGAGCTTGGCCTTCGGCACCTCGAGCTCACTCTGCTCGAAGCCGTCGGTCGCCATGATGAGGATCTTGGCCTGCGTGATGCTCGGCATCGGGGTATCTCCGGGGAGAGTGCGGGATGCCCGGGCAACGACCCCGGCCTGGACCGGTTCCGGTCCCCATTCCCGGCCCATCCCCGCCCTCTGCCGCGGCGGAACCCCGCCTGCCCGGGTCGGTTGATCCCCTGCATCCCGACGGACAGGAGGAACGACCATGGCCAATCCAGGCCTGCCCGGCCACGAGCCGGTTCCCGGTGGGATCCCGGGCGACATCCCGCCGCCGATCACCCCCGACGACCTGCCGGATACCGGCCCGACCGGGCCGCGCTCGCCCTACCCGGTCAACGATCCGGGCATCACCGACCCGACCGGGCCGGGCTCCGAGCCCGACTACCTCCCGGGCGGACCGAGCAATCCCGGCACGCGGTTCTGAAAACACGAAGGGCGCCCACCGGGCGCCCTTTTCGTTTCTGCGCCGGGGCGCGCACCCCTCGCATCGTCTTTCGCGCGCCGTCGTCAGTGCCCGCCATGCGAGCTGCGCACGTCGCGCGGGGCGTTCAGGATCTCGTTGAGAGAGGTCGCGACGTGGCGCGCCTCCTCGTCGGTGAGACGGAGCTGGAACGGCGGCAGGCCGCCCGCCTGAAGCGCCACCACCGCCTGGCCCTGCTCGTCGGTGCCGACCTCGATCGCCGGCGAGGTCACGTCGAGCATCGCCGCCTCGTCCTCGCCGAGGTCGTCGATCTCGGCCTCGTCCGGCTCGTGCATGACCGTGAGGAGCTGTCCCACCGCGCGCACGAGGGCGCGGGCCGCGCTGGCATCCATGATGACCGCGGTCGACTGGTCGTCCTTCTGGAACGAGAGCTGGATGTTCGAGCCTTCGAGGGAAACCGAGATACCCGCCATTGACAGTCCGACACCGTAGAATTGTGGTCCGTATATGGGAGCCCTCCGCCGGAGGCGACAGGGAATCGCGCGCAACGCCGGCCTGCATCGCGCGAAACGAGGCCAGACCCGCGGCGTTGATCCGCCGGAACGGAGCGCCGGACGCCCGAAACGAGCGGATGACGACCATGGCCGCACGCCAGAACAGCCCACCCAAGACCAGCTCACACAAGACGACCGACGCCCAGAAGGGCACGATCGCCCGGGTGATGCACGAGTTCAAGGAGGGCGAGCTGAAGCGCGGCGACGGCGAGCCGGTCACCGACCGGCGCCAGGCCGTCGCCATCGCGCTGCGGGAGGCCGGCGCGTCGAACCGGGAGAGCCCGTCCGACAACAGGGCGAATTTCCGCCGGACCCGGTCCAAGGAGCGCGACACGCGGTCCCAGGCGACCCGCGCCGCGCTCTACGACGAGGCGAAGCGCCGCGACATCAAGGGCCGCTCGCGCATGACCCGCGGCGAACTCGAGCAGGCGCTCAACCGTTAGGCGCGCTCTCTCGACAGGAAATCGCGCATGACCTCGAAGCAACCGAAGACCACCACCCCGACCGACGCCGACCTGAAGGGCAATCCCGGCACCGGCACCTCCAAGGGGATGACCATGTCCGGCGGCGATCCCGAGGATCTCGCCGGGGCCAACACCGACGAGGGCGACGTCGCCAACGACACCACGCCCCAGGGCGGCGTCGACCCCAACCAGCGCGGGCGCACCAACCGCTGACACGCGGGGTGCGCGTTGTCGCGGCAGCCCTGCCTTGTTCCGGACAGACTGCACCCCTACATGGGGTTCAGCGGCAACGGGCGGGCGGCCTCGGGCATCGTGCCCGGCCGGGACCCAGTGGGCCCCGGCCATCGAAGCTCCCATCCGGACAATTGGCGCTGTCGCACCGTCATGCTCTCGCGCGAGGGCAGAGCGTTGCGGCTTCTAACGAGACGAGGACGACCGCGTGAATACTGGTACTGTTAAGTGGTTCAACGACCAGAAGGGCTTCGGCTTCATCCAGCCGGATGATGGCGGCAAGGACGTTTTCGTCCACATCTCCGCGGTGGAGCGGGCTGGCCTGCGCGGCCTCGTCGAGGGCCAGAAGGTCTCCTACGAGCTGCAGGCCGACCGTCGCGACAGCAGCAAGATGTCTGCCGTGAACCTGCAGGTCGCCTAAAGGCGGCCCCCGGCCCGGGTTAACGTGATCTTAACGCTAATTCCGTTAAGGTTACGGAACCCAGGCCGCACTGGAGCGTTATGAGCTTGCGGGCTCAGACCATGCTCCGCCGGCGGCCCCCTGGCCGCCCGCCACGCACAGTCGCTCCCGCGTGGAGCGCCGAAAAGATAGAAGAAAAGACATCCATGTTGTTCGAGTTCACCCGGCGCGACGGCGCGCCCACCGTCTTCAACGACGGCCCTACTTTCCATGTCGACCAGATCAATCGCTTCGGCGATGGCGGCTCCACCGATGTGAGCCACCTGATCGACAAGAGCTACGGATACCACTCGTCCCGCGAGCTGCGTTGGCATCTCGCCGAGCGGTTCGGCCTGACGCCGAGTGCCGTGGCCGTGCGCGAAGCCCACTGAGGGCCGCGCGGGTCGTCATAGACCGCCGTCAATCGTACGAGGCGGGCCGCGCGCGAGCGCGGACCCGCCTTTGTCATGTCTGGACCGTCGTTTTCGTCATGCTCGGCCTGGGGCGGGAACCGGCGGCAGGGACAGGCGGACGAGCGTCCCGCCCCTCACCCCACCCGCAGCAGCCCGGCCAGCTGCGCCACGTCCCCCGGATTGTCCGACAGGAGCGCGTCGATCTCGCCGGCGGCGAGCGCCCGGACGTGGCGGCAATCCGGCCGGAACCGCGCCCCGGCGCAGGAGCAGCGCAGCCGCGGGCCGTCGCGGCCCTCGACCAGCCGCACGTCGTAGGGCGTGCCGCTGCTGCCCCGGACGACGAAATGCAGCAGCGGCGCGCGGGCCTGGCGCGGCGCCGCGCCGCGGCCCGCATCCTGAACCGTACTCGGGGCCGCGATGCCCCGCAGGGCGCGGGCCGCGAGACCGTCGGGCGCACGCGCGCCCTCCCCGGCCCGCTCGCGGGCGAGGCCGAGGCGGCGGGCGAGGCTCGCGACGTCGGGCGCGCCGGATTCCCGCATCACCGCGAGCGCGATCTGCGCGCAGGCATAGGCGTCCTCGCCGGCATCGTGGTGGCGAAACGTCACGCCGATCCGCGCGGCGAGCGACGAGAGCCGGTAGGTGCCCTGCCCCTGGCCGCCCTCGCCCGGCCAGTGCCGGCGGGCGAGCTGGACCGTGCAGAGCGAGGTATAGGCCGGCTGCGCCAGGCCGTAGGCCCGCAGGGTCGCCGCCAGCACCCCGACGTCGAAGCTCGCATTGTGGGCGAGGACCAGGCTGCCGGCGATCTCCGGCAGGAACGGCGCCATCGCCTCGGGGAAGGACGGCGCCCGCTCGACGTCCCGCGGCCGGATGCCGTGGACCCGGATGTTGCCGGGCGAGAAGCGCATCTCCGCCGGGCGGATCAGCCGCGATTCCCGCCGCACCACCCGGCCGTCCTCGATCCAGGCGAGGCCGACGGCGCAGGGGCTGTCGCGGCGCTCGTTGGCGGTCTCGAAGTCGATCGCGAGGGTGCGCGAAAAGCTCATCCCCGCGCTCTCCCCGGCGAAGACGCCGAATTTCAGGCGGAGGCGACCATCGTCAGCCACTCGTCCTCCGACACGACCTTCACGCCGTGCTTCTCGGCATCCTTGAGCTTGCTGCCGGCGCCCGGCCCCGCCACCACCAGATCGGTCTTGGCCGAGACCGAGCCCGAGACCTTGGCGCCGAGCCGCTCGGCCGTCGCCTTGGCCTCGCTGCGTGTCATCTTCTCCAGGGTGCCGGTGAACACCACGGTCTTGCCGGCAAAGGCCGCTCCTTGCGCCGCCGGGGCCGCGCGCTCGGTCTCGACCTCGGCGAGCAGGGCCTCGACCGCCGCGACGTTGTGCGCCTCGGAGAAGAACTGGATCAGCGAGGCGGTGGTCACCGCGCCGACCTCGCCGTCGTCGGCCAGCGCCCGGTAGGCGTCGCCGGGAACCTGGGCGATCGCCCGTTCCACCGCCGCGCGCACGCCGGCCGCGTCGCCGTAGGCCTCGACCAGGGCGGCGCGCTGCGGCGTCGACAGCCGCGCCACCGCGCCGCCGGCCAGCAGGTCCGCGTCGGGGGAGTCGGCGGCGGCCGCGAGCAGCCGGTCGCGGGTGGTGGCGCCGACCCGGTCGAGGCTCGCGAGCGCGATCCAGTCCGGCCCGGGCTGGCAGGCGGCCGCCGCCGCCACCCCCGCCATCAGGGCCGGGATGTCGGAGAAATGCTTGGCCAGCGCCTTGGCGGTCGCCTCGCCGACCTGCTCGATGCCGAGCGCGAAGATGAACCGGTTGAGCGGGATTTTTCTCCGCGCCTCGACCCCGGCGAGCAGGTTCTTGATCGCCTTGTCCTCGTCGTCCTTCTTCTTTGCCGCCTTCTTGACCTCCTTGCCCGCAGCCGCGGCGCGCTCGGCCGAGAGCGCCTGGCGGCGCGCCACCACGGCGGCCTTCAGGGGCTCGAAGTCCAGGCGGAACAGGTCGGCGGGCTGGCGCACCAGGCCGGCCTCGAACAGAGTCTCGATGTAGGTCTCGCCGAAGCCCTCGATGTCGAAGGCGTTGCGCGACACGAAGTGCTTGAGCCGCTCCTGGCCTTGCGCCGGGCAGATCAGGCCGCCGGTGCAGCGGCGCACCGCGTCGAGCTTGCCCGTCCGCGGATTGAGGCCGCGCACCGCGTGGCTGCCGCAGGCCGGGCAGGTCTCGGGGAATCGGTAGGGCACGGCTTCCGCGGGGCGGCGCTCCAGCACCACGTCGGCGACCTTCGGGATCACGTCGCCGGCGCGCAGGACAACCACCGTGTCGCCGACGCGCACGTCGGAGCCTTGCGCGAGGTCGAGATCGGTCCGCAGGCTCTGGCCTTGCCAGATCGCCACGCCGCTGCGGATCGGCGCGCCGTCGGCATCGACGCCGTGGACGTAATCCTCGTTGTGGAGCGTCGCGTTCGACACCACGACGCCGCCGACCGTGACCGGCTTCAGGCGCGCCAGCGGGTTGAGCGAGCCGGTGCGCCCGACATTGATGTCGATCGCCTCAACCACGGTGGTGGCGCGCTGGGCCGGGAACTTGTGGGCGAGCGCCCAGCGCGGGGCGCGGGCGACGAAGCCGAGGCGGCGCTGGAGCGCGAAGTCGTCGACCTTGTAGACGACCCCGTCGATGTCGTACCCGAGATCGGCGCGCCGCGCCTCGATCGTCCGGTAATGCGCCAGCATCGCGGGGGCGTCGGCGCACAGCACCGTCAGCGGGTTTACGGGCAGGCCCCAGGCGCGGAACGCCTCGATCATCTCGAACTGGCTGTCGGCCGGCTGGTCCGACATCTCGCCGGCCGCGTAGGCGAAGAAGCGCAGGGGCCGCGAGGCGGTGATGCTGGAATCGAGCTGGCGCAGGGAGCCGGCGGCGGCGTTGCGCGGGTTGGCGAAGAGCGGCTTGCCGGCCGCCTCCTGGCGCGCGTTGATGCCGGCGAAATCGGCGTGCGACAGGTAGACCTCGCCGCGCACCTCGCACACGTCCGGCCAGTCCGCGCCGGCCAGCTCTTCCGGAATCTCCTTGATCGTCCGCACGTTGGCGGTCACGTCCTCGCCCACCTCGCCGTCGCCGCGCGTCGCCGCGGTGACGAGGCGCCCGTTCTCGTAGCGCAGCGACAGGGACAGGCCGTCGATCTTCGGCTCGGCCGTGAAGGCGACGGGCTCCCCGCCGGAGAGACCGAGGAAGCGGCGCACCCGCTCGACGAAGTCGCCGATCTCCTCGTCCGAGAAGGCGTTGCCGAGGGACAGCATCGGCACCGCGTGGCGTACCTTGGCGAACTTGTCCGACGCCTTGGCGCCGACGCTGGCCGAGGCCTCGCCGGTGCCGGCGAGATCGGGGAAGCGCGCCTCGATGCTCTCGAGCCGGCGGCGCAGGGCGTCGTACTCGGCATCCGAGATCGTCGGCGCATCGTCGCCATGATAGCGCCGGTCGTGCTCCGCGATCTCCGCCGAGAGGGCGGCGTGGAGGCTCTGCGCGCTCTTGGGGTCGAGGTCGTCGAGGGCGGGGTCGCGGGTGGGGGGCATGGACGCTCGTGACGTGGACGATGTTCGGGCGTGATCTCGGGCGCCAGGCGGCGCGGCGGCGGGCGCGGGTCTCCGTGTGTCGTGCCTGACGAAATCTCCCATTTCGTTAACTGTGGCGCCACCCTGGCCCCGTACATACGTTTGTTTGCACCATGGGCGGGAGCAGCCTGCGTCGTTGGTCAGGATCGAGTGGGACGATGGCAGTCGCGAGAAATGCCGGAAGCATGGCGTTTCGATCGCGGAGATCCAGGACGCCTTGCGCGGGCGGCCGCCAATCGAGCCCGATCTGGATCATTCGGCGACGGAGCAGCGCCTGATCGCCATCGGACGTACGCCCGCCGGTCGATCGATCTTCGTTGCCTTCACGATCAGGCAGTATGGCGATGAGATGTCCATCAGGCCGATCAGCGCTCGCTCCATGCACCGCAAGGAGGTTGCATCCTATGAGCATCAAGATTCCTGAATTCGCCACCGATGCCGAGGCCGAGGCTTTTCTTGATCAGGATCTCTCCGGCCTGGATTTTTCGCAATTCAAGCCGGCCCGGTTCGAGTTCGCGCCCAAAACGGAGCGCGTCAACATGCGCTTGCCGAAAGACTTGCTCGATGCCGTCAAGGCATCGGCGTCACGGGAGGGAATGCCGTACCAGCGGTTCATCCGCCGTGCGCTAGAATTGGCCGTGTCCCGGCCGGAAGAAGCCAAGCCCGAGCGCTGAGCCGCGATCTGGGGTCGACGTCGGAAAACTCGAACCGTCGATCGCTCGATATGCGTCCTCGGGCGCGGATGGAGGCTGTCGCGAGTAGTGGCGTCGAGCGCAGCCCCGAGTTGGTGTGATCAGCCCCCACGGGGTGGCCCGAGTGGAATGTTAGTGAACCGTGGGCCTTTCCACCACGGGTAGCTTGGCCGGCGGAGCCGGTCGGGCGAGCGCAGCCGGCCAAGCGGTTAAAGCTGGCACGAACACCTCCGGGGCCGGCGGGCGGTCGCCGAGCGAGGCGTGCGGCCGAACCCCGTTGTAGTGTCTCCTCCAGCTCTCGATCAGGATCTGTGCCTCCCGCAGAGAGTAGAAGATCTCCCCGTTCAGCAACTCATCCCGCAGCCTCGCGTTGAAGCTCTCGATGTAGCCGTTCTCCCACGGTGAGCCTGGCGTGATGTAGGCTGTCTTTGCGCCCACGGCGGCGATCCACTTCTGCACAGATTGAGCGATGAACTCAGGTCCATTGTAAGCGCTCGGTGACGGATCCACTGGTCAGGCGGCCTGCTCGGCCTCACTGGTTGGCATCCAGTTCCAAGGCAGCAGATCGGCCAGTCGCTTGGCCGGGTGATCGGCG
>NZ_JACWCT010000046.1 GCF_016613415.1 Methylobacterium ajmalii | reverse complement strand
ACCGCCGTCACCAGGTCCTCGAGCGCCGGCCGGCCGGAGGCGTTGGGCGCCCGCCGGATCACCTCGGCGGTGAGAACCGGCACCCGGTTGCCGAAGCCCGCCAGGGGCAGGTCCTCGAACACGATGTAGGCCAGGCCCCGATAGGCCGGGGCGTTGTCGGCGCCCTCAATGGCGGCAATCTTCGGGTCCGGGCCCTGCGCCTCGTCGCCGAGATAGACCCGGGCGCCGTAGGCGGCGAGCGCGATCGGCTTGCCGTCTGCGTAGACCTGGCCCACGGCGACGATCGGGCCTTCGCACAGAGCAATCGCCACGCTGACGCTGTACGAATACGTCACGTTGAATTGCTTCTGCCCCCCGCCGCCCTTGCCGCCGGCGGACTTCACCTTTTCGACCTTCTGGACTTCCTTGATCTTGGTCGCCCAGATGATCTGCCCGCCGACGCGGACCCGGCCGAAGACGCGCGAGATGGCCGCCCCTTCGGTCGAGGCGGTGACGTGGAGATCCGCCAGGCGCGGCCCGATGTTGATCTGCGGCTTGGGGCGGGACCCGAACAGCGCGCGGTCGAGGGCGCCGCCGCCGGCGGCGCCGAGCGCCTGGCCGAGGGCGCCGCCGATCGGGCCGCCGAGGGCGGAGCCGGCCGCCTGGCCGACCGCCGAGAGGACGAGCGTGCTCATGAGGGGGGCTCCGGCGAGGGGGTGGGCGAGGAAGCCGGCGCGGGATCGGGTCGGATCGCGGGGAACCGGAAGGCGTAGGCGATGCGCCGGGACCAGGCCGGCGGGATCCAGGTTTCCAGGACCGCATGGCCGTCATAGGCGTGGATCATGTGGGCGGGGCCGGTGACGATCGCGCAGTGCTTCGCCGGCAGCCCGTCCCGCCAGCGGAACAGCAGCACGTCGCCGGGCTCGGCCGCGTCGGGCGCGAGCGCCACCAGGTGGCGGGCGGCGGCCTCCCGCAGCGTCTCCCGCCCCCGGTCCTCGGCCCAGCTCGGGGAGTAGGGCGGCGGCACCTCCGGCTCGGCGCCGTAGAGCGCCGCGTAGACGCCCCGCAGCAGGCCGAGGCAGTCGCAGCCCGCGCCCCGGACGCTGGCCTGGTGGTGGTAGGGCGTGCCGAGCCAGGTGCGGGCCAGCGCGACGATGCGCGCCCGCGTGTCAGCCGAGGCGGCCTCCGTCATTGTCTGCCCCCTGCACCGCGAAGGCCACGGCGTAGTCGTTGCCCGGAAGGTCCGGGAAGCCGCGGAAGTTGAGGACGTTGGCGAACTTGTCCCGGCAGCTCGCCAGGGACTTGTCGCAGCCGGCAGTGACCTGGAACGTGTCGCCGGGGCTGATCGGGGCCGGCATCGGCTCCCACAGGTCGAGGCTGGCGAGCCCGCCGGCGAGGCCGTGCGCCCGCACCTCGACCGCGGCGCCCGCGTTGGCGCCGGAGGTCCAGACCAGCCGGCCGGCCTCGAACCACCGGGAGACGTAGGCGGAGAGGCCGGAAGCCGTGACGCTGCGGGCGCTCCTCACCGTCGCGACCGTGCCGGCGCCGCGGATCGCGGCGGCCCCGGCATCGACCCCGCAGCGGGCATCCCCCAGCAGCGCGTCGCAGGAGCGCTGGTAGACCCGGCCGCGGGGCTGGTTGAGGCGATCGGCGAGACCCCGCACCTCCGCCGTGAAGGCGGTGGGCCCGCGCGAGACCTCGCCCACGGTGCCCGACAGGATCAGCACCCGATCGTCCGGGTTCGCCCAATCGACCCGCCACACCGCGACCGCGGCGCCGTCGAACAGGCCGCGGGCGAGCTCGCTCTCCGCCAGGCGCCCGCTCGTGAGGGCGCCGACGATCTCCAGGCTGTCGGCCGAGAGGCCGGTGCCCTGCTCCACGGCGGTGCCGGTGGCGCCGCTCTCGGCCGAGCAGGTCACGCCGTCGACCACCAGGTCCTCGTCGTGGTCGGTGAAGCCGAGGCGCAGGCCGTCGGTGCGGGTGACGATCCAGCATTGGCACAGCGTGGTGACCCCGCTCGCGAGGCTTGCGGCGAGGGAGGGAGAGAGGATCTTCATGGGGGCTACCGGCGGATCTCGATGACCGGGATGTCGGCGACGAGGCCGGCGCGCAGGGCCTGGTGGTCGACCTCGATGCGATCGGTGGCAAAGCGCACCGGCACGTCGAAGAGAAAACCCGCGGTGACGATCGCGCCCGCGGCGGGCGCCGCTTTCAGGGTGACGAGGCCGGTGGCGGCGTCGAGGGTGAAGGCGGCGGCCCCGAGCGCGACGCCGCCGACTGCGATCGCGACCGATCCGGCGACCGGCTTGGTGATCGGTCGGGCATAGGGGGCGAAGGCGGCGCCGTAGGTCTTGGCGAGGGGAAACAGCCGGGTGGTGCCGTCGCCGGTGCCGAGGCGCTGGTCGGTGGGGGCGGGGGTCTGACCGGGAGCAGCGGAGCTGTGGTCGAAGGTGTCGCGCCAGCGAAAGCCGTAGAGGGGGCCGCGACGCTCCTCGAAGAAGGCGAGGAGCGTCGCGACGTCCTCGGCCGAGCGCAGGGCGGGCCCGGCATTGTAGCGGCGACGGGCGTGGCGCCAGAGGCTGTTCCGCTCCTCGTCGCCGGAGCCGAGGGTCACGATCTCGGTGCGCCGCTCCGGCCCGCCGCGGGAGCCGTAGGACAGGGCGAGGGGAAAGCGCACCTCGTGGAAGGGGGACGTCATGATAAGGATGCTCCCCTGCTAGCTCGACGTTGTGAGGGGCGGCTTTCGACCCATAGCGGCCGATCGGTCATGCTCGGCATCTCAGTCACCAGGGGGATGAACAATCATCGCCGAGATCAGGCAGACCGCCTCCACCACCTGAGGGCCGTGCCGTGGGGACAGCCGCTTGGGCAGCCGGGCACCGAGCAGGCACCAGAGATCATGGTTCAGGTTGAACACGGTCGTGCCTAGGAGCCAGTCGCCGGGCAGCGGTGCGCCAAGCCCATCGCGCAGAGGCGCCGCCGTGGCGTCCTCGGCCGCCATGATCCATTCGGCCAGCGCGACCAGTGCGGGATCCTCAACCTCGCAGGCGAGGGCGAACCACAGAAGCCC
>NZ_JACWCT010000045.1 GCF_016613415.1 Methylobacterium ajmalii | reverse complement strand
GCCGGAGGCGGCCCTGGGCCTGGCGCTCGGACGCATCGCCCTCCTGGCGCGGGCCGCGCGCCGCCTCGACGCGCTCTCGCCCGAGCAGGCGGCGGGTGCCCGCGCCGCGCTCGGCTATCCCGTCGCCGCCGAGGAGATGGCGGCGCGGCCGGACCACGCCGACGAATGGGCGGTCCTCGCCCACACGGTCGAGGAGGAGGACAAGCTCACCGCCCGCGCGGTCTGGCTCGTCGGCCGCCGCAGCGGCGCGGTCGCGCAGGTGCTCGATTACGGCACCGCCGGCTCGCCCCTGCCGCCGGCCCCCGCCGCGGGCCAGGACTTTTCCGGCGCGCTCGCCTTCCATCCCGGCGCACCGCCCCTGCGCGCCCTCTTCCGGGACGGCCGCGCCGGCCCGGCCACCGCCGCGAGCCTGCCCGGAGGCGGCACCGTCGCGGCGGCACGGGACGGTTTTACGGCCGTGCTGGCGCAGGCACCCTGGACCGAGAGCTGGCCGGTACGGCTCTCCGGCGTGCGGCTCGGCCGGCTGCCGGGCCCGGCCGGCGGCGCCCCGGCCTTCGCGGTCGGCGACGACACCGGCTGCCTGCCGCTGCGGGCCGATGCGCGCCTGCCGAGCCTGATCGCGGTGGCGGGCGGGCACCCCTTCGACCTGTTCGGCCTTCATGACGGCCACGGCGTCGCGCCCCTCGCCCTCGTGGCGCAGGGCCGCCTCTACGCGATGCCGGCCCAGGCGTCGCAGCCGGTGCTGCTGCAGGTGGCGTGATGGACGCGACCGTGACCGCCGCCGACGGCTGGGAGCCGATCCTCGCCGCCGCCCTCCTCGGTGCCGAGCGGGCGCCGCCCGCCCCGCCCGGCCCCCTGGCGGACCTGATCACCGAACCCGATCCCGGCGCCGCCCTGCTGGCGCGGCTCGCGGCAGGGGGACTGCACCACCTCGCCGGCCTCGACCTCGCGCCCGACGCGATGGCGCCGCTGGCGCCGCGGGAACCGGCCGGGCGCGACTGCCCGCCGGCCGCGGCGATGCGGCTCTACGGCCTCCTCGGCGGCGGCCACGCCGCCCGCGAGCGCCTGGGCGAATGGTTCGATCTCGCCGCCGCGGCGCGAATGCGCCCGCCGACCTGGCTGCACCAGGCCCTGATGCTCCAGGTGCGCTCCCTGCCGGAGACCGCGCAGGACGTCGTCGGCCCCGAGCTCGCCTGGCTCGCCGGAGCCTGCGGCGAGGCGCCCGAGGATGAATCGGACGAGGCGCCGGACGACTGGACCGCGGGCAGCCTCGCGGAGCGCCGCGCCGCCTTCGCGGCCTTCCGGGCCCGCGACCCGGACGGCGCGCGCGCCGCCCTGGAGCCGGTCTTCCGCAAGGAGAAGGCCGAGATGCGCGAGGCCCTGGTCGGGGCGCTGGCCACCGGCCTGTCGCCGGCCGACGAGCCCTTCCTCGAAGCGTGCCTCGACGACCGGGCCGGCGGCGTGCGCGAGGCGGCGCAGCGCCTGCTGCCGCATCTCCCCGGCTCGCTCTACGCCTCGCGCATGGCCATGCGGGCAGCGACCGCGCTCGTGATCGAGACCAAGACGCGCCTTCTGCGCAGCGCGACGCACGACCTCGTCGTGACCCTGCCGGAGGACTCGCCGACGCTCGCCCGCGACGGGGTGACGCCGAACCAGTGGGAGCAGCGCGGCGGCGGGATCCGGGCCGGGCTCCTGCGCGACATCCTGGCCCGCACGCCGCTGCGCGCCTTCGCGAGCCACCCGCCGCGGCTGTGGCTCGAACTCGCGCTGCGGGGCGAGTGGTCCGAGCCGATCCTGAAGGGGCTGTTCGAGACCATCGCGCGCGAGCGCGACCCGGACTGGACCCGGGCCGCCATCGATCTCCTGGCCGAGGCCTGCGAGGGCAAGGTCGCGGGCGTCCGCCGCACCAACGAGCTGATCGGCCGCTGGGTGCGGGCCGTCGACCTCCTGCCCGACGCGGAGTGGGAGGCCGCGGTGACGGAGCTGATCCGCGCCCGCAAGATCGAGGTGGTGCTGGCGATGCTGGGCAGCGGGCCCGAGGCCTTCTCGGAGGGCTTCAGCGCCGCGCTGGTGGACTGGCTCGCCTTCGTCACCCGCGGCTCCGACGACCTGAGGCGCGACCTCGCCAAGCCCTGGGTGATCGGCCGCCTCGGCGAGCGGCTCTGGCCGAGCGACGATGTCGCGGCGAGCGCGGCGGCCCTCGCCGCCCGGCTGCCGGAACAGGAGGGCGACCGCCTGCGCCCGCAGGTGACCGCCCTCTCCGAGACCCTGGACCTGCGCGTCGCGATGCGGCGCGAGTTCGAAACCCCGACCGAGGAGACCGCCCGAGGATGACGTCGAGCACCGGATCCCATGCGACGGGGCGCAAGGCCGCGCAGCTGCGCCAGGCCGCCGAGGACGCCTTCGCCGAGGAGATTGCCGCCCTGTGCCGGGCCGACGACCGGCCGCGTCCGCCGAACTGGCGGATGTCGCCGCAGGCCGTCGTCACCTACCTGATGGGCGGCCGGCTCGATTCGGGCCTCGCCATCACCCCGAAATACATCGGCGACCGGCGCCTGATGGAGGTGGCGGTCGCCACCCTCGCCACCGACCGGGCGCTGCTGCTGCTCGGCGTGCCCGGCACCGCCAAGAGCTGGGTCAGCGAGCACCTGGCGGCCGCGATCTGCGGCACCTCGCGGCTGATCGTGCAGGGCACCGCCGGCACCAGCGAGGAGGCGATCCGCTACGGCTGGAACTACGCGCTGCTGCTGGCCAAGGGGCCGAGCCGCGAGGCGGTGGTCGGCTCGCCGATCATGCGGGCGATGGACGAGGGCCGCATCGCCCGGGTCGAGGAGCTGACCCGCATCCCCTCGGAGACGCAGGACAGCTTCATCACCATCCTCTCCGAGAAGACCCTGCCGATCCCCGAGCTGAACGAGGAGGTGCCGGCGCAGAAGGGCTTCAACCTCATCGCCACCGCCAACAACCGGGACGGCGGCGTCAACGAATTGTCGAGCGCGCTCAAGCGCCGCTTCAACACCGTGGTGCTGCCGCCCCCGGCGACGATCGAGGCCGAGATCGCCATCGTCGAGAGCCGCGTCGCCTCGCTCGGGCGCGCCTTCGAGATCCCGGCCGAGCCGCCGGGCGCCGAGCAGATCCGCCGCGTCGTCACGATCTTCCGCGAGTTGCGCGAGGGCGTGACGGTGGACGGCAAGAGCAAGGTCAAGCAGCCCTCCGGCACCCTCTCGACGGCGGAGGCCATCAGCGTCGTCGGCAGCGGGCTCGCGCTCGCGGCGCATTTCGGCGACGGCCGCCTCTCGGCGGGCGACCTCGTGTCGGGCATCGCGGGCGCGGTGGTGAAGGACCCGGTCCAGGACGCGATCGTCTGGCGCGAATACCTCGAGACCGTGGTCAAGGAGCGCGACGGCTGGAAGGACTTCTACAAGGCCGCCCGCGCGGGCGCGTGAGGCGACGATGCCCGACATCCGCCTCTTCGGCATCCGCCACCACGGCCCCGGCTCGGCCCGCTCGCTCCGGGCGGCGCTCGCCGACTTCGCCCCCGACTGCCTGCTGATCGAGGGCCCGCCGGATGCCGACGCGCTGATCCCGCTCGCCGCCCACGAGGCGATGGCGCCGCCGGTGGCGCTCCTCGTCTACCGGCCCGACCGGCCGCGCGACTGCGCGTTCTTCCCCTTCGCGGCGTTCTCGCCCGAATGGGTGGCGATGCGCCACGGGCTGGCGGCAGGCGCCACGATCCGCTTCATCGACCTGCCGCACGCCCACCAGCTGGCCGACGGGTTCGGTACGCCGCCGGAGGACGCGACTGCGCCGATCGAGGCCGAGCCGGTCGCTGACGCGGCCGAGGAGCCCGCGGGGGCCTTGCCCGCCCCGGCCGCGATCCGCCGCGATCCCCTCGGCGAGCTCGCCGCCGCCGCCGGCTACCCGGACGGCGAGCGCTGGTGGGACGCCCTGGTGGAGAGCCGGGCCGGCGCCGACGGCGACGTGTTCGCGGCGATCGGTGAGGCGATGGTGGCCCTGCGCGATGGCGCGGACCCCGATCCGGAGGACGGCCTTCGCGAGGAGGCCCGCGAGGCCCACATGCGGACGGCGATCCGCAAGGCCGCCAAGGAGGAGTTTTCGCGCATCGCCGTGATCTGCGGCGCCTGGCACGTCCCGGCGCTGGCCCGCCACGACGCCAGGGGCCAGGCGACCGCCGACACCGCCATCCTCAAGGGGCTGCCCAAGACCAGGGTCGCCGCCGCCTGGGCGCCCTGGTCCTACGAGCGGCTGGCGACCGCATCCGGCTACCGCGCCGGGGTGCTCTCACCCGAATGGTACGACACGCTCTGGCACCACGAGGGCCGGGTCGCCGCCCGCTGGCTCGCCCGGGCCGCCGCGCTCCTGCGCGAGGAAGACCTCGACGCCTCCCCGGCCTCGGTGATCGAGGCGGCGCGCCTCGCCGAGGCGCTGGCCGCCTTCCGCGGGCGCTCGCGGCCCTCCCTCGACGACCTCGACGAGGCGACCCAGGCCACCCTCTGCTTCGCCGATCCGGGGCCGATGGGGCTGATCCGGCGCAAGCTCGTCATCGGCGAAAGGCTGGGCGCCACCCCGCCCGACAGCCCCGGCACGCCGGTGGAGGCCGACTTCGAGGCGCAGTGCAAGCGCCTGCGGCTGAAGCCCGGCGCGTCCGCCGGCGACCTCGTCCTCGACCTGCGCAAGGAGACGGATCTTTCCCGCAGCCACTTCCTCAACCGGCTGGCGCTGATCGGCGTGCCCTGGGGCACGCGGCGCGAGGCGCGCGGGCGCGGCACCTTCAAGGAGGCGTGGTTCCTCGCCTGGCAGCCGGACTGGGTGGTGGAGCTGGTGGCGGCCTCGGCCGAGGGCGGCACGGTCGCCGAGGCCGCTGCTTCGAGAGTGAAGACTCGGGCCCGGGGCGCGCAACGCGTCGCCGACCTGTCGGGCCTCATCGGCACCCTGCTCGACGCCGACCTGCCCGAGGCGACCGCGCAGGTCACCCGGGCGCTGGACGACCGCGCCGCGGTCTCGGCCGACGTGTTCGACCTCATGGAGGCGTTGCCGGCTTTGGCCGAGCTCGCCCGCTACGGCTCGGTGCGCTCCTCCGACACCGAGCCGGTGCTCGCCGTCGTGCGGGGGCTGGTGCCCCGGGCCGCCGCGGGCCTCGTCGCCGCCTGCCAGAGCCTCGACGACGACGCGGCCCGCAGCGCCAAGGCCCACCTCGTCGCCGTCTCGGGTGCGGTGGCGCTCCTGGAGGACCTGAGCCTCAAGGCGACCTGGCGGGAGGCGCTTCGGGCGCTCGCCGACCAGGACCACGTCCACGGCCGGGTCGTCGGCCGGGCCGTGCGGCTGTTGTTCGACGACCGCGCCATCGACGCCGAGGAGGCCGGCACGCGCCTGCGCCTGGCCTTGTCGCGGGCCTCCGGGGCCGGGCCGGCCGCCGCCTGGATCGAGGGGTTCTTGGAGGAGAGCGGCACCGTCCTGATCCACGGGCAGGGCCTGCTCGGCGTCGTCGACGACTGGCTGTCGGGCCTCGACGAAACGCTGTTCACCGAGTTGCTGCCGCTCGTGCGCCGCACCTTCGCGACGCTGGCCCCGGCCGAGCGGAGGGCGATCGGCGAGACCCTGGCGCGCGGCGGCGGCCCCAGTGCCGGAAGCGCGGAGGGCCCCGAGGGCTTCGACGCGGCCCGCGCCGCGGCCGTGCTGCCGATCCTGCGCCTGCTCCTTGCCCCCGCGACCGCCACCGGAAACGCAGCAGGAGACGCAGCATGAGCGAGACCGACCGCCTGCGCCGCTGGCGCCTCGTCCTCGGCGGGGGCGCGGCGGAGGGCACCGGCTGCACCCTCGCGGAGCGCGACCTGCACCTCGACCGGGCGCTCGGCGCCCTCTACGATTCCGACCGCAAGGGAGGCTTGGGCGCCTCCGCCCCGTCCGTCCCGCGCTGGCTCGGCGACATCCGCGACTATTTCCCCGCCTCGGTCGTGCAGGTGATGCAGCGCGACGCCTTCGAGCGGCTCGACCTCAAGCGGATGCTGACCGAGCCCGAGATGCTGGAGGCGGTCCAGCCCGACGTGAACCTCGTCTCGACCCTGATCTCGCTGCGCGGCCTCCTCGGCGGGCGCACCAAGGAGACCGCCCGCCTCGTGGTGCGCAAGGTGGTCGACGCGCTGATGAAGCGGCTCGAGGAGCCGGTCCGCCAGGCGGTCGCCGGGGCGATCGACCGCGCCAGCCTCAACCGCCGGCCGCGCCACGCCGAGATCGACTGGCACCGCACCATCCGGGCGAACCTGCGCCACTACCAGGCCGAATACCGCACCATCATCCCGGAGACGCGGCTGGGCCACGGCCGCAGGAGCCGCGGCTCGCTCAAGGACGTGATCCTGTGCATCGACCAGTCCGGATCGATGGCGAACTCGGTGGTCTATTCGAGCATCTTCGGCGCGGTGATGGCCTCTCTGCCCGCGGTCTCGACCCGCCTCGTCGTGTTCGACACCCAGGTCGTCGACCTCACCGACGAACTCGACGATCCCGTCGAGGTGCTGTTCTCGGTCCAGCTCGGCGGCGGCACCGACATCAACCGGGCGATGGGCTATTGCGCCTCCCGCATCACCCGGCCCGAGGACACCATCCTGGTGCTGATCTCCGACCTCTACGAGGGCGGGGTCGAGGCCGGGCTGCTCGCCCAGGCGCAAGCTCTCGTCGGGGCCGGCGTCCAGGCGGTGGCCCTGCTGGCGCTCTCCGACGAGGGCGCACCGGCCTACGACCGGGCGCTCGCCGCCCGCCTCGCCGGCCTCGGCATGCCGGCCTTCGCCTGCACGCCCGACCTCTTCCCCGACATGATGGCGGCGGCGATCCGCAAGCAGGACCTCGCCGCCTGGGCGGCGGGCGCCGGCATCGCGGCGGTGCCGGCGGCGGGGAGCGGCGGGGCGGGGTGACGGCCCCATCCCGGGGATGCGCGCCCATCACAGGCGGCTGCACATCCACCTCGGGTCCCTCGGGTCCGCGTCGGGCACACCTCCAATCCGTGGAACCTGGACAGCCTCCAGGGAACGGGGTCCGAGCCCCCTCCCCCGACCACGCCGTCGCACGGTCAAGCGGTTCGGGATCCGCCGCCGATCCCGCCCCCTCCCGCGACGAGGGGTACGACGGCGGGGCTCGGGGCCACCCAGCCGAAGATGCCGCCCTGGGCGACGATCATCGCGAGGCCCGCCTCGTGAAAGGCCGGGATGTAGGAGGCGCAGGCATCCGACACGACGAGGCAGCGGTAGCCGCGGTCGTTGGCCTCGCGCACGGTGGTGTGGACGCAGACCTCGGTGGTGACCCCGCAGACGATCAGGTTCGCGATGCCGCGCTCCTCCAGCAGCGTCCCGAGCCCGGTGGCGTAGAACGCCCCCTTGCCGGGCTTGTCGATGACGATCTCGCCGGAGGCCGGGGCGAGGTCGGGGACGATGGCGTGCCCGGCCTCGCCCCGGACCAGGATCCGGCCCATAGGGCCGGGTTCGCCGATCCGGGCGCGCGGGGCGCCGCGGGCGACCTTGGCGGGCGGCGCGTCGGAGAGGTCCGGGGCATGACCCTCCCGGGTATGGACGACGAGGAGGCCGGCGGCCCGGGCCGCGGCCAGCAGCGCCCGGCAGGCCGGCACGGCCGCGGCGAGGAGCGAGACGTCGTTGCCGAGGCTCTCGCCGAAGCCGCCGGGTTCGAGGAAGTCGCGCTGCATGTCGATGACGACGAGCGCGCTCGCGTCGAGGTCGATCGTCAGAGGGGCGGGTTCGGCCGGAATGGTGACGGGGCGCGGCATGGCGGTCCTTCGGGCGTCGTCCCGCCATCATGTATGCATGCCGGCGACGATGCCTGCCTCATCTGCGCGCCTCGCTGCGCGAGTTTCGGGCAGGCCGTGCAGCGGACGGGCGGGGCTCCCGGCGGAGCGTCCCGCCCGCCCCGGCGGGTGCCTCCGCCGGTCCCTCGCGCTGGACGGCCCCGGCGAGGTCGACGAACACGTCCTCGACCACGCTCATGTGGACGAGCATCGCCGCGTTGGCGCCGGCGGCATCGCGGGCCAGCACCGCGCGGACCACGAGGTCGTGCTCGGCGTGCGAGCGCGCGAGCCGCCCCGGCGCGTTGAACTGCGCGCGCCGGTACGGCATCAGCCGCCGCCGCAGGGAGCGGGCGATGTCCTCGATCGCCGGATTGTGGGCGCCCGCATAGAGCAGGCCGTGGAACGCGAGGTTCGCCTCGACATAGGCCTCACGGTCGCCGGCCTCGGCGAGCCGGGCCATCGCCTCGTGCTGCGTCCGCAGGGCCGCGCGCTCCGCTCGGGTCATCGAGAGCGTCGCGAGCCGCGCGCAGCTCGCCTCGATCTCTCCCATGGCGACGAACAGGGTGTCGAGTTCCTCGGTCGTCACCGTCCGGACGGTTGCCCCGAGGCGCGGGCGGATGTCGATCAGCCCGGTCCCGCTGAGCAGGCGCAGCGCATCGCGCACCGGCGTTCGGGAGACGCCGAAACGCCGGGCGAGCACCTGCTCGTCGAGATGCAGCCCCGGCGGCAGCGCACCCGCCAGGATCTCGTCGGCGATTCGCTCGGAGAGGGTTTCGGCGCGGGTCTTCGTGACGGTCACGGGCGCGGGTGCCCTCCGGGACGGGGAACGGCCTGCCTTATCCTGACGGGCCGGGCCCTGGACGGACCCGGGCGGGTCGATACCCGGCCGGGCAACGAGTCTTGGCGACTCCATGCATACATGGCGAACGTCCCGGCGGCCATCCGACCGGTCGCCATTCTTCCCATCGATGAAAGAGCCTGTCGCCCCCGAGGACTCGTTCCTGGCGCGGGATTGTGCATGCACGGTCGCAAAGTTGGGCGATCCCGACGGAATCCCCCGCCCGCCCGAGGGCGACCGTCACGGAGCGATGCCGAAATTCCATGCTTCGCCGTCACGACACGCGGTTCTAGTCTTCGGGTTGCACGGATGTCCCTCCGGCGGAGCCTAGAGCTGTGATGAAGACTGATCTCACGCGGCGGCATCTTCTCGGCGGCGCGGCCGCCCTCGGCCTCGCCGGCCTGCCCGGGCGGGCGCGGGCCGCCGGCCCCCTGACGGTCGGGTTCATCTATGTCGGGCCCAAGGACGATTACGGCTACAACCAGGCCCATGCCGTCGCCGCCAAGGCGCTCAAGGGCCTGCCCGGCCTCGAGGTGATCGAGGAGGAGCGCGTCCCCGAGACCAACGCCGTCGAGAAGACCATGGAGAGCATGATCAACCTCGACGGCGCGGCCCTGCTGTTCCCGACCTCGTTCGGCTACTTCAGCCCCTTCGTGGTCGCCGAGGCGAAGAAGAACCCGAAGGTGCAGTTCCGGCATTGCGGCGGGCTCTGGACCGACAAGGACCCGAAGAATGCCGGGTCCTATTTCGGCTACATCGCGCAGGGCCAGTACCTGAACGGCATCGTCGCCGGCCACACCTCGAAATCGAAGAAGATCGGCTTCGTGGCGGCGAAGCCCATTCCGCAGGTCCTCAACAACGTCAACGCCTTCCTGCTCGGCGCGCAGAGCGTCGATCCGAGCATCACCTGCCAGGTGATCTTCACCGGCGAATGGTCGCTCGCCGTCAAGGAGGCCGAGGCCACCAACGCGCTGATCGACGGCGGCGCCGACGTGATCACCTGCCACGTCGACAGCCCGAAGGTCACGGTCGAGACCGCGGCCCGCCGGGGCGCCTTCGTGTGCGGCTACCACGTCGACCAGTCGCCGCTCGCCCCCAAGACCTACCTCACCGGCGCCGAGTGGGACTGGCTGCCGATCTACAAGAGCTTCGTCGCCGACGTGCAGGCCGGCCGCGTCCCTCCGAATTTCTTGCGCGGCGGCCTCGCCGACGGCTTCGTCAAGATGAGCCCCTACGGCCCGGCGGTGAGCGACGGGGCGCGGCGCAACGCCGACGCGGTCAAGACCGAGATGATGAAGGGCGGCTTCGAGATCATCAAGGGACCGCTCAAGGACAATACCGGCAAGGAGGTGCTCGCCGCCGGCAAGGGCCTGCCCGAGAAGGCGATCGAGCTCGAGAGCACGAACTATCTCGTGGCCGGGGTGAAGGGGGCGGTGTGAGCCGCGGCGCCGGAGGTCCCGCCATGGTCGCCGAGACCGCCCCTTCGGTCGTCACGGCCGCCGCGACGCGGGCGGCGCCTGCGATCCGGGCCCTGGCCTGGCTCGCCCGGCGCGCCGAGGCGGTGGCGATCCCGCTCGGCGCGGTGCTCGTCGGGCTCGCCCTGTTCGGCCTGTTCCTCCTCACCCTCGGCAAGTCTCCGGCCGCCCTGGTCGATCTCGTCTGGCGCGGCGGCTTCGGCTCGGCCTTCGCGTGGCAGAACAGCCTGCAGCGCGCCGCCCCCCTGCTGTTTGCCGGCCTCTGCGTCGCGCTGCCGGCCCGGCTCGGGCTGGTGGTGATCGGCGGCGAGGGGGCGATCGTGCTCGGCGGCCTCGCGGCGGCGGTCGTGGCCCCTCCCCTCTCGGGCCTGCCGGCGCCCCTCGTCGTCGCCGCGATGGCGCTGGCCGCCCTGCTGGCGGGCGCCGCCTGGATCGGCGCGGTCGGGGCGCTCAAGGCCTATCGCGGCGTCGACGCGACGATCGCCAGCCTGCTGATGTCCTCCATCGCGATCGCGCTCGCCAACCACCTGATCGAGGGGCCGCTGCGCGATCCCGCCAGCCTCAACAAGCCCTCGACCCTGCCGGTCGGCGAGGCCAACATGCTCGGAGCCATGCCGGGGATCGGCGTGCATTGGGGCCTCAGCGCCGGGTTGCTGGCCTGCCTCGCCGCCTGGCTGCTGGTGGAGCGCACGACGCTCGGCTTCTCCGCCCGGATCGCCGGCGGCAACGTGCGGGCGGCGCAGATCCAGGGCCTGCCGGTGCGCCGCCTGATCGTCGGCTTCACGGCGCTCGGGGGGGCCTGCGCGGCGCTGGCCGGCTTCTTCGAGGTCGTCGCCGTGCAGGGCAACGCCAACGCGACGCTCGCCGCCGGCTACGGCTTCACGGGCATCCTCGTCGCGTTCCTCGCCCGCCACAACCCGCTGGCGATCCCGCCGGTGGCGCTCGCGCTCGGCGGCCTGGAGGCGTCGAGCGGGCTGATCCAGCGCCGGATGCAACTGCCCGACGCCACGATCCTGGTGCTGGAGGGCCTCCTCTTCCTCTGCCTGCTGATCGGCGAGACCGCCTACGGGCGCTTCAAGATCTTCAGCCCGCATCTCTGGGCGTCTAGGAAGGCCTCCGCGACATGAGCCAGGATCTCGGCCTCTGGACGGTACCGCTCGCGGTGATCGGCGGCGCGATCCGGGTCTCGACCCCGTTCCTGTTCGTCAGCCTCGGCGAGACGATCACCGAGCGGGCCGGGCGGATCAACCTCGGCCTCGAGGGCACCCTGGTCTTCGGCGCGATGGCGGCCTACGCCACCGCCGTCCTGACCGGCTCGGCCTGGACCGGCGTCGCCGCGGCGGGCCTGGCCGGCGCCGGCTTCGGCCTCGTGCACGGGGTGATCTGCTCGCTGCCGCGGGTCAACGACGTCGCGGTCGGCATCGCCCTGATGCTGTTCGGCCTCGGCCTCGCCTTCTTCCTCGGCAAGCCGTTCATCCAGCCCTCGGCCCCGCCCCTGCCGGCGATCCCGTTCGGGTTCTGGTCGGATCTGCCGCAGGTCCAGGCGGCCTTGCGGGTCAACGTGCTGTTCCTCGTCGGCGCCGCCTTGAGCGTCGTGCTGTGGTGGGCGTTCCGCCACACCCGGGCCGGCCTGGTGGTCCGGGCCGTCGGCGACAGCGCCGAGGCGGCCCGGGCCATGGGCTATTCCGTCACGCGGGTGCGGGTGCTCGCCACCATGGCGGGGGGCGTGCTCGCGGGCATCGGCGGGGCCTACCTGTCGCTGTACTACCCGGGCTCGTGGAACGAGGGCATCTCGTCGGGCCAGGGCCTGATGGCGGTGGCCCTCGTCATCTTCGCCCGCTGGAATCCGCTCGCCTGCTTTGGCGCCGCGCTCCTGTTCGGCGGCGCGGGCGCACTGGGCCCCGCCCTGCAATCGGTCGGCGTGTCCTCGGGCTACTACCTGTTCTACGCCGCGCCCTACGTCCTCACCCTCGCGCTCCTCGTCGCCACCTCCTCGCCCGACCGGGCGCTGGCGGGCGCGCCGGGCGAGCTCGGCCTGTCGCGTTGAACGCAACTCGCGGCGTGGTCGGACGGCTTCGGTCGAGAATGCCGGGCAAGCCCGAAGGGGCGCCGGACCTGACGCGCCGAACGCTGCTGCATCGCCGTGTCGAAGCAGGAGCGCAAAGGAAAGGGAGTCTTGCATGAACGGCCTCGGCGGATTGAACAAGGCGCCGGACGGCGTCGTCATCGGCCTCGTGCAGCTGCAATTGCCGGTCGTCGCGACGCCGGCCGACCTCGCCGCCCAGACCGCCCGCATCGTCGCGCTGGTGGGCAAGGCGCGGGCGAACCTCGCCGGGATGGACCTCGTGGTCTTCCCCGAATACGCCCTGCACGGCCTGTCGATGGATACCAAGCCCGAGATCCTGTGCCGCCTCGACGGCCCGGAGGTCGCGGCCTTCAAGCAGGCCTGCATCGACAACAAAATCTGGGGCTGCTTCTCCATCATGGAGTTCAACCCCGCCGGCAACCCGTACAATGTCGGGCTCATCATCGACGACACCGGCGAGCTGCGGCTCTACTATCGCAAGATGCACCCCTGGGTGCCGGTCGAGCCGTGGGAGCCGGGCGACACCGGAATCCCGGTGATCGACGGGCCGAAGGGCGCCAAGCTCGCCCTCATCATCTGCCACGACGGCATGTTTCCCGAGATGGCGCGCGAATGCGCCTACAAGGGCGCCGAGATCATGCTCCGGACGGCGGGCTATACCGCGCCGATCCGCGAGGCCTGGCGCTTCACCAACCAGTCCAACGCCTTCTGCAACCTGATGGTGACCGCCAACGTCTGCATGTGCGGCTCGGACGGCACCTTCGATTCGATGGGCGAGGGCATGGTCGTCAATTTCGACGGCACGATCATCGCCCACGGCACCTCCGGCCGGCCCGACGAGATCATCACCGCCGAGGTGCGGCCCGACCTGGTGCGCGAGGCGCGCCGGCACTGGGGCGTCGAGAACAACATCTACCAGCTCGGCCATCGCGGCTACGCCGCCGTGAAGGGTGGCGCCGGCGACTGTCCCTATACCTACATGCACGACCTCGCCGCCGGCCGATACCGGCTGCCCTGGGAAGCGGAGGTGCGGATCACCGACGGCACCTCCTGCGGGATCCCGGCGCCGACGCGGACGTACCGGCCCGGTGCGCCGGGCGCGAAGGAGGCGGCGGAGTGAGCGGCGCTGACCGTTCCGCCCCCGGCACCTTCGTCGTCGCCGAGCCCTATCCCTGGCCCTTCGACGGCAGCCTCTCACCGCAGACGACGGCGCTCGTCATCATCGACATGCAGACCGATTTCTGCGGCAAGGGCGGCTATGTCGACGCGATGGGGTACGACCTGGGCCTCACCCGCGCCCCGATCGGGCCGATCGGCCGGCTGCTCGCGGAGGCGCGGGCGAAGGGTTACCCCGTCATCCACACCCGGGAGGGCCACCGGCCGGACCTCGCCGACCTGCCGGCGAACAAGCGCTGGCGCTCGCGCCGGATCGGCGCCGGCATCGGCGATCCCGGCCCCTGCGGGCGGGTGCTGGTGCGGGGCGAGCCGGGCTGGGAGATCATCCCGGAACTGGCGCCGCTCCCCGGCGAGCCGATCATCGACAAGCCCGGCAAGGGCTCGTTCTGCGCCACCGACCTCGAACTGATCCTCACCCGGCGCGGCATCCGCAACCTGATCCTCACCGGGATCACCACCGACGTCTGCGTCCACACCACGATGCGCGAGGCCAACGACCGGGGCTTCGAATGCGTCATCGTCTCGGATGCGACCGCCGCGACCGATCCCGGCAACCACGCGGCGGCGCTGAAGATGGTCACGATGCAGGGCGGGGTGTTCGGCGCGGTCGCCACGTCGGCGGCGATCCTGGCGGCGCTCGGGTCATGAGCGCCGCCCTCCCGATCGAGACCATCGGCATGACGAAGCGCTTCGGCGCCTTCGCGGCCCTCGACGACGTCTCGATCAAGATCGAGGCCGGCGGCTTCCACGCGCTCCTGGGCGAGAACGGGGCCGGCAAGTCGACCCTCGTGAAATGCATCATGGGCTTCTACGCCCCGACCAGTGGCAGCCTGCTCGTCGACAACCGCGAGGTCGCGATCGCCGGCCCGAAGGCGGCCCAAGCCCAGGGGCTCGGCATGGTCTACCAGCACTTCACCCTGGTGCCCTCGCTCACCGGAGCCGAGAACCTGGTGATCGCCCGGGCCGACGTGCCGCGCCTCATCGACTGGGGCCGGGAGCGGGCGGCGCTCGCGGCCTTCATGGCCGGGATGCCGTTCCGCCTCGACCTCGACCGGCCGGTCGCGACGCTCTCGGCCGGCGAGAAGCAGAAGCTCGAGATCGTCAAGCAGCTCTCGCTGAAGGCCCGGTTCCTGATCCTCGACGAGCCGACCTCGGTGCTCACCCCGGCGGAAGCCGAGGAGGTGCTGGGCTTGCTGCGCGGCATGACCGATGCCGGGGCGCTGACCGTGCTGATGATCAGCCACAAGTTCCGCGAGGTCGAGACCTTCGCCCGCTCCTTCAGCGTGCTGCGCCGCGGACGGCTCGCCGGCGGCGGGGCGGTCGGGGCGGTCTCGCGCGACGACATGGCGGCGATGATGATGGGCGAGCGCCGGATCCGCACGGTCGCGGCCCGCTCCGGGTCGCCCGATCCGGACCGGACCGTGCTGCAGCTCGACGGCGTCACCGCCACCGACCCGTCGGGCCTCCGCCGCATCGCGATCGACTCCTTGAGCGTGCGGGCCCGGGAGATCGTCGGGATCGCGGGTGTCTCCGGCAACGGCCAGAAGGAGCTGGCCGACGTGCTCGGCGGCCAGGTCCGCGCCACCGGCGGCCGCGTCGCGGTGGCGGGCGCTCCTTATGCCGGAACCCGGGCCGAGAGCCGGAGCCGCCGGGTCCGCTTCATCCCCGAGGAGCCCCTCCGCAACGCCTGCGCCCCGCAAATGTCGGTGGCCGAGAATATCGGGTTTCGTGCCTTCGACCGGCGGACCGACGGACGCACCGGCTTCTGGCTCGACACGGGCGGCCTGCGCCGACGCGCACGCGACCTCATCGCCCGGTTCGGGGTCAAGACCGCCTCGGCCGAGGCGCCGATCGCCACCTTGTCGGGCGGCAACGTCCAGCGCGCCGTGCTCGCCCGCGAACTGACCGACCCGGTCGATCTCCTGATCGTGGTCAATCCCTGCTTCGGCCTCGATTTCGCGGCGGTATCGGACATCCGTTCGCGCATCGTGGCCGCGCGCAACGGCGGCACTGCGGTGCTGCTGATCAGCGAGGACCTCGACGAGATCCTCGAGCTCTCCGACCGCATCCTGGTGATGTCGGAGGGCCGCCTCGTCTACGAGACCACGGCGGCCGAGGCCGAGATCGGGGCGATCGGCCGCCACATGGCCGGGCACCATTGAGGCCGCCTCCGGACGGTGTCCGCGCGCCGTGCCGCCGCCCGGAGGCGTGACGGCGCGCCCGGATCCGACGCCGACCGCGGGGCCGAACCGCGCCGTCCGGTGCCGCGATCGACGGGCCGGGCCCCGGCTCGCACACCATTCCCGGTCGAGGGTCCCGTCGCTCCGGAGCGGATCCGGGCCCACCGGCCGGCCGCCGCGGCGCCGCCGCCGCCGGGCGACAGACGAAATCTCCCTTTCGGTACGGCAGCCGCGAAAAAATCGATGCAGGAACGCGCTGAAAAAGAGCGTTCAATGCTTTTGACAGTGCGTCGAAGCGACCGTTAAATCATACATATCAGCTAATATCGATTGCATTGACGCCTCGCGCGGCAATCGATCCCAGCTTTCGCACATCTCTGCTTGAACAGGAAGCTGCCGGAGCGATGGTCTCGTCCGCCCCACCGCACTCGTCCTGGCTGCCGTCCGCCTTGAGGCGGGTGGCGCCCCTGCCCGGCCGCGCCGCTCCGCGGCGCCGCGCGCGGGCCCTGGCCGCGGCGCCGGCGCGATCCGCGCCGCCTGCCGGCTCCGCCATCCTGGCCGTCGAGGGCCTCACGCTGACCTTCGGCGGCACGACAGCGTTCGAGGCGATCGACCTCGCGGTCGAACCCGGCGAGATCCACGCGGTGATCGGCCCGAACGGTGCCGGCAAGTCCTCGCTGATCAACGCGATCAGCGGCCTCTACGTCCCGCAATCCGGCCGCGTGCGGATCGGCGAGGCGACCTTCTCGACCGTCCCGGCGGGGCGCCTCGCCGCCCTCGGGGTCGCGCGGACGTTCCAGAACCTCGCCCTGTTCAAGGGCTTGAGCGTTCTCGATAACGTGCTCTCCGGCCTTGCCGGCGCGCAGCGGGCGGGATTTGCCGCGCAAGCGCTCGGCTTGCCGCATGCAAGGCGCGAGGCGCAAGCCCACCGGGCGCGGGCCGCGGAGGTGATGGCCGACCTCGACCTCGCCGCGATGGCCGGCAGGCCGGCCGGGACCCTGCCGTTCGGCGTGCAGGAGCGGGTCGAGCTCGCCCGGGCGCTGGTCGCGCGGCCGCGCCTCCTGCTCCTCGACGAGCCGATGGCCGGCATGACCGCCACCGAGAAGGCGCAGATGAGCCGCTTCATCCGGGAGGCGCGGGAGCGCCTCGGCAGCGCAATCGTGCTGATCGAGCACGATATCGGCGTCGTCATGCGCCTCTCGGACCGCGTCACCGTGCTGGATCACGGGCGCCGGATCGCCCACGGCACCCCGGCGCAGGTCCAGGCCGACCCGGCGGTGATCGCCGCCTATCTCGGCGGCGACGAGCACGCGGGAGAGGCGGCATGAGCCCCGACGTCTCGTTCTTCGTCGAGGTCGTCGTCGGCGGCCTTCTGTCGGGCGTGATGTACGCCCTCGTGGCGATCGGCTTCGTGCTGATCTACAAGACCTCGGGCGTGCTCAACTTCGCGCAAGGGGCGATGGTGCTGTTCGCGGCGCTGACCTTCGTCAGCCTGGTCGAGCGGGGATTGCCCGTCCCGGCGGCCTTCGCGGCGACGCTCGCCGTGATGGCGCTGGTCGGCCTCGCCGTCGAGCGGGCGGTGCTGCGCCCGCTGGTGAACCAGCCGCCCATCACCCTGTTCATGGCGACGCTGGGCGTCGCCTACGTCATCGAGGGCGCGGCACAGCTCGCCTGGGGCACGCAGGTCCACGCGCTCGATCTCGGCATCGACGACACGCCGCTCGAATTCGGCGGCGTCCTGGTGAGCCGGTTCGACCTCGTCGCCGCGGCGATCGCCGGGGTTCTGGTGGCGGTGCTCACCCTGTTCTTCCACACCACCCGCACCGGCCTCGCCTTCCGGGCGGTGGCCGACGACCCGCTGGCGGCGCTCGGCATCGGGCTTCGCCTGCCGCGGATCTGGTCGGCGGTGTGGATCGCCTCCGGCGTCGTCGCCCTGGTCGCCGGGCTGCTCTGGGGGGCACGTCTCGGGGTGCAGTTCTCCCTCTCCCTCGTGGTGCTCAAGGCGCTTCCGGTGCTCGTGCTGGGCGGGTTCGATTCCATCGCCGGGGCCATCGTGGCCGGGCTGATCGTCGGCGCCGCCGAGAAGCTGGCGGAGGTCTATCTCGGCCCGGTGATCGGCGGCGGCATCGAGGGCTGGTTCGCCTACGTGGCGGCGCTCGCCCTGCTGCTCGTCCGCCCGGCCGGCCTGTTCGGCCGGCGCAGCGTCGAGAGGGCGTGATCCCGTGAGCACTCCCATGAACACACCCATGACCGCTCTTCCCCATCCCGCACGGTTCCGGCGCCTGTCCGGACCGGCCGGGATCGGGCTGCTCCTCGCCCTCGCCTACGGGCTCGTGCCGCTCGTCGCCGGGGACTACCTGCTCGAAGCGATCCTCACGCCCTTCCTGGCGCTCGCCCTCGCGGGGCTCGGGCTCAACCTGCTCGTCGGCTATGCCGGCCTCCTGTCCCTGGGCTCGGCCGCCTTCATGGCGGTCGGGGCCTACGCCGCCTTCAACCTGTCCCTGCGCGTCCCCGGCCTGCCCCTGCCGGCCGCGTTCCTCGGCGGGGGGCTCGCCGCGGCGGCGGCCGGGCTCGTCGCGGGGCTGCCCGCCCTGCGGCTGCGGGGGTTCTACCTCGCGGTCTCGACGCTCGCCGCGCAGTTCTTCGTCGCCTGGGCGCTCAACCGCATCGGGTGGCTGTCGAACGACAGCCCGTCGGGCGTGATCGGCGCCCCGCGCCTCGTCCTGGCCGGATGGTCGTTCGAGGACGCTCGCGGGCGCTACGCGGTCTCGCTCGTCGTCGTCTCGCTCCTCACGTTCGCCGCCTGGCGCCTGGTGCGCTCGCCGACCGGGCGCGACCTCGTGGCGATCCGCGACCAGGAGACGGCGGCGCGCATCGTCGGCGTGAGGGTGGCGCGCACCAAGCTCCTCGCCTTCGCGCTGTCCTCCTTCGTCGTCGGGGTCGCCGGGGTGCTGTGGGCCTTCGCCTACCTGCGCACCGTGGAGCCGGCGGGGTTCAACCTCGACCGCTCGTTCCAGATCCTGTTCATCGTCATCATCGGCGGGCTCGGCACCCTGCGGGGCGCCTTCCTGGGCGCGGGCTTCATCGTCGTGCTGCCGCTGGTCCTGTCGCGGCTCGGGGCCGCCCTCCTCGGCGACGGCTTCGATTCCGGCACGCTGGAGATGGTCCAGCGCATCGTGCTCGGCGCGCTCATCGTCGCCGTCCTGATCCGCGAGCCGGCCGGCCTCAGCGCCCTTCTCGACCGCCTCTTCACCCGGCTATTCGACCGCCCCCGGCGCGTCCCGGCCTGACCCGCCCTCCCCGCTCCCATTCCCGACGGAGATTTTCCCCGATGCCCCGTACGACCCCGATCCGCGCCCTGCTGGCGGGCGCCGCCCTCCTCGCCCTCGGCGCCGGCGCCTCCGCTGCCGAGCAGTACTTCCCGCTCCAGAGCTACCGCGTCGGGCCCTACGCCGCCGGGGGAACGGGCTTCTTCGGCGGGTTCATCGACTACCTGAACCTCGTCAACAGCCGCGACGGCGGCGTGAACGGGGTCAAGCTCACCTGGAGCGAGGGCGAGACCCAGTACGAGGTGGAGCGGGGCGTCGAGGTCTACGAGCGGCTGAAGTCGCGCCCCGGCATCGCGGCCTGGAACCCGCTCTCGGTCGGCATCGCCTACGCGATGATCGACCGCATCACCGCCGACAAGGTGCCGCTGATCACGATCAACGACGGCCGCACCGATTCCACCGACGGGCGGGTGTTTCCCTACGTCTTCCCGCTGCTGCTCAACCCCTATAGCGAGACCTCCGGCATCGTCGAATACCTCGCCGGCCGCGAGGGCGGCCTCGACAGGCTGAAGGGCAAGACGATCGCGGTGCTCTACCACGGCTCGCCCTACGGCAAGGAGACGATCCCGATCTACGACCTGCTGGCGAAGCGCTACGGCTTCAAGGTCGAGCAGATCGAGGTGCCGCATCCCGGCAACGAGCAGCAATCGCAGTGGCTCGCCATCCGTCGCCTGAAGCCGGATTACGTGGTGCTGCGCGGCTGGGGGGTGATGAACCCCGTCGCCCTCAAGACGGCGCAGAAGACCGGATTCCCCGCCGGCCGCATCGTCGGCAACGTCTGGTCCAACTCCGAGGAGGACGTGATCCCGGCCGGCGAGTCCGCCAAGGGCTACGTCGCCATCACCACCCAGGCCTCCGGCGCGCAGTACCCGGTCATCCAGGAGATCGTCCGCGCGGTCTACGACAAGGGCGCGGGCAACCTCGCCGACCGGAAACGGATCGGCAGCGTCTACCACAATCTCGGCGTGCTGAACGGCATCCTGAACGTCGAGGCCGTGCGGATCGCCCAGGAGAGGTTCGGCCACCGCACGCTGACCGGCGACGAGGTCCGCTGGGGCTTCGAGCACCTGCGCCTCGACGAGGCGCGGGTCGCCGCCCTCGGTGCCAAGGGGCTGTTCCACTCGATCAACGTCACCTGCGCCAACCACGAGGGCGAGGGCCGCGTCACGTTCCAGCAGTGGGACGGCGCGAAATGGACCGTCGTCTCCGACTGGATCAAGCCCGACTGGGCGACCCTGCGCCCGATCATCGAGGCCTCCTCGACCGCCTACGCCAAGGAGCACGGCCTGACGCCCCGGGACTGCGCCGCCGAGGAGCGGGCGGACGCCCAATCCGGCAAGCGCGCCGCGGCGGACATCAAGTGACCGCCGGGCGGGATCTCCTGCGCGTCGAGGCGCTGGAGGCGGTCTACGGCGACGGGGTCAGGGCGCTGTCCCGGGTCGACCTGACGGTGCGCGAGGGGGAGATCGTCGCGCTTGCCGGCTCCAACGGCGCCGGCAAGACCACGCTGCTCCGGGCGGTTTCGCATCTCCTGCCCGCCTCCGGCGGGCGGATCGTCGCCGGCCGCGTGTCGTATGCGGGACGGGACGTGACGCGCACCCGCACGGACGCGCTGGTGCGCGGCGGCCTCGTCGGCGTGCTGGAAGGGCGCCACTGCTTCCGCAGCCTCAGCGTCGAGGAGAACCTGGTCGCGGGCGGTCTCGGCCGCGGCTCGGGCCGGAGCGACTTGCGCGCGGACCTCCAGCGGATCTACGCCCTGTTCCCGCGCCTCGCGCAGAAGCGCGGGCTGCCCGCGGGCCTCGTCTCGGGCGGGGAGCAGCAGATGACGGCGATCGGCCGCGCCCTGATGGGGCGCCCGCGCCTCCTCGTCCTCGACGAGCCGTCGATGGGCCTCGCCCCGAAGGTGACCGACGAGATCTACGCCATCCTGGTCGGCCTCAACCGCGCCGAGGGCCTGACGCTGCTGGTGGCCGAGCAGAACGTCGCCCTGGCGTTGCGCCACGCCCATCGGTGCGTGGTGCTGGAGACCGGCCGTTCGGTCCTGGAGGGCCCCGCCCGGGCGCTGCGCGCCCGCGACGACATCCGGCGGCTCTATCTCGGGCAGGGCCCGGAGCCGCGCGCCGCGGACGGCGCCCTCGCCGCGGCCGGATGCTGAAGCGGCGCGCCCGAACGCGACGAACGGCCGGACGCCGCGGCCGCCCGCGGGGGACGGTGCCCGGGGAGGCGGCGAGGGCGCCGCCCGCCAGCAGGACATCCGGCGGTGACGGAGCCGGACGGCTCCCCTCCCCTCCTCTCCCCTTCCCCCGCTTCGCCTCGCCTTCCCTCCCCTCGCCGCCGTGCCGGCACCGGAGACAAGCTTGTGCGGGGCTTGCGGGGGGACGCCGCGTGCGGCCCGAAACGATCCCATCACGTCGCTAGCGGTGGTATGGCGTATTCCGTCGTTTGACCGCTAGCGAGAAGGGTCATGAACCAGCACGTCCCCATGGATGGCGCCGAGACGCCCTCCAATCAGATCGCGGCGAGCCATGCGCGGCTTCTGGGCGGGAAACTGCAGGACCTGGCCGTCGGCTTCTATCCCCCGACGGCGCAGAAGACCCTGCGGCGGTTCTCGGCCGGCGAGACGGCGCGGCTGCTTGGCATCACCGAGGTGCGCCTGCGCCAGCTTCCCTTCGACCGGCTCACGCCGGACCTCGAGATCGGGCCGGCGGGACGGCGCTACTTCACGCTGGCCGAGATCCACGCGGTGCGCCGATACCTCCACGAGATCGACCGCGTCGGGCGGGGCTACCTTCCGCACCGCGACGCGGCGAAGGGCGAGCACCTCCAGGTCATCGCGCTGACGAACTTCAAGGGCGGCTCGGCCAAGACCACGCACACGGCCGGGCTCGCCCATTACCTCGCCCTCCACGGCTATCGCGTGCTGGCGATCGACGCCGACCCGCAGGCCAGCCTGTCCACCCTGCTCGGCATCCGCCCGGACGACAGCTTTCCGACGATCTACGACGCCGTCCGCTACGGCGAGGGCCAGCGCCCGTTGCGGGAGGTGATCCGCAAGACCTACTTCACCGGGCTCGACCTCGCCTCGGCGAACCTCGAGCTCGAGGAGTTCGAGTTCTACGCCCCGCTGATGTCGAGCCCCGAGCGGCGCAGGTCGGGCGGTCCTCCGTTCTTCGCCCGCCTGCCCGTCGCGATCGAGAGCGTGGCCGAGGACTACGACGTGGTGGTGATCGACTGCCCTCCCCGGCTCGGCTATTTCGCGATCTCGGCCCTCTGCGCGGCCACCGCGACCCTGATCACCGTTCATCCGCAGATGATCGACCTCGCGTCCATGCGCCAGTTCCTCACGATGATGAGCGATCTCATGGAGACGGTGCAGGCCGAGGGCGCCCCGCCGCCGGCCCAGGACTGGTTCCGCTACCTCATCACCCGGTACGACCCGCAGAGCGTGCCGCAGACCTCGGTCGTCGGGATGCTGCAGGACCTGTTCGGGAGCTACGTGCTGCCCAAGGCGATGCTCCAGACCCCGGCCGTCTCGACCTCGGGCCTCATCGGCCAGACCATCTACGAGACGCCGCTCGGTCGGGACCGCAGCGACGAGGTGAGCCGTGCCACCTACCGGCGGGCGCTGGACGCCTTCGACGACGTCAACCGGGAGATCGAGGCGCTGATCCGCACCGCGTGGGGGCGGGCATGAGCAAGAGCATCCGCCACCTGATGGCCCGGCCCGCGCCGGAGCTGGCGCCGGACACCCCATCCTCAACGCCATCAACGACTTCACCCCCCTTACCAGCTGGTAATCCCCCCTCCCTGCGCCGGACCGCCGCGGCCCGCTCCTTCGGCGCGGCCTGGCAGGCGCAGGAACAGGCGCGCGCGGCCGCCGACGCCGAGCGCGACGGCAGCGTGGTCGAGCTCGATCCGGAGATCTGCGACCCGTCCGCGATCGCCGACCGCGTGCCTGACACGACCGACGCGGCGTTCGACGCCTTCGTCGAGCAGATCCGCCAGGAGGGGCAGCGCAGTCCCGCCCTGGTCCGCCCGAAGCCCGGCGAGCCCGGCCGCTACGAGATCGCCTACGGCCGGCGGCGGCACCGCGCGGCGCGCCTCCTGGGCCGTCCGCTGCGGGCCATCGTGCGCCCGTTGAGCGACACCGAGCTCATCATCGCGCAGGGGTCCGAGAACCTCGCGCGGGCCGACCTCAGCTACATCGAGCGGGCCCATTTCGCCCGGAACATGGTGCAGGCCGGGGTCGCCCGGGACGTCATCGCCAAGGCGATGGGCCTACAGGCCAGCCACCTCTCGAGCCTGCTGACGGTCGCGGACGCGATTCCCGCCCCCGTGCTCGCCACGATCGGGCCCGCCCCGAGGATCGGCCGGCCGAACTGGCTCACCCTGGCCGACCGGATCAAGGCCGCCGCGCCCGGGCGGATCGACGAGGTCCTCGCCGCCCCGAACCTCGCCGGCAAGACGTCGGACGAGCGGTTCTCCGCCGTGCTGGCGGCGCTCACGACGACCCCGAAGGCGGCCGGGAGGCCGAGGGCCGAGACGCTGAAGGACGCCAAGGGCCTGAAATTCGCCCGCATCGAGCGCAGCACGGCCGGCGTGCGGGTGACGACCGACGAGGCCAGCGAACCCGGCTTCGGCGACTACCTCGCCGGACGGCTTCCCGAGCTACTGGCCGCCTATCGGGCGGGCAAGGCCTGAACCGGCTTGCGCCGATCGGGGACGAGGGCGGCGCAAGACGCGCTCCGCGGAGCCGTGGCCCGGACGAGCGTCGCGACCTCCCGCGGCGGCCGAGTGGCTCGGTTCGCGGACGATGCGCGGGCGACCGGGAGCCTACCGGACCGGCGGGCCAGGGGCCAGGAGTCTTCGTCCGATCCACGCCCTCCTTCGGGGTCGGCTCACCTTCGATGGGCCGACCCCGAAGGATGAGGTCCAGAGTGGGGCAAGGCCCCGACTCGAGGTCGAACTGTCTTGCGAGATCCGCCGATCGCCCCGTGGCCGGACGCGGGCCGGACCGCCGGCGCCCGGATCGGCCATGCCGACGGAGCGCGAGACCTCCACCGCGAGGAAGCGCCGGGCGCTCGTCCGACACCCGCGGGGTCGGGCGCTCGTCCTGCCGCCGCGCGGCGCGTGACGACGCCGCATCGCGCCGGGCCTCGGCACGCACCCGGGCCCGGAGCGGGCCCCGGGCGATCACCATCAACGAAATCAAGCACTTCACCCCCCTTACCAGATGGTAAGGACCGGCCCGTCCACGCGACACCGCCCCGCCGCACGCGACGACCCATGACCGGCCGACGCGCCGGGCGATCGGTCAAGCCGGGGGAAGGGGTCGATGGTGGTCGTCCGCCCGGGCGGCGTCGAGCGCGCGACACACCGCGTCGAGGCCGTCCGACAGGGCCGCCGGGCCCGGCTGCAGGATCAGGGGCGACTTGATCTCGACGATCCGCCCGGCCCGGACCGCCGGGATCCCGGCCCATCCGGGCCGGGACGCGATGCGCGACGCGACGACCTTCTTGCCGCACCAGGACGCCAGGATGAGGTCGGGCGCTGCTGCGATCACCTGCCCGGGCGACACGATCCGGTCGCGGGCGGCCTGGCCCGCGCGCAGGGCCGGAAAGACGTCGTCGCCGCCGGCGACCGCGACGAGTTCCGAGACCCAGCCGATCCCGGAGATCAGCGGTTCGTCCCATTCCTCGAAATAGACCCGCGGCCGGGGCAGGCCAGCCGTCGCGGCCCGGACCGCCGCGAGCCTGTCCTCGTAGCCGCGCGCCAGCGCCTCCGCCTTTTCGGGAACCCCGACGAGCGCGCCGAGCAGGCGGATCATCGCCAGGATGCCCGCCACGTCGCGCTGGTTGAACGCGTGCACCGCCACGCCGGCCCGGATCAGCGCGGCGACGATGTCCGCCTGCAGGTCGGAGAAGGTGAGGACGAGGTCGGGCGACAGCGCCAGGATCTTCGGGATGTCGGCCGAGGTGAAGGCCGACACGCGCGGCTTCTCCCGCCGGACCCGCGGCGGCCGGACGGCGTAGCCCGAGACGCCGACGATGCGGTGGTCCTCGCCGAGCAGGTACAGGGTCTCGACCGTCTCCTCGGTCAGGCAGACGATCCTCTCGGGTGGGAAGCGACGCACGGGACCTCACGCATGGGCGGCGGGGGATCGCGACGCCGCCATGCCGCCGGCGCACGGGGGAGGCCGCCGGCCGGCGCCGCCCAGGCCGGTCGGGGCGGATGACGGGGGAGGGGGCGGCACTGCATCCCCGTCCCCCCGCCGGGCGACGCCCGATCGCACGGCAACCGGACGCTGCGCCAGGCCGTCGATCGTGCGAAACTTCCTGCGACGGGGCGGCCCGCGCCTCGCCGCGAGATGCCCTCGAGCAGGGTGCGGAAAGTCGGCCGCCGTTCCCGCGGCAAGAGCCCGCGACGAGACGAGGGCCTCAGCGGACGACGCGTTGGCCTGCCGGCGCGAGCCCGCTCAGGCCGCGCGGCGGCCGTGCGCCTTGTTCCGGCGGGAGACGCCGAGCCCCTTGCGCGGCTCGCACTTCATGCCGTGGCTGTGCCAGCCCTCCGCGGGGGCCTGCTGCCAGCCCTGATGGCACCCATGCGCGGCCGCGGGGGCGACCCACAGGGCCGTCAGCAATCCGATCGAAACAGCAAGCGCACGCATCAGACGATTCCTTCCAAGCTCGACGAGGGAGAATCTAGAGCCGGCCGGCGAGCGTCAACCGCGGAGGCGGGCTCGGGGCGAGGGGGCGGCACGTCCTGGAGATCGCCGGCGACCACCGCATCCTCGCGGCGGCGGGCCGGAGGGCGGGCTCTCCCCCGATCCCGGACCTGGATCGCCGTCGCCGACCGGTGCGCGCCGCCGCCCTCAGCCCCGGTAGGCGAGCAGGTAGGCGCCGGCGGTGACGAGGCTGATCCCGAGCCAGTTGATCCCCGACAGGCGCTCGCCCAGCAGCGTCGCGCCGAGCACGGCGACCAGCACGATCGACAGCTTGTTGAGGGTCGCGACCTGCGCCGCGCCGCCGGTCTTGAGCGCCCGGAAGTAGCAGGCCCAGGACCCCGCGGTGGCAAGGCCCGACAGGCTGAGGAGGCCGAGGTTGCGCCCGGTGAGGCCGCGCAGCGCCTGCCACTGGCCGGTGGCGAGGCAGATCGCCCCGAGCGCCAGGAGGATGACCACCGAGCGCATGAAGGCGGCGGCATCCGACTCCGCGCCGGCGCTGCCGGCCCGGGCGAGCAGCGCCGTCAACGCGGTGAACACCGCCGAGACCAGTGCCCAGAGCTGCCAGGACATCCGGCGATCCCTCCTCGTCGAACCGATCCATCATGAATGGCGGCCATGGGCCGATGCCGACAATGCGTTTCACTGGCGCACCGGCTTCGCGCAGCTTCCCGCCCCGACGGCCCGGCACGGGCGGCGGACGACGCGACCGGCGCGGCCGGCCCCGTCGATCTTCTGGGGGAGAGGACACCATGGACCAGTCGCGACGGCTGTTTCTCGGCACGGCGGCGCTCGGCGCCGGCACCCTGATGGCCTCGGGAGCGCAGGCCCTCGAGCACGACCACGGCAACCCGGGCGACGGCGGGTTCGGCCGCCGGTCGGTCTCGCTGCCGCCGGGCGCCAAGGTCGCCTACCACGATCCGCAGGATGTCGGCGCGATGCCCGACTTCCGCTTCTCCCTCGACGGCAACCGCCCGAAGGTGACCTCCGGCGGCTGGGCCAAGGAGGCGACGGTGCACCAGTTCCCCATCAGCAAGGGGATCGCGGGCGTGCACATGTTCCTCGAGCCCGGCGCCTCGCGCGAGCTGCACTGGCACGCCATCGCGGCGGAATGGGCCTACGTCATCGACGGGCGCTGCCAGACCGTGGTGCTCGACCCCTCAGGCGCGAGCGAGATCAACAACTACGAGCCCGGCGACCTCTGGTACTTTCCGAAGGGCCACGGCCACTCGATCCAGACCATCGGCAACAAGCCCTGCCACTTCATCCTGTCGTTCGACAACGGCGCCTTCTCGGAGCACGGCACCTTCTCGATCACCGACTGGATCGACGTGACGCCGAAGGACATGCTGGCCCTCGATTTCGGCCTGCCGGCGAGCGCCTTCGACGCCTTCCCGAAGGGCGAGGCCTACATCCAGGCCGGTCCCGTCGTGCCGGTCGCGGATGCCCTCGACGCGCCCTGGCCGAAGGAATCGACCCACAAGTTCCGCCTGCTCAAGGATCCGCGCGCCGTGCGCGAGTTCGACGGCGGCACCTTCCGGCTCGCCACGGTGGACGAGTGGCCGATCCAGAAGACGATGTCGGGCGGCGTGATGACGATCCGGCCGGGGCAGATGCGCAAGCTGCACTGGAACGTCAACGCCAACGAGTGGCACTACTACCTGAAGGGCAGGGGCCAGGTCGCCCTGTTCGGCTCGGGCGGGCGCGGCAAGGTGGCCGAGTTCAAGCCCGGCGACGTCGCCTACATCCCGATGGGCTTCGGCCACGCGATCAAGAACGTCGGCGACGAGGACCTCGAGATCGTCCAGACCTGGGACAACGGCAAGTTCGAGGAGATCGACCTCGACACCTGGATCAAGGCGAGCCCGCGCTACCTGCTGTCGAACAATTTTTCCGGCGTACCCGGCGAGACGGTGACGAAGCTGAAGCAGGGATAAGAAGTAAGGTTAAGAGAAGTCTCGGCCGAGGCGCGACCCGGCGGGGGAGAAAACCCTCCCCCGTCCGCGGTGGAGGGCGGCCTGCAAAGCAGGCGCGGCGGACGCGAGGCGCGCCGGGAGGGGACGGCGCCTGGGGCCGAAGCGGAGCCGTTCCGACGGCCGCGCACCGGATCGGCACCATGCGCGCCTATCCCCCGCAGCGCCCCTCCGCTACAACCCGCGCCCGTGAACTGGGACGCGTTCGACTTCAAGCTGCTCATCGTGTTCGACGCGATCATGCGCGAGCGCCACGTCACGCGCGCCGGCGAGCGGCTGGCGCTGAGCCAGTCCGCGGTGAGCCACGCGCTCCAGCGGCTGCGCCGGGCCTTCGACGACGAATTGTTCGTGCGCGGCCCCGACGGCATGGCCCCGACGCCCCGGGCCCTCGACCTCGCCGAGCCGGTGCGCCGGGCGCTCGCCGAGATCGAGGGGGCGCTGCACCAGGACCACTTCGATCCGGCCTCCTCGACCGCGAGCTTCCGCCTGGTGCTCAACAACACCGCCGCGGTCGTGCTCGCCGCGCCGATCGCCGAGTGGATCGGGAGCCGGGCCCCGTCCCTGCGCCTGCACATGAGCCCGAGCGGCACCGTGCGCCTCGACGACCTCCTCGACCGCGGCGACGTCGACCTCGCGGTCGTGGGCAGCGGCCGGGTCGAGGGCGAGCGCTTCGGCACCACGACGCTGTTTCGCGACGGGTTCTCGGTCGTCGCCCGGCGCGGGCACCCGGCACTCGCCGAGCCGCCCAGCTACGATCGCCTCGCCGGCCTGCCCCACCTCGTGGTGTCCTCGACCGGCGACGACGTCGGCTTCCTCGACGCGATCCTGAGCCGCCGGGGCCTGCCGGCGCGCCGGATCGCGATGGCGGCGCCGTTCCTGTCGGCGGCGGCGATCCTCGCGCGCTCCGACATGGTGGCGGTGCTGGGCGCCCGGATCGCCCGGACCCTCGCGACGACGCACCCGGTCGCCTGCGCGGACCTGCCGGCCGATCCCGACCTGCCGGTCACCCGCTCGGTCCTGGTCTGGGCAAGGCGGGTCGAGCGCCATCCGGGCCACGCCTGGCTGCGGCGGCAGATCGCGGCCTGCGCCCGCGGCCTCGCGTCCGGCCCGCACGAGGCGGACCGCGACACGGCGACTCCGGCGGGACCGGTCGCCGATTAGCCGCCGGGACGCGGAGGGGAGGGGGCCTCAGGCGGAGCGGGACGCTAGGGCAGCGCCCGGTCGCTCTGCAACCGGGCGCTGCTCCAGGTCATTGGTCTTGACGCATTTTCTATCGGCGAAACGGAGCCTACTTCGTCGGAAAATGCTCCAGCGCCGCCGCGAGGCGCCGCAGGCCCGGCTCGATCTGCGGCAGCGGGATCGCCGTGAAGCCGAGCCGGAAGAACCGGCGCCCGCGCGCCGGATCCATGAAGAAGATGTCGCCGGGCTCGATCAGCACGCCCTCGCCCCGGAGCCGCTCGCCGAGCGCCCGGGCGTCGAGCCCCGCCGGTCCCTCGACCCAGAAGCTCTTCGCGCCGAAGCCGCGGCGGATCGTGCAGGCCGGCATCAGCTCCGGCGCGAGCGCGGCGATGAGGTCGGCCCGCGGGCGCAGGAGGGCGGCCGTCCGCGCGAGGTGGGCGCGGTAATGCCCGAGCGCGATGAAGGTGGCGAGGCTGCGCTGGTTGTTGGTCGGCGGGTGGCGCAGCATCAGGCGGCGCAGCGCCCGCAGCTCGTCGATCACCGCGGGCGGGGCGACGACGTAGCCGACGCGCAGGCCGGGCGCGAGAACCTTCGAGAACGAGCCGACGTGGATCACCCGCCCGTCGGCGTCGAGGCTCTTGAGGCTCGGCAGCCCGGCCTCCTCCTCGGTCGAGAGGTCGGCCTCGTAATCGTCCTCGACGAGGACGACGTCGTCCTGCGCCGCGGCGGCGAGAAGCTCGCGGCGGCGCGACAGGGGCGTGACGGCGGTCGTCGGGCATTGATGGCCGATCGTCACGAAGGCGACGTCGCAGGCGCGGAAATCCCCGTCCGGCACGATGCCGCGGGCGTCGCGGGCGAGCGGCCGGATCCGGTCCGTCGCGAGCCCGACCATGTTGCGCGCGTCGGTGTAGCCCGGATCCTCGAGCCCGACCGTGGTGCGGCGGGCGACGAGGAGCTGGACCAGCAGCGACAGGGCGTGCTGCGAGCCGATCGTCACCATGATCTCGCCGGGGGCGGCGAGGATGCCGCGGCGCGGCAGCACCCGCAGGCGGAGCTGCTCGATCAGGGCGCGGTCGTCGTCGTCGACCTGGTCGAAGCTCCAGCCGCTGATCTCCTTGACGCTGGAGGCCGCCTTCACGCTCTCGCGCCAGGCCGCGACCGGAAACAGGCTCGGGTCGAACTGCCCGAACAGGAACGGGTAGGGGTAGCGCGTCCAGTCGCGCGGCTTGGTGATCTGGGGCAGGCGTGAGGGGCGGATCGCGAAGCGGCCGGACCAGGCCTGCATCGCCCCGGGCGCCCCCGGATCCGGGCCGGGCGGGGCGCAGGCCGCCGGCGGGGCGACGAAGCAGCCGCTGCGGCCGCGCGAGACGAGGACGCCCGCGTCGACCAGACCGTCATAGGCCGCCACGACGGTGTTGCGTGCGATGCCGAGCTCGGCCGCGAGGCCGCGGCTCGAGGGCAGCCGCGCGCCCGGCGCCAGCAGCCCGGCCGCGATCGCCTCGCCGACCATCCGGCCGATCTGGGCGTGCAACGCCGGCTCGTCGCCGGACCGGCCCCCGAACAGCATCCGCCAGGCAATGTCGCTCGACATGGCCGCCAGTATCGCCCGCCCGCCCGATGCGGGAAAGCGCCGGGACCGGCGCCGCTGCCGAAACGGCGGGCGCCGGCGCCGGAAAACGGCAGCAGATGCCCGCGCAAGCGGCGCGGACCGCGCCACTGGTCCAGACCGGGCCCAAACCGGCCCGAACTGGATCTTTCGGCGCGGGGGCCGGCTGCCCTTCAATGCGGGGGTTCCCACGGTCGAGGCCGCCACGAGGACCGCTCCATGACCACCCAGACACCCCGTCGGACGCCCCCCGGCACGACCCGCGCGACGACCCGCAGGACGGTGTGGCTGTCGGCGCTCGCCGGGGCGATCGGCGCGGCGCTCGGTTCACCCGTCCCGGCCGTCGCCGCCGAGAAGACCGTCACCTTCGCCTATCAGGACATGATGACGCCGATCCGGGTCCTGATGGAGAGCGGCGAGCTGGAGAAGCAGACCGGCTACAAGGTGAAATGGGTCAAGTTCGGCGGAGGCGGCGACGTCATCCGGGCGATGGCCTCGGGCAACGTCGATGTCGGCGAGGCGGGCTCCTCGCCGGTCGCGGCCGCCGCCTCGCAGGGCCTGCCGATCACGCTGTTCTGGATTCTCGACGACATCGGCGACGCCGAGCAGCTCGTCGCCCGCAAGGGCACCGGGATCGCATCGATCCGGGACCTGAAGGGCAAGACGGTCGCGGTGCCGTTCGTCTCCACGGCGCATTACCAGCTGACCTTCGCCCTGCAGGAGGCGGGTCTCGCGGCCAAGGACGTCCGGGTCCTCAACATGCGCCCGCCCGAGATCGCCGCCGCCTGGGAGCGCGGCGACATCGACGCCGCCTTCATCTGGGCGCCGGTGCTGACGAACCTCAAGAAGTCCGGCACGGTGCTGGCCTCGGCCGGCGACTTCGCCGCCAAGGGCAAGGCGACCTTCGACGGGATCGTGGCGACGAACGCCTTCAAGGCCGCCCATCCCGGCTTCCTCGCCACCTTCGTCCGGCTGCTCGCCGCGGCGGACGCGGATTACGCGCGATCCGGCGAATCCTGGAAAGCGGGGACGCCGCAGGTCGCCGCGATCGCCAAGTGGACCGGCGCCGCCCCGGAGGACGTGCCGGCGGGCCTCGCCGCCTATCGGTTCCCGACGATCGACGAGCAGATCTCGCCGCGCTGGCTCGGCGGAGGGGCCGCGGGCGCGCTCAAGTCCACGGCGGAGTTCCTGAAGGCGCAAGGGCGCGTACCCGACCTCGCGCCCGATTACGGCACGTTCGTCACCGCCGACGTGGCCAAGGCCGCGGCCAAGCCCTGACCGGCCAAGCCCTGACCGGCCGGCCCCGGCCGGACGCCCCGACAGCCAGGAGACCGTCATGCTGGAGATCCGCAAGCTCAGCGTCCAGTACGGGGAGGGCCAGAGCGCCACCGTCGCCCTGTCCTGGGTCGATCTCACGATCGAGCCGGGAGAGTTCGTGGTCGCGCTCGGTGCGTCCGGCTGCGGGAAGACGACCCTGCTCAACTGCATCGCCGGCTTCCTGCCGGCGACGGAGGGGCAGATCCTGCTCGACGGGCGCCCGGTCGCCGGACCGGGGGCGGATCGCGGCGTCGTCTTCCAGCGCCACGCCCTGATGCCCTGGCTCACCGTGCTGGAGAACGTCGGCTTCGGGCTGCGGATGCAGGGCGTCCGGCGGCCCGAGCGCGAGGCGCGGGCCCGGGCGATGCTCGACCTCGTCGGCCTCGCCGATTGCGCGGGCAAGCGGATCTACGAGCTCTCCGGCGGCATGCAGCAGCGGGTCGGCATCGCCCGGGCGCTCACCGCCGATCCCCGCATGCTGCTGATGGACGAGCCGCTCGGCGCGCTCGACGCCTTCACCCGCGAGCAGGTGCAGGAGCTGATCCTGTCGATCTGGGCCCGCACGCGGAAGATGGCGTTCTTCATCACCCACGAGGTCGAGGAGGCGATCTTCCTCGCCACCAAGCTGGTGATCATGACCCCGCGGCCGGGCCGCATCGCCGAGATCGTCCCGCTCGATTTCTGCCGCCGCTTCCTCGCCGGCGAGGAAGCCCGGGCGGTGAAGTCCAGCCCCGACTTCATCGCGATGCGCGAGCGGGTGCTGCGCTTCATCCACGACCACGGCGGGACCGGAGGCGAGCCCGCGCGGACCGATCCGGGATCCGGGCGGGCCGACACCGCACGAGGCGCCGCCGCATGAGATCCGCCGCGACCCACGCCCTTCCCGTCCCTGCCGCCCCGGGCCAGACCGTGACCGACACTCCCGATTCGGCGATGCGCGCCCTGTCCCCGCTCGGCCGCCGCCGGGCCGCGATGCACGGGCGCGCGCCCAAGACCCTGCTGATCAGCCTCGCGACGGTCGCCGTCGCGCTCGCCGCCTGGGGCGTCGCCACGCAGACCGGCCTCGTCAAGCCGCTGTTCCTGCCCCGGCCCGAGAGCGTGCTCAAGGCCTTCGCGGACGCGGTCGAGGGCCGCATCGACGGCGCGCCGCTCCTCGAGCACGTCGCCATGAGCCTCGTGCGGGTCGCCGGCGCCTTCCTGCTCGCCGCCCTGATCGGGATCCCGGTCGGCCTCGCCACCGGCCTGAGCCCGACCCTGCGCGCGGTGCTCGATCCCTTCATCGAGTTCTACCGGCCGTTGCCGCCGCTCGCCTACCTGCCGCTCGTCATCATCTGGTTCGGCATCGGCGAGACCTCGAAGATCCTGCTGATCTTCCTCGCCTGCTTCGCCCCCGTGGCGCTCGCGGCGCGCGCCGGCGTCGCGGCGGCGAGCGCCGACCAGATCAACGCCGCCCGGGCGCTGGGCGCGAGCCGCGCCCAGGTGGTGCGCCACGTCGTCCTGCCGGCGGCCCTGCCCGACATCCTGGTGGGCCTGCGCATCGGCATGGGCGTCGGCTGGACCACGCTGGTGGCGGCCGAGATGGTGGCGGCCTCGACCGGCATCGGCCAGATGGTGCTCAACGCCTCGAACTTCCTGCGCACCGACATCGTGATCATGGGCATCCTGGTGATCGGCGCGCTCGCCGGCGCCTTCGAGCTCGGCATGCGCCGGCTGGAGCGCCGCCTCACCCCCTGGAAGGGCAAGGCGTGAGCCTCTCCCCGATCGAGGCGTGAGCCCGTCCCACCATGGTCCTTCCCGCGCCGTCCGTCCTCGCCTTCACCGGCGTGACCTTCCTGGCTGCCGCGTTCCGGGGCGTCACCGGCTTCGGCTACAGCCTCGTCGCGGCCCTCGGCCTGGGGCTCCTGCCCTCCGCGCAGGCCGGCATCCCGTTCCTCCTCGGGGCCGATCTCGTCCTCACGGCGCTCCTCCTCCTCGACCGGCGCGGCGTCTCGGTCGATTGGCGGGTCCTGCGCCCGCTCCTCGCCGCCGGCCTACTCGGCGCGGCGTGCGGCGGCCCCCTGGCGGTCGGCCTCGACGAGACCACGGCGCGGCTCGTCGTGACCGTGGCGGTGCTGGGAGCGGCCGGGGTCGCCCTGGTGCGCCGTCCGCCGGCCTGGCTCGCCGACCGGCGCATCGGCATCGCCGTCGCGGCCCTGGTCGGGGGGCTGATCAGCGCCTTCGCGGTCGGCGGCCCGCTGATCTCGGCCTGGCTCCTGGCGAGCGGCGCCGAGCGCCACCGCCTCAAGGGGACCCTCGCGGTCTTCTTCGGCGCGGCGGACATCCTCGGCCTTGCCGGCCGCGGCCTCCTCGGGGCGATCGAGCCCGGGGTCTGGGACCTCGTCCTCCTCTACGGGGTGCCGACGCTGCTGGGCTTTGCCGCCGGCACACTCCTCTCGGCCCGCCTCTCGCCGGTGGCGTGGCGCCGCCTCGCCTCCGGGGGCCTCGCCGGCATCGCGGCGACGGGCCTCGTCCAGGCGCTCGGCGAAGCCTTCGTCACCCTCGGGCACGGATAGGCCGCCCGGCGACCGCGCCCTTCCTCTAGCATCGGGGGACGCCGCTCCCCGCACGATGCCCTTCTCCGGAGACCCGCATGTCCAAGATCGCCCTCGTCACCGGAGCCACCGCGGGCTTCGGCGACGCCATCGCCCGCCGGCTCGCCCGCGACGGCTGGCGCGTCGTGGTGACCGGGCGCCGCCGCGACCGGCTCGACGCCCTGGTGGCGACGCTCGGCGGCAGCGAGCGCGCCCATCCGCTCGCCTTCGACATCCGCGACGAGGCGGCGACCCGGGACGCGCTCGCGTCGCTGCCGCCGGCCTTCGCGGAGGTCTCGCTCCTCGTCAACAATGCGGGGCTGGCGCTCGGCACCGGGCCGGCGCAGGAGAGCGACCTCGCCCAGTGGCGGACGATGATCGACACCAACGTCGTCGGCCTCGTCACGATCACCCGGCTCCTGCTCGACCGGCTGATCGCCCATCGCGGCCTCGTCGTGAACCTCGCCTCGATCGCCTCCCACTGGCCCTATCCGGGCGGCAACGTCTACGGCGGGACCAAGGCCTTCGTCCGGCAGTTCTCGCTGGGGCTGCGCTGCGACCTCTCGGCCAAGGGCGTCAGGGTCACCTCGATCGAGCCCGGCCTGTCCGAGAGCGAGTTCACGCTGGTGCGCACCGGCGGCGACCAGGCGGCCTCCGACGCCCTCTACAAGGGCGCGCACCCGCTCCGGCCCGAGGACATCGCCGAGACCGTCGGCTGGGTCGCCTCGCTGCCGCCCCACGTCAACGTCAACAGCCTGGAGATCATGCCGGTGACCCAGTCCTGGGCCCCCTTCGCGATCCAGCGCGACCCGACGGCCTGACGGATCGTCCGCTCATCCCCCGCCATCAGGAAACCCTGCCAGGAAACTCGGCCATGAACGACCTCTCCCGCACCAACGACCTGCGCCACGTCATCGAGGCCGACCGGGCCCATGTCTGGCACCACCTGTCGCAGCACAAGCCCTACGAGACCGTCGACCCGCGGGTGATGGTCGAGGGGAGGGGGATGCGGGTCTGGGACGCCACCGGGCGCGAATACCTCGACGCGGTCTCGGGCGGGGTCTGGACCGTCAATGTCGGCTACGGGCGCACCAGCATCGCCGACGCGGTGCGCGACCAACTGGTCAAGCTCAACTACTTCGCCGGCTCGGCCGGATCGATCCCCGCGGCGCTGTTCTCCGAGCGGCTGATCGCCAAGATGCCGGGCATGACCCGCGTCTACTACGCGAATTCGGGATCGGAGGCGAACGAGAAGGTCTTCAAGATGGTGCGCCAGATCGCGCACCGGCACCATGGCGGGCGCAAATCCAAGATCCTCTACCGCGAGCGCGACTACCACGGCACCACGATCGGGGCGCTCGCCGCCGCCGGCCAGGATCAGCGCCGCGACCAGTACGGCCCGTTCCCGGACGGCTTCGTGGCCGTCCCCCACTGCCTCGAATACCGCAGCCAGTGGGGGAGGGTGGAGAATTACGGCGAGATGGCCGCCGACGCCATCGAGGCGGTAATCCTGCGCGAGGGCCCCGACACCGTCGGGGCGATCTGCCTCGAACCCGTCACCGCCGGCGGCGGCGTGATCACGCCGCCGAAGGGCTACTGGGAGAAGGTGCAGGACATCTGCCGCCGGCACGAGATCCTGATCCACATCGACGAGGTGGTGTGCGGCATGGGCCGCACGGGTGCGTGGTTCGGCTACCAGAACTACGGCGTGCAGCCCGATTTCGTCACCATGGCCAAGGGGGTGGCGTCGGGCTACGCGGCGATCGCCTGCACGGTGACGACCGAGGCGGTCTTCGCGCTGTTCAAGGACGACGCCGCCGACCCGATGTCGTATTTTCGCGATATCTCGACCTTCGGCGGCTGCACCGCCGGCCCGGCGGCCGCGCTCGAGAACATGCGGATCATCGAGGACGAGGGCCTGATCGACAACACGGTCGCGATGGGCGAGCGGCTGATGGCGGGCCTGCACGGCCTCGCCGAGCGCCACGCGGCGATCGGCGACGTGCGCGGCAAGGGCCTGTTTTGCGGCGCCGAGCTCGTCGCCGACCGCGCCACCCGCGAGCCGATGGACGAGAAGCGGGTCCAGGCGGTGGTGGCCGACTGCATGGCGCACGGCGTCATCATCGGCGCCACCAACCGCTCGCTCGCCGGGCTCAACAACACGCTGTGCCTGAGCCCGGCCCTGATCGCGACCCCGGACGACATCGACCGGATCGTCGAGGCGATCGACGGGGCCCTGACCCGGGTGTTCGCCTGAGGCTCCGGCGGGCCGCCCGGCCCCGGGACGCGCGCGATGTCCGGGCACGGCTCGATCCTCCGGACATCGCGCCGGGGCCCCCCGGCCCGGTCGCGAGAGCGCGCCGCGATCCGGGATGCAGGGCGGAGGATCCCCGGCTGGGGGGACCGGTGGCCCCAAGGCTGGAGCGGCGCCCGATCGCGTTGCAACCGGCCGGCGCTCCAGGTCTGTGGTTTTACCGCATTGTCTCTCGCTGAACCGACATCCACCTCATCGGAAAATGTCTTTGGATCAAAACCCAATCAGCTTGACCGCGCGCGTCCGCTTTCGACCCATAGCGGCCGATCGGTCATGCTCGGCATCTCAGTCACCAGGGGGATGAACAATCATCGCCGAGATCAGGCAGACCGCCTCCACCACCTGAGGGCCGTGCCGTGGGGACAGCCGCTCGGGCAGCCGGGCACCGAGCAGGCACCAGAGATCATGGTTCAGGTTGAACACGGTCGTGCCTAGGAGCCAGTCGCCGGGCAGCGGTGCGCCAAGCTCATCGCGCAGAGGCGCCGCCGTGGCGTCCTCGGCCGCCATGATCCATTCGGCCAGCGCGACCAGTGCGGGATCCTCAACCTCGCAGGCGAGGGCGAACCACAGAAGCCC
>NZ_JACWCT010000044.1:77712-93451 GCF_016613415.1 Methylobacterium ajmalii | reverse complement strand
CCCGGGCGCGACGCCCGCCGCCCTGCTGGTGCGTGGCGCTGACGGCCGGGCCGAGAGCTGGTCCCTCGCCGGCGGCACCCCCGCCCGGCAGGCGCGCGGGGGAGCGGGCTTTGCCGCCCCCGGCGCCGCCCTCGGCGAGGGGGAATGGGTTCTGGCGGCCGGCGACCGCACGGCGCTGGCCTACCTCTCGGCCGACGGCCTGAAGGAGCGGGCCCGCGCGGCCCTGCCGGCGCCGGTCGGGGCCGGCCTCGCGGTCCTGGGCTCCGGGCACGGCGCCGCCATCGTGGTGGCGCTGACCGACGGGCGGCTCGCGACCGTGCGGGACGGGGACGCGCGGCCGTGAGCAACGGATCCGACGAGCCGGCCTGGCGCCGGCGCTATCCTATCCGTCCCTTCGTCGCCGCCTCGGTGGCGGTGGTACGCGACGGCCGGGTGCTGCTCGCCGCCCGCGGACAGGCGCCGATGCGGGGCGTCTACACCCTGCCGGGCGGGCAGGTGGAGGTCGGCGAGACCCTGGCCGAGGCGGCCCTGCGCGAGCTGCACGAGGAGGTCGGGGTGGTGGCCGAGATCGTCGCAGGCCTCTCCCCCCTGGAGGTGATCGGCCGCGACGGGGACGGCGCGGTGCTGCACCATTTCGTGATCCATCCCCATGCCGCCCACTGGCGCTCGGGGGAGCCGACGACCGGTCCGGAGGCCCTCGATCTGCGCTGGGTGACGCCCGAGGAAGCCCATGACCTGCCGACCACCGAGGGGTTGCACGGCGTGATCGCGCAGGCTCTCGCCGCAATGGGGGACGGCGCATGAGACGCTCCCCGTCGCTCGGTGCGCGCGCCGCCGTGCTCGCCGCCTGCCTGCTCGCGGCCTCGCCGGCTCTCGCCCAGACCCGGCCGAAGCCCGCCGCCAAGCCGCCGGAGAAGGAAGCCCCCGCCCCCCCGCCGCCGCCCGACGCGCCCGCGCCCTACGACCGCGATCTCCTGCGGCTGTCGGAGATCATCGGCGCCCTGAGCTTCCTGCGCGAGCTGTGCGGCCATCCCGACGCGCCGGAATGGCCCGCCCGCATGAAGGCCTTGCTCGAGTCCGAGGGGACCAGCCAGGGCCGGCGCGACCGCCTGGCCGGCGCCTACAACCGCGGCTATGGCGGCTACGCGGTCACCTACCGGGTCTGCACCCCCTCGGCGGTCGAGGCGGCGACCCGCTTCATCGGCGAGGGCGAGCGGCTGTCGGTCGCGCTCGCCGGCCGGTTCGGCGGCTGAGCGCCGGCCTGTTGCGGAGATGCCACATCTGTGGCGGTGGCGTCGAAGAGGGAGGCATTCTCGCAGCGCCGTTAACCTCTTCGCAATTCCTTGCTGGCTCGCGCCCGGCAGAGACCCTATGAATCGGGACATCACCTGAGGCTGCTGCGGATTCGAGACCGCCGTTCTCCTCCAGAGACCCGATCTCAAGGCTGTCGATGACCGATTTCGAAACCTACGAGCCCGAACTCCACTCCGACCAGGACGCGAAGCGCGCCGCCCTGAGCTACGTCTCGGAAGCCTTCGCGGAAGGCTGCCTGGACGGGCTCGACGGCGACTGCATGGCCCAGGCCGCCCTGTTCGCGGCCTTCCAGGAACTGGTGCAGACCTACGGGGAGGAAGCCACCGCCCGCTACGCGGAGGGCTTTCCCGAGCGCATCCGCGGCGGTACCTACACGGTGCGGCCGGAGGCCCGGCATTAAGAGCCGTTAACGACTCCGGCCCGCCCGTCGACGAACGGGCGGGACCTGCGGCAGCGCTTCGCGCGTTCGTCGCGCATGAGCCTCCACGATCCCGCCTCCCTCCGCACGGCCCGCCTGTGGCGCCCGCGACGGGTCGTCGTCACGGCAGCGGCGCGGGATCACGCCCACGGCCGGGCGATCCTTGCCCGGGCCGAGGCGCTGGGCCTGCCGGTCGAGGCCCTGCCCGGCAACCGCCTCACCGGCCTGCGCCATCCCGATCCGCGCCGGGCCTATATCGAGGCCAAGAGCACGCTCGCGGTGGTGGTGGCTCCGCCCGCCAAGCTGAAGCTGCAGCCGATTCCCCCGAGCGCCGACTGGCGGGTCGATCTCGCCGAGGGCTGCCCGGCCCATTGCCAGTACTGCTACCTCGCCGGCTCGCTCGCGGGCCCGCCGGTGACCCGGGTCTACGCCAACCTGCCGGAGATCCTGTCGAACCTCGCCTCCTATGTCGGGCGCGGCGGCGTCACCTCGGCGAGCGCGGAGCGGGCGCAGGAGGGCACGAGCTTCGAGGCCTCGTGCTACACCGATCCCCTCGGCATCGAGCACCTGAGCGGGTCGCTCTCGGCGGCGATTCGGCATTTCGGCGCCTGGGACGCCCCGGTGAGCCTGCGGGCGACCACCAAGTTCGCCGCGGTCGAGCCCCTGCTCAGCCTCGATCACGGGCGCCGTACCCGCCTGCGCTTCTCGGTCAACCCCGTGGCGGCCGGCCGCTTCGAGGGCGGCACCGCCCCTCTGCGCGAGCGGCTCTCGGCCCTCGGCGCGGTCGCCCGGGCCGGCTACCCGGTCGGCCTCACGGTCGCGCCGATCCTGCCCCTGCCGGACTGGCGCGGGGCCTACGACGACCTCTTCGTGCAAGCCGCCGAGGCGCTGGCGGGCGCGCCCGACCTCGACCTCACCGCCGAGCTCATCACCCACCGCTTCACCCCCGGCTCGAAGACGGTGCTGGAAGGCTGGTATCCGGGGTCCGACCTGCCGATGCGCGAGGACGAGCGCAGCCGCAAGTTCACGAAGTTCGGCTCGGTGAAGTACGTGTTTCCCGCCGAGCTGATGCGGGAGATGCGCGGGGAGCTGACACGTTCCCTCGCTGAGCGGCTGCCGATGGCGCGGGTTCTGTACTGGACCTGAGGCGGCTCTCTCACCCGCCTCCCGCGAACTCCGCCTCCAGGGCCGGGATCAATTCCTCCAGAAAATCCTCGGCGGCGGCCGGCAGGGTGCGGCCGGCCTTGGCGATCAGGCAGACCGGGCGGGAAAAGCTCGCCTCGGAGATCGGGCGCGAGCGCAGGGCGGGCTCGGCCCGGATCTCGCGGGCCGAGCCCGGCAGGATCGTGAGCCCGAGCCCGGCCCGCACCATCCCGACCGCGGTCATCATGTAGGTGGCCTCGCAGGCGGTCACGGGCCGGCGGCCGGCGGCCACGAAGGCGGCGTCGACCACGCCGCGCACGCTGGTCGCGGCGTCCATCAGCACCAGCGGGTGCTCGGCCAGCGCTTCCAGCGTCACGCTCGCGACCTCCCCGATCGGGTGGCCGTCCGGATAGACGACGTGGAGCGCGTCCGCAGCACGGGCCAGCACTGTCACCTCGGGGTCGCGGACCTCGCCGCCGGTCACGCCGAGATCGACTTCTTCCTGGCGCACCAGGGCGAGCACCCGCTCGGCGATCACGTCCTTGACCACGAAGCCCATCCGCGGATGCGCGGCCCGGAAGCCCGCGATCGCGTCCGGCAGGAGACCCGCCGCCACCGAGGGCAGGGCCGCGATCCGGACGATGCCATGGCGCCGCGCCGCGAGGTCGCGGGTATCGACCACCACGCCGTCGAGCTCGCGCAGCACGCGCTGGAACACCGGCAGCAACTCGCGCCCGGCCCGGGTCGGCGCGACGCTGCGGCTGGTGCGGTCGAGGAGGCGGACAGCCAGCGCCTCCTCCAGCCGGCGGATCTGCACGGTGAGCGCCGGCTGCGACAGGTTCAGGAGCGCGGCCGCCCGGGTGAAGCTGCGCAGGTGCGCCACCGACACGAAGGCGCGGACGTGGCGCAGGTTGAGATCCATAATGAAACGCTATCGTGACGATCCGATCTTTTCAATTGTTAGATCGTAACCCTTGAGTTGTGATCCCCCGGTCATCAACGGCGCCGCAACTGAGCGCCGAACCCTGGGAGGAAGCGATGCTGGCCCTGCTCGGCCTGTGCACCATCGCGTTGTTGCTCGCGGCCATTCTCACCAAGCGCCTGTCGCCCCTCGTGGCGCTGATCGTGATCCCGGTCGCCGCCGCCCTCGTGGGCGGCTTCGGGCTCGAGACCGGCAAGTTCGTGCTCGCCGGCATCCAGAGCCTGGCGCCGGTCGTCGGCATGTTCGTGTTCGCGATCCTGTTCTTCGGGATCGTCAGCGATGCCGGCCTGCTCGACCCGATCATCGACCGGATCCTCGCCACCGTCGGCACCCGGCCGAGCCGGATCGTGCCGGGCACGACGCTGCTGGCGCTCCTCATTCATCTCGACGGCTCGGGCGCGGTGACGTTCCTGATCACCATTCCGGCGATGCTGCCGCTCTACGACCGGGTCGGGATCGACCGGCGCATCCTGGCCTGCGCGGCCTCGCTGGCGGCGGGCGTCAACTTCCTGCCCTGGACCGGGCCGATGATCCGGGCCTCGGCGGCGCTCAAGCTGCCGATCCCCGATATCTTCACGCCGCTGGTGCCGGTGCAGGCGGTGGGCCTCGCATTCATCTTCGCGGTCTCGTACTGGCTCGGCCTGCGCGAGGAGCGCCGGCTCAAGCTGGCGAGCGCCGGTCGTGCGTCCGAGGCCGTGACCGCCGGGACGCGTACCCTGAGCGATGCCGAGCGCGCCCTGCGGCGGCCGGAGCGGTTCTGGCTGAACCTCGTCCTCACCCTCGCGGTCCTCGGCACGATGGTGCTGATGGCGGAGAAGATCCCGCCGGCCCTGATGTTCATGCTCGGCACGGCGCTGGCCTTGATCATCAACTATCCGAGCGTCGACGCCCAGCGCCAGCGCATCGACGCGCACGCCAAGGCGGCGATCCTGATGGCGTCGATCCTGCTCGCCGCCGGCGTCTTCACCGGCATCATGCAGGGCACCGGCATGCTCAGGGCGATGGCGCAGGGAGCGGTGGCGTTCGTGCCGCCCGGCCTCGCGCCCCACATCCCGTTCGCGCTCGGCCTCGTCTCGATGCCGCTCAGCATGCTGTTCGACCCCGACTCGTTCTATTTCGGCGTGCTCCCGGTGGTGGCCGAGGTCGCCCATCAGCTCGGCGTGCCGCCGCTCCAGGTCGCGCAAGGCGCCCTGCTCGGCCAGATGACCACCGGCTTCCCGGTGAGCCCGCTGACGCCTGCGACCTTCCTGGTCTGCGGGTTGTGCGGGATCGACCTCGCCGACCACCAGAAGTTCACCTTCCCGTTCCTGCTCGCGGCCTCCGTGGTGATGACCTTCGCGGCCGTCGCCTTCGGGGTCTTCCCCCTGTGATTCCGCAGCACCCGCAGGGTGCCGTGCAAGCCCGAACGGGCGTCGGCGCCGATGCGCCGGACGCCTTCGCCGGAGGCGAAGGCAAGCGAGGGAGAGATTCATGAAGTCCATCCGCCTGGGCGCCGGGGCCGGCTATGCCGGCGACCGGATCGAGCCCGCGGTCGAGCTCGCCGAGCACGGCGCCCTCGACTACCTCGTCTTCGAGTGCCTGGCCGAGCGCACCATCGCGCTCGCCCAGCAGGCGCGCCTGCGCGATCCCGCCTCCGGCTACGACCCCCTGCTGGAGGCCCGGATGCGGGCGGTGCTGGAGCCGTGCCGCCGCAACGGCACCCGCATCGTCACCAACATGGGCGCGGCCAACCCGCTCGCCGCCGCCGAGAAGACCCGGGCCATCGCCCGCGACCTCGGGCTCACCGGCCTCAAGGTGGCGGCGGTGATCGGCGACGACGTCCTCGAGGCGGTGGGCACCGGGGATTACCAGATCCTCGAGACCGGCGGCCGGGTGCGCGATCTCGGCAACCGGGTGATCTCGGCCAACGCCTATCTCGGCGCCGGCCCGATCGTGGAGGCGCTGGCCCGGGGCGCCGACGTCGTCGTCACCGGCCGGGTCGGCGATCCGGCGCTCTTCCTCGCGCCGCTCATCCACGCCTTCGGCTGGGCAGACGACGACTGGGACCGCCTCGGCCGCGGCACGCTGGCCGGCCATCTCCTCGAATGCGCCGGCCAGGTCACCGGCGGCTACTTCGCCGATCCGGGGGTGAAGGACGTGGCGGGCCTCTCCCGCCTCGGCTTCCCCGTCGGCATCGTGACGCAGGACGGCGACATCGAGATCACCAAGGTACCGGGCTCTGGCGGGCAGGTGACGCTCGCCACCTGCAAGGAGCAGCTCCTCTACGAGGTCCACGACCCCGCCCGCTATCTCCAGCCCGACGTGGTGGCGGATTTCTCGGGCGTCGCCATGGAGGAGGTCGGCCCCGACCGGGTGCGGGTGACCGGCGGGCGCGGCACCCCGGCGACCGGGCTCCTCAAGGTCTCGGTCGGGTTGATCGATTCATTCATCGGCGAGGGCCAGATCTCCTATGCCGGACCGGGCGCCGCCGCGCGGGGCCGCCTCGCCCTCGACATCGTGCGCGAGCGCCTCTCGCTCACCGGCGTGACGGCGAGCGAGCTGCGCTTCGACCTGATCGGCGTCGATTCCCTGCACGGTCCGGCCCGCGCCGCCGGGGCGCCGGAGCCCTACGAGGTCCGCGTCCGGGTCGCCGGGCGCTGCGACAGCCTCGGCGAGGCGGCGCGGATCGGCAACGAGGTCGAGACCCTCTACACCAACGGCCCGGCCGGCGGCGGCGGGGCCTGGAAATCGGCCCGCGAGGTCGTCGGCGTGGTGTCGGTGCTGGTCCCGGCCGCGCTCGCCCGGCCGAGCGTGCGGATGATCGAGGCGTGAGGAGGAACCCGATGAAGCTGCGCGCGCTCGCCCATTCCCGCACCGGCGACAAGGGCAACACCGCCAACGTCTCGCTGATCGCGATCGACCCGGCCGACTACCCGCGCCTGGAGCGCCACGTCACGCCCGAGCGGGTGCGGGCCCACTTCGCCGGCATCGTCCACGGCGAGGTCGTCCGCTACGCCCTGCCGCAACTCGGCGCCCTCAACTTCGTGATGGCGGACGCGCTCGGCGGCGGCGTCACCCGCTCGCTGGCCCTCGACGCCCACGGCAAGGGCCTGAGCGCGGCGCTCCTCGACCTGGAGATCCCCGACGAGGCGTGAGGATCGCCCGGCGGGCGTCCGGTCCCGCGCCGGACGCTCGCGTGCATAATTGTTGACAATCCTACGATAAGAATGATGATGGCCTAAGCCGCGGCCCATGCCCCGGCGTCGTCCATCCGTACCGGATCGTCACCGATGAAGCTCGCATCCTACTGGCTCGAGACCGCGCCGCCCTTCACGGCCGGCAGCCCCGGCCCGTCGGAGGGACGCTACGACGTCGCGGTGGTGGGCGCGGGCTTCACCGGCCTGTCGGCGGCGCTCGCCCTCGCGAAGCGCGGCGCCCGGGTGGCGGTGCTGGAGGCCGAGGGCGTCGGCAGCGCGGCGTCCGGCCGCAACGGCGGCCAGTGCAACAACGGCTTCGCCTCGGATTACCGCGCCATCGCTACCCGGTTCGGCGAGGAGCGGGCGGCGGCGCTCTACCACGCCTACGACGCGGCGGTGGACAGCGTCGAGCGGCTGGTCCGCGAAGAGGGGATCGACTGCGATTTCCGTCGCACCGGCAAGGTCAAGCTGGCAGCCAAGCCCGAGCATTTCGACAAGCTCCAGCGCACCTACGAGGCGCTGTCGCCGCGCGCCGACCCGGACACCCACCTCGTCCCGGCTTCCGCCATCCGCGGCGAGGTCGGCTCGGACGCCTTCTACGGCGGCCTCGTCTACGCCAAGAGCGGCGGCATGCATGTCGGCAAGTTCGCCCGCGGGCTCGCTCGCGCGGCGGCGGGCCATGGCGCGGCGGTGTTCGAGAACGCCCCCGTCACCCGCCTGCACCGGCTTTCCGGCACCGCCCACGAGGTCACGACCCCGCGCGGCACCCTGACGGCGAACCAGGTGCTGATGGCCACCGGCGCTTCGACGGTCGGCCCGCTCGGCTGGTTCCGCCGCCGCATCGTGCCGGTCGGCTCGTTCGTGATCGTCACCGAGCCGCTGCCGCGCGACGTGCTCGACCGGCTGATGCCGACCCGCCGCATGGCAACCAATACCAAGAACGTCGGCACCTATTTCCGGGTCACCCCGGACGACCGGCTGCTGTTCGGCGGCCGGGCCCGGTTCGCGGTCTCGAACCCGCTCTCGGACGAGAAGAGCGGCCGCGTGCTGCGCCGCGCCCTCGACCAGGTGTTTCCCGAGCTCGCCCGCGCCCGGATCGACTATTGCTGGGGCGGCGTCGTCGACATGACGGCCGACCGCCTGCCCCGGGCCGGCGTTCGCGACGGGCTGTACTACTCGATGGGCTATAGCGGCCACGGCACCCAGATGGCGACCCATATGGGGCAGGTCATGGCCGAGGTGCTGGAGGGGCGCGCCGAGCGCAACCCCTTCGCGGGCTGGGACTGGAAGGCCATCCCCGGGCATTTCGGCCCGCCCTGGTTCCTTCCCTTCGTGGGCGCGTATTATCGTCTGCAGGACGTTCTGCACTAGAGCATTTTCCGACGGAGCGGGCACCGGGTCGTCGATAGAAAATGCGGCTATATCAACGACCTAGCGCGGCGCCCGGTTGCAGGGCGATCGGGCGCTGCTCTAGGACGGTAGTCTTCTCATCCGATCAGCGGGGCGCGGGAACGGCATGGCGAGCCAGACTGACAAGGCGGTAAAGCCGGTGCCCGCCGGCAAGCGCCTGCCGCGCACGACCCTGTCGGGCCAGATCGCCGGCCAGATCCGCGCCTCGATCCTCGACGGCAGCTATCCCCTCGGCGCCCAGCTCAACGAGATGGAGCTGGCCTCCGCCTTCGGCGTCAGCCGCGGGCCGGTGCGCGAGGCGATGCAGCGCCTGATCCAGGAGGGCCTGTTGCGCAGCGAGCCGCATCGCGGCGTGTTCGTGCCCGAGCTCGCGCCCTCCGACCTCATCGACATCTACTTCGTGCGCCGCTCCCTCGAACTCGTCGCCATGCGGCGGATCCTGGAGAACGCCGACCGCGGAGCGGTGGTGCGGGACCTCGCCGGCATCGTGCGCCAGATGAAGGCGGCGGTCCGGCGCAAGGACTGGCCGCAGGTCGCCGACCTCGACATGCAGTTCCACCGCCGCATCGTCGACGAGGCCGGCAGCGAGCGCCTGACCCGCAGCTTCGCCACGCTCCAGGCCGAGACCCGGCTCTGCCTGCAGATGCTGATGGGCGGCTACAGCGAGAACGCCGCCCTGATCGACGAGCATCAGCTCCTCGTCGACCTGATCGAGCGTGGCGCGGTCGAGCCGGCGCTCGCCGAGATGGAGCGCCATTTCGGCGACCCGGTCCGCACGCTGCAGAAGGCCAACGCCTCGCGCAAGGAGAAGCTCGGCGCCGAGGCGGCGTGAGGTTTCGCAGTGCAACACACGCTCAAGCTTAATCCCGGGTGAGCCGGATCCGCGGCTTTCGTCGCGATCGTCTCGGTTCTCGCTGACCAGCCGAGCAGAGGCCGGGGGTTGGACTTGGCTCAGCTTCATTTTCGAGTGGAACCGCGGGAACCCGCGTGTTACCCGGCAGATACGGGCCGATTCGGTCCCTCTCTCCCCTCTCGGGACCTGCCATGCTCCTCCGGTTCAGCTTCGGCCGGCTGGCCTGCCTGTCGGCGGCCGTCCTCGCCGGTCACCTCGTCGCGGCCCGTCCGGCGTCGGCCTGCCCGGCCGCGCTGCCGCCGGCGGCGGAACGGATGAGCCTCGACGTGACCGAGGCGCACGTCGCCCGGCGCGAGCCGGTGCGCGTGCTGGCGATCGGCTCGTCCTCGACGGAGGGGATCGGCGCCTCGGGCCCGGACCGGACCTACCCGCATCTCCTGGAGCAGGCCCTGCGCGGCGCCTGGCGCGGCACCCCGGTCGACGTGACCAATGCCGGCATCGGCGGCGAGACCGCCGACCAGACCCTCGCCCGCCTCGCCGAGGCCCTGGCCCGCCCGGTCAAGCCCGACCTGGTGATCTGGCAGGTCGGCACCAACGACGCGATCACGGGCGGCGACGAGGCGGCGTTCCGCCGCCGGCTCGAACAGGGCGTCGCCCTGGTCCGCGCCGCCGGCAGCGACCTCATCGTCCTCGATCAGCAATACTACCCGGCGATCCCCGACCACGCCCGCTACGAGCGCTTCGTCGGCCTCGTCGCCGCGGTCGCCCAGGAGGCCGAGGTGCCGGTCTTCTCGCGCTACGCCCTGATGAAGGACTGGAACCGCCAGGACCCGGCGCTTCTGGCCGGCATGCTGTCCTCGGATCGCTTCCACATGGGCGACCAGGGCTATGCCTGCCTTGTCCAGGCGCTCGGCCGCGACATCCTCGACGCCGTGACCCCGCGGCCCGAACCGCTCCAGGCGGTCGCCCGCGCCAAGCGCCAGAAGCTGCCGGACGCGGCGTCGCTGCGGCGGGGCTGACCGGGACAACGCATCGGCGACGTCAATCGGCCCCCGGACGGATGACCGTTCGGGGGCATCTTTTTTGGGCTACCTCGATGGGATGAGACGGCCCTCTTCCATCGGACTGGGTCTTACAAGTCCGGCGCCCGCCGGTGCCACTCCGTCGCCGCCTGGTAGGCCTGGCCGATCCGCAGCGCCATCGCCTCCTCGTAGCCGCGGCAGACGATCTGGAGCGAGAGCGGCAGGCCCGCCGCCGTGGCGCCGTTCGGCAGCGCCAGGGCGCAGAGTTCCAGGAGGTTGCCGAAGCGGGTGAAGCGGGAGGGCGCCACCGCCTGGTCGACCGCGTCGAGGGGGATCGCCGCGCTCTCGGTGGTCGGGGTGAGGAGCGCGTCGATCCCGTCCATCGCCCGGGCGAAGGCGGCATTCGTCTCCCGCTGCATCCGCCGCGTGCGCAGGTATTCCTGCGCCGTGACGCCCGCGCCCGCCAGGATGCGCCCGCGCACGTCCTCGTCGAGGAGCGCCGCGCGGTCCTCGGCGACCGCGCCGTTGTAAGCGTAGGCCTCCGCCTCGACGATCGCCGAGGTCGCGAGCAGGTCGGCGAAGCGGAACGGCAGCACCACCTCGACGATCTCGGCCCCGCACCGGGCCAGGGTGTCGAGGGCGGCGTCGTAGGCGTCGAGCATCTCGGACGAGACGCCCGCCCGCTCCGCCGCCGGCATCCGGGCGAGCCGCAGGCCCCGCACCCCGCGATGCAGGGCCGGCATCGGGTCCTCCGGCACCACGCCCCGCGTGTTCGGGTCACGGGGATCGGGCCCGGACAGGATGGTGTAGAGGAGCGCGGCATCCTCGACCGAGCGCGCCATCGGCCCCGGCGTGTCGAGGGTGGCGCTGAGCGGGACGATGCCGGCAGTGCTGATCCGGCCGACCGTCGCCTTGAGGCCGGTGAGCCCGCAGAACGAGGCCGGCAGCCGCACCGAGCCGCCGGTATCGGTGCCGATGCCCCACGGGGCCATCCGGGCCGCGACGGCGACGCCGGTCCCGCTGCTCGACCCGCCGGGCGTGCGGGCGACGGCGAGGTCCCAGGGGTTGCGCGGCGTGCCCATCCGCCGGTTGGTGCCCCAGCCGCCGTAGGCGAACTCGACCGTATGGGTCTTGCCCAGCACGATCATGCCCTGGGCCAGCATCCGCCGGGCGATGGTGGCGGTCTCGGTCGCCCGCCGCGCGGCAAAATGCGCCGAGCCCCCGGTAGTGATCCGGCCCTCGAGGTCGATCAGGTCCTTGAGCACCACCGGTACGCCGTGGAGCGGGCCGACGGCGTGGCCGGCGCGGATCATCCGGTCGGCGCCCTCGGCGGCGAGCCGCGCATCGTCGGCGAAGACCGCGACGAAGGCCTGCAGTTGCGGCTCCAGCCGCGCGATGCGGTCGAGATGGGCCTCCACGGCCGCGACCGGCGAGATCGTGCGGGTGGCGATGGCTCGGGCGAGGGCGGGCAGCGCGGCGGGATCGGTCACGGGATGCCTCTCGGAGCGTTTCACGGGACGCTGATCCGGGTCAGGTCGACGAACCAGGATCGGGGTGGGACAAAACCCTTCACCCGCGGCGACATCGCCCTGGGGTTGAGATCATGGACAACGTACAGCCAGGGCGGGTCGTCGACCAGCCGCTCGTGGCCGGCCCGCATCGCCGCGTCCATCGCCTCGGGGGTGCTCGCGCGGGCGGCGTCCATCATCGCGGCGTCGAAGCGGGCATCCGTCCACTGCGCGAAGTTGAAGCCCTTCGGGGCGAGGTTGGCGGAGCCGAAGTAGCGCGCCATCACGGCGACGTCGGAGGTGGTCGAGGAGATGTTGAGCACCGTGGCGCCGCGCAGAGACGGCGCGTCCGGGGTCGCCCGCATGGCGTTGAGCAGCACCTGCCACTCGACCACCTCGAGGGCGACGTCGACGCCGCAATTCTGCTTCAGGGTCTCCTGCAGGAACTCGTTCATCGGCAGCGGCTGCATCTGGCCCGAGCCCGAGGCCGAGAGCATCAGCGTGAGCTTGAGCGGGTGCTCCGCGCCGAACCCGGCCTCGGCGAGGAGCGCGCGGCCCTTCGCCGGATCGAGGCGGTAGCGGTTGTCCGGCGCGCCGAATTCCGGGTCGTCCGGCTTGAGCCAGCCGACAGCCGGCTCGGCGGTCCCGTTCAGGAAGGTGACGAGCCCGTCCCGGTCGATGCAGTAGTTCAGGGCCCGGCGCACCCGCACGTCCTTGAGCGGGCTGCCGGCGGCGCCGATGTTGAAGAGCCACGGCCAGATATGCGGGTAGGAGCCGGTGGTGACGGCAAAGCCGGCTTGGCGCAGGGACGGGATCGCGTCCGGCGGCGGCGCCTCGATCCAGTCGACCTGGCCGGCCCGCAGGGCGGCGATGCGGGCATTGGCCTCCGGGATCGGCATCAGCCGCACCCGGTCGACCTGCGCCCGGTGCGCGCCGTCCCAGTAATCCGGGTTGCGGGCGAGTTCGACCATCTCCCGCGGCTGCACCCGGGTGATGCGGAACGGCCCGGTCCCGGCCGCCGGCAGCGTCGCGACCCGGGCCCAGTCCCGCCCGGCCGCCTCGAACGAGGCCGGCGAGGTGAACAGCAGGTAGACCACCATATAGGGGAAGTAGGCGACCGGGTCGCGGCTGGTGATGGCGACGGTACGGTCGTCGATCTTGCGGTAACCGGCGATGAGCGGCGCCCGCGCCCGGCTGATCCCGGCGGCCGGCGGCTCGTATTGCGGGCTGTCGGACTTGAAGTAGCGGTCGAGGTTCCAGATCACCGCGTCCGCGTCGAAGGCCGTGCCGTCGTGGAAGCGCACGTCCTGGCGCAGGTAGAAGATCCAGGTCGTGGGATCGTCCGGCGCCTGTTCCCACCGCTCGGCGAGGCCCGGCCGCAGGGCCGAGCTCCGGTCGGTGCGGTCGAGATCCCACAGCACCAGCCCCTCGAAGACCGGATAGCCGAGGAAGCGCATGCCCTCGAAGCCGTTGTTCGGCAGCCCGGTGGTGGTCGGGATGTCGGCCGCCGTCATGGCGATGCGGAGCATCGAGTCGGCGGCGGCCGGTGCCGTGGCGGCGAGGAAGGCCGAGAGGGCGATGGAGAGGAGATGCGGACGGGTCATCACGAGGCTGGTAGCACTGACAGGCTTGTTGCCGGAGCAAGCTCTAAGCCATCCGGGCTCAAGACTCGTGTGACCGTCCGATCGAATCGTCAGCTTTTGAGCCGGTATCCCGTCTTGAAGATCCGGGCCACCGCCGCGAGGCAGAGGAGAAGGAACACCACCGCCATGCCCAGGCTCACCGCCGGGTTGACGTCCGAATGGCCGTAGAAGCTCCAGCGGAAGCCGCTGATCAGGTAGACCACCGGATTGACGAGGCTGACAGCGCGCCACAGCGGCGGCAGCATGTCGATCGAGTAAAAGCTGCCGCCCAGAAAGGTCAGCGGCGTGACGATGAGGAGCGGCACCAGCTGCAGCTTCTCGAACCCGTCGGCCCACAGGCCGATCACGAAGCCGAACAGGCTGAAGGTGACGGCGGTGAGCACCAGGAAGAGCACCATCACGAACGGATGCTCGATGCGCAGCGGCACGAACAGCGCCGAGGTCGCCAGGATGATCAGCCCGAGCATGATCGACTTGGTGGCCGCCGCCCCGACATAGCCGGCGACGATCTCGACCGCCGAGATCGGGGCCGACAGGATCTCGTAGATCGTGCCGGAGAAGCGCGGGAAGTAGATGCCGAACGAGGCGTTCGAGATGCTCTGGGTCAGGAGCGTCAGCATGATCAGCCCGGGCACGATGAAGGCGCCGTACGGCACCCCGTCGACCGAGGTCATCCGCCCGCCGATGGCGGCGCCGAACACCACGAAGTAGAGCGAGGTCGAGATCACCGGCGCGACGATGCTCTGGAGCAACGTGCGGAAGGCGCGGTGCATCTCGAAGCCGTAGATGGCGCGGATGGCGGGCCAGTTCATGCGCGGTCCTTCACGAGATCGACGAAGATGTCCTCGAGCGAACTCTGCCGGGTCTGGAGGTCGCGGAAGCGGATGCCGGAGGCGGCGAGGTCGGTGAGGAGCCCGGTGATCCCGGTGCGCTCCGCCTTGGCGTCGTAGGTGTAGGTGAGCACCGTGCCGTCCGCCGACAGGGCCAGGGGATGGCCGGCGAGCGCCGCCGGCAGGGCGGGGAGCGGATCGTGCAGGAGGAGCGTCAGCTCCTTGCGGCCGAGCTTGCGCATCAGCTCGGCCTTCTCCTCGACCAGCACGATCTCGCCCTTGGCGATCACCCCCACCCGGTCGGCCATCTCCTCGGCCTCCTCGATGTAGTGGGTGGTGAGGATCACCGTGACGCCCTGCTCGCGCAGGCGGCGCACCAGGCGCCACATGTCCTGGCGGAGCGCCACGTCGACGCCGGCCGTCGGCTCGTCGAGGAAGAGGATGCGCGGCTCGTGCGAGAGCGCCTTGGCGATCAGCACGCGCCGCTTCATGCCCCCCGACAGGGTCATGATCTTGGCGTCGCGCTTCTCCCACAGCGAGAGGTCGCGCAGCACCCGCTCGATATGGGCCGGATCGGGCTTGAGGCCGAACAGGCCGCGGCTGAAGCTCACCGTCGCCCACACGGTCTCGAAGGCGTCGGCGGTCAGCTCCTGCGGCACGAGGCCGATCAGGCGCCTCGCGGCGCGCGGGGCGGCCAGGATATCGTGGCCGCCGACCGTCACCGTGCCGGTGCTCGGCGTGACGATGCCGCAGATGATGCTGATGAGGGTGGTCTTGCCGGCGCCGTTGGGCCCGAGCAGGGCGAAGATCTCGCCCTCCCGGACGTCGAGGTCGACGCGCTTGAGCGCGGCGTGACCCGAGGCGTAGGTCTTCGACAGGTTGGCGATCGTGATGATGGGCGTCATCCGGTCCCGGGGCGTGTCAGGGGCTGACGGGGATGCCCGTTCACCTAGGCCAGCCGGGGCCGGACCGCCACCGCCCTCCCCCGAAACCCGTCACGCCCGGGGACCCCGCGGGCTCGAAAACCGCGCGGGTGTGTCCCGGATGCGCGCTGGGCGCGTCCGCGATGGGAACGCGCGCCGTCGTGGGGATCACCGGTCGCGGGGCGGAGCCTCGTCGGCGTCGCCGTCTTCGACCTCGCCCTCGTAGAGGTCGTCGTCGTCCTCCGCGCCGTCGTCGTGCGGGGACCCGTCCTGGGCCTGGACGTCCTGGGCCTGGACCTCGTCGTCGCGGGTCCGCGGCTTGGTGTAGAAGTTGCCGACGAGCAGCGCCTCGCCGGCGCCGACCATGCCGCTCAGGTAGGCGTTGATGGTCGCCGGTGCGGCGTCCGGCAGCGCGCGCAGGATCTGCGGCTGCGACAGGCCCTGGGGCCCGGCCCCGTCGATCAGCGCCTTCAGCCGCCCCTTGGTCGAGTTCGCCCGCGGCCCCCGGGGGCCGCGC
>NZ_JACWCT010000044.1:0-77678 GCF_016613415.1 Methylobacterium ajmalii | reverse complement strand
CCGCCCGCTCGCCCGCGCCTCGGCGCTCATGCCGCCGGCGCCCGCGAAACCGCCCGCCGGGCCGGCCGCCGGCCGCGCGAGGCCGAGATCCTCGATCGGCGTATCCTCGACGATCGCCCGCAGCGCGTTCTCGGCGAGCCGGAGCTTGGCGAGTTCCGCCCCGATCCGCTCGTACTCGGCCTCGAGCGCCGCGCGCCGTTCGCTCACATCAGCCAAGGCCTTCATGAGCGCATCATTCTCCGACATTGCCCCTCCAGACATTCTGGGCAATGGCTCGTTGCATAGGTGTCCGACAGCGTCAACGAAGACCCGCACGACCGAAGAGATGTCCCTGCGTCTTCCACGGGATACCGCCGGCGCCGCGGCACCGATCGTCGGGTCGGTCCGGTGCGAAGACTGCTGACGAGCGAGAGCTCGAACAATCGAGACCGGCATCTCTCGTCATGAGACACTCATGCCGCCGTTTTGCATGAGCTTCGCGATGATATTGCGGATATGTCGAGAAGTAAAAGTGGTGAGCGCGCTGGGACTCGAACCCAGGACCTACAGATTAAAAGTCCGTTGCTCTACCAGCTGAGCTACGCGCCCGTGCTCCCGGGATGAAGCGCGGCGCTGGCGGGCCGGCCCTGGTCCTGTTCGGAGCATGGGCGGACATAGGGGGTTGACGCGGCCGGGTCAACCGGGGGACCACGGCCGCCCACAGAACCCCCGTCGCGATGTCCCCTGCCCCCGCCCCGTCCGCCGATCCCGCGACCGCGTCCGCCGCGGCCTGGCGGCGTTTCGCCGGCCTCCTCGTCGGGGCGGCCGGCGCGCTGGGGCTCCTCGTGCTCGGCTTCGTGACGCTCCTCGACCCTTACGGCCTGCGTGCCGCGCCAGGGCGGGCGCCGGGGCCGATCATGGATCTCAACCAGCGCTTCATGTACCCGCAGGTGGTGCGCAGCGGCGCCTACGACGCGGCGGTGTTCGGCACCTCGACGGCACGGCTCCTCGATCCGCAGGCGCTCGACCGCGCCTTCGGCGGGCACTTCGCCAACCTGGCGATGAACGCCGCGACGCCCTGGGAGCAGACGCAGCTCGCCCGGCTGTTCCTCGCCCGGACCTCAGCGAAGGCGGTGCTGTTCGGCCTCGACGCGCCGTGGTGCGAGGCGGATGCGGAGGCAAAGCGCCTGACCTTCCGGGCCTTTCCGCCCTGGCTCTACCGCGAGCCGCTCGCCTGGAGCGCGCTCCTCCACCAGTGGAACCAGCAGAGCGTCGAGATCGCCGGGCGGGCGCTCCTCCACCGCCTCGGCCGGATGAAGGCCCGCATCCGCGGCGACGGCTACGAGGTCTTCACCCCGCCGGAATCGCTCTACGACGCGGCCCGGGCGGCGGCCCACATCCACGGCGATGCGCCCGCGCCCGAGGCAGCGCCCGACGCGGCGCCCACGGCCGATCCCGCCACCCCGGCCCTGCCCTGGCTCGATGCGCTGCTGGCCCTCGTGCCGGCGGATGCCCTTAAGCTCGTCGCCTTCATGCCGGTCAACGTGGCGGCGCAACCCCCGCCGGGCAGCGCCGGCGCGGCGAGGGAGGCGGCCTGCAAGGCGCGGGTGGCGGACATCGCCCGCCGCCGCGGCGCGACGCTGGTCGACTTCCGCATCCCCTCGGCGGTGACGCGGGACGACACCCAGTACTGGGACGCGCTGCATTACCGCCTGCCGGTCGCCGGGCGCATCGTCGATGCCCTGCGCCGGGCGGTGGACGCGAAGGCCGACGACCCGGACGGGTTCTACCGGGTGCTCGCCGCGCCGCGGCCGACGGGGCCGTGATCAGGCGGCCCGGTCGCGCTCCGCCTTCTGCCAGCCCTCGCGCGTCTCGCCGATGAAGTCCTGGAGCCGGCCTTCGGCGATGGCCTTGCGCAGGCCGGCCATCAGGTCCTGGTAGTAGGACAGGTTGTTCCAGGTCAGCAGCATCATCCCCAGGATCTCGCCGGCGCGGACGAGGTGATGCAGGTAGGCCTTGCTGTAGAGGTTGGCCGCCGGGCAGGTCGACTCCGGGTCGAGGGGGGTGTTGTCCTCGGCGAAGCGCGCGTTGCGCAGGTTGAGGCGGCCGTGGCGGGTATAGACCATGCCGTGGCGGCCGGCCCGCGTCGGCATCACGCAGTCGAACATGTCGACGCCGCGGCTCACCGCCTGGACGATGTCGTCGGGCGTGCCGACGCCCATCAGGTAGCGCGGCTTGTGGGTCGGCAGGTGCGGCTCGACGGTCTCGATCATCGCGAGCATCGTCGCCTGCGGCTCGCCGACCGCCAGCCCGCCGACGGCGTAGCCCTTGAGGTCGAGGTCGACCAGGGCCCTGGCGCTCTCGACGCGCAATGCCGGGATGTCGCCGCCCTGGACGATGCCGAACATCGCCTTGCCGGGCTGGTCGCCGAAGGCGATGCGGCAGCGCTCGGCCCAGCGCAGAGAGAGGCGCATCGCGCTCTCGATCGCCGATTCGGGCGCGGGCAGGCGCACGCACTCGTCGAGCTGCATCTGGATGTCGGAGCCGAGCAGGCCCTGGATCTCGATCGAGCGCTCGGGGCTCAGGAGATGCGTCGAGCCGTCGAGATGCGACTGGAACCGCACCCCGGTCTCGTCGAGCTTGCGCAACCCCGACAGCGACATGACCTGGAAGCCGCCGGAATCGGTCAGGATCGGGTAGGGCCACTGCATCATGGCATGCAGGCCGCCGAGGCGCGCCACCCGCTCCGCGCCGGGGCGCAGCATCAGGTGGTAGGTGTTGCCGAGCACCACGTCGGCGCCGAGCGCCTTCACCTGCTCAGGGTACATCGCCTTGACGGTGCCGGCGGTGCCCACCGGCATGAAGGCCGGGGTGCGGATGACGCCCCGCGGCATGCGGATCTCGCCGGTGCGGGCCGGCCCGTCGGTCGCCGCGACGGTGAAGGTGAAGTGGTCGGTCATCGCGTCTCCGCCCGGAAGAGCAGGCTGCTATCGCCGTAGGAATAGAAGCGGTAGCCGCGCTCGATCGCGGCCGCGTAGGCCGCCCGCATCGGCTCGAGCCCGGCAAAGGCCGAGACGAGCATGAACAGCGTCGAGCGCGGCAGGTGGAAGTTGGTCATCAGCCCATCGACCGCGCGGAAGCGGTAGCCCGGCGTGATGAAGATGTCGGTGGCGCCGGTCCAGGGCCGGATCGTGCCATCGGGCCCGGCGGCGCTCTCCAGGAGCCGGAGCGCCGTGGTGCCCACCGCCACGATGCGCCCGCCCGTTGCCCGCGCCCGGTTCAAGGCCTCGGCGGCGTCTGGCGTGATCTCGCCGATCTCGGCGTGCATCCGGTGGGCGTCGGTGTCGTCGGCCTTGACCGGCAGGAAGGTGCCGGCGCCGACATGCAGTGTCACCCGTACCTGCGCCAGCCCGGCGGCATCGCAGGCCGCCAGCAACTCCGGCGTGAAGTGCAGGCCGGCGGTCGGGGCGGCGACCGCCCCGGGCTCGCGGGCGTAGACGGTCTGGTAGTCGGCGGCGTCCTGCGCGTCGGTCGGGCGCTTGGCCGCGATGTAGGGGGGCAGCGGCAACTCGCCGAGGGCCGCCACCGCCTCGTCGAGGGCGGGGCCCGCGAGATCGAACGCGAAGGTGGTCTCGCCCCCCTCCCCGCGCTCGACGATGGTGGCGTCGAGGCGGGTGAGCCCGCAGGCCTCCCCCTCCCCGGCCGCCCCGAAGCTGACCCGGTCGCCGACCTTCAGCCGCTTGGCCGGCCGGGCGAAGGCGCGCCAGCGATCGGGCGCCTCCCGCAGGTGCAGCATCGCCTCGAGCCGTACCGTGCCGCCGTCGCGGTGGCGCAGGCCGCGCAGGCGCGCCGGGATCACCCGCGTGTCGTTGAAGACCAACACGTCGCCCGGGCGCAGGAGGCCGGGGAGGTCGCGCACGATGCGGTCCTCCGGGGGGCTGCCCGGATGCAGCAGCATCAGGCGGGCGCCGTCCCGCGGCACCGCGGGCCGGAGGGCGATGCTGTCCTCCGGCAGGTCGAAATCGAACAGGTCCACGCGCATCGCGCCCTTCAGCCAGGATTCCGCCGCCGGATCAATGGGGCACGGGCGCTCGCGGGCCGGAGGATGGCGCGCCGGCCTCCGGCGCCCCATCTGACATCGCGTCGTTTCGTCCGTCCGGAGTCTCCCGTCATGCCCAGCCATCCGACCCTCGATGCCGAGCTCGTCGTCTGGTGGGAGTGCGAGGCCGCGCGGCTGGAGAGCCTCGCCGCCTCCGCCCGCTTCGGCTTCACGCGCCGGCACTATGCCCGCAAGGCCGCCGCCGCCCGGGCGCGGGCCCAGGTGAGCCGCCTGCGCGAGCAGGCCCGGGAGCCGGCGCCCCGGCCCGCCATCGGCTGAGCGGGCCCGCGCCTTCCCCTGAGGAATAGCCGGCGCCCGAGGTTTTAGCCGGGGCTAAGACCTGTGCCGTGGCCTTCCGGGACGCGGCGCCGTATGGGAGCGGCGCCGGACCGCGGCGGCGCCCTCCGCGCCGCGGCCACGCCCTCGTGCCTCGGAACATCGTCATGGAACGCGCGCAAGCCGCCGCCCTCGCCAGTGCCGGGGTCGGCCTCCTGGTGCTCGGCCTCAAGTTCTTCGCCTGGTGGATCACCGGCAGCCTCGCGCTCTACTCGGACGCGCTCGAGAGCATCATCAACGTGGTCGCGGCGATGACGGCCTTCGTGGCCCTGCGCGTCGCCGCCCAGCCCGCCGACCAGAACCACCCCTACGGCCACCACAAGGCCGAGTACTTCTCGGCGGTGATCGAGGGCGCGCTGATTATCGTCGCGGCGATCGTCATCCTGCGCGACGCCTACGACGCGCTCCAGGCGCCCAAGACCCTCGACGCACCGCTCGTGGGCGTGGCGGTGAACGGGTTCGCCACGGTGATCAATCTCGTTTGGGGCCTGATGCTGGTGCGGCGCGGGCGCGACTGGCGCTCGCCGGCCCTGGTGGCGGACGGCAAGCACGTGCTGGCCGACGTGTTCACCTCCGGCGGCGTGCTCATCGGCCTCGGGCTCGCCACCGCGACCGGGTGGGCGATCCTCGATCCGGTGATCGCGGTCGTGGTGGCGCTCAACATCCTGTGGTCGGGCGGCGCCATGGTGCGCGATTCCGTGAGCGGCCTGATGGACCAGGCCGCACCGGCCGAGATGGTGGGGCAGATCCGCCGGCTGATCTCCGAGCACGGCGAGGGCGCGCTGGAGGCGCACGACGTGCGCACCCGGCACGCCGGCCAGGTCACCTTCATCGACTTCCACCTCGTGGTGCCGGGCGAGATGACCGTGGCGGAATCCCACGGCATCTGCGACCGGCTGGAAGCCGCGATCGAGGGCGCGGTCGAGGGCGCCGTGGTGACGATCCACGTCGAGCCCGGCGAGGAGGCCAAGCAGCGTGGCCTACCGGTTATCTGAGGCGCGCCCCCTTGCGGGGGGCCGTCCCCACCGGCGACAACGCCCCGGCAACGGAGGACCGACGAGCGTGACGGGTGCGGACGACGACTACGTGTACGACGAGGCGACGGGCGAGTGGCGCCCGGCGAGCGAGATGCAGGCCACCGCGACCCGCGAGGTGCGGGACGCCTCCGGCAACGTGCTCAACGACGGCGATTCCGTCACCCTGATCAAGGACCTCAAGGTCAAGGGCGCCAACCAGACCCTCAAGCAGGGCACGGTGATCCGCTCGATCCGGCTGACCGACGACCCCGACGAGATCGATTGCCGGCACGACACGATCAAGGGCCTGGTGCTGCGCACGGAGTTCGTCCGCAAGCGGTGAGGCCGCGCTCGTGGTCACCCCGGAGCGGGAAAGCGGAACTTGGGATCCTTACCCGCATCCAGTCCGATGTGGACCGAGACGCTATCCGCCTCGCTCTTCGAATGGTTGTAGATCAAGAGTTATAATTTTATATTCGGACTGTGTTCTGCAGCGCGCTCTCGTAGTATGGCGAGGCATGAAAAATTTTTGCCGCTTTCCACAATAATTTCATGCCATAAAGGCAAGACCCATCGTGCGGGCTATTCGCAAAATGCGCAGTTCGTAAAAATAGTGCATTGATTTTTGATAAGTGGATAATCCATATTGCGGCTTCGCTTGCGCTAGTAGATAATACATGAAAGATCGGAAATCTGATCATTGCGCTCGCGGGTGAATGGCAATTATGCGATCCGTCAGTTCTTGTAGTGTATTATTTGTATTGAGCATGTCGTGCCTGCTGGCTGCCGGATGTGATAGATGGACCAGCCTTGCAAATATCACCAAAGAGACAATCACAGATAATTGGCCCGAACAGTATCTGGAGGCCATCACGGCAGCCAACAAGGGCGACTGCCGCGAGTCTTGGAACAGCCTCTGGCCGCTCGCTAAGCGGGGTGACCGAAATGCTATCTATCTTCTGTCCGAGATGCTGCTGGAGGGGATGGAAATCACAGTAAATTCAAATTATAAGAAAGACGCTTTTCTATTTTATTTATATTCATTAGGCTCGAGAGACGCGTATTCTATATATATCAGCAAATCAAATCCGAAGTATCATCATTCAGAATTTATCAAGAGATTCGAAAAGCAGGATCTCGGTGAATTGAGTCAGGTCTATCAATGCATCAAAAATAATCACGAGTCGGATTGTCTCAAAGAATATAAAGAAAAAGGGATTATACCAAATTTCAATAAATTTACATCCGATATCGAAAGGCAAATAAAAAATTACAAGACGATCTCCGGATGCCACATATTTCTCGGATAAAATATCGGAGTTTTAGATTGTTGGGCCTAAAACTCCGATTAAGCAGTTGACTATCAGATTTTTTAAAAAACTGGCACCATCCGGCGCATCGCCTCGGTGAGATCCGCAGCCGAACGGGCAAAACACAATCGCAGGAAGCCCTCACCGCCGGGGCCGAAGGCCGAGCCGGGCGCGAGCCCGACATTCGCCTCGTCGACGATGCGCTTGGCGAGGCGGACGTCGTCCGGCTCGGACGGGACCCGCGGGAAGGCGTAGAAGGCACCGGGGGGCGCCGGTAGCTCGACGCCCGGCAGGGCCGAGAGCGCGTCGCACACGATGGCGCGCCCGGCGCGGGCCTGGGCGATCTGCTCGGCCACCAGTGCCTCGCCCTCGCGGATCGCCGTGATCGCGGCGTGCTGCAGGAAGGTGGCGACGCCCGACGTGCCGTAGAGGACGAGCCCGTCGACGATCCGGCCGATCGAGGCCGGTCCCTCGAGCCAGCCGACGCGCCAGCCGGTCATCGCCCAGTTCTTGGAAAACGTCTGGACGAACAGCACCCGGTCGCGGTCCTCCGGCTGCCAGACGTCGCGGATCGATGGCGCGCGGCCCGAAGCCTCGTAGGCGGGATCGAAGCAGAACCGGCCGTAGATCTCGTCGGCGACGATCCACAGGTCGTGGCGGCGGGCGATCGCCAGCACCGCCTCGAGGTCGGCCCGGGTCGCGACCCAGCCGGTCGGGTTCGCCGGGGTGTTGAGGACGATGGCGCGGGTGCGGGGCGTGATCGCGGCGGCGATCCGGGCGATGTCGAGGCTCCAGCCCGCGCCGGCATCGAACTGCATCGGCACCGGGACCGGCCTGGCCCCCTGCATCGCGATCGCGCCGAAGAAGTTCGACCAGGTCGGGGTCGGCAGCACCACCTCGTCGCCGGGCTCGGCGGCAATGCGGATCGCGGTGTGGAAGGCGTGCATGCCGCCGACCGTCACGAAGAACCGCTCGGGGCCGACCGGATCGGCGTAGACCCGCGACACGTACTCGGCCAGGGCCTCGCGCAGGGGCGGGATGCCGAGCATGCGGGTGTAGAACGTCGCGCCGTCGCGAAGGGCCCGGTGGGCCGCCTCGGCGATGAAGGCCGGGGTCGGCCGGTCGCCCTCCCCGACCCAGAGCGGGATCAGGCCCGGCCGCTCGACGCCGTAGGCCACGAGCTCGCCGATGCCGCTTGGCCACACCCCGGCCGCCTCGCGGCTCACCGGCGGCATCGTGTCGGGCAGGGGCGTCACGGTCATGCTGGGACTCACCGGATGGGACGGGAGACCCAGGCATCGCAAGCGCGGCGCCCCGGCGCAAGCCGGAGCGGGAGCGCGCCAGATGCGCGTTCAGATCCGCGTGGCGATGAAGAACCAGCGCGTGCCGTCGAGCGAGGCGGTCTCGGCGAGCGGCAGGAACGGCCCCTCGTCCGAGCGGCAGAAATGCCGTGCGAAACGATCGGCGGGGAAGAAGCCGAGCAGCCGCTCGACCGAGCCGCCGAACTTTTCCAGACCCGCCCCTCCATGGACCTCGATGAACCAGTTCGGAATCCGGTCGAGGGAGGTGCCCGCGCCGTCGAGCACCGCGCATTCGAAGCCCTCGACGTCGACGTAGACGATGTCGGGAGTGCCGAACTCACGGACCAGGCTGTCGATCGAGCGGCTCGTGACCTGAATCTTGCCGTGGGTGCCGGCGCCGCCGTCGACCTGGCCGTTCAGGCTCTCGTTGAACTCCAGCACCCCGTCCTCGCTCGCCGCGGCGGCGTGGAGGATCGTCAGGTTGCGGACGCCGTTATGCGCGACGTTCTCGCGGGCGACGCGGGCGTTGTGCGGGTTGGCCTCCAGCGCCACCACCCGGCCGGTCGGGCCGACATGGTGGGCGAGTTGCAGCGCCACCACCGCCTGATGCGCGCCGAGGTCGAACACCGTCGCCCCGTCCGTCAGCGCCGCGTTTTCCTTGAAGAACGCGATCTCGGCCAGCATTCCGGAATCGTGGTCGTACCATTCGGCGCCGACCGGATCGCACAGGCTGACCGTCAGATCGATCCCGCCGAAGCGGTGCGTCACCACGCGCCGCTCGAAGGACTTCAGCGAGCGCTCCAGCTTGGCCCGCCGCGCCATGGACTGCATCCATGGCGGCATCAACTGCTTCGACAACGCCGTCAACATGGAAGGAAGATCCCTCGTCCCGATTACTGCAACCGTCATAGCAGGTCGGGGCCGGAGGGCCGAAGCGGCTTCCGGTTTCTCGGTTAAGCGTCCCGGTGGCGGAGTGCCGAGATCCCGCCGACACTCGTCAATATTTGGGTGAGAGGTCGCGGTGTACCGCATTTCGGTGAGAGGTCGCGGTGTACCGCTCCGGGCCGGTCGTCCGGCCGGCCGCGATGCGCGGGGTCCCCGGTGGATGGGGACCCCGCGCGAGACTTTACCGAGGGTTCTGCGTCCTCACCCCTGGCGCACCAGGATGACCGTCGCGAGCGGCGGCAGCGACAGGGTCAGCGAGTGGTCCTGGCCGTGCGAGGCCTCCGCCACCGCGTCAACACCGCCGTAATTGCCGACGTTGCTGCCGCCGTACTGCTCGGCGTCCGAGTTGAACGCCTCGCGGTAATGGCCGGCCGCCGGCACGCCGACGCGGTAGCCATGGCGCACGACCGGGGTGAAGTTCGAGATCACGATCGCGATCTCGCCCTCCTTCCGGCCCTTGCGCGCCCAGGCGATGACGTTGTTCTCGGCGTCGTCCGAGATCAGCCACTGGAAGCCGGCGGCCTCGGTGTCGCGTGCGTAGAGCGCCGGGGTCGCCGCATAGAGGTGGTTGAGGTCGCGCACCACCGCCTTTACGCCGGCATGGAGGGGGTCCTCCAGCAGGTGCCAGTCCAGGCTCTGGTTGTGGTTCCACTCCTTCTCCTGGCCGAACTCGCCGCCCATGAAGAGCAGCTTCTTGCCGGGATGGCCCCACATGAAGCCGAAATAGGCGCGGAGGTTCGCGAATTTCTGCCAGCGGTCGCCCGGCATCTTGCCAAGCAGCGAGCCCTTCCCGTGCACCACCTCGTCGTGGGACAGCGGCAGGATGAAGTTTTCCGAGAAGGCGTAGAGCAGCCCGAAGGTCAGGTCGTGGTGGTGGTAGCGGCGGTGCACCGGCTCTTTCGATATGAACCGCAGGGTGTCGTGCATCCACCCCATGTTCCACTTGAAGCCGAAGCCGAGGCCGCCGGTATAGGTCGGGTGCGAGACGCCGGGCCAGGAGGTCGATTCCTCCGCCACCGTCATCGTGCCCGGCGCGTGGCTGTAGGTCGCCTCGTTGGTCTTGCGCAGGAAGTCGATGGCTTCCAGGTTCTCGTTGCCGCCGTACTGGTTCGGGATCCACTCCCCGGCCCGGCGCGAGTAGTCGAGGTAGAGCATCGAGGCCACCGCATCGACCCGCAGGCCGTCGAGGTGATAGTGCTCGAGCCAGAACCGGGCGTTGCAGGCGAGGAACGCCGAGACCTCGGTGCGCCCGAAGTTGTAGATGTAGGTGCCCCAGTCCTGGTGGAAGCCCTGGCGCGGGTCGGCGTGCTCGTAGAGGTGAGTACCGTCGAACTGGCCGAGGCCGTGGGCGTCGAGGGGGAAGTGGCCCGGCACCCAGTCGAGCAGGATGCCGATGCCGGCCTCGTGCGCCGCGTTCACGAACTCGGAGAAGTCGTCGGGTGAGCCGAAGCGGCTCGTCGGCGCGTAGAGCGAGACCGGCTGGTAGCCCCAGGACCCGTCGAACGGATGCTCGGTGATCGGCAGCAGCTCGATATGGGTGAAGCCCATCTCCTTGACGTAGGGGATCAGGCGCGCGGCGAGCTCGCGGTAGGTGAGGTAGCGGTTCCCCTCCTCCGGCACCCGCGCCCACGAGCCCAGGTGGACCTCGTAGATCGAGATCGGGCTGTGGCGGTGGTCGATGGCGTTGCGGCTCTCCATCCAGGCGCCGTCGCGCCAGGCGAGCTTGGGCAGGCCTTCGAGCCGGGAGGCGGTCTCGGGCGGCTGCTGGGCCGCGAAGGCGACCGGATCCGCCTTGAGCGGCAGGAGCGCGCCGTCGGGTCCGCGCATCTCGAACTTGTAATGCCCGCCCCGCTTCAGTTCGGGGATGAACAGTTCCCAGACGCCGCCATCCTGCCACAGCCGCATCGGGTGGCGCCGGCCGTCCCAGTCGTTGAAGTCGCCGACGACCGAGACGCGGCGGGCGTTCGGCGCCCAGACCGCGAAGCGGAAGCCCGGCGTGCCGCCGATCTCGATCTCCTGGGCGCCCAGCACCCGGTGCACCGCGTCGTTGCCGACGTCGCGCAGGAGGCCGATCTCCTGCTGGTCCAGGGTGGCGCCGTACTCGTAGGGGTCGCGCCGCAGGCGCTCGGTGTTGTCCCAACCCTCGACGGCGATCCGGTAATCCGGCCGCCGCGGATGCGTGACGCCGGCGACGAAGAAGCCGGCCGGGTGGCGGCGTTCCATCGGCACGCGGGTCTCGCCGATCACCACCGTGGCGGCGCGGGCCTCCGGCAGCACCGCGCGGATCTCCCACTGGCCCTCGGCCGTCTCGTGCGGGCCCAGCACCGAGAACGGGTCGCCGTGCTCGGCCCGCATCATCGCCTCGACGGCGTCGGGATGGACCGCGTAGGCGCGGCCGGGCACCGGGGGACGGGCGGGCCGGCCCTGGGCCGGGGCCGGGCCCGAGACGCGGGGCGAGGACGCCGCCTGCATGGCGGCGACGCGCAGCGACACGGGCTTGCCGGAGGCCGCGCCCCGGCGCGGCGCCTCGGTGGTCGGGGCCTCAGCGGCGGTGCCGGTCGGTGCCGCGGGGGTCGTCACGGTCTCGGTCGCGCGCGGCTCAGGCGGGCGGGCGGTCGGGCGCCGGCGAGCGGCCGGCTTCCGGGCGCTGGTCTCGTCGTCCATGGGTCTCGCACCTCTCCAAGCGGGTTTTCGTCGACATGGTCGGGGGGCTCGCACCACCCCGCGACCACGGGAATCGACGCGGGCGACGCCTCGGCTGGGCGTCGCCCGCGCGGGGTCAGTCGGCCAGGATGGCCAGGACGCCGCGGGCCGGAATCTCGATCCAGTCCGGGCGGTTGTTGGCCTCGTAGTCGATCTCGTAGAGCGCCTTCTGCAGCAGGCAGAGCTGCAGCAGACGTTCCTGCGTCGCCGCATCGGTGACGGCGGCGCGGCTGCCCTGCACGGTGGCCGCGTAGGCGTCGAGGAACGCGCCGCTCACCATGCCGCGCCAGGCGTCGACGGCGGCCTTCGCCCGGTCGCCCGCCTCGGCGAAGCGCGAGGCGACCTCGCGGCTCACGGTCTCGCCGCCATATGCGAACGAGCGCAGGATCCCGGCGACGTCGCGCAGGGGCGTCGACTTCGCCCGGCGCTCGTCCACCGGCCGCGACGGCTCGCCCTCGAAGTCGACGATGATGAGATCGTCCTGCGAGGCCAGCACCTGCCCGAGATGGTAGTCGCCGTGGATACGGGTCCGGTGGGCCCCGGCCGGCGCCTCGCGGCTCAGGGCCTCGATCAGCGCCTCGATCTTGGCCTTGGCGGACAGCACCGCTTCGGCCGCCTCGCGGGCACCCTCCGAGGCCGCGGCACCCAGCCCGTTGCAGGCGCGCAGGGCCTTCTCGGCCTGGCGGCGCGTGTCGGCGGCGAGGACCGCGAGGTCGTCGGCCGTGAACGGCTCGGCGGCGAAGGCCGGGTCGTCGGTCTCGGTGGCGAGCGCCCGGTGCATCTCGGCGGTGCGCTGGCCGAGCAACGCGGCCCAGCGCAGATGCGTGGCGAAGGCGTCCTCGGGCGAGGGAGCCTCGCTCTCGGGCACCAGCACGAACGTGTCGAGGTCGCGCCGGAGATACTCGAGCATCAGGGTCCAGGCATCGCCCTGGTTGCGCACGAAGGCCTGGAGCAGGCCGAGCGCGGTCGCGGTGCCGTCGGGCCCGACATGCTCGACGACGCCGAGGAGCGCCGGGGTGTTCTTGAAGCCGGCCTGTTCGGTGAGGAAGCGCCCGACCTCGACCTCCGGGTGGTCGCCGGGCTGGAGCCGGCGCAGGAGCTTCAGCATCAGCCGCGAGCCGAAGGCGATCGAGGTGTTGCTCTGCTCCGCGGACAGACGGCGGATGTCGGCCGGGTCGAGCTCGATCTCCGAATCGAAGGCCGAGGTCGCCCGGAAGCGCAGGCTGCCCTTCTCCGAGGCGATGTCGCGGTTGTGGCGGATCGCGTCGACCATCGCGAGGGCGAAGTCGGTCGAGGAGGCCGCGCCGTAGAGGAGGCCCATCCGCGGGCCGCGGCGCACCCGGGCGACCGCGTGGTCCATCAGCGACTCGTCCTCGCGGCCCTCGTCGACGGCGAGCGGCACGAAGTAGTCCTGCGTGTCGCCGTTGCCGAGCGAGACGGCGATGCGCGGCAGCAGGAAGCCGCCGGTGCCGGTCGCGGAGGGCAGGATCGCGCTGTCGGTGACCTCGACCGAGCGGATGCGCGAGCCCTTGGCGCCGAACCAGCGCCGGGAGCCGATGAAGCGGGGCGCGACCGTGCGCTCGAAGGCCTGGCGCTCGCGGCCCCGCATCAGGGTCTCGACGCCGCCGGTGAGCACCAGGGTGAACAGCTCCGGCGCCTCGGGGCTCGGCCCCATCGTGCCGGCATTCGCCGTCGAGAGGGAGAACCAGTAGAAGCCGTAGGCCGGCATGGTGAGCAGGTACGGCAGGTCGCCGATCGGCGGGAACGAGGTGCCGCCGGTCAGTTCCACCGGCACGGCGGTACGGAGATCCGACAGGTCGAGCTGCACCGCCTGCGGCGCCCGCGACAGGTTGGCGACGCAGAGCACGCGCTCGTTGTCGTGCTCGCGAATCCAGGCGAGCACCTTGCGGTTGTCCGGGTAGAGGAAGCGTAAGCCGCCGCGCCCGAGCGAGACGTGGTTGTTGCGGATCGCGATCATCCGCCGCGTCCAGTTGAGCAGGCTGGTCTGGGCGCGGGCCTGCGCCTCGACGTTCACCGCGTCGAAGCCGTAGATCGGGTCCTGGATCGTCGGCAGGAACAGCCGGGCCGGGTCGGAGCGGGAGAAGCCGCCGTTGCGGTCGGGCGACCACTGCATCGGCGTGCGCACGCCGTCGCGGTCGCCGAGATAGATGTTGTCGCCCATGCCGATCTCGTCGCCGTAATACAGCACCGGGGTGCCGGGCATCGAGAGGACCAGGAACTTCATCAGCTCGATCTTGCGCCGGTCGTTCTCGAGCAGCGGCGCGAGGCGGCGACGGATGCCGAGGTTGATGCGGGCGCGCCGGTCGGCGGCGTAGAAGCTCCAGAGGTAGTCGCGCTCCTTGTCGGTCACCATCTCGAGCGTCAGCTCGTCATGGTTGCGCAGGAAGATCGCCCATTGGCAGCCCTCCGGGATCTCCGGCGTCTGCCGCATGATGTCAGTGATCGGGTGCCGGTCCTCCTGCGCGATCGCCATGTACATCCGCGGCATCAGCGGGAAGTGGAACGCCATGTGGCATTCGTCGCCGTCGCCGAAATACTGTGCGGTCTCCTCCGGCCACTGGTTGGCCTCGGCCAAGAGCATCCGGTCGGGGTAGGATTCGTCGAGGGCGGCGCGGATCTTCTTGATGACCGTGTGAGTCTCGGGCAGGTTCTCGCAGTTGGTGCCGTCGCGCTCGATCAGGTAGGGGATCGCGTCGAGGCGCAACCCGTCCACTCCCATGTCGAGCCAGTAGCGCATCACCTCGATGACCGCGTCGAGAACCTTCGGGTTGTCGAAGTTCAGGTCGGGCTGGTGCGAGTAGAAGCGGTGCCAGTAATACGCCTTGGCGACCGGGTCCCAGGTCCAGTTCGAGGCTTCGGTGTCGAGGAAGATGATGCGGGTGTCGGTGTACTTCTCGTCGGTGTCCGACCAGACGTAGAAGTTGCGCCACTCCGAATCCTTCGGGGCGTTGCGGGCCTGCTGGAACCAGGGATGCTGGTCCGAGGTGTGGTTGATGACGAGCTCGGTGATGACCCGCAGGCCCCGGGCATGGGCCTCGTCCACGAAGGTCCGGAACTGGTCCATCGTGCCGTAGGACTGGTTGATGTCGCGGTAATCCGCGATGTCGTAGCCGTCGTCGCGCAGGGGCGAGGGATAGAACGGCATCACCCAGATCGCGGTCACGCCGAGGTCGCGGATGTAGTCGAGCTTCGCGGTCAGGCCGTCGAAGTCGCCGATGCCGTCGTTGTTCGCGTCGAAGAAGGACTTGACGTGCACCTGGTAGATGATGGCGTCACGGTACCATTGCGGATCGGTACGATCGATCATCGCGTCAGAGCCTCATTCGATCGGGTCGTGGCGCCGGGCTGAAGGCCTTTGCGGCTGTCGCCATGCTCGGGCTCAACGCGGGGCGCCGGGGAGAGTTCGGAATGCCTGCCGGCACGGACGGTCGCCCGCCCGCGCCTGATACGCACTTCGGCTAGGCCGAGCCGTGCTGCCACGCGGCGCCCGCCGCCGCAAGCCGCGCCGGGCGGCGCAGGCGCCAGATCACCACCGACCGCTCGGCCGGATCGAGGGCGATGCGGTGGGTCTTGCCGCGCAGCTCGAACTTGTAGCCGAGCAGCAGGTCCTCGACCTCGACGGCGCCGTCGTCGGGCAGCCCGAGCTGCCACAGCGGCACCTCGTAGGTGCATTCCTGGCGGTTCCGCGGGTCGAGGTTGACCATGCAGAACACCGCGTTGTCGCCCGACGGCGTCATCCGCAGGTAGGCCAGGATCTGCTCGTTCCAGGCCGGGGTAAAGACCACGTTGCGGAAGTCCCAGAGCGCCGGGTTCTCGCGCCGGATGCGGTTCAACGCAATGATGTGGTCGCGGATGTTGCCGGGCTTGTAGTAGTCCCAGGCCCGCAGCTCGTACTTTTCGGAGTCGAGGTACTCTTCCTTGCCCGGCACCGGCGCGGCGTCGCAGAGCTCGAAGCCGTTGTAGATGCCGTATACGCTCGACAGCGTCGCGGCGAGCGTACCCCGGATGACGAAGCCTGGCCGGCCGCTGGTCTGGAGGAAGACCGGGTTGATGTCCGGCGTGTTGGCGAAGAAGTTCGGGCGGTAATACTCGCCCATCTCGCCGGCGAGTTCGGTGGCGTAGGTCGCCAGCTCGTCCTTGGTGTTGCGCCAGGTGAAGTAGGTGTAGCTCTGCTGGAAACCCGCCTTGGCGAGTTTCTTCATCATCTTGGGCCGGGTGAAGGCCTCGGCGAGAAAGAGCACGTCCGGGTAGCGGTCGTTGACGTCGCGGATCATCCATTCCCAGAATGGGATCGGCTTGGTGTGCGGGTTGTCGACCCGGAAGATCTTCACCCCCAGCTCGACCCAGCCGACGATGATGTCGCGCAGCTCGGTCCACAGCGACGGGAAGGCGCCGTCGCGGTAGAAATCGACGTTGACGATGTCCTCATACTTCTTCGGCGGATTCTCGGCGAACTTGATCGTGCCGTCGGGCCGCCAGTCGAACCATTCCGGATGCTGCTTGATCCAGGGATGGTCCGGCGAGCACTGGATAGCGAAGTCGAGCGCCACCTCCATGCCGTGGGCGTGGCTCGCCGCCACAAGGCGCCGGAAGTCGTCGAGGGTGCCGAGATCCGGATGCACCGCCTCGTGGCCGCCCTCCTGTGCGCCGACGGCGTAGACCGAGCCGACATCGCCCTCGCCCGCCTTCAGCGAGTTGTTCTTGCCCTTGCGGTTGGTGCGGCCGATCGGGTGGATCGGCGTGAAGTAGAGCACGTCGAAGCCGAGCTGGCGGATCTCCGGCAGCCGCGCGATCACGTCGTCGAAGGTGCCGTGGCGGTTGGGGTCGCCGGATTGCGAGCGCGGAAAGATCTCGTACCAGGCCGAGAACCGGGCCGCCAGGCGGTCGGCGAAGACCTCCAGCACCACGGGATAGCGCGAGAGGTTCACGCGCTCGGAGTTGCGGTGGATCAGGGCCGTCTGCTCCAGCAGCCGGTGGAGCTGCGCCGCCGAGCCCGCCTCGTCGGCCTCGAGCGCCGCGACGAGGGCGCCGAGCGCCGTCTCGTCGCTGCCCTCGGCCAGGGCCGCCGCCCGCTTGACCAGGCCGACGCCCTCGATCGTCTCGAGCCGGACGTCGATGCCGGCCTTGCGCTTCTTCTCGAGGCCGCGCAGCCAGGACGAGAAGTCGTCGCGCCACGCCTCGACCGTGTACTCGTAGCGGGCGTTGCGGGTGAGCGGGAAATGGCCGTGCCAGCGGTCGTTGTCGACGAACAGCATCGGGTCGCGGCGCCACTCGGTCTCGCCGGCCAGACGCGACAGGACCGCGGCGTTGATGACGTCGTGCCCGTCGGTGAAGATGTCGGCCTCGACGTGGACCTGGTCGCCGACGACCCGCTTGATCGCCGAGCGGCCGCCGTCGATCTCCGGGCTCACCGCCTCGATGATCACGCGCCCCTCCCCGTCCGGGGTGGTGCGGCGGGGCCGGCGCATCGCGCCGATGCGGCGGGCGGCGAGGATGCGCACCGCGCGGGGTTCGAGGCCGATCGACTGGTCGGCCCGGAAGGCGAGCGGGGTGGCCTCGGGCGTGAGGTCCTGGAACGGGCCGAACTCGCCGCCGGTGCCGGCGATGAGCGGCGCCGGATCGACGGCCACGGGGGCATCGGTCGGGTTGTGCAGCACGATCACGGCGTTCTCGGCCGAGCCGGTATGGCCGGTATCGATGCGGATCAGCGCGACGTAAGCGGCATCCGGGGCCGAGAGGCGCCATTGCGCGCCCTCGACATTCGCCGCCGGCAGGTCGGCGCGCAGGCGGTTCACCGCCGCGACGAAGCCCGAGATGTCGATGCCGGTGTGGTGCTCGCGGCTCTCCGGGGTGGTGTCCACGACGTGGAGCGGCTTGGCGTAGCCCCACTCGTAGCCGATCGGCATCAGCACGCCGGCCGAGAAGAAGGCGGCGAGCGCGTAGCGGCTCTTGAGTTCCGCCGCCACCGCCTCCGGCCCGCCCTCGAGGGAGGCGGCCAGCCGCGGCATGTCGTGGTTTTCCGGAAACGCGATCGAGGGCGCCAGGATGCGCAGGCGCTCGTACTGCTCGAGCGCCCAGGGCGCCTTGAGGTCCCACCAGGCGAAAGAGTTGAACAGGTAGTCGAACCCGGCTTCCGCCGTGGCCCGTGCCTCCTCGAAGGTGCAGCCCAGGGTCTCGGCGGCGAAGAGCGCGGCGTGGTCGCGCTGCTTGGCGGCGCCGATCAGGCTGCGCCAGACGTCCGGCGGCACCTTGTAGGCGGCGTCGCACCGGAAGCCGGCGACGCCGAGGGCCTGGAGCCGGGCGATGTAGCCGTTCCACAGCTCGGTCAGCGCGGTGCGGGGCCCGGCCTCGACGTAGTCGAACTCGGCGAGGTCGCCCCAGACGGTGATCTTCGAGGGATCGTCGGGATCGACGGCGTGCGGGCTCACCGGCGCGCCGGATGCGTCGCGCACGAACAGGTCCGGGCGCTCGTGCGCCAGCCGGCCGTCGTTGGCGGCGTGGTTCACCACGAGGTCGGTCATGATCTTCAGGCCGTGCCCGGCGGCAGCCGCGCAGAAGCGGCGGATCTGCTCGTCGTCCGGCGTCCCGTCGAGGTCGCGCAGGCGCTCGTCGAGGCGGTCGGTGTCGGCCACGGCGTAAAGCGAGCGCGAGCCGCCGGCCTGATGGAACGGGTTGAGGTAGACCCAGTCGAAACCGAGCTCGGCGATGCGGGGGAGTTCTGCGGTCCAGGCCGAGACCCGGCCGACCAGGAGGGGAAAGAGATTGTAGATCCGCGGTCCGGCCGCCAGCGGCGCCAGGGTGGCCGGCAGCGGCGTCACCTCGCGGGTGCGCTTCGCCGGCTTGGTGCTGGTGCGGGGTACGTTCATCGGCCCGGTCCTGCCTGCTTCTCTCGAATCATCTCGGGCGGGCTCGCATGCCCCCTCGGGGCACGCGAGCCCGGGGTCTCAAGTGGCGGAGCGACGCAGAACCGCCAGGGGGAGACGCGCGAAGAGTCGGGCAACCGACAGATGCCCGCCCTCGGCCCGGACCTCGTCGCCGGTGACGAGGTCGCGCCAGACGCTGCCCTCCGGCACCGGCAGGAGAACGTCCGCGACGGCTCCGGCGAGGCGGGTGCCGTTCCCGTCCGGCGCCTCGCCGGCCGCCTCGCTCACCACCTGGCGCGGCACCGCGACCAGGAGGTCGCCGGCCTCCGCACCCGCGGTCGCGTCCTGCCGCAGGAAGGCGACGACGCGCTCCGCCCCCTGCCCCTCGGCCGCGACCGGCGTGTAGTCGGCCTCGGCGTAGAAGCCGGGATGCGCGGCGCGGTCGGCGAGCAGCCGGGCGAGCACCCGCTGCTTGATCCGCCCGTCCGGCCAGGCGGCGAGCAGGTCCTCCAGGGCCGTCTCCTGCCCGAGCGCCGCCTCACGCTCGGCGTAGTCGACCGGGCGGCGGTTGTCGGGATCGACGAAGGAGAAATCCCAGAACTCCGTGCCCTGGTAGATGTCGGGCAGGCCCGGCAGGGTGCATTTGAGGACGGAGCGGGCGAGCCCCGACACCATGCCGACCCGGGCCAGCCGCTCGGCGAAGGGCCGGAACTCCCGCAGGAACTCCGAGCCCGGCGCCACCAGGGCGTCGAAGAGCTTCGCGACCGCGCCCTCGTAGGCCTCGTCGACGTTGACCCAGCTCGACCGGCGCTTGCCCTCGCGCATCGCCTTCTCGGCATAGGCGCCGAGCCGGGTGCGGAACGCCTCGACGTCCTTCGGGTCCGGGTTCTCGCTCAGCAGCTCCAGCGGCCAGGCGCCGAGGATCGCCTGCAGGAACATCCACTGGTCGTTGGCGTCGGGCGCCGGCTCGCCCTCGACCTCCGTGAGGTGCGGCTCGGCCAGCCGGCCCCACAGGTCCCAGGCCTGCGCCCACTCCCCCGGGATCTCGGAGAGCGCCAGCAGCCGCGTGCGGGCATCCTCGCCGCGCTTGGTGTCGTGGGTGGCCGTGGTGATCATCGCGTTGGGCCAGTCGCGGGCGCGGGCGGCCTGGAGCCCGTGGAAATGCTCCGCGGTGAGGCCGTACTCGCCCGGATCGCCTCCGACCTCGTTGAGCGCCAGGAGCGCGACGAAGCGGTAGAAGAGCGTGTCCTCCAGGCTCTTGGCCATCACCGGGCCGGTGAGCTGCTGGAAGCGCCGGCGGAAGCGGCGCACCACCTCGGGATCGGGTCGGCCCGGCCCCTCGGTATCGAGGCGTCCGAGCAGCACCCGTTCGGCGAAGTCGTGCACCGAGCGGTCGGGCAGGCGGGAACGGCGCTTGGCCTTGCGCACCGTATCGCCGATGAGCTTCAGGTCCTCCGCCTCGATCTCGTTCTCGTCGAGCTCCTGGGGCAGGTAGCTGCGGTAGACCGGGAACCGGGCGACGATCTCGGAGAGCGCCTGGCGCAGGGCGTTGACCGAGAAGTCGCGGGTGCGACGGTCGGCGTCGGCCACCTGCTTCAGGTCCGAGGTGAGCACCTCCAGCTCGCTGGCGAAGCTCGTCTCCAGGATCTCGCCCTTCACGTTGCGCAGGAGCCAGGGATACGGCTCGTCCATGCCGGTCGCCCCGGCATAGAGCCCGGCCACCGCCTCGCGCTTGCCCTGGTCGACGAACAGCCCGTCGATCTGGTTGAGCACGTCGTAGCCGGTGGTGCCGGCGATCGGCCACGGGCGCAGCTTCTCGCCGGGCTCCAGGATCTTCTCCACGACGATGTAGAAGCCCGGGCCGAGCGCGGCCTGCAGCGCGCGGGCGTAGCCGGCCGGATCGGCCAGGCCGTCGATGTGGTCGATGCGCAGCCCGTCGATCCGTCCCTCGCGGATCTGGCGGAACAGCATCGCGTGGGCGCCCTCGAACACCCGGCGATCCTCGACCTTGAGCCCGGCGAGCGAGTTGACGTCGAAGAAGCGGCGGTAGTTGATGTCGCTCGCCGCGACGCGCCAGTGGGCGAGCCGGTAGGCCTGCGCCTCCAGGATGCGGTGGAGTGCCCCGAAGCTGTCGGGATGGCCCTTGAAGCCGTTGACGAGCGTCACCGCCCGGTCGATCGCGGCCTTCAGATCGGGCGAGGACGCCACCGCGTGGGCCAGGCGCCGCTTCAGCCCCTCGGCCTCCTCCGGATAGCCGGCCTGACGCTCGACGTTGGCCTCGTCGGCCATCCGGCGCAGGCGCTCTGAGATCGACAGCACCTCGGCCGAGGCCTCGTCGCCGACCTCCGCCAGCGCGGCGAGCGTCCGGTCGAGGACGATCGGGTAGCTCAGCGGGTTGACCGGGAAGCGGTGCTCGAAGTGCCAGACGCTGAGGGCGCCCTCCTCCGGGTCGAAGGCGAGCTTGAGGTCGCCCTTCTCCAGGGCCTCCCCGTAGCGGTCGCCGAGGAAGGGCACGACGAGCTTGTTGCGGGCGCCCAGCCGGCCCCAGTCGATGTCGAAGGCGTCGGCCGCCGGCGACAGCGCGCCCCATTCGAGCACCGAGAGCCACCACGGGTTGTCGGCGCCGCCGACGCCCATGTGGTTGGGCACGATGTCGAGCAGGAACTTGAGGCCGTGGCTCTTCAGCGTGTCGCTGAAGCGGATGAACGCCTCCTCGCCGCCGAGCTCCGGGTTGATCTCGCGGTGGTCGACGATGTCGTAGCCGTGCATCGAGCCCGGCCGCGCCTTGTGGATCGGCGAGGCGTAGACGTGGCTAATGCCGAGCTTGGCCAGGTACGGGACGATCCTGGCGGCGTGGTCGAAGGTGAAGTCCTTGTGGAACTGCAGCCGGTAGGTCGCCCGCGGCGGCGGCGAGGCGAGGCGCGCGGCGCCCGAGCGCGGGCCCCGCGCCTCGGCCGAGAGCGAGGAAGCGAGCTTGGCGAGCGGTCCGCCGGGCGCCGCGATCGCGTCGAGGTCGCGGTCGAGCTTGCGACGCCAGTTCGGGTAGCCCTCGGTGACGCCCGGCATGTTGGCCTGGCTCACCTCGCCGAGGATGTCCTCGTACTGCACCGCCGTCAGGACCGAGGGCGCGCGGGCAAGGAAGCGCACCGCCGCCTCGAAGGGCGGCTCGGGCGGCACCTCGCTCGTCGGAATCAGGCCCTCCTGGTTCAGCGCCTCGGCGAGGCGCCGGCGCTCGTGCACCCGCTCGTCGCGCTCGGCGCCCGCCCGGTCGGCGTCGTAGAGGCCGAGCGACTGGCGCAGCTCCGTATCGACACCCCGCCACCAGCCGACGAAGGTCGGCAGGTCGTGGGTGGTGATGGCGCAGAGCGCGTCGCGCGGGTACTCGGCCGGGCGCTTGAAGGTGCCGCCCTCCCCCCGCTCGAACGACAGGATGCGGTAGCTCAGGATGCCGGCCTGCATCAGCGCGTCGGAGAAGCCGGCCGGCGCGGTGCCGAGGTCTTCCGCGATCACGAGGCACTTCGCCCGGTGGCTCTCGAGCCGCAGGACCGCCAGCATCGCCTCGAACGGCATCGCCACGTAGGCGCCGCCCTTCGCCCCGCCGCCGACCGGGATCAGGAACAGCCGGGCGAGCTGGAAGGCGTGGTCGATGCGGATCGCGCCGGCGTGGCGCATGTTGGCCTGGACCAGCGCCCGGAAGGCCGCGAGGCCGTCGCGCTCCAGCTCCAGCGGATCGAAGGGCGGCAGGCCCCAATCCTGGCCGTTCGGCGCCAGGATGTCCGGCGGCGCGCCGATCGACAGCCCGGCGGCGAAGCGCTCGGGATGCGACCAGACCTCCGAGCCGCCGCGGTCGGCGCCGACCGCGAGGTCGCGGTAGAGCCCGAGCCGCATGCCGGTGGCGAGGCCCTGCGCGGCGGCCTCGGCGAATTGCCGGTCGGCGAGGAACTGCAGCCAGGCGTGGTAGGCGACTCGCTCCTGGTGCTCGGCCGCGAAGGCCGCGACTTCCGGCGTGCCGTTGCGGCGGTAGGCCTCCGGCCAGTCGCCGAGCCAGTTGGCGCCGCCTTGCGCGAAATGTTCGGCCAGGGCCTCGAAGGTGGCGTGGGCCTCCAGGTTCTCGCCGACCGCGGCGCGGAAGGCGAGGTACTCGGTGTCCCGCCCGGCCCGGGCCGGCGAATCCTGCCACAGCGCCTCCAGCACCGGGCCGAGCACCTGCCAGATGCCGGCATGGTCGACGAGCGAGGCGTCGCGCAGGCGCGCGATCTCGGAGTCGGACTGGCGCAGGAGCGCCTCCGCCCGGCTGCCGGGAAAGCCCGGCAGGGCGGCGGGGGCGATGAAAAGCGTCTCGAGGAAGAGCCGCGACGACGGCGAGTAGGGCGAGACCTTCTGGCGGTCGGTCGAGAACAGGGCGTGGACCGGGCTGAGCCCCAGGAAGGCCGCGCCCTTCGCGCCGGCATCGGCGGCGGCCCGGCCGGCATCCGCGTAGGTGCCGATGCCGAGATTGTCGGCGGAGCGCAGGCCGTAGAGCTGGGCGGCGAGGCCCCAGTCCCGGGCGCCCTCCTCGGCCAGGGCCCGCGGGCGCCAGCAGCGCTGGGGCGCGGCGATCACGGTCGCCTCGGCGCGACGCTCGCCGAGCGTCACGACGAGCCGGTGGTAGCCGGGGGTGAGCGGCGGCAGCTCGATCGCCTCGGTGCCGGGGGCGAGCACGACCCGCCCGTCGCGGGCGGTGCCGCGCTCGTCGACGACCCGCCAGCTCAGCGTGCCGGAGCCGCCCTCCGGCCGGACCGGCACCCGCGCGGCGCGCCTGGCCTCGACCGGCACCAGCGGCGGCACGAGGCCGTGGCGCAGGGCGCGGATGCGGCCGAGGCTCGCCCGCGCCTCCTCCTCGGTGCCCGCCGGCAGGCCGAGGGCGGCGAGCAGCCCCTGGCGCACGCCGAGCGGGGTCTCGACGCGCTGGCCGAAGGCGTCGGTGTAGTCGGCGGCGATGCCCGCCTCATCGGCGAGCCGCGCGACGACATCCTCGGTCACGGCCATCTCAACGCACCTCTTTCACGAACACGCCCGACCAGGCGGGCAGGACCAGGGAACCGCTCTCGCCTTCCGTCACGCCGGGCGAGCGCCAGACGACGCGGCCGGGAGGCTTCGGGAGGGCGAAGGGCTCGCCCCCGAACGCCGCGACGAAGCGCAGATCGCCCCCGGCATAGGACCAGGTGACGTCGACCACGTCGGGCCGCGGCAGGACGTAGCGCCCGCCCTGCCAGGCGGTCTTCGTCAGCGGCACGATCTCGCGCTGGCGCAGGGCCAGGAGCGCGGTCGTGTCGGCCAGGACCTCGCGGTGGGGCGAGCGGTCGCGCTCCGCCCAGTCGAGGGTCGAGCGCCGGAACGTCTCCTCCGCGGTGGGGTCGGGGATCGTCTTCGCCTTCTCCTCGTCGGCGAAGGCCGCGAAGCTCTTGAACTCGCGACGCCTGCCGTCGCGCACCGCCTTGTTCAGCTCCTCGTCGGGAGCGAAATCGACGAAGAACAGGAACGGCGTCGAGGCCGACCATTCCTCGCCCATCCACAGCATCGGGATCTGCGGGCTGAGCAGCAGGCCGGCCCGGGCCAGCGCCAGCCTGTCGGGCTCGGCGAGATGGCTCAGGCGCTCGCCGAGCGCCCGGTTGCCGACCTGGTCGTGGTTCTGCAGGAAGGTGACGAACGCGGATGGCGGCAGGTGTCCGGAGGGCTCGCCGCGGGGGTGGCCGTCGAGAGTCTTGAACGGCTCGCCCTGGTAGGCGAAGCCCTCCGCCAGGCTGCGGGCGAGGTGGGCGGCCGGCTTGTCGGAGAAGCTCTCGTAGTAGCCCGCCTCCTCGCCGGTGAGCAGGATGTGCCAGCCGTGATGGGTGTCGTCGGCCCATTGCGCGCTGTGGAAGCGCGGCCGGCCGGCGGCCCCGCGTTCGAGCCAGGAGGCCTGGTTGGCCTCGTTCTCCAGCATCAGGTGGATCGGCCGGTCGGGGAACGCGGCCCGGATGCGCTCGGCGAGTTCACCGAGGAAGTGTTTCTCCGAATCGTCCTGGATCGCGTGGACCGCGTCGAAGCGCAGGCCGTCGACGTGGAACTCCTCCAGCCAGTACAGCGAGTTGTGGACGAAGTAGTCCCGCACCACCTGGCCGCTGGTCTTGCCGTCGAAGTTGATGCCCGCCCCCCAGGGCGTCTGGTGGCGCTCGGTGAAGAAGGTCTTGGCGTAGGCGTTGAGGTAGTTCCCGGCCGGGCCGAAGTGGTTGTAGACCACGTCGAGGAAGACCATCAGGCCGAGGCCGTGCGCGCGGTCGACCAGGCGGCGCAGGTCGTCGGGCGTGCCGTAGGCCGAATCCGGCGCGTAGGGCAGCACGCCGTCGTAGCCCCAGTTGCGGCTGCCCTTGAAGTCGGCCAGCGGCAGGAGCTCGATCGCGGTCACGCCGAGGTCGCGCAGGGCCTCGAGCCTGTCGGCGAGGGCCGCGTAGGTGCCCTCGGGCGTCGCCGTCCCGACATGGACCTCGTAGATCACCGTCTCCTCGAACGAACGGCTTTTCCAGGCGCCGTCGGTCCACGGGAAGGCGGCGGGGTCGATCACCTCGGACAGCCCCGAGACGTCCTCGGGCTGGAAGCGCGAGGCGGGGTCGGGCACGACGAGATCGCCGTCGATCCGGTAGCCGTAGCGGGCCCCGGCGCGCACGCCCGGCACCGTCAGATGGCGCCAGCCCTCGCCCGAATCCGGCAGCGGATGCTCGCTCCCGTCGAGCACCAGGGCGACCTTCGTCGCGGTCGGCGCCCATAGGGCGAAACGCACGCCCTCCGGTCCGATCTCCGCACCGAATGGCATGCTGTGGGCGCGCCGCATCGGGCCACCATCCTTCGAAAAAGTGAGGGCAAAAAGCGAGGGCGAGCGGCGTGGGGTGCCGTCTCGCTCTGGGAAATTCAGCCGGCCTGCCCAGGTTCCGCACTGCGAAAGGCCGGAGCTGCAATAGCCGAGCTTGAGAGGGCCGAGCTTGCCGCGGGAGCTAAGGCGGGCGATCCTCCCGGCAATGGCCGGCCGGCACGAACCCGGGGACTTTCGCCGAATCTCCGTGGCGGCGAGCCAAGGCGAGCCGGATCCGGTTTGGAGCGGCGTCCGGATTCCCGTCGATGGGACGAGCTGCCCGGCCCGCGGAGCGGGCAAACGCGAAGACCCGCGAGGCGGGCGAGCGCGAGGAGAAGTGCGGCCGGGCGCGCGCCGGCCTCAGAACGCCCAGGCCAGGGTCGCGGCGAGCGCCACCGCCAGGGCAGCCCCGGTCGCCGTCATCACCATCCGGCCGAGGCCGACGGTCGCTGCGGCGACACCCTCCTCGGCGAAGCCGAAGGCCTGGCCGGCGGCCTGCTCGGCCCGGGCGAGGGTAAGGTGGCGGGTCCGGCTGTGGCGAACCTGGCGTCTGGCGGCTCTCATCGTCGGGTCGCTCCTGCGGCGCGGCCTGTCCGGCCGGCGATCGCGCGGCCGCTTCGACAACGGGCGGTCATGGCCGAGGTTCCGGCCGAGCCCGTGCGCGTCACCGGACCTTAAGGGAATTTGTTTACGTCTCGGTGACTCTGGTACGGGTTCTGCGGCGCGGCGGTCCCGGACCGGCCGCCCCACGCGACCATGCCACGCCCGAAGCCACCGGAAGCCCCTTTTTGTTCCGCGTTTGTTCCGGTATAGGGAGAGGATGACCTCGAATGCTGCCAGAGCCCTTCCCCCACCGCGAGGCCGTCGCGTGAGCGAGGCCGCACGAGACCTGTTCGGCGCGGGCGGCAAGCCTGCCGAAAGAAAGCCTCCCGAAGGCAAGCCTCTCGAAGGAAAGCCGCCCGCGGATCCGTTGAAGGCGGACGCGCTCAAGCGCACGAAGCCGGTCGCCGTGCCCCCGCCCGCGGACGCCGCGGAGGCCGGCTACGACGCCTCGGCGATCGAGGTGCTGGAGGGGCTGGAGCCGGTGCGGCGCCGGCCCGGCATGTATATCGGCGGCACCGACGAGAAGGCCCTGCACCACCTCTTCGCCGAGGTGATCGACAACTCGATGGACGAGGCGGTGGCGGGACATGCCAGCTTCATCGAGGTGGAGCTGCAGGAGGACGGCTGCCTCGTCGTGACCGACAACGGCCGCGGCATCCCGGTCGACCCGCACCCGAAATTTCCCGGCAAGTCGGCGCTCGAGGTCATCATGACCACGCTGCATGCCGGCGGTAAGTTCGATTCGAAGGTCTATGAGACCTCGGGCGGCCTGCACGGCGTCGGCATCTCGGTGGTGAACGCCCTCTCCGACGTGCTCGAGGTCGAGGTCGCCCGCAACCAGACGCTCTACCGCCAGACCTTCTCGCGCGGCCACGCGCAGGGGCCGATCGAGACGATCGGCCGGGTGCAGAACCGGCGCGGCACGAAGGTGCGCTTCCATCCCGACGCCGAGATCTTCGGCGAGCACAGGTTCGATCCCCGTCGCCTGTTCAAGATGGCGCGCTCGAAGGCCTACCTGTTCGGCGGGGTCGAGATCCGCTGGCGCTGCGCGCCCAGCCTGCTGGAAGGCGTCGAGAACGTGCCGGCCGAGGCCGTGCACCGCTTCCCGGCCGGCCTGAAGGACTATCTCGCCCGCGAGATCGACGGCAAGGAACTGGTCGCGGACGGCGTCTTCGCCGGCAAGGTGACGAAGCCCGGCAGCCACGGCTCGCTCGAATGGGCGATGGTCTGGCTGTCGAACGACGACGGCTTCTCCTCGTCCTACTGCAACACCATCCCGACGCCGGAGGGCGGCACCCATGAGAGCGGGATGCGGGTGGCGCTGCTGCGGGGCCTGCGCGACCACGCCGAGCGGGTCGGCCAGGTCAAGCGGATGGCCTCGGTCACCGCCGACGACGTGATGGCGACCTGCGCGGCGATGCTGTCGGTCTTCATCCGCGAACCTGAGTTCCAGGGCCAGACCAAGGACAAGCTCGCGACGCTGGAGGCCTCCCGCATCGTCGAGGCGGCGATCCGCGACGCCTTCGACCACTGGCTCGCCGCCTCCCCGGCCCAGGCCAACAAGCTCCTCGACTGGGTGATCGACCGGGCCGAGGAGCGCCTGCGCCGGCGCCAGGAGAAGGAGGTCGCCCGCAAGACCGCGACCCGCAAGCTGCGCCTCCCGGGCAAGCTCGCCGATTGCTCGAAGGCCGGGGCCGCCGGCTCCGAGATCTTCATCGTCGAGGGCGATTCGGCCGGCGGCTCGGCCAAGCAGGCGCGCGACCGCGCCACCCAGGCGATCCTCCCCCTGCGCGGCAAGATCCTGAACGTCGCCTCGGCGAGCCGGGACAAGCTCGGGGCCAACCAGCTCCTGTCCGACCTGACCCAGGCGCTGGGCTGCGGCCTCGGCAACCAGTACCGGCACGACGACCTTCGCTACGAGAAGGTCATCATCATGACCGACGCCGACGTCGACGGCGCCCACATCGCCTCGCTGCTCATCACCTTCTTCTACCGGCAGATGCCGAAGCTGATCGAGGGCGGGCACCTCTACCTCGCGGTCCCGCCCCTCTACCGGCTGACGCAGGGCGCGAAGAGCGCCTACGCCCGCGACGACCGCCACAAGGAGCAGCTGCTCAAGACCACCTTCAAGTCGGGCAAGGTCGAGATCGGGCGCTTCAAGGGCCTCGGCGAGATGATGCCCGGGCAGCTCAAGGAGACCACGATGGACCCCAAGAAGCGCACGCTCCTGCGGGTCGAGGTGGTGGAGGAGGCGCGCGAGGCCACCGGCGACACGGTCGAGCGGCTGATGGGCAACAAGCCCGAGGCCCGCTTCGCCTTCATCTCCGAGCGCGCGGTCTTCGCCGACGAGATCGAGCTCGACATCTGACACGCCGGGGTGCCCCCACGGGCCTGCCCGGCCTCGTCCGGCGCTCGCAGGCCCCGGCGAACCCGGGATCCATCGGGGGCTTTCGCCCCGTCTCCCTCGGCCGTACGCCGCGCCAGTTACGGCGCGGCGTTCCTCAGGTTGCCGGCCATCGCTTCGAGGCGGCCCAGGACGGCGGCGAGCACCGGCCGCAGCCGCGCGGCCTTGCCCGCGTCCAGGGCGAAGGGCGGCGCTTCCGTCGCCAGGTGCGAGCCCTGCGCGAGCTCCATCTGGATCGCGTGGATCCCGGACTCGGGACGGCCGTAGTGGCGTGTCGTCCAGCCGCCGCGGAAACGGCCGTTGACGACGCTCGTGTAGCCGGCGGCGGCCGCGCAGGTCTCGGCCGCCGCGCGCTCGATCGCCGGGTCGCAGGTCCGCCCGCCGTCGGTGCCGATGTTGAAATCCGGCAGCGTGCCCGGGAACAGGAACGGGATCCGCGAGCGGATCGAGTGGCAATCGTACAGGATCGCGACCCCGTGCAGCGCCCGCACGCGCGCGACCTCGGCGGCGAGCGCGGCGTGGTAGGGCGCGTGGAAGCGCGCGATCCGGTCGGCGACGTCGTCCTCGTCCGGGCCCGCGCCGTCCCGCCAGATCGGGGCACCGTCGAAATCGGTGACGGGAACCAAGCCGGTGGTGTTCTGCCCCGGATAGAGGCTGGTACCGGACGGGTCGCGGTTGGCATCGACGACGTAGCGGTGGAACGTCGCCCGCACGGTCGTCGCGTCCGGGAGCAGCCCGTCGTAGAGCCGGTGGATGTGCCAGTCGGTGTCGCGCAGCCGGCGGCCCTCGTCGTTCAGCCGCGCGAGGATGTCGGCCGGAACGTCCGTGCCGGTATGGGGCAGGGCCAGGATGACCGGCGACGAGCCCCGGGCGACCTCGGCCGGGCTCACGGAGACCGGGCTCATGCCGCCTCCAGACCCGGCAGGATGCCGGGCGACGGGCTGGCGTCGATCGCGCCCTGCGCCACCAGGCCGGCGGCGATCCGCAGGTCGTCCGCGAGGTAGCGGTCCTCATCGAGCGGACGGATCGCGGCGCGGATCGCCGCGAGCGCCCGCTCCAATTCCGGGCTCGTCCGCAGCGGGCCGCGCAGCTCGACGCCCTGGGCGCCCGCCAGGGCCTCGATGCCCAGGATGCCGAACAGGTTCTCGGTCATCGCCAGCAGGCGGCGGGCGCCGTGGCAGGCCATCGAGACGTGGTCCTCCTGGTTGGCGGAGGTGGGCGTCGAATCGACCGAGGCCGGGTGAGACCGCTGCTTGTTCTCGCTCATCAGCGCCGCCGAGGTCACCTCGGCGATCATCAGCCCGGAATTCAGGCCGGGCTTGCGCGCCAGGAACGCCGGCAGGCCGAAGGACAGGGCCGGGTCGACCAGGAGGGCGATCCGGCGCTGCGCGATCGAGCCGATCTCGCAGACCGCGAGCGCGATCTGGTCGGCCGCGAAGGCGACCGGCTCGGCATGGAAGTTCCCGCCCGACACGACCTCGCCGTCGGACAGGACCAGGGGGTTGTCGGTGACGGCATTGGCCTCGATCTCGAGGGTGCGGCCGGCCTGGCGCAGGAGGTCGAGGCAGGCGCCCACGACCTGGGGCTGGCACCGGATGCAGTAGGGATCCTGGACCCGCTCGTCGCCCTCGACGTGGCTCTCGCGGATCGCCGATCCGTCGAGGAGCGCGCGCAGGGCCGCCCCGGCCTCGATCTGCCCGCGATGGCCCCGCAGCGCATGAATCTCGGGGTGGAACGGGGCGGAGGAGCCCATCGCCGCGTCGGTCGACAGCGCACCGGTGACGAGGGCGGCCCGCAGCGCCCGGAAGGCGCGGAACAACCCGGCCAGCGCCAACGCGGTCGAGACCTGCGTGCCGTTGATGAGCGCGAGCCCTTCCTTGGCGGCCAGCACCACCGGCTCGAGCCCGGCGCGCCGCAGCGCCTCGCCGCCCGGCATCCGCTCACCCCCGACGAAGGCCTCGCCCTCGCCGATCATCACGGCGGCCAGGTGGGCGAGCGGCGCGAGGTCGCCGCTGGCGCCGACCGAGCCCTGGCCCGGGATGGCCGGGACGACGCCGCGGGCGAGCATCGCCTCGATGAGGCGCACGATCGCCAGCCGCACCCCCGACGCGCCGCGGCCGAGCGAGATCAGCTTCAGCGCCATCACGAGGCGCACCACGTCCGGCTCCAGGAGCTCGCCGAGGCCGCAGCAATGCGACAGGATCAGGTTGCGCTGGAGGGTGGCGAGGTCGCCGGGCGCGATCCGGATCGAGGCCAGTTTCCCGAAGCCGGTATTGATCCCGTAGATCGGCGCCTCGCCCTCGGCGATCGCCGCGATCCGGGCCGCGCCCCGCTCGATGGCGGCATCGCAGCCCGCATCCAGCCGCGCCGCCACGCCGTCGCGATAGACGCGCTCGAGGTCCTGGAGCGACACGTGTCCCGGATGGAAGGTCAGGGTCATGGCGAGGTCCTCGTTCGCTCGACGACGCGCGCGGGGCGCAAGGTAAGGACGACGCGGCCGCGCCGTCGCCGACGACCACCCGTGCCCCGCCCGATCGACGCAGGCGAGCGCGGCGATGCGCCGTTGGCTGTCCTAATATGTATAGACATGTAACGAGGCTTGGCAAGCGCGAGCCGGGCTATGCGGGGGCTTGCGACCCGGGGCGCGGTGCTGCCCCGCGTGTCATGTCTAGCGTTGAAAGGAGCCGGGTGGCGGCCGTGCGATCGGCCGGGCGACGGCCCGTCGTCCGGCCTCATGCCTGCCATTCGTTGATCTCGCGGCCCCGGCGGCCTATTCATGCGCGCCATGGACCTCCGAGCTTCCGCCGAACGATCCGTGGCCCCCGGATCCCCGGCCCCCCACCTCCCGGCTACCGTGCCGCCGCTGACCTGCGCGTCGCCGCCCCGCGGACGGGCCGCGCCGTTCCTGCCGATGAGCCGCGCCGAGATGACGGCGCTCGGGTGGGACGCCTGCGACATCGTGCTGGTGACGGGCGACGCCTATGTCGACCACCCGAGCTTCGGCATGGCCATCATCGGCCGCCTGCTCGAATCGCAGGGGTTCCGGGTCGGCATCATCGCGCAGCCTGACTGGCAGTCGGCCGAGCCGTTCAAGGCCCTCGGCCGGCCGACCCTGTTCTTCGGCGTCACAGGCGGCAACCTCGATTCGATGGTCAACCGCTACACGGCGGACCGGCGCCTGCGCCACGACGACGCCTACACGGCCGGCGGCGAGGGCGGGAAGCGGCCGGACCGCTGCACCATCGTCTACACGCAGCGCTGCCGCGAGGCGTACAAGGACGTGCCGATCGTGCTCGGCGGCATCGAGGCGTCGCTGCGCCGGATCGCGCACTACGATTACTGGTCCGACAAGGTGCGCCGCTCGATCCTGGCGGACGCCAAGGCCGACCTCCTCCTCTACGGCAACGCCGAGCGCGCCGTGGTCGAGGTAGCCAACCGCCTCGCCGCCGGCGAGGCGCCGCACGAGCTCGACTCGGTCCGGGGCGTCGCCCTGTTTCGCCGGGTGCCCGAGCACTACATCGAGCTGCCGGCCGACGACCTCGATTCCGCCGACGAGGCCGCCTCCCGCAAGGCCGGCGAGACCGTGATCCGGCTCCCCGCCTACGACGTCGTCAAGGACGACAAGGAGGCCTATGCCCGCGCCTCGCGCGTGCTGCACCGGGAGGCCAATCCCGGCAACGCGCGCCCGCTCGTCCAGCGCCACGGCGACCGCGACCTGTGGCTGAACCCGCCGCCGATCCCGCTCACCAGCGCGGAGATGGATGCGGTCTACGACCTGCCCTATGCGCGGGCGCCCCACCCGTCCTACGGCGACGCCAAGATCCCCGCCTGGGACATGATCAAGTTCTCGGTGACGATCATGCGCGGCTGCTTCGGCGGCTGCACCTTCTGCTCGATCACCGAGCACGAGGGCCGCGTCATCCAGAACCGCTCGGAGGGCTCGATCCTGCGCGAGATCGAGCGGATCCGCGACAAGACCCCGGGCTTCACCGGCGTGATCTCGGATGTCGGCGGGCCGACCGCCAACATGTACCGGATGGCCTGCAAGGACCCGAAGATCGAGGCGGCCTGCCGTCTGCCGTCCTGCGTCTTCCCGGACATCTGCCCGAACCTCAACACCTCGCACGACGACCTGATCCGGCTCTACCGCAAGGTCCGGGAGGTGAAGGGCGTCAAGAAGGTGATGGTGGCCTCCGGCGTGCGCTACGACCTCGCGGTCCGCAGCCCCGAATACGTCAAGGAACTCGTCACCCACCACGTCGGCGGCCGCCTGAAGATCGCGCCCGAGCACACCGAGCGCGGCCCCCTCGACCTGATGATGAAGCCGGGAATCGGCACCTACGACCGATTCAAGGAGATGTTCGACGAGGCGGCCAAGCAGGCGGGCAAGAAGTACTACCTGATCCCGTACTTCATCGCGGCGCATCCCGGCACGACCGACGAGGACATGCTGCAGCTCGCGCTGTGGCTCAAGAAGAACGACTACCGCGCCGACCAGGTCCAGACCTTCCTGCCGTCGCCGATGGCGACCGCCACGGCGATGTACCATACCGAGGTCAACACGCTGAAGGGCGTGCGGCGCGGCGGTAGCGAGCCGGTCGAGGCGATCAAGGGCTTGCGCCAGCGCCGCCTCCACAAGGCGTTCCTGCGCTACCACGACCCCGAGAACTGGCCCCTGCTGCGCGAGGCGCTGCGGGAGATGGGCCGCACCGACCTCATCGGGCCGCGGCCCGACCAGCTCGTGCCGTTCTCGCAGCCGCCGGGGACGGGCCTGGGTGCGGGCAAGGCTGGCGCGGGCAAGGCGCGCGGACCGCAGCGGCCGGCGCGCCAGCCCGCCGGCCAGCGGTTCACCACGAAGGGCGTCCCGATCAGGAAGTGAGACGGCTTCCGGAGGACGGCTTCCGGAAGTCGCATCACCCGCCCGCGCGGTGGAGTCGCCGGCCCTCCCCGCGCGAGCGAAGCCGATTTGCGCATCGCGACGCGATCCCGCGGACGTCGGATGCCGGCCGCGTGGGCGGGTGCGCGTCCCCGGGCGGGATGCTCGGCCGCGTCCATGCCGCGCGTTGCACGCGCATCGGCCGGAGGGTAACTCCGGCTCGGATGGATCGCGGAACGGGAGACGGTGACCCGCGTGAGCAAGCTGGCGGTGACGAAACGCGGACCGGCCAAGGCGGCTTCCGCCCCCTTCGCCGAGATCGTGATGGTGTGCGCCAAATGCGCCAAGCGTCAGGGCGTCGGCGCCAAGGCGGTGCGGGGCGGGTTGAAGCGGGCCCTCAAGGCCGATCGTCGCGGCCGCAAGGTGCGGGTGGTCGAGACCGGCTGCCTCGGCCTGTGCCCCAAGCGCAGCCTCACGCTCGCCACCGCCGGCTCTCTCGGCGAGGGCCGCCTCCTGGTGCTCGATCCGACGCTCTCCGCCGAGGCGATGCTCGACGCCCTGCTGCCGGTCCGGGACGGGGACCGATGACGGCGGGCGACGCGGTCCCGCACCCCGAGGCCCGTCGCCCGAGCCTCGGCCGGCGCCTGCTGCGGCGGGTGCCGCTCCTCGGCGCCGCGGTCGGCGTGGTCCTGGCGCTGTGGCTCGTCGCCGCCAACGACGTCGGGGCGGTGGCGGACGCCTTCGGGCGCGTCGGCGTGCTCGGCATCGTAGCGGTGGTGCTGGTGCGGGTCGTGATCGTCGGGCTCTGCGGTATCGCCTGGGCCCGGGTGCTCTCCGGCCTCGTCGGGCTCGCCTCCGGCCCGTTCGTGCTGCTGCGCTTCGTGCGCGAGGGCGTCAACGTGCTCTTGCCCGTCGCCTCGGTCGGCGGCGAGGTGCTGGGCGCGCGTCTCCTCACCTTCTGGGGCGTCACGGGCGCGGCGAGCGCCGCCGGCATCCTGGTCGACATGTTCTTCCAGGTCGTCACCCAGGCGCTGTTCGCCCTGACCGGCGTCGTCCTGCTCTCGCGGCTCGAGGGCGAGCAGGCGGCCACCCTCGCGGCCTGGTGCGCCAAGGGCCTGGCGCTCAGCGGCGTCGTGCTGGCCGCGTTCTTCGCCGTGCAGCGCTACGGCGGCGCCGCCTTCGTCGAGCGCCGGGTGAGCGCGCTCGCCCGCCGATTCGCGGCCGAGGGCGGGGCGGCGCCGGTCGGCGGCGGCGTCCAGGCGGCGCTCGACGCGGTCTGGGACCGTCGGCGCGGGCTGCCGCTGGCGGAGGGCTTCCTCCTCCACCTCGCGGCCTGGTTCCTGGGCGCCCTCGAGATCTGGATCGCGCTGCGCTGCATCGGCATCGAGGGCGTGACGTTCGCCGAGGCGGTGGTCCTCGAATCCCTGAGCCAGGCGATCAAGTCGGCCGCCTTCCCGGTTCCGAGCGGGCTCGGCGTCCAGGAGGGCGGCTTCGTGCTCCTCGGCAGCCTGTTCGGCATCGATCCCCACACGGCGCTCGCCCTGTCCCTGGTCAAGCGCGTGCCCGACGTCGTGCTGGGCCTGCCGGCGCTCCTGGCCTGGCAGATGATCGAGGCCCGGCGCGGGCTGATGGTCCCGCCCGCCGCCCCACCCGCGATCTAGAGAGCCTCACGATCGCGCTGCAATCGCGAAGCTCTCCAGGTCTTTGATTCTGCCTCATTGTCTGCGACGAACCGGCATTCGCGTCGCCGAAGAATGCTCTAGCGCGCCGCGCGGGCCAGCACCTCCGGCGTGTCGGGAGCGCTCATCGCGCGGGCCGCGGCCTCGGCGGTGAGGCCGCCGGCGTCGCGGCGGGCCGGGTCGGCGCCGCGGGCGAGCAGGGTCTCCACCATCTCGACCCGGTTGAACATCGCCGCGACCATCAGGGCGGTGCGCCCGTCCGGCCCGGCCCCGTCGACCGCCGCCCCCCCGTCGAGGAGCGCGAGCACCACCGGCAGCGCGCCCTTGAACGCCGCCGCGGCGAGCGGGGTCTGACCGCGGTCGTTGGCGATCTCCGGATCGGCCGCGTGCGCCATCAGCACGCCGACGGTCTCGACATGGCCGTGATAGGCCGCGAGCATCAGGAGCGTGTCGCCCTTGTCGTTGCGCAGGTTCGGCGGCATCCCCATGCCGAGAAGCTCGCCCAGCTCCGCGTGGTGACCGAGGCGCGCATAGCCGAAGACCCGGCCCGCGAAGGCGATCGTGTCCTCGTCCAGGGTCGGGCGCGCCGGGGCGCCGGGCTCGTCGTTCTGCATCGCTCTCATCCGTCGTGTTCGGCGCGGGATATCGGGCGGGGGCCCGTGCCGCCAAGTGGTGCCCCCTACCGAGCGGATACCCCGCCGGGACGGTCGCCCCATCCCGACGCAGACGGCCGCGATCCGCTCGCCCCGGGATTGATCGAGCCCATTAGGTCTGCATTCACTACACGCCCGAGAATCAGGCCGAACGACCAAATGGCCGACTGTAAGTTCATCAACGGAGGCGTACGTCTCTCGCGACATAGATCTCCCTAGAGAGACGCCCGTTGTGACCGCCCTCTACGATTGCATCGCCCACAATCACGATCTCAAGCTCGTTTTGCTCGCTGCGGTTGTGTGCAATCTCGCTGCGGCAACTAGCCTGACCTTGCTCGACTACGCGCGCGGCCACGCCGGCAGGGCGCGCAGGCTGTGGCTGCTCACCGGGGCGCTCGCCGGCGGCACCGGGATCTGGGCGACCCACTTCATCGCCATGCTGGCCTTCTCGCCCGGCCTCGCCTCGGCCTACGACCTCGGGCTGACCGGGCTGTCGCTGATGATCGCGGTCTGCATGACGGCGGCCGGGTTCTGGATCGCGCTGCGGCCCGGCCTGCCGGCCGCCCCCTGGCTCGGCGGCGCGCAGATCGGCGTCGGCGTCGGCGCGATGCACTTCACCGGCATGGCGGCCTTCGAGGTCGCGGGCCGCATCGCCTGGGATCCGGTCCTGGTCGGGGCGGCCCTCGTCGCCGGGGCCGGGCTTGGCAGCCTGGCGCTCGCCACCACCCTGCGCGACGGCTCGGTGCGCACGAAGGTGCTCGGGGCCGGCCTGATGGTCGCGGGGATCTGCAGCCTGCACTTCACCGCGATGACCGCCGCGGTGATCGAGCCGGATCCGAGCCGGGCGCTCTCGGGCACCGCGGTGCCGGCGGAGATGATGGCGGTCGCGGTCGCGGTCGGCAGCATCACGATCCTCGTCCTCGCCTTCGCGGGCCTGTGGCTACACCTGCGCGACGAGCGCCGCTCGGCGCTCGAGGGCGACCGGATGCGCGGCCTCGCCAACGCCGCCGTCGAGGGCCTGGTCGTCTGCGACGGCGACCGCATCGTCACCGTCAACGACAGCTTCGCCGACCTCGTCGGCGTGCCTCCCGACGCCCTCACCGGCCGGCCGCTCTCGGCCATCCTGGGCGAGGCGGCCGACCCGCTCCGGCCCGGGACCGACGAGGACGTCGAGGTGCCGGAGGCGCAGCTGCGCCGCGCCGACGGCACGCTCGTCCCGGTCGAGGTGATCCGCCGCGTCATCGACTTCGCCGGCCGCCCGCACGCGGCGATGGCGGTGCGCGACCTGCGGGCGCGCAAGCGTGCCGAGGCGCGGATCGCCTACCTCGCCCATCACGACGCCCTGACCGGCGCGCCGAACCGGGCGAGCTTCAACGACCGGCTGGTGCAGGAGATCGCGCTCGCCCAGGCCGCCGGGCGGCCGCTGGCGGTGCTCTGCGCCGACCTCGATCGGTTCAAGGAGGTCAACGACCTGTTCGGCCACGCGGCCGGCGACGCCCTGCTGCGCTCGGTCTGCGCCGCCATCGCCGGGGTGCTGGCCCCCGGCCAGATGCTGGCGCGGCTCGGCGGCGACGAGTTCGCCGTGCTGGCCCCGAACCTCGACGCGGCCGGTGCCGAAGCCCTGGGCGAGGCGATCCTGGCGGCCCTGCGCCAGGCCGAGACCGGCCCGGCCGGGGCGATCGCCGCCGCGAGCCTCGGCCTTGCCGTCTACCCGCATGACGGCGACGACGCCGAGACCCTGATGGTCCAGGCCGACACCGCCCTCTACCGCGCCAAGCAGGAGGGACGCGGGCGCCTGCGCTTCTACGAGGCGCGGATGGGCGTGCAGGTGCGCGAGCGGCGCCAGATCGAGCACGACCTGCGCCATGCCGTCGAGCGGGGCGAGCTGCGGGTGGTCTACCAGCCGCAGACCCGCATCGACAGCGGCGAGGCGGTCGGCTTCGAGGCGCTGCTGCGCTGGCATCACCCGGAGCGCGGCACCGTCCCGCCGAACCTGTTCATCCCGATCGCCGAGGAGACCGGCAGCATTCTCGCCATCGGCGAGTGGGTGCTGCGCGAGACCTGCCGCGAGGCGGCCTCCTGGGACAAGCCGCTGCGCATCGCGGTGAACGTCTCGGCGGTCCAGCTCCACGCCCCGGGCTTCGCCGAGCTCGTCCACGAGATCCTGTTCGCCACCGGCCTGTCGCCGGCCCGCCTCGAACTGGAGATCACCGAGACGGCCCTGATCCGCGACCTGCCCCGGGCGCTTACCACCCTGCGGCGGATCAAGGCGCTCGGCGTGCGCATCGCCATGGACGATTTCGGCACCGGCTACTCGTCGCTGTCGAACCTGCGCGCCTTCCCGTTCGACAAGATCAAGATCGACGCCTCCTTCACCCGCTCGGTCGATTCGAGCGAGCAGGCCGCCACCATCGTGCGCACCGTGCTGGGGCTGGGCCGGGGCCTCGGCCTGCCGGTCCTGGCCGAGGGGGTCGAGACCTCGGCCGAGCTCGCCTTCCTGGGCGCCGAGGCCTGCCAGGAGGCGCAGGGCTACCTGATCGGCCGTCCCGGCCCGATCGGCGGCTTCCAGCACCTGACGGCGGAGCCGGACGCCGCCGAGGACGCGGCATGAGCGGCGCGCGGGCTGGCCGGCGCGGGCAAGAGGCGGCATAAGCCGGGCAGGCGGGGCCGTCCGGTCCCGCCGCCTCTTCCCGAGACGAGACTCCATGACCGTCAAGGCCGTCCCCACGCAGCCCTTTCCCGACCAGAAGCCCGGCACCTCGGGCCTGCGCAAGAAGGTGCCGGTCTTCCGCCAGCCGCGCTACGTCGAGAACTTCGTCCAGGCGATCTTCGACTGCCTGCCCGACCGGGCCGGCACGACGCTGGTGGTCGGCGGCGACGGGCGCTTCCTCAACCGCGAGGTGGTGCAGACGACCCTCAGGATCGCGGCGGCCAACGGCTTCTCGCGCATCCTGGTCGGCCGCGGCGGCCTGCTCTCGACGCCCGCCGCCTCCTGCGTGATCCGCAAGTACGGCGCGATCGGCGGCGTGGTGCTCTCGGCGAGCCACAACCCGGGCGGCCCCGAGGGCGATTTCGGCATCAAGTTCAACGGCCGCAACGGCGGTCCCGCCCCCGAGCCGGTCACCGAGGCGATCTTCGCCCGCACCAAGGCGATCGGCGAGTACCGCATCGTCGAGGCCGCCGACATCGACCTCGACACCCTGGGCGACGTCGCGCTCGGCGAGGCCACCGTCACGGTGATCGATCCGGTGGCGGATTACGCCGCGCTGATGGAGACGCTGATCGACTTCCCGGCCATCGCGGCGCTCTTTCGCTCCGGCTTCCGGATGCGCTTCGACGCGATGAGCGCGGTGACCGGCCCCTACGCGGTGGAGATCCTGGAGCGGCGCCTGGGTGCCCCCGCCGGCACGGTGATCAACGCCGAGCCGCTGCCCGATTTCGGCGGCCACCACCCGGACCCGAACCCGGTCCACGCCCACGACCTGATGGTCGAGATGACCGGCCCGGCCGCGCCCGATTTCGGTGCGGCCTCCGACGGCGACGGCGACCGCAACATGATCGTGGCGCCCCACCTGTTCGTCACGCCGAGCGACAGCCTGGCGATCCTGGCCGCCCACGCGCATCTGGCGCCGGGCTACGCGGCGGGTCTCTCCGGCATCGCCCGCTCGATGCCGACGAGCCGCGCCGCCGACCGGGTCGCGGCCGCTCTCGGCGTCCCGGCCTTCGAGACCCCGACCGGCTGGAAGTTCTTCGGCAACCTGCTCGATGCCGGGCGGATCACGCTGTGCGGCGAGGAGAGCGCCGGCACCGGCTCGAACCACGTCCGCGAGAAGGACGGGCTCTGGGCGGTCCTGCTCTGGCTCAACCTGCTTGCCGCGACCGGCAAGCCCGCCGACCAGGTGGTGCGCGACCACTGGGCGACGTACGGCCGCGACTACTACGCCCGCCACGACTACGAGGAGGTGGAGAGCGCCGCCGCCGAGGGTCTGATGACCGCCCTTCGCGACAAGCTCGCCGGGCTGCCGGGGCGGAGCTTCGGCGGGCTCACCGTCGAGGCGGCGGACGACTTCGCCTATACCGACCCGGTCGACGGCTCGGTGACCGCGCGCCAGGGCGTGCGGATCCTGTTTCGCGAGGATGCCCGGGTGGTCTTCCGCCTGTCGGGCACCGGCACGGTCGGGGCGACGCTCCGGGTCTATCTCGAGCGCTTCTCGAAGGACCGGCTCGATGCGCCGACCGCCGAGATGCTGGCGCCCGTCGTGGCGGCGGCGGAGGCCATCGCCGGGATCGTCCAGCATACCGGCCGGACCGAGCCGTCGGTCGTGACGTAGGGCGGGCCCGACCCCTCCCCTTGCGCGGGGGAGGGAGCGGCGGTGCTACACCGCCCCTTCCTCCCCCGGCGGCACGACCCGCGGGCGCTCGTGATAGAGCAGGTACAGCCCGGAGGCCGCCACCACCGCGCCGCCGATCACCGTCCAGTGATCGGGCAGATGGCCGAAGACCAGGATGCCGAGGAGCACCGCCCAGAGCAGGTGGGCGTAGGCGAAGGGCGCCAGCGTCGAGGCTGGGGCCCGACGGTGCGCCAGGATCAGCAGCCAGTGCCCCAGCGCCCCGAAGAAGCCGACGGAGGCGATGCCGATCCAGGTCGAGGCCTCGGTCGGGGTCTGCCACAGGAACGGCAGGGCCGGCGCGGTCAGCACCGAGCCGACGAGGCCGGTATAGAACATCGTGGTCTCGGGCGGGTCGTACGCGGCGAGCATCCGCGTCACCACGATGTAGACCCCGTTGACGAGCGCGGTGACGACCGCGAGCAAAGCCGCCGGGTGCATCCCCGAGAGCCCCGGCCGGCTCACCACCAGGACCCCGGAGAATCCGACCAGCACCGCCGCCACCCGGCGCCAGCCGATCCGCTCGCCGAGCAGCGGCCCGGCGATCAGCGCCACGACGAGGGGCGACGCGAAGGTGATCGAGGTGACCTGCGCCAGCGGCAGGTAGCGCAGGGCAACGAACGAGCACATCGTGGCGGTCACCAGGCACAGCGAGCGCAGCACCTGCAGGCCCGGCCGGCGCGTGCGCATCAGCCCGACGATGTCGCGCCGCCCGGCGAGGAAGCCCGCCACGATGACGAAGCTGACGAGGTAGCGCAGGGCCACGATCAGCATCGGGCTCATCGTCCCGCTGAGGAACTTCGCCGAGGCGTCGATGCTGGCAAAGCCCGCCACCGCGCTCACCATCAGGGCGATGCCGGTCAGGGTCTCGTGCTGGCCCGTGCCGCGCATGCCCGCTTCCTCTCTCGTTCGCTCCCTTGACTTAGAACGGAACTCCATTCAAATCCAGAACCGCGTTCCATATTTGAGAGCGCGGAATTCGAGCACGAGAGATGGCCGGCTCCCTGCTGCGGCGCGCCCTGGACCTGGTGGAGCTCCTCGCGAACCATCCGCGCGGGTTGCCCCTCCAGACCATCGCCGAGACGCTGGATATCCCCAAGAGCGGCGCCCACCGGCTGCTGGCCGAGCTCGCCGAGCATTCTTACGTGGTGCAGGACGGCGAGACCGGGCGCTACCTGCTGACCACCAAGTTCGCCACGCTCGGCCTCAAGCACCTCTCGCGCACCGGCGTCGTCGACATCGCCCAGTCGGTACTCGACCGGCTGGCGGATGTCAGCGGCGAGCTGGCGCGGCTCGCGGTGGTCGACTACCCGCGCCTCGTCTGGGTGGCGAAGGCGCAAGGCGCCCGCACCGGCCTGCGCTACGACGGCGACATGGGCACCGAGGCGCGGCTCTCGACCAGCTCGACCGGCATCGCCTGGCTCGCGAGCCTGACCGACGAGGAGGCGCTCGGCCTCGTGATGCGCCAGGGCCTCGGCACCCCCGAGGAGTTCGGCCCCAACGCGCCGCGCACGGTCGCGGCGCTCATGGCCCTGGTCAACGAGGCCCGCGCCCGGGGTTACGCCTGGGTGCGGGACACCAACACGCCGGGCGCCGCCGCGATGGCGGCCAACATCGTGCATCCGCAGACCGGGCGCGCCATCGGCAACCTCAGCGTCGCCGGCCCGAGCCTGCGCCTGACTGAGGCGCAGCGCGACGCCATCGCGCCGGATCTGCTCGCCGCTGCCGCCGACCTCTCCTCGGTCGGCGCCTTCTCCGAGTATCTCGGGGCGCTCGGCGGCCGGGCCCCCGTCGCGTCCGGATGACGCCCTGAAATGGCTCGGGCCCCGGGACGGTGGTAAGTCCCGCGGGCGCGTCGAACGACCGGGCCGCCAAGAGCCACCGGGGGTTCTTCCCCTCGCACGACCCGTCACGGGCCCCGGAAGGCCCCCAGGAGGAAGCGATGACCCACGCCGACAGCGAGTTCCTGCAGAGGGACCGCTCGATCCACCCGCCGGCCTTCACGCCGGACTACAAGACCAGCGTGCTGCGCTCGCCGCGCCGGGCGATGATCTCGCTGCAATCCTCCCTGTCGGAGGTGACCGGCCCGGCCTTCGGGCATTCGGAGCTCGGCGCGCTCGATAACGACCTGATCCTCAACTATGCCCGCGAGGGCGAGCCGATCGGCGAGCGGATCTTCGTCCACGGCCACGTCCGCGACGAGAACGGCCGGGGCATCCCCCACACCCTGGTCGAGTTCTGGCAGGCCAATGCGGGTGGGCGCTACCGCCACCGCAACGACCGCTACCTCGCCCCGATCGACCCGAACTTCGGCGGCTGCGGCCGGACGATCACCGACGAGAACGGCTTCTACTACTTCCGCACGATCAAGCCCGGGCCCTATCCCTGGCGCAACAACCTCAATTCCTGGCGCCCGGCGCACATCCACTTCTCGGTGTTCGGCTCCGGCTTCGCCCAGCGCCTCATCACCCAGATGTACTTCGAGGGCGACCCGCTGATCTGGCGCGACCCGATGGTGCTCGGCATCCCCGACCGCTCGGCCGCCGAGCGCTTGATCGCCCCCCTCGACCTCGGCGCCGCGGTGCCGCTCGACATGCTCGCCTACAAGTTCGACATCGTGCTGCGCGGCCGCCAGCAGACGCTGTTCGAGAACAAGCTCCAGGGAAATTGAGAGTTGAGGGGAACTGAACCGATGGTCCAGCCGCTTCCCGTTCGTCTCCAGGAGACGCCGTCCCAGACCGCGGGTCCCTACGTCCATATCGGGCTGATCCCGCACCAGGCCGGGTTCGACATCTTCGAGACCAATTTCACCAACGTGCTCGCCGGGCCCGAGACCAAGGGCGAGCGCATCCGGATCGAGGGGCGAGTCTTCGACGGCGCCGGCTCCCTGGTGCGCGACGCCTTCCTGGAGATCTGGCAGGCCAATTCCGCGGGCCGCTACAACCACCCGGCCGACCGCCAGGAGGGCAAGCCCCTCGACGAGACGTTTCGCGGCTGGGGCCGCACCGGCTCGGACTTCGACACCGGATTGTGGTTCTTCGAGACGGTGAAGCCCGGCCCGGTCGAGGGCCGCAAGGGCCACCGCCCGATGGCACCGCACGTCAACCTCTGGATCGCCGCCCGCGGCATCAATATCGGCCTCCAGACCCGGCTCTACTTCGCCGACGAGGTCGAGGCCAACGCCGCCGACCCGGTGCTGAACCTCGTCGAGCGCGGACCGTTGCGCGACAGCCTGCTGGCGAAGCGCGAGGAGCGGGATGGGACGACCGTCTACGTCTTCGACATCTACCTGCAGGGGCCGAACGAGACCGTGTTCTTCGACGTGTGAGCTTCGCCCCATCCGCCTGACACACGACTCCTCATCCCACCCACGACCTCATCCTGAGGTGCCGCATAGTGGCCTCGAAGGAGGGCTCCAGAGATGACTAAGATTTCTGGAACCCTCCTTCGAGGTCAGTCGATCTTCGATCGCGTGCGATCTGTGATCGCCAGCGATCGAAGATCGCCAATACCTCAGGATGAGGTTGCAGGTGGGAAGGAGCGGAAGACCATCACTCGGTCGCGTCCTCACGTCTCATCGTGGCGACAGAGCCAAAAATAACCCCAGGAGCCCCCCATGAACCCCGTCGTCATCGCCGTCGCGATCACCGGCTCGGTCCCGCGCAAGAAGGACAACCCGGCGGTGCCCACCACCGTCGCCGAGCAGGTCGAATCCACGCACGCAGCCTTCGAGGCCGGCGCCACCCTCGTCCACATCCACGTCCGCAACGACGACGAGTCCCCCTCCTCCGACCCCGACAAGTTCGCGGCGGTGCAGGAGGGCGTGCGCAAGCACTGCCCCGGCATGATCGTGCAGTTCTCGACCGGCGGCCGCGGCCGCGATCCGAGCGCGCGCGGCCTCTCGCTGGTCCACCGGCCCGACATGGCCTCGCTCTCGACCGGCTCGGTCAACTTCCCGAGCATCGTCTACGAGAACCACGCGACGCTCGTCGACAACCTCGCCGGCACGATGCGCGAGAACGGCATCCGGCCCGAGATCGAGATCTTCGACCTCTCCCACATCCACGGCGCCAAGCGGCTGATCGAGGAGGGGCTGATGGACGCCCATCCGCACGTCCAGTTCGTGATGGGCGTGAAGAACGCGATGCCGGCCGACGAGCACCTGCTCGACATCCTGCTCGCCGAGACCCGCCGGGTGATCCCGGGCGCGACCTGGACCGCCGCCGGCATCGGCCGCGAGCAGGCCCGCGTCATGGGCTGGGCGCTCGCCCGCGGGGCCGACGCCGTGCGCACGGGCCTCGAGGACAATATCCGGGTGACCAAGGACCGGCTCGCCGCGAGCAACGCCGAACTGGTGTCGCTCGCCGCCGAGATGGTGACGCGCCACAACCGCAAGGTCGCGACCGCGGCGGAGGCCCGCGCCCAGCTCCACCTGAAGCCCGTGGCCTGATCCGATGACGCTCTCGGCCCTCGACTCCGCCCTGCTCGGGCCCCTCTTCGCCACGGACGCCATGCGCGCCGTCTTCGCCGACGAGGCCCGGGTGGCGGCGATGCTGCGGGCCGAGGCGGCCCTCGCGCGGGCGCAAGCCGAGGCCGGCCTCGTGCCGGCGTCCCTCAGCCCCGCCATCGAGGCGATCGGCGCGGCGGCGCTCGATCCCGCCGCTCTCGGGCGGCGCACCGCCGTGTCCGGCGTGCCGGTGATCCCGTTCGTCAAGGCGGTGCAGGGCGCCCTGCCGCCCGAGCTCGAGCCCGCCTTCCACAAGGCCACCACCACCCAGGACATCGCCGACACCGCCCTGGTGCTCCAGGTCCGCGACGCCTTCGACCTCGTCGCGGCGGACCTGAAGGCGATCCTCGACGGCCTGTCCGCCCTGGCGCGCCAGCACCGCGAGACCCCGTGCGTCGGGCGCACCTACGGCCAGCATGCGGCCCCGGTCACCTTCGGGTTCAAGGCGGCGATCTGGGCGCTCGGCATCGCCGAGGTGGCGGCCCTGCTGCCGGCCCTGCGCGACCGGGTCCTCACCGCCTCGCTCGGCGGCCCCGTGGGCACGCTCGCCGGCCTCGGCGAGAAGGCCGAGGCCGTCGGTGACGGCTTCGCCGCCGCGCTCGGCCTGCATCCGGACCTCGCGCCCTGGCACACGCGCCGCGCCCGCATCGCCGAGACCGGCTCGTGGCTCGCCCTGCTGATGGGCGCGCTCGCCAAGTTCGCCACCGATGTCGCGCATCTCGCCACCACCGAGGTCGGCGAGGTCGCCGAGCCCTACGTGCCGGGCCGCGGCGGCTCCTCGGCGATGCCGCACAAGCGCAATCCCGTCTCCTCGACGGTGATCCTCTCCGCCTTCGGCGCCGCCAAGGGGACGAGCCTGACGCTGATCGACGGGATGGCGGCGGCCCACGAGCGGCCGGCCGGCGCCTGGCACGCCGAGTGGCACGCCCTGCCGACCCTGTTCGGCCTCGCCTCGGGAGCGCTGCGCGAGGCCCGCGGCCTCGCCCAGGGGCTCGTCCCCGACCCTGGGCGGATGCGTCGCAACCTCGACGTGACGCAGGGCCTCCTCTTCGCCGACGCCGCAGCGAGCCGGCTGGCGCCCGTGATCGGCGCCAAGGCCGCCCATGCCCTGGTCGAGGATGCCGCCGGCGCGGTCCGCGACGGGCAAGGCCCGCTCCGGGAGGTGCTGCGCGCCCGGCCCGAGGCGGCGGGCGCCGACGTCGAGCCCGCCTTCGACCTCACCCCCGCCATCCGGGCCGGGGCCCGCACCGCCGACCGGGCGCTGGCGGAAGTCTCGCGCCTCGCCGCCTTCCTGCACTCCGCGTAAAACGAGGTTCCCATGCCCCAGATCGAGGCCAACGGCACCCTTCTGAACTACGAGCTGTCCGGTCCGAGCGGCGCGCCGGTGGTGGTCTTTTCCAACTCGCTCGGCACCTCGCTGGCGATGTGGGACCCGCTGGTGCCCTACCTGCGGGGCCGCTACCGGGTGCTGCGCTACGACACCCGCGGCCACGGCGCCTCGCAGGTGCGCGACACCCAAATCGAGGTCGCGGATCTCGCCGAGGACCTGATCGGCCTCCTCGACGCGCTCGCCATCCCCCGCGCCCACGTCGTCGGCCTGTCGCTCGGCGGCATGACCGGGCAGGCGGCGGCGAGCCGCCATCCCGACCGGGTGATCAGCCTGACCCTGATGGCGACCGCGGCCTTCATGCCGAGCGAGGCGTCGTGGAACGAGCGCGCCACGCTCGTGCGCGAGAAGGGCACGGCGGCGATCGTCGAGGCGACGATGACCCGCTGGTTCACGCCCGATTTCCCCGCCAAGTCCCCAGACGCGGTGGCGCCAGTGCATGCCCAATTCACCGGCACCGATTCGGCCGGCTACGCGGTCTGCTGCAACGCCATCGGCCGCATGGACCTGCGCCCGGTGCTCGACCGCATCACCGCCCCGACCCTGGTCATCGCCGGCCGCGACGACCCGGCGACGCCGCCCGCCATGGCGCAGGAGATCTGCGATCGGATCCGCCACGCCGAATTGGTGGTGCTGCCGAACGCCGCCCACCTCCTTTCCGTCGAGCAGCCGGCCGCCACCGCCGCCCATCTCCTCGGCTTCCTCGACCGGCACCGCGGAGCGCCCGAGACGGCGACGGGCGCGGTCGCGTTCGAGACCGGTCTCACCAACCGCAAGAGCGTGCTCGGCGAGGCCCATGTCGACCGCTCGCTGGCCGCGGCCGGCGACTTCGCCGGGCCCTGGCAGGACTTCATCACCCGCACCGCCTGGGGCGAGGTCTGGGGCGACCCGCGCATCCCGTGGAAGACCCGGTCCTTCGTGACGCTCGCCATGATGGTGGCGCTCGGTCGCGAGGAGGAGTTCAAGCTCCATGTCCGCCCGGCCCTGCGCAACGGCGTCACCGTGGCGGAGCTGCAGGCGCTGCTGATCCAGACCGCGATCTATGCCGGCGTGCCGGCGGCGAACGGCGCGTTCCGCTGGGCCCGGGACGTGCTGGGCGACGAGATAGCCTGACCGGGCGACGAACTCGCCTGACCGGATGCACCGCGGCGGGCGGGGTGGTAGAGCAGGCGGCATTCCGGCTGCCTCCTGCCGCCCCCCATCGCTCCCCGAACCCTCCGGACCATGGACGCCGTCACGCCCCGCCCTCCCCGCACCAAGGACCCCGAGCGGACCCGGGCCGACATCCTGGCGGTCGCGACGGAAGAGTTCTCCGCCTTCGGACTCAGCGGTGCGCGGGTCGACGCCATCGCGGAGCGCACCCGCACGTCGAAGCGGATGATCTACTATTACTTCGGCGGCAAGGAGGGCCTGTACCTCGCGGTGCTGGAGAAGGCCTATGCCGACATCCGCCAGGTCGAGGCCGACCTCGACCTCGGCAATCTGGCGCCCGCCGAGGCGATCCGCCGGCTCGTCGAATTCACCTTCGAGTACGACGAGGCCCATCCGGACTTCATCCGCCTCGTCGCGATCGAGAACATCCACCGGGCCGAGCACCTCTCGGGCTCCGAGACGATCCGCGGGCTCAACCTCGGGGTGATCCAGACCATCACCGACATCATCGCCCGCGGGCAGGCCGACGGGGTGTTCCGCGCCGACGTCGATCCCCTCGACGTCCACCTGATGATCAGCGCGCTCTGCTTCTTCCGGGTCTCGAACCGCCACACCTTCGGGGCGATCTTCTCCGTCGACCTCGACGCGCCGGAACTGCGCGCCCGCCACAAGCGGATGGTCGGGGACGCGGTCGTCGGGATGCTGGCCCTGCGCTGACCGGCCGGGAACCGGATTCGCCGCCGGTCGATTGCTCCTCGTGAAGACCCGTCGCAGTCGCGGAGGACAGCCCGATGACCCGAGGCACCAGCCGTCTCGTCCTGCTCGCCGTCCTGGCCGCCTCGCCGGTGGTCGCGCAGGTCGTCGACAAGCCGCTCGCCGACAGCCCCCAGCGCAGCCGCGAGACGGCTCCCAACATGCCGCCCGCCCACGAGACGCTCCCCGAGCGCGTCCGCCCGGGCGACGCCGACACGACCGGGACCGTGCGGCCCTCCGCGCCGGCCCCCGACCCGAAGACGACCGACGGGGTCCTGCGGCCGCAGCGGGGCTAGGCGTAGACGGTCGGCCTATGACGGCGCGTATCGCGCCGTGAGGCAGGCGGCTTCGGCTTGCGAATCACCGACCGGGCTGCTTCCCTCCCCGCGCAGGGAGGCAGCCCATGACCGACGAACTCGTCTTCTACACCCATCCGATGTCCCGCGGGCGGATCGTCCGCTGGATGCTGGAAGAGGTCGGGGCGACCTACCGCACCGAGATCCTCGGCTACGGCCCGACGATGAAGGACGCGTCCTACCGGGCCATCAACCCCCTCGCCAAGGTGCCGGCCCTGGTCCATCGCGGCGTCGCCGTGACCGAGACGGCGGCGATCTGCGCCTATCTGGCCGATGCCTTCCCGCAGGCCGGCCTCGCCCCGGCCGTGGGAGATCCCGAGCGCGGCGCCTATTACCGCTGGCTGTTCTTCGCCGCCGGCCCGGTCGAGGCGGCGGTCACCGACAAGGCGCTCGGCGTCGTGGTGCCGGACGAGCCGCGGATGCGCGCCATGGTCGGCTACGGCAGCATGGCGGAAGTCCTCGACGCCCTCGAGGGCGCCGTCTCGGGCCGCGAGTACCTCGCCGGAGGGCGCTTCTCGGCCGCGGACCTCTATGTCGGCTCCCATCTGATCTGGGGTATGCAGTTCGGCTCGATCGAGCGGCGCCCGGCCTACGAGGCCTATGTCGCCCGTCTCGTCGACCGTCCTGCGGCCGTGCGCGCCCGGGAGATCGACGACCGGATCCACGCCGAGATGCAGCAAGGATGATCCGACCCCGCGTTCCGCCGGGGAGAGGCGCAGGAGGGCCCACGTCGCCGGGAACGTCCGGCCTCCGCCCGCGTTCGCACCGCGACGCAGCGGAAATCCTCCGCGCCCCAGCCACACGGAGCCCACCATGGCCAGCGACCTGATCCACGACGTCTTCAGCGGCGAGCGCAACCTGACCACCAAGGAGCGCACCATCTCGGTCGTGCTCGGCCTCGGCCTCGCCGCGGCGGCGGCCCAGCCCCGGCCGAACAAGTTCCTGAGCCTCGCGGCCCTGGTCGCCGGCTCGCTCCTGGCGATCCGCGGCGCCACCGGCCATTGCGCCGCCAAGTCGCTGATGAACGATAGCGGGCACAGCCCGGCTCGCATCTGATCGGACGATTCCGGGGCGCCCGCGGGTGCCCCGGATCTCCATGGGACCGTTCTTCGCGACAGACGAACAAAAGACCCGCGCCGGCATCCCGGCGCGGGTCTTTCGTTCGTCGGTAAGGAAAGGCCGGCGGGAAGATCCCGCCGGCAGTCGAGAAATCAGAGCACGGTGGTGCGGCGGCGGCCCTGGATGAGGCCGAAGATCGCGAGCACGACGACCGCGCCGACGACCGAGGCGATCAGGCCGGCGCCCTCGTTCGGCGGATACCACCCGGTGACCTGTCCGAGGAAGGTCGCCACGAAGGCGCCGACGATGCCGAGCAGCGTCGTCATGATGAAGCCGCTCGGCTCGTTGGCCGTGCCGGGCATGAGGAACTTGGCGATGACACCGGCGACGAAGCCGATGATGATGGTCCACAGGATCGCAAGCATGGGGGCTGCCCTTCGGCTCCGCTTCTATGTTGATGAAACGCACGGGCCGGGCCGAGGTTGCGCCGGAAGGCGGGACTGTCTGGCTTTTCCTGTCCCGCCCGGACTGTCCGACGGCGGAAAGGGCCGGCGCCCTCCACCCGGGATCCGGGTGCCAAGCCCGGGACAAGCCGGAGTAGGATATAACGCGCGCAGGCGGACGAGTCGGCCGTCGCGCCGTGCGGGCGCGCGGGTCCGTCGGGCCACGGTGTCGAGGAGCGGCGCGCCATGCGCGGGAGAACGGGTTATCGGGTCCGGGCGGCCGGGGCGGCGGCGGGCCTGCTGCTGGCGGGCGCGGCGCACGCGGCGTCCTACGAGTTCGTGCCGGCCCCCCAGGCCGACCTCAACCGGGTCTACCGGGTCGACAAGGCCACCGGCGAGGTCATCTCCTGCCAGTACGGCCTGCAGGAGAACACGATCGGCACCACCCTGTGCTTCGGACCCGGCGAGGGCGCCGGTCCGCAGGCCCCGTCCGAGTACGGCCTGGTGGCGTCGCGTCACCTGCGCGAGGCCGGCGTCTTCCGGGTCAACCACCGCACCGGCGCGATGAGCATCTGCTACGTCCTCGACGACGCGGTGGTGTGCACGCCGCAGGGCAATGCCGGCAGCGAGGCCCCGCGGACCGGGGCGGCTCCGGCCCCGGCGACCAAGCCCTGAACGCCAAGCCGCTTCGGCCGGCCCGGCGCCGCAGCGCGGCAACGCCGCTTCCGCCTCCCCCGACCGCGTGCTAGGGGCGTCTCGATCGGCGGGGCCGGCCGTTTTTGGACCCGCCGACGCCAGACCACATGCGGCGGGATGCCATGCTGATTGCCTTCATCCGTTCGTCCTGCGGGGGCCGGCGTTGAGCCCCGCCGAGCTCAAGCGCGCCGCCGCAGCCCGGGCGGTCGGCCTGGTCGAGGACGGGATGCGCCTCGGCCTCGGCACGGGCTCGACGGCGACGCTCTTCGTCGAGCTGCTCGGCGAGCGGGTGCGGGCCGGCCTCACCGTCGTCGGGGTGCCGACCTCCGAGGCGACAGCCCGGGCCGCCGAGGCCGCCGGCATCCCGCTGACCACCCTCGACGCCACGCCCGACCTCGACCTGACGATCGACGGCGCCGACGAGATCGACCCGCAGCTCCGCCTCATCAAGGGCGGCGGCGGTGCGCTCCTGCGCGAGAAGATCGTGGCGGCGGCGAGCCGCCGCATGGTGGTGATCGTCGACGGGGCCAAGCGCGTCGAGACGCTGGGGCGCTTCCCCCTGCCGATCGAGGTGGTGCCCTTCGGCCTCGTCGCCACCACCCTGGCGGTCGCGGCGGCGCTCCGGTCCACCGGCTGCGCCGGGCCGCTCGCCGTGCGCAAGGGCGCCGACGGCGCGCCCTTCGTCACCGATGGCGGGCATTTCATCCTCGATGCCGGCCTGTCCCGCATCCCCGACCCGGAGGCGCTGGGACGCGCCCTCGTCGCGGTGCCGGGCGTGGTCGAGCACGGCCTGTTCATCGGGCTGGCCACCGGCGCGATCGTCGCGGAGGCGGCCGACGGCCAGCCCCGCATCGTCACCCTCGGGGCGGCCTGACGCGCCCTCACCATCCTCGTCGCGGCCGCCCCCGTGCGGGCGCCGCCTTCCGGAGCAACACGATGTCCCCGCGCCGTTCCCGTATCCTCCTGGCGGGCCTGCTCGCCGCGTCCCTGGCGACCCCCGCCCTCGCCCAGACCAAGCCGGCGTCCCCCGTCGCCCCGCAGGCGGGCACGATCACCCCGAGCCACCTGGCGCTCGCCAAGGAGGTGATGCTCTCCTCCGGCATCGCCCGCTCGTTCGATTCGATCCTCCCGGCCTTCGGCGAGCAGATCAAGCAGGCGGCGGTCACCCGGCCCGAGCTGAGCAAGGACCTGGGCGAGGTCCTCGAGAAGCTGCAGCCCGAGCTCGAGCTGCAGAAGCAGCGCATCATCGAGACCGCCTCGCGCATCTACGCCAACAAGCTCACCGAGGCGGAGCTGCGCGACGTCGCCACCTTCTTCCGCTCGCCGGCGGGCAAGCGCTACGTCGAGACCCAGCCCCAGGTCCTCGACGACATGGTGCAGGCGATGCAGACCTGGACCCAGGAGGTCTCCGAATACATGATGGTCCGGGTCCGGGCCGAGATGGGCAAGCGCGGCCACCAGCTTCAGTGATCGGCGCGGCATCCGCCGGGACATCGGCCTCGCCTGCCGGCGGGAGGGCCGCGACGCTCGATCGTCTCGGCGCCGTCGTGATCGCGGCCCTGCCGGCCTGCATGGCGGTCGCCAACCGGTCGAGCCCGGTCGTGGTCGGCCTCGCCGGGCTCCTGCTGCTCGCCGGTGCGGCCGCCTCCGGCCGGCCGCTGCGGGCGCTCCTCCTGGCGCCGCTGGCGACCCCGGTCGGCGTCGCCGCCCTGGCCTTCCTGGCCTGGTGCGGCATCAGCCTCGCCTGGAGCCCGCTGCCCGGCCTGTCGCTGCGCACCCTGTCCGAGTTCCTGCCGGCCCTGCTCGGCGCCTACCTGGTGGCGCGCCTCGCGCCGCCGCATCTCGGCCGCGTCGCGGCGCCGGCGGCCTGGATCCTGGTCGCGACCTGCCTCTACGTCATGGCCGATCTCGCCTCCGGCCTGGTGATCCGTGAGGCGCTCGGCCAGCGCGTCGCCGCCTTTGCGTTCAACCGGCCGCTCCTCACCATGATGCTGCTGGTCGGCCCCCTCGCCCTCGTGCTCGCGGCCACCGGCCGGCGGGTGCTCGCGGCCGCAGCGCTCGCGATCTTCGCCGCGGCGGCCTGGCGCTCGGTCAGCGGCGCCACGGTGCTGGGGCTCGCCGCGGGTGCCCTCGCCTTCCTCGCCCTGCGCCGGCTGCCGGCGCGGCTCGGCCTCGGGCTGACCGGGGCCGCGCTCCTCGGCGCTCTGGTCCTCGCCCCCGTCGAGGGCGACCTCCTCGCCCGCACGATGCCCGAGGCCCTGCACCAGCGGCTCGCCGGCAGCAGCACCCGGGCCCGGGTCGCCATCGCCCGCAGCTTCGGCGCGGCGGTCGCCGCCGATCCGTGGCGGGGTGCGGGCTACGGCACCAGCGCGCGGTTCCAGGACTTGCCGGTCGCCGAGCGGGTCGAGCCCGAGATGCGCTTCATGCTGGCGGTCGGGCACCCGCATAACAGCTTCCTGCAGGTCTGGGCCGAGCTCGGGGTGGTCGGTGCCGCGCTCGCCGCCCTCGTCCTCCTGCTGACCCTGCGGGCGGTCGCGGGCTGGACGGCGACCGCCCGCACCATGGCGCTGGCCCTGCTCGCCGGGGCCGGGATCGTCGCCTTCGTCGAGCACGGCGCCTGGCAGGCCTGGTGGACCGCCGGCGTCGGCGCGGCCATCGCCTGGCTGCGCGCCCTGCCCTATCAATCGCAAGACCCAACGCACGAGCGGTGAGCGCCATGACCGAGACCCGCAACGATGCCTTCGACGTCGACCTGTTCGTGATCGGCGGCGGCTCCGGCGGCGTGCGGGCCGCCCGCATCGCCGCCGGCTACGGCGCCCGGGTGCAGCTCGCCGAGGAGTACCGGGTCGGCGGCACCTGCGTGATCCGCGGCTGCGTGCCCAAGAAGCTGATGGTCTATGCCGGCCGCTTTGCCGACGAGTTCGAGGACGCCGCCGGCTTCGGCTGGGAGGTCGGCAGCCCGCGCTTCGACTGGGCGGTCCTCAAGGCCCGCCGCGACGCCGAGGTGACGCGGCTCGAGGGCATCTACGCCACCAACCTGATGCGGGCCGGCGTCGAGGTCGTGGCCGACCGGGCGGTGATCGAGGACCCGCACACGGTGCGCCTCGTCCGCTCCGGCACCCTGGTGCGCGCCCGCCACATCCTGATCGCGGTCGGCGCGCATCCGGTGAAGGAGCCGCTGATCCCCGGCGCCGAGCTCGCCATCACGTCGAACGAGGTGTTCGAGCTGGAAACCCGGCCGGAGCGGATCCTGGTGGTCGGCGGTGGCTACATCGCGGTCGAGTTCGCGGGCGTGTTCGCGGCCTTGGGCACCCGCACCACCCTGCTCCACCGCGGCGACCGGCTGCTGCGCGGCTTCGACGGCGAGATCCGACAGGCGCTCGGCGAGGCCTACGCCAAGCGCATGGACCTGCGCCTGAACACCACCGTCCACCGCCTCGACCGGCGCGACGGCGCGATTCTCGCCACCTTGAGCGACGGCAGCGAACTCCTCGTCGACCAGGTGCTGGTGGCGACCGGGCGGCGCCCGAACGTCGCCGGGCTCGGGCTGGAGAAGGCCGGCATCGAGCTCGATTCGGCCGGGGCGATCCCGGTCGACCGCTTCTCGCAGACCGTCGCCTCGTCGATCTACGCCGTCGGCGACGTCACCAACCGCGCCGCGCTCACCCCGATCGCGATCCGCGAGGGCCACGCCTTCGCCGACACGGTGTTCGGGGGCAAGCCCTGGGCGGTCGACCACGACCTGATCCCGACCGCGGTGTTCTCGACCCCCGAGATCGGCGTCGTCGGTCACGGCGAGGAGGTGGCGCGCCGCCTCCACGGCGAGATCGACGTCTACGAGGCCCGCTTCCGGCCGATGAAGGCGACCCTGTCGGGGCGCGACGAGCGCATCCTGATGAAGGTCATCGTCGATCGCGCGAGCGACCGGGTGGTCGGCGTCCACGTCCTCGGCCACGATGCCGGCGAGATCATCCAGGCCGTCGGCATCGCGGTGACGATGGGCGCCAAGAAGGCCGATTTCGACCGCACCATCGCGGTCCACCCGACGGCCGGCGAGGAACTGGTGACGATGCGCACGCCCTCGGTGGTCAAGCAGCCGGTGGCGGTGGGCTGAGCAGAGTTCGCAAAAGTGGTCACCGGTTTTGCGAAAAAAATCTGCGACACAACAACGACCCAAGCGGACGAAGCGTTGGCCTGCCAACGCAAGTCTGCGGAGCGCGGCCGCTACCGGCAGGCATCGGCGTAGCGCCGCGGGGTCGTCCCGAAGGCGCGCCGGAAATGGCCGGTGAAGTGGCTCTGGTCGTAGAAGCCGAAGCGGACCGCCGCCTCCGCCGGCGCCGCGCCCGCCGCCAGGGCCGCCCGGGCGGCCTCCAGCCGCCGGTGGACGACGAACTGGTGCACGGTCATGCCCGTGCGGGCCTTGAACAGCCGCATGACGTGGAACGGGCTCAGCCCGACCGCGGCGGCCACGTCCTCGACGCTCAGGCGGTGATCGAGGTTGGCCATGACGTAGTCGATGCCGCGCCGGATCGGGGCCGTCGGCGGCGGCCCTGGGATCGACCGGCCCGCGCGCTGCCCGTGGCGGCGGAGAAGGAGCGCGAGCGCCCGGCAGATCGCCTCCTGCCGGCGCAACGCCTCGACCGGGCGGGAGGCGACGTCGATCGCCGACACGAGTGCCCCCGCCAGCGCCGCATCCTCGATCAGGCCTCCCGCCCCGAGATCGAGCGTGCCGCGGTTGAAGAACCCGTCCGACAGGGTCTCGAGGGCCGCGACGCCCGGGTAGAGGGCCGAATAGATCCAGCCGCCGTCCCGTGCCGCCCTCTCCCTGGTATGCACCTCGCCCGGCGGGATGATCATCACCGTTCCGGGCGAGGCCACGCCGTGCGTCCCGGCGATGCTGTACTTCTGGGCTCCGGCCCGGAACGCCGCGATCACGAAGGCATCGTGCGCGTGCGCGCCGTAGCGGCAGGTCCGGCATTCCGCCCGCAGGATGTCGATCCCGCCGAGGATGCCGCTGTCGTGCCAGAGCTCGATCCTGTCCGTCATCGCCGTATCGCCCGAGTACCGTCGGTGTAGTGCCGCGCCCGGGGTGGGTCGACCGCAGGATTTTCCCAAGAGCAGGTCCGTCCTATCGGCGGCGGCCCCCGGGCGGGTAGGCGTCCTGCCGCAGCGGCGACGGTCGCCCGGCACGGGGCCGGTCCGGAAGGCCGGCGAGGAACGCGATGCCCCCTGGAATCCCGATCGACCCTCCGCCCCGCGGCCCTTTCGTGCAGGGGGTCGCGGCCTGTCTTCCCACCGTCCTCGGATACTGGAGCATCGGCTTTGCCGCCGGCGGCGTCGGGACGTTGGCCGGGTTCTCGATCCCGGACATCCTCCTCCTCGCCGCGCTGCTCTACGCGGGCTCCGCGCAATTCCTGGTCTACGGCATGACGGCGGCGGGCGCCGGGCCGCTCGCGATCGCCGCCGCGATCCTGCTGGTGAACGTCCGCTACCTGCTGATGAGCGCGGCGCTGGCGCCTTACTTCCGCGGCCAGACCCCGCTGCAGAAATGCGTCGGCGGCGCGCTCCTCACCGACGAGACCTTCGCGGTCGCCTCCGGGCATGCCGTCCGGCACGGCGCGCTGCCGTTCCGGTGGCTGCTCGGGGTCAACCTCACCGCCTACCTGAACTGGATCGCGGCGAACGGCCTCGGGGCGGTCCTCGCCCGGACCCTGCCGGCCGCCGTCGCGGACGGATTGTCCTTCGGGCTCACCGCCATGTTCGTCGGGCTCCTGCTGCTCACGGTCCTGGCGAGCCGCAGCCGGGCGTCGGATCTCGTCTGCGTCGCGGTCGCGGCTAGCGTCGCGGCGGCGGCGCTCGCAATCCTGCCGCCGAACGTCGCCCTCCTCGTCGGCGCGGTCGCCGGGGCGACGGCCGCCACCGCCGCGACCGCGACCCGCACCGCGGAGGTCCGATGAACGGCACCCTAGTCACGGCGATCCTGCTCGGCGCCGCCGTCACCCTGTGCGCCCGCGCCGGGCCGATCCTGCTCCTGTCGCGGCGTCCCCTGCCGCGGGTGGTGGTGCTGTGGCTCGGTTTCGTGCCCTCCGCCATCATGGCGGCAATCGTCGCCGTCGACCTGGTCGTGCATCCCGCCCGCACCGCGGGCGGCTGGAGCGTCTCGGTCCTCGCCGCCGCGGCCGCGCTCGCCGTCGGCCTCCTCGGCCGCAGCCTGTTCTTCACGGTGCTGTCGGGATTGTGCGCCTTCGCGCTGTTCAAGGCAGTTCTGCCGTAGCTCTAACGGCACCAGCCGTACGGCAGGGCTGCAATTCGCGAGCACCGCCCCCCTCGCGCCGCGTCGCAAACCCCCCTATAAGCCCGGCTTCCGCGACCGACCTGACCGGTTATCGAAGAGGTGCGGTAGGAGAGGACGATGAGCGAGCGTTGGACCCCCACGAGCTGGCGGCGGCTGCCGATTCAGCAGGTCCCGGATTATCCGGATTCCGCGGCCCTTTCGGCGGTGGAGCGGCAGCTCGCGAGCTTTCCTCCGCTGGTGTTTGCCGGTGAGGCGCGCAAGCTGAAGCAGAACCTCGCCAAGGTCGCGGCCGGCGAGGCGTTCCTGCTCCAGGGCGGCGACTGCGCCGAGAGCTTCGACGAGCATTCGGCCGACAACATCCGCGATTTCTTCCGCGTCTTCCTGCAGATGGCGCTGGTGCTGACCTTCGCGGGCGGCTCGCCGGTGGTGAAGGTCGGGCGCATCGCCGGGCAGTTCGCCAAGCCGCGCTCCTCGCCGGTCGAGACCGTCGACGGGGTGTCGCTGCCGAGCTACCGCGGCGACATCGTCAACGGCATCGGCTTCTCGGAGGCCGAGCGGGTGCCGAACCCGAACCGCCAGACCGAGGCCTATCGCCAGTCGGCCGCGACGCTGAACCTGCTGCGCGCCTTCGCGACCGGTGGCTACGCCAACCTCGAGAACGCGCATCGCTGGATGCTCGGCTTCGTCAAGGACTCGCCCCAGTCCTCGGCCTATGCCGACCTGGCGCAGCGCATGACCGAAACCCTCGACTTCATGCGGGCGATCGGCATCAACCCCGAGACGCACCAGGAGGTGCGCCAGACCGATTTCTTCACCAGCCACGAGGCGCTTCTGCTCGGCTACGAGGAGGCCCTGACCCGGGTCGATTCGACCAGCGGCGACTGGTACGCCACGTCGGGCCACATGCTGTGGATCGGCGACCGCACCCGCCAGCCCGACCATGCCCACATCGAGTTCGCCCGGGGCATCAAGAACCCGATCGGCCTCAAATGCGGTCCGTCGCTTAAGGCCGACGACCTGATTCGGCTCGTCGACCAGCTCAACCCGGCCGACGAGGCCGGCCGCCTGACCCTGATCTGCCGCTTCGGCGCCGACAAGGTCGGCGACCACCTCCCGGCGCTCGTCCGGGCGGTGCAGCGCGAGGGCCGCAAGGTCGTGTGGTCCTGCGATCCGATGCACGGCAACACCGTGACGGCGAGCGGCTACAAGACCCGGCCGTTCGAGCGGGTGATGAAGGAGATCCAGGGCTTCTTCGACATCCACCAGGCCGAAGGGACGCATGCGGGCGGCATCCACCTCGAGATGACGGGCAAGAACGTCACCGAGTGCACCGGCGGCGCCCGCGCGCTGACGGCGGACGACCTGCGCGACCGCTACCACACCTATTGCGACCCGCGCCTCAACGCCGAGCAGGCGCTTGAGGTGGCGTTCCTGACCGCCGACCTCGTCAAGCGCGAGCGCAAGCAGCACGAGCATCCCCGGATCGAGGCCGCCGAGTAGGCACCTCGCCCGATCGGGACGGTCTCGGGCCCGGGAGGGGCGCCGCCGGCGGGCGGCGCCCCTCCCGGGCCTTTTTTTGCGTCCGACGATGATCTCCGATGCCGTGTCCGGGCCTCCGCCGCGGTGCCGGACGGCCGCGTTGCGGCAAGCGCGACCATCGCCCTCGCTCATCGGAGACGCGACGGACGTCCGAGCGGCCGTTCGAACGCGATCCCGGCGAACGCGCCGCACCGCCAGACAAGCCGCGCCCGGCGGGTGATCTCGACGTGCCAGACGACGATCCAGAAGCGGCCCGGGAGCGCATAGCGGGGGGGCAGGCCGATTCTGGCGCCACCATTCGAGAGATCGCGAATGACGCAGGGGATCCGGTCGTGGAACGACGGCAGGACCGTTGCCGGCATCGAGGTGGGGTAGCGGGGATCGATCCTGGCATCCCGGACGGGAAATGCCGTAACGTTCTGCAACTCTCCCCTCGTCCCAGCCGCGTCGCCTGTCATTCATTCTGCGCCCTGTATCCTGTCGGAGTGGCGACCTATCACGATCGTTGCGCCCTGTTACCCAGGGTATGAAAATATTATTGCACGTCGAATATTGCATATTTCCTGATAGTTAAAACATATTTACGACGATTGACGAGTATCGCGCCGGATCTGTCCGATGCCTATATCGTAAGGCATAAGCGAAAGGGCCTCGGGCCCCGGGCGAGATCGCACGCTCCGACGGCCGGCGGACCGTGCGGCATCGCGTGGACTTCCGAGCATCGGCGCGGATGGCGGGAAGGCCGGGCCCTTCCATCCGGCCGTCCGGCGGCATGCCTCGGTCCACCGAATGCGTCGCTCCCGGCGGAGCAGGAGCGGGGATGGCCCGATTTGCCGGCTCCACGGCTTGCGCCCCGACCCGACCGTCGCTATACACCGGCCATCCCGCCGGGACAGCTCCCATCGTCTAGCGGTCTAGGACGTCGCCCTCTCACGGCGAAAACAGGGGTTCGAGTCCCCTTGGGAGCGCCAACTCTTCGAAGAGTTGTTTTGGCCGCGGGTTCATCTTCGAAATTGTTAGATGGCTGTGTTGGCCCATGGCGCGGGCGAGCGCAGATGCCGTCCGCTTGCCGCAGTCCGGCCCGCTGAGCCCCCCCTGCCCCGCGTTGAACGGCATCGCCGGTCGAATCCCCTGTCTCAGCAGGTTGTGCCCGCCTGCCCCGGCGGCGGCGGCGCGTCCATAGCTCACCGGTACTAATGGCCGCCGCCGACGCGGCGGGGTATTCGGTCGCGGTCCGAGGGATTGCTCCGGGTGCGGGGCGAAGCCGGATCGCGGGAGGGAGCCGGACATGACCTGCCAGCCACGCCAGATGGCGATCGTCCTCGCGGCGGTGCTGCTTTTGTCCGGACCGTCGCGGGCTCAGGTCATCGACCCCCGGGACGACGAGGCCGTCGTCACGGCGAGCGGCCAGTCCACCGCCATCGCGATGGCCTGCGGCAAGATCGATCACGCGGCCGCGGCCTTGCGGCGGGCCGACCTGCAGAAGCGCTTCACCTCGAAGGGGATGGCTGCGGCGACCTTCGCTCGCCTCTATGACACGGCCGTCGACGGCATGACCGCGACCGCGAAAGCGAACACGGCCGCGACCAGAGCGGGCTGCGAGCGCCTCGGCAGGCTCGGTGCCGAGCCGTAGCAGTTGCGCACCCTGTCCGACCGCCGGGCGGCTCGGACGCGCTTCGCGATGCAGGAGGGATCAGGATCACATGCGCCGCTCAGCTCTTCTTCCGATCCTGATGGCGTCCACGGCAGCCCTGGCCGAGGGCCAGCCTTCCCTGATCTGGCTCGACATGCCGCGCGGCAAGGTGTCGATCGAGATCAACGGCGTCGAGGGTAACGAGAACGGCCACGGCCTCGTGGTCAATGCCCCCGGCGGCAAGGACGCCCTGATCGACAGCGAATCCCTGCCCGAGGTCGTGACGAAATCGGGCGACAGCGTCCTGTTGCGGGTGTTCACCGGCGGCAATGCCTGCCCGACCATGTATGCATGGCTGACCTACGACCGCGAGGGCCTGCGCGCGACGCCGACATTCGGGACCTGCGCGGAGGATGGCGAACTCGTACCGGGCACGGGCCACCCGGCCTTCGTCCTCGACAAGCTCGGCAACGGGCCGGGCAAGATCCGCTACGACTTCGACGGCAGGACCGTTCGCGAGACCGCGATCCGGGCCGGCCGGAAGTAGCCGGAATCGTCGAATGCCGGCCGGCGGCGTGCCCGGCGCGGGCCTCAATACTCCACGAATTCGCCGAGCCGGCCGGCCAGGCGATAGGCGCGCTCGCGGGTGAGGCCGCGCAAGATCACCCGGCTGTCGCTGTAGAGCGTGAAGGTGCCGTCCGCGTCGGCCTGGATGCGAATGCCCTCGTGCATGGTCGGCGCTCCCTGGGGTGAGGCTTGGCACCCGTCGGGATGCCGGGGGCAACGCGCGAGGGCCCGGGCGGATACGGACCCGGCAACACTTTTTTAAATCCCGCTGTCGGGAAAAAAGGGTCGGTTCGTCGGAACCTTCACCGTTGGAAGATTCTTTTAAGGGACCCGCTCAACGGGCCGGCGCCGCCGCAGGGCGGGGCCGCGCAGAGGAGACACCAAGATGAAGAAGATGACCCTGGGCCTCGCGGCCGCGGCCGTTCTCGGCAGCCTCACCTTCGGCATCGGCGCGGCCTCCGCCGCCCCGGCGAGCCCGGCCGGCATCCAGGCCGCCCCGATGGTGGAGACGGTGCAGATGACCCGCGGCGAGCGCCGGATGATGCGCCACCACCGCATGCACCGCCACATGATGCATCGTCGTCACATGATGCACCGCCGGCACATGATGCGTCACCGCATGATGCACCGTCACATGCACCGCATGTAACGGATTCCGCTCCGCCCGGCCCTCGTGCCGGGCGGAGCCTTTTTACGGGGCTCAGTACGGCCGGTTGGAGAAGGCCGGCTTGCCGGCCAGGATCCGCTCATCGACCTGGCGCACGTCGCGCAGGCCGCACATCGCCATCGTGACGTCGAGTTCCTTGCGGATGATGTCGAGGCACTGGGTCACGCCCGCCTCGCCGCCGGCCCCGAGCCCGTACAGGAAGGCGCGGCCGATGAAGACGCCGTGCGCTCCGAGCGCCAGCGCCTTGATGACGTCCTGGCCCGAGCGGATGCCGCCATCCATCAGCACCTCGATCCGGTCGCCCACCGTCTCGACGATTCCCGGCAGGGCCTCGATCGACGACAGTGCGCCGTCGAGCTGACGGCCGCCGTGGTTGGAGACGATCATCGCCTCGGCGCCGCTCTGTGCGGCCAGCTCCGCGTCCTCGGGATCGAGGATCCCCTTCAGGATCAGCTTGCCGCCCCAGCGGTCGCGGATGCGCTTGACGTCGTCCCAGTTGAGGCGCGGATCGAACTGCTCGGCGGTCCAGGACGACAGCGAGCGCAGGTCGCCCACGCCCTGCGCGTGCCCGACGATGTTGCGGAAGGTGCGGCGCTGGGTGCGCAGCATGTTGAGGCACCAGCGCGGCTTCGTCGCCAGGTTGACGATGTTGGGGATCGTCATCCGGGGCGGGGTCGATAGCCCGTTCTTCACGTCCTTGTGGCGCTGGCCGAGGATCTGGAGGTCGAGGGTGAGCACGAGCGCCGAGCATTGCGCGGCCTTGGCGCGGTCGATCAAGCGGTCGATGAAGTCGCGGTCGCGCATCACGTAGAGCTGGAACCAGAACGGGGCGTCGGTGTTCTCGGCCACGTCCTCGATCGAGCAGATGCTCATGGTCGAGAGCGTGAACGGCACGCCGGCCTTGGCGGCGGCCCGCGCCGCCAGGATCTCGCCGTCGGCATGCTGCATGCCGGTCAGACCCGTCGGCGCCAGCGCCACCGGCATGCTCACCGGCTGGCCCGCCATGGTGCTGGCGAGCGACCGGTTCGTCATGTCGACGGCGACGCGCTGGCGCAGCTTGATCTTGGAGAAGTCGTCCTCGTTCGCCCGGTAGGTGCCCTCGGTGTACGAGCCGGAATCGGCGTAGTCGTAGAACATCCGCGGTACCCGCCGCTCGGCGAGCACCCGCAGGTCCTCGATGCAGGTGACGGGGCCGCCCGTGAAGAACCGCGACGTCCAGGACGGCGGCCGCGACGAGGGCATTCGGGTGGCTTGCATGGCGTCTCGCTCGTGCGTCTGTTCTGGCGCGCGGGTCATCCTCCGCGCGCGGGCTTATTGAGCCTCGCGCCTCCGAAATACCCTCAACCGCTCCGGTCTGACCATCGTTTTCGCCCTGCATCCGGCGCGGCCCGGCCGCGCGGGACTCACGGGATCACCTCCTCCCGCGGGGTCGCGCTCAGCTCGGTCCAGTCGAGCTCCTCCTCGAGGCGGAAGAAGGCGTCGTCGCCGATCTCGCCGCGGTCGCGCAGGTCCAGGATGACGCCGCGGGCGGCCTCGACGGCGCGCCGGCGCAAGCCGTCGGCGGGCAGGCTCTCCGGCGCCAGGCCCTCGTCGTGCGATTCGGCCTCGCTGAGCGCGGCGTCGAATTCCCGTCGCAGGGCCTCGGCATGGGGCGAGTCGTCGCCCTCGAGGCTGTCGCGGGCCGCCCGGTAGGCAGCGGCCCGGGCGCGGCCGATCTCGAGGCCAACCGGGTCCTCGTCCCCGAGGGAGAACCACCCGAGCAGCGGCCGCAGGGTCAGGCCCTGGATCACCAGGGTGCCGAGCACGACGCAGAACGCGGTCAGCACCACGAGGTCGCGATGCGGGAAATCGCCCGGCAGCGCGAGCGCCAGCGCGACGGTGATGAGGCCGCGCATGCCGCACCACGCCACGATGGTGGCCGAGCGCAGCCCGACCGGCGGCGGTCCGCTCGGCCCGAGGAACCGGTGCCACAGCCGCGCCACCATCCGCGCGCCGAGCACCCAGGCGAGGCGGACCGCCACGGTGGTGCCGAACACCGCCGCGGCCACGAAGGCGTAGTGGTGCCGCTCGGCCGGGCTCAGGCCTTCGAGGATCGGGCCGATCTGCAGGCCGATCAGCACGAAGGCCAGCACGTTCAGCACGAACACCGCCGTCTCCCAGACGGTGTTGGAGGTGATCCGCAGATGGGCCGGCATCGTCTGGGGCGAGAGCCGCGACACGGTGAGGCCGAAGCTGACCACGGTCAGCACGCCCGAGACCTCGACCCGCTCGGCGGCGAGCCAGAGCCCGAAGGTGGCGATGAACTGCAGCACCACGGCGCTCGGCGGATCGGTGACGCGGCGCATCAGCCGGACGTAGAGCAGCGCGAGGAGCGGACCGGCGATGATCCCGCCGACGACGCCGATCAGGAAGGTCGGGGCGACCTCCGCGGCCGAGAACGAGCCGCTCGCCACCGCGCCCAGGGCCAGGCGGTAGATCAGCAGCGACGAGGCGTCGTTGAACAGGCTCTCGCCCTTGAGGATGGTGACGAGGCGATGGGGCAGCCGGACATGGGCCAGCACCGAGAGCGCCGCCACGGCGTCGGGAGGGGCCACGATGGCGCCGAGCACGATGCAGGCGGCGAGCGGCATGTCGGGCACCAGCGCGCGCGCCACGAGCGCCACCGCCAGCGTGGTGACGCCGACGGCACCGACGACGAGGCCGGCGACCGGCCGCCAGTTGCGCCGCAGGTCGCGCAAGCTGGTGTCGTAGGAGGCGTCGAGCAGGACCGGGGCGAGGAAGAGCGCCAGCGCCAGGTCGGGGTCGAGCCCCGGGCGGGGCACCTGCGGCACGAAGGCCAGCACCACGCCGCCCACGGCCAGGAAGGCCGGGAACGGCGCCCCGAGGCGCCGCGCCACCCCGGCGAGCAGGACCGCGACGACGAGCACGCCCGCGATCCATTCGAAGATCAGCATCACCCCTCCGGTTGCAGGGGTGGGCAACGCGCGAGAGCTCCCGATGGTTTGCCGGGCGTGCGCAGCCCGGCAAACCCCGTCAGGACCGCGGCAGGGCGGCCTGCAGCTCGGCGATCCGGGCCGGGCGGAGGATGTGCCCGTCGGCGAGCACGATCCACACGGTTCCGGTCTCCACGCTGCGGGCGGCGGCCACCGCCTCGCGCAGGGTGGTGGTCGGGCGCTCACCGGCCTCGTCGCCGGGCCAGACGACGAGCTGCGCGGGCGCGTTCCAGTCGATGCGGGTCGGGTCGGTCATGCGCCGTGAACACCATCCCATTGCGGCCGGGACGGGGCGATGCCGTTACGGAAGCGGAACGGAGGGCGGGGCGCTGCTGCCGAGAAGCGAAACCCGCTCGCCGGGAGGGAGGTCGGCATCGAGCCAGACGAAAAAGTCTTCATCGGCACGGGACGGCGAAGCTGGTGCCCTATTCCCGTGGTTTCCGGAACGGGTCTTCCGGCGACCGTACCGTCGGTCGAGGACCGACGGGAAAGGGAAGCCGCATCCCACCCCGGGAGGAGGTCGAGAATCGGGCTCGCAGCCGGACCGAGCCGGCTCACTCGACCCGGCGGACCACGGCGCGGTCGCCGTTGACGCGCTGCGCCCAGTCCCGGGCCCGATCCTGGCCCTTGAGGTCGACGAGCTTCGCCCCGCCGACATCGGCGCTGCGGAAGTCGGCCCCCGCCACGGTCGCGCCGGTGAGGTCGGCGCCCGACAGATCGGCGCCGGTCAGCGCCACGTCGGTGAGGTCGGCCCCCGTCAGGTTCGCGAAGTCGAGGCGGGCGCGGCCGAGATCGGCCCCGGTCAGGTTCGCGCCGGCGAGGTTCACCGAGACGAACACCGCCCGCATCAGGCCCATGGACTGGTTGCGCAGGTCCGCCCCGCCGCGCAGGCCGACGAGGGAGGCTCCCCGCATGGTCGCGCCGCGGAAGTCGCCGATCGGGACCGCGCGGCTGAGGTCGGCCCCGGTCAGGTTCGCCCCCCGGGCGGTGATCCCGAACATCCGGGCCCCGGCGAGCTTCGCGCCGGTGAGGTCGGCCTTGATGATCCAGGCCTGCTCCAGGTTGGCGCCGGTGAGGTCGGTGCCGCGCAGGTCGGCCGCGTTGAGCCGGGCGGTCCGGAGGTTCGCCCCCCGCAGGTCGAGGCCCGAGAGATCGAGGCCCGACAGCGCCCGGTCGGAGAGGTCGACGGGCCGGCCGGAGGCGCGGGCGATCAGTGCCTCGACGTCGGCGCGGCTCATCTCGGCCTTCGTCATCGCCGGGGAGGCCATGTCGGCGCCCAGCAGCATGTCCTGCTCGGCGGGGGCCGGGCCGGCGGCGAGGACCGCCAGGACGGCGGCGGAGATCGCCATCGGGGCGAGGCGTCGCATCGTTCCCTCCCTGGGCCGATCCGGATCGCCCGGCGGCCGATCGTTGGCGGGCGTCGTCGATCGCGCCCGGGGCACACGATAGCGCGCCCGCGGCCACCGGGAGGGCCGGCGCGCCCGCGTCACTTCGACCGCCCGGCGGCACGCCCCGGGGCGCGGTCAGGCGGCCTTGCGGCCGGCATGGCGGCCGATCGCGTCCTCGGCCTCCCGGGCCGGGACCGGGCGGCCGAAGAGGTAGCCCTGCATCTCGGCGCAGGCGAGCAGGCGCACGGCCTCGCGCTGGGATTGCGTCTCGACGCCCTCGGCGGTGACGGTCGCGCCGAAATGCGCCGCCATCCCGACGATCGCGCCGACGATCGCCGCGGTGTCGGGGTCGGCGATGTCGCGGATGAACGAGCGGTCGATCTTGATGCGGTCGAACGGAAACCGCCGCAGGTAGCTCAGCGACGAGTAGCCCGTGCCGAAATCGTCCAGCGCGATGCAGACGCCGAGCGCCTTCAGGCGCTGCAGGCAGGAGAGCGAGACGGGATCGTCCTCGACGAGGATGCTCTCGGTGATCTCGATCTCGAGGCGGGCCGCCGGTAGCTGCGCCCCGGCGAGCGCCGCCAGCACCGTCTGCTCGAGGCCGGGCTGGCGCAGCTGCAGCGCCGAGACGTTGACGGCGACCCGCAGCTCCTCGGGCCAGCGCGCCGCCGCGCGGCAGGCCTCGTGGAGCGCGAAGGCACCGAGCGCCACGATCCGGCCGGTCTCCTCGGCCAGCGGGATGAACTCGGAGGGCGGGACGAGCCCGAGCTCGGGATGATGCCAGCGCATCAGCGCCTCGAAACCGCACAGGGTGCCGTCCGCGCTGCGCAGGATCGGCTGGTAGTGCATCGTCAGCCCGCCGGTTCCCCCGAGCGCCGCATGCAGATCGCGCTCGAGCCGTGAGCGGCGGGTGAGTGCCTCGTCCATCCCCGGCACGTAGTGGCGGAACGTGTTGCGACCCTCCGCCTTGGCCCGGTAGAGCGCGATGTCGGCCTTCTTGAACAGGTCGTCGGCATCGGTCTCGCCCTCCGCCAGCGCGATGCCGATGCTGATCCCGACCCCGGCCACCACGCCGCCGATCGGGACCGGCCGCTCCACCGCGTCGATCAGGCGGCGGGCGATGCCCTCGACGCAGCGCCGGTCGTCGATCCCGTCGAGGATGATGGCGAACTCGTCGCCGCCGAGCCGCGCGATGGTGTCGGCGTGACGCACGACGCCGCGCAACCGGTCGGCGACGACCTTGAGGAGCGCGTCGCCCGCCGGGTGGCCGTAGGTGTCGTTGACGGCCTTGAAGCGGTCGAGGTCGCAGGCCAGCACCGCGACGCCGCCGCGCCGGTCCCGGGTTCCGGCGAGCCGCCCGCCCAGGCGCTCGCGGAACAGCACGCGGTTCGGCAGCCCGGTCAGGGCGTCGTGCAGGGCCATGTGGGCGATGCGCCGCTCGGCCTCGCGCCGCAGCGTGGTGTCGACCTGGAGACCGACCATGCGGACCGGCCGCCCGCCCTCCCCGGGGCCGTCGCGGCTCACCACCTTGCCGCGGGCGAGCACCCAGCACCAGGTGCCGTCGCGCCGGCGCAGGCGGTGCTCGCATTCGAAGACCGCGCTGCGCCCCGTCAGGTGCTCGTCGAGGAGCCGCCCCAGCGTCGCGGCCTCCCCCGGGTGGACGAGGGCCTGCCAGGTCTCGATCCGGCCGGGCAGCTCGCCGGGGGCGTAGCCGAGCATCGTCTGCCAGCGGTCGGACAGCCACATCGCCCCGGTGGTCAGGGTGAGGTCCCACAGCCCGTCGGTATCGACCGCGAGCGCCAGCCGCTCCTCGCTGACGCGCAACGCCGTCTGGCTCGCCCGCAGGGCCGCGTTGGCCCGCAGGGTGCGGTCGGCGAAGAGCGCCAGGACGCCGAAGCCCAGGATGCTGAGCATCACCGTGGTGATGCCGGCGGCGAGCACGAGGCGGGGCAGGATCGCCCCGGTCTCGACCGGCATCAGGTCGGGCACGATCTCCAGGGCGGCCATCGCGGTGAAGTGCATGGCGGCGACCGAGGCCGTGAGCACGCTCGCCACGACGAGGCGGGTATGGGGCCGGACGCGACCGCCGTGGACCGCGAATCCGGCGGCGGCGAGGGCGCAGCCGACCACGACGGCGGCGAGCGCCAGCGGCCGGTCGAAGGCGAGCGTGCCGGGCACCTGGAGGCTCAGCGTGCCGACCCCGTGCATCGCCGCGACGCCGAAGCCGAGGATCAGCCCGGCGCCGAGCGAGGCGGCGACCCGGTTGCGGGCCCGGCTCGCCCCGAAGGCGGCGAGCACCGAGAGGACGGAGGCGGCGAGCGACAGGAGCGTGCCGTCGAGGCGGTAGCCGATGGTGAAGCCGGGGTCGTAGCCGAGCATCCCGATGAAGTGCGTGCACCAGATCCCCGCCCCGGCCGCGAAGCTCGCCACGACGAGCCAGACCCAGCGCCCCATCCCGACGGTGTCGAGGCTGTGCCGGTTGAGGCGCAGGGCCGTGTGGAGCGAGACCCAGCAGATCAGGCCGGCGAGCGGGACGACCCAGGCGGCGTGCTGGTCGACCAGGCAGGCGATCGGGCGGTACATCGGACGACCTCCGGGGGAGACGGGCGTGACCCGGCGCACGCGCGGGCGATCGGCCCGGCGCGGCGAAGGGGGGAAGGCGGGGGAAAGAGCGGCAGCGAGGGACCGTCGGGGCGGGAGACGACCGGACGGTGGAAGCGGGGTCCCGGCGTCACTGCACCAGGACGGCGCCGCCGCAGCGCGTGCCGGTGACCGCCACGTCGGCGGCACCGAGCTTCACGCCCGCGAGGCCGAGGATCGAGAACAGCAGGCTGTCGATCGGCCCCGCCGCGGCGCCGAGGATCCCGGTGACGAGATCCTTCGGATCGATGACGCCCGGAAGGGAGAGGCCGTTGACCTGGAGGTCGAGGTTGGCGAGCAGCGAGGCGGTCGCCGAACTGACGAGCGTCGTCGTCGACACGGTCCGGACGCGCCCGGCCCGGATGTCGTCGTCGGTGAAGGTCAGGGACCGGGTCGAGGCGCCGAGCTGCACGGACGACACGCCGGTGACGGAGAGGAGCGGCGCCCTGAGGATCGTCGCGGGGGCGGGAGCGCCGCGCGGGCTGCCGAGATCGAGGGCGTTGGTCGGGACGGCGCCGATCGACAGGGCGGCGATGCCGGTCGAGACGTCGAGCGTCGCGGTCCGCTCGCCGGAGGCGTTCCACGGGCAGACGACCGAGCGCAGCACGGCGCGGGCCGGCGCCAGCTCGATCATGATCGGCAAGGAGAGGTCGACGAGGCCGACCGGCCCGGGGATCGACAGCTCGACGAGGATGCGCTGCTGGGCCGTGCTCAGGCTGCCGCCGATTCCGGTGAAGCCCGAGGTGCGCCAGGCGTCGCCGGTGCGCAGCGAGACCGTCGCGCGCAGGAGGCCCGGGACCGCGGTGCCGAGGTCGAGCCCGACCTGGCGCCCGCCACTGGCCAGGAAGGCCGCCCCGCCGATCATGTCGAGGGCGTTGACCCACAAAGCCTCGCCGGTCTGCGCCAACGGCGTCGATCCGATCTCGCCCGCATTAAGCAGGCCGGAGAGGCGCACCGAGGTCCCGGTGCCGCTCAGGGCAGCCGTCAGGGCGTTGAGGGCGGGGCGGGCGCCCGAGCCGCCGGCGGGGTCGGCGGCCTGCCCGAGGAGGGCGACGAAGTCCGACAGGCGCAAGCTGCCGGCCAGCACGTCGTCGAAGGTCACGGCCTGGAGGCCGAGCCGGGGGGCGGCGCCGCGCAGGAAGCTCAGGGCATCGACCCGTAGGCCGGCGAGGGCGCGGTAATCCATTAGCGAGAGCGACACGGTCGTGCCGAGCAGGCGCGACAGCAGCGCGTTGGCGATGCCGGCGTCCAGGCCCACGAGGCGCGAGCCGATGCCGAACGAGGCGAGCTCGGCCCGCCGGGCCGTCGCATTGCCGGAGACGACGAAGCTCGCGGGACCGCCGACGATCCGCGTGAAGGCGGTCCTGACCGTGTTGGCGAGGTGGATGCGCACGGCGTTGGGGGTGCTCGATCCCGGGGTGAAGCGGCGCGCGGGCGGGATCGTGCGGTCGGCGACGTAGGTGCCGGGGACGACCGTGACGTCGTCGGGGATGCGGTAGCCGTTGTCGACGAGGGCCCGCGTCGCCGCCGCGGCGGCGTCGCTGGCCCGGGCCGCCGCGAGGGCGGCGAGGTCGACCGCCGACTGGATGCGGCGCTTCTCGAGGTAGACGAGGCCGAGATCGACCCCGAGGCCGGCAAAGCCGCACAGCATCGCCAGCACCAGGGCGACGAGCGGCAGGAGCGCCCCCGCCTCGTCGGCACGCAGCCGTCCGAGCCGCGCCCTCACAGGCCGCCCCGGCGGATGCTCGCGGAGCGCGAGAGGGTCTGGGGCAGCGGCACCGAGCGGGGGAAGACGTTGAGAAGCGTCGTCTTCAGGTCGTAGCGCAGGGTGACGGTGAAGAGGTTGGGATCGCCGTCGTCGGGCTTCGCCTCGATGGTGACCGCGTCGGCCCGCAGGACCGAGCCGACGACAACACTACGTTGTGCCGCCGAGGTCGCGAGGGCGATCCGCTCGGCCGGATCGAGCCCCGCCACGGCTGCCCGCGCGGATTCGCTGGCCGCGGTCTGCAGGGAGTGGGCGACGCCGAGATAGCTCCCGAACGCGATGATTCCCAACAGCATGGCGAGGAGGGCGGGCGCCACGATCGCGAATTCGACCGCCGCCGAGCCCGATTGCTGCCGCGCGAACGCGGCCACGAGCCTACGTGATGCCGGCATGAGCAACTCCGGGTTGATCAACCTGGAATTGATTTGACGGCACGGAGGTTTCACATAAGTTAATGTCGTCAGTAAAGATCCGAACTTATCCGGTGCGAGACGGATTTGCGCTGCTTTCGCAGGCTCGTAGTACGCATCCGGCCACGATCCGCCGGTAAACCGCCGGTCCGTCCGCAATCGGACGCGGCGTCCCGGGCGCGATCACCGCCGATTAAATTGTCGAATAAGCCAAATAAACGTTGTGAGGCATTTCACAGAGCAATCATCGTCCCGCCGAAACTGAAATAAAGGTTCTTCCACGTCGTGTTCCGACATGCTCAAGCGGCATGATTGCGGTTTAACATGGAATAACGGCTCGAGTGTGGAGGAGGCGCCGTCGCCGGGCCATACTCCCGCACACTCTTGTCTTGCCCGATGACCCTGCGACCGCGGTCCGGCGTCGGGTCGACCCGCGACGCGCCGTTGGCGTGACCCCGGCAGTGCTTGCCTGTCCCACCCGTCAGATCGTTGCGAGGTGAAGGCGATCGGAGATCGCCGGCGATCTTCGATCGCGACCGGTCGGGGGTCTCGAAGGAGGGTCCCAGGGATCGCCGCGCCCACTGGATGTCTGCTTCGCAGTCGACCCATCTCGGATGGGCCGATGCCTCGGGATGAGGTCCCGGGTGACACAAGGTCGTCCGTTCGCATCGACCGGGCTGCGAGCCACGGTACCGTGCGGTCACCCCGCGATCGGGATCCGCTCCCGGATTTCGATTTTGCCGCATTTTCTTCGCCGAACCGGCATCCGGTTCGTCGAAAAAATGCAACAAAACAATGACTTAGAGAGCGTCGCGATTGCAACGCGATCGTGAAGCGCTCTAACTCTCCAGGGTCTCGACCGGCAGGTCGATCGCGATGACGAGGCCTGTCGCCGCCCAGTCGTACGCGATGGCGCCGCCGAGCTGGTCGCGGGCGCTGCGGGCCGCCAGCACCGTGCCGAAGCCCTGCCGGTCCGGCGCCCGCTCGATCGGAGGACCGCCCTCCTCCCGCCAGCGCAGGCGGTAGGTGTCGCCGTCGCGCGTGCCGTCGATCCGCACCATCCCCTCGGGCACGGCGAGCGCGCCGTACTTCACGGCGTTGGTCGCCTGCTCGTGGACGATCAGCGCGAGCGCCGTCGCCGACCGCTCGCCGATCGCGGCCTCGGTGCAGCGGATCCGGATGCGGTCGGGCCCCGTCGCCCGGTAGGGGGCCAGGAGCTCGTCGAGCAAGCCCTGGACGGTCGTCGTCGCCCCGCCGCTCGCGCCGTCCTCGGTGACGTGGGGCCGCACGTAGTCGTGGGCGCGCGACAGGGCGTCGATCCGCTCGCGCAGCTCCCGCGCGTAGGGTTTGGCCTCCGGGTAGTCCCGGGCGCTCAGCGACACCATGCTGGTGACGACCGCGAAGATGTTCTTGATGCGGTGACTCAACTCGCGCGTGAGGAGGGCGCGCGCCTCCTCGTCCTGCCGGGCGGCGGTGATGTCGCGGAAGGTGCCGACGAGCTGGAGGCCGCGTCGCGCCGCCCCTTCCCCGGCGAACTCGACCTGGCCCATGGCGGCGATCCAGACCACTTGCCCGTCCGGCCGCAGCAGCCGATAGGCCGTGCGGTAGCCCCCGTCGCCGGCCGGATCGAACGCCGCCTGGACCAGGCGGTGGTTCTCGTCGCGGTCGTCCGGGTGCAGCATGGCGAGCCACTGCCGGTAGCTCAGCGGCGCCTCGCTCGGGAAGCCGATGATGCGCCGGCAGCGCGGCGAGCCCTTGAGCGTGTCGGCCTCCAGGCTCAACCACCACAGGCCGAGATCCGCGGCCTCGACGGCGAGCTCGAGCAGGTGGGCGCTCTCCTCGAGCTGCGCGCTCAGCGCGGCGGGGTCGGTGGCGTGTGGCGGCACGGGCAGGATCGCGGATGGCGTTACGGCGGCACCGGTCTACAAGCGCGGCCCGCGCGAGGCGAGACGCCGCGGCGTCGCGCCTCGATCCGGTTCACGGTGAGGCGCGGGACCGGCACGGGTGATCCCGCGGGGACGGCCCGGACCCGGTGCAGGTGCGGCGCGAAGTTGTGCAACCGGAGTTGTGCTGTCCCAATTGACGGACAGCAACCTGTCTGCATAATCGGACAGGTCAGGGCGTGACGGATCCGATGGCGATCCACTTCCCGCAGCTGGCGTGCAAGCCACGAGCCAGGGATGGCCCCGTGACCTCCGCGATCGAACCCCACAAGGCGCGCCGGCTCTACCTGCTGCTGCGCGACCAGATCATCAGCGGCCGGCTGGCGAGCGGTGCCCGGCTGCCGGGCGAGCCGGTGCTCGCCGCCGAGCACGGCCTGGCGCGGGTCACCGTGCGGCGCGCCCTCGACCTCCTGGCCAGCGAGGGGCTGGTGCGCCGGCGTCCGGGCTCTGGCACCTTCGTGCAGGCGCCGGCCGGCCCCCGGCCGGTGGTGGCCGACCTGCCGAACCTGCTCTCGGGGCTGATCGCCATGGGGCGGGCCACCGGCGTGCGGCTCCTGTCGTTCGAATACGTCGCGGCGCCCGCCGCCATCGCCGAGGCGCTGCTGCTGGAGCCCGGCGAGCGGGTGCAGCGCTCGGTGCGGGTACGCCTGATCGACGGCCAGCCCTTCTCCTACCTCACCACCCACGTCCCCGAGCGGGTCGGCCTGTCCTACTCGGAGGCCGATCTCGCGGCGACGCCGCTCCTCTCGCTGATGGAGCGCTCCGGCGTCGTCGCCGACCGGGCGACCCAGGCGATCGGCGCGACGCTCGCCGGCCCCGAGGTGGCGGGCGCCCTCGACCTCGAGGTCGGCTCGGCGCTGATCGAGCTGACCCGCGTGGTGTTCGACCCCTCCGGCCGCGGCGTCGAGCACCTGCACGCGCTCTACCGGCCCGACCGCTACGCCTTCCAGATGGACCTCGTGCGCACCGGCGATGCCGGCGAGCGGCGCTGGACGCCCGCGGTGCCGCGCCCGGTCAAATCCGAATCCACCCGCCGTCCCGCCCACAGGAGGCCCGCCCCGTGACCTCGATCCTCGCCCCCTCCCGCCGCGCCGTCCTGCGCACCGGCCTCGCCGCGACCTCGCTGGTGGCGATGCCCGCGATCCTTCGGGCGCAAGGGGCGTCCGTGAAGCTCGGCATCATCCAGCCGGTGACGGGCGCGCTCGCCAATGACGGCGACCTGGGCAAGCTCGGCGCCGAGCTGGCGGTCCAGGACATCAACGCGGCCGGCGGCCTCAAGGCCCTCGGCGGCGCCAAGCTGGAGATCGTCTTCGCCGACAGCCGCTCGAACCCCGAGACGGCGGCGCAGGAGACCGAGCGCCTGAACGGCGAGGGCGTGGCGGCGATCGTCGGCGGCTTCGGCAGCGGCCTCTGCGCCACCGCGAGCCAGGCGGCCTCGCGCTACGACCTGCCCTACCTGATCGATGTCGGCGTCGCCGACCAGCTGACGAAGCGCGGCCTCAAGAACACGTTCCGGTTCTCGCCGAGCTTCGGCATGGTGACGAAGAGCGCGCTGGAACGCCTCGTCGCCCTCAACGACGCCGCCGGCAAGCCGGCCCGCACCGTCGTCATCGTGCACGAGGACGGGCTGTTCGGCTCCGGCCTCGCCAAGCTCCTCCAGGCCGAGCTGCCGAAGCTCGGATTCGAGATCCTCGAGACCGTCTCGCATCCGAGCCCGGCCCGCGACATGGCGAACGTCGTGCTGCGCATCCGCTCGCTCCAGCCCGATCTGGTGATTCCCTCGAACTACTACGGCGAGTTCGTGCTGCTCGCCCGCACGATGCTCCAGCAGCGGGTCCGCCCGAAGGGCATCTACGCGATCCTCGGCGGCGGCGCCTCCTCGCTACGCTTCGTCAAGGAGTTCCCGCAGGCGGCCGAGGGCGTGATGGATTGCAACCACTGGCCCGATCCGAAGAACCCGCTGACGGCCGAATTGCGCAAGCGCACGGAAGCCGCGGGCCGGGCCTTCGCCTACAACGTGCCGATGAACTACTCGGCGGTGCGCCTGATGGCCGAGGCGATCGAGAAGGCCGGCGCGCCCGACCGCCTCAAGATCATCGAGGCGCTCTCGACCCAGAGCTTCTCGAGCGGCGTGATGCCCTACGGCCAGTCGAAGTTCGACACCGGCCAGAACACCAGCGCGCTCCCGCTCAACACCCAGGTCCAGGGCGGCGACGTCAAGGTGATCGCCCCGGAGGCCTTCGCGGAGACCAAGGCCAACTTCCCGCTCAAGGCGTGACGATGTACGCGCCCCAGATCCTGATCGAGGCGGCCCTCAACGGCCTGATGACGGGGGCGGTCTACGCCCTCATCGCCCTCGGGCTGACCCTGGTCTACGGGGTGCTGCACATCATCAACTTCGCGCACGGGGCGCTGCTCACCGTCGCGATGTTCGCGGTCTGGGGCGCCTTCGCTCTGGTCCACGTCGATCCCTATTGGGCGATGGTCGGGATCGTGCCCTTGATGTTCGGCCTCGGCTACGGCCTCCAGCGCTTCGTCATCGGCCCGGCGAGCCACGGCAACGACAACAACGTGCTGCTCGTCACGCTCGGCCTGTCGATCGTGCTGGAGAACGGGCTCCTCGCGCTCTTCCGCTCCGACACCCGCGCGCTCGATTCCGATGCCGCGCTCCAGGTGATCGAGCTCGGGCCGCTCCTCCTCTCGACGCCGCGGGTGATCGGCTTCGCCGCCTCGCTCGCCGTCACCGGCCTGCTCTGGCTTGTCCTGAACCGCACCGACACCGGCCGGGCGATCCGGGCGGTGGCGCGAGAGAAGCTCGGCGCGCGCCTCGTCGGCATCGAGGTCGATCACGTCTACGCCGTCACCTTCGGCATCGGCTGCGCCTGCCTCGCCGTCGCCGCCTGCCTGTTGATGCCGACCTACTACGTCAACCCGCGCTCGGGCGCCGCCTTCGTGCTCGTCGCCTTCACCATCGTGGTGCTCGGCGGCATGGGGTCGATCGCCGGCGCTCTCGTCGGCGGCCTGATCATCGGCGTCGTCGAGAGCTTTTCCGGGCTGCTGCTCGGCGACAGCCTCGGCCAGATCGGCATCTTCCTGATCTTCATCCTGGTGCTGCTGGTGCGCCCGACCGGCCTGTTCGGAGCCCGCGCATGAGCGCCCGCGACCTCCTGCCCGCGATCGTCGCCCTGGCCCTGCTCGCCGCCCTGCCCTTCCTCGGGCTGTCGGGCAGCGTCCTCAACTTCCTGGTCACGACGCTGATCATCGCGCTCGCGGGCCTCGGCTGGAACGTGCTCGGCGGCTTCGGCGGCCAGTATTCCTTCGGCCACGCCGCCTTCTTCGGCACCGGCGCCTACGCCACCGCGATCCTGCAGATGAAGCTCGGCTGGAACGCCTGGGGGGCGCTCGGGGCGGGAATCGGGTTCGGCGCGCTCGTCGGCCTCGCCATCGGCTACTTGAGCTTCCGGGCTGGGCTTCGCGGCTCCTACTTCGCGCTCGTCACCCTGGCCTTCGCGGAGGTCTTCCGCATCCTGGCCAACGCCGCCGACTTCACCGGTGGGGCGGCCGGCCTGCTCCTGCCCCTGCGGCCGGGCCTCGCGACCCTGCAGTTTGCCGACCGCAAGCTGTTCTACCTCCTCGTCCTCGCCTTCGTGGGCGTGGCGCTCCTGATCTCGCGCTGGCTCGAACGCTCGCGCTTCGGCGCCCACCTCATCGCCGTGCGCGAGAACGAGGAGGCGGCCCGGGCGCTCGGGGTCGACGCCCTCGCGGTCAAGCTGCGCGCGATCGCGCTCTCGGCGGCGATCACCGGGGCGGCCGGCGGGCTCTACGTCCAGTCCTTCCTCTACCTCGATGCGGGCGTCGCCTACGGCACCTGGATCTCCGTCGAGGCACTCTTGGCGCCGATCGTCGGCGGCATCGGCACCGCCTTCGGGCCGCTCGTGGGAGCGCTCGCCCTGCAGGGCCTCGGCGAGATCACCAAGCACCTCGCCGGCGGCATCCCGGGGGTCGACCTCGTGGTGTTCGGCGCCTGCCTGATCGCCGTCATCGCCTTCGCGCCGCAGGGGCTGCTCGGCCTGCGTCCCTTCCGCCGCCGGCGCAAGGCCCGCGGCGAGCGCACCGTCCCGGTGGGAGCCTGACCCGATGCTCGCCGTCGATTCCCTCACCAAGCGCTTCCAGGGCCTCGTCGCGGTCGATCACGCCTCGCTCGCGGTGCCGGCCGGCTCGATCACCGGGCTGATCGGCCCGAACGGGGCCGGCAAGACCACCCTGTTCGGGATGATCTCGGGCTTCCTCACCCCGAGCGAGGGCCGGGTGCTGTTCGATGGCGCCGACGTCACCGGCGAGGCGCCGCACCTGCGGGCGCGCCGCGGCATCGCCCGCACCTTCCAGATCGTCCAGCCCTTCGCCGGGCTCACGGTGGCCGAGAACATCGCGGTCGGCGCCTATCTGCGCCATCCGAAACGCGCCGACGCCGTCGCCAAGGCCCGGGAGGTCGGGACCCGGGTGGGCTTGCGCGACCAGCTCGACAAGCCGGCCTCCGACCTCACGGTCGCCGGGCGCAAGCGCCTGGAGGTCGCCCGGGCGCTCGCCACCGAGCCGCGCCTCCTCCTCCTCGACGAGGTGCTGGCGGGCCTCAACCCGTCCGAGATCCGCGACATCCTACCGGTGGTGCGCTCCATCCGCGACGGCGGCGTTACCATCCTGATGATCGAGCACATCATGCAGGCGGTGATGACCCTGTGCGAGGAGGTCTTCGTCCTGGCGCAGGGGCGGATGATCGCCTCGGGGCCGCCGCGGCAGGTCTGCGCCGATCCGCAGGTGATCGAAGCCTATCTCGGCAAGGGCGCGGCCGCCCGCATGAAAGCCGAAGAGGCCGTCGATGCTTGAGGTCTCCGGGCTCCGCGCCGGCTACGGCGCCACCGAGGTCCTGCGCGGCCTCGACCTCTGCGTGCAGCCGGGCGAGATCGTCGCGGTTCTCGGCGCCAACGGCGTCGGCAAGACGACGCTCAACAAGGTCCTGTCCGGGGTCGTCTCGGCGCGGACCGGCACGATCCGCTTCGACGGCCAGGCCATCACCAACGCCTCGGTCTCTGCCATCGTCGAGGCCGGGCTGATCCACGTCCCGGAAGGCCGCAAGATCTTCCCGAACCTGAGCGTGCGCGAGAACCTGGTGCTCGGCAGCTACCGCCGCGGCCGGGCGCGGCGCGCGCAAAACATCGAGCGGGTCTTTTCCACCTTTCCGCGCTTGCGCGAGCGGGCGGCCCAGGCCGCCGGTACGCTCTCGGGCGGCGAGCAGCAGATGCTCGCCATCGGCCGCGGGCTGATGGCGGAACCCCGCCTCCTCATCCTCGACGAGCCCTCGCTCGGGCTCTCGCCGCTCCTCGTCGAGGAGATGTTGGTTCTTCGTCATTCGGGGTTGATAGGGGCTCACAGTAGCCCCGCCT
>NZ_JACWCT010000043.1 GCF_016613415.1 Methylobacterium ajmalii | reverse complement strand
GAGCCGCCGAGCCTGCGCGCCGCCCGCCAGGCGCCGCCGCCCCTCGAGACGCCGCCCTTCGCGGCGCCCGTGCCGCCGTTCGCGGCACCTGTGCCGCCGGTGGTGAACGTACCGATGCCCGAGCCGGTCCTGCCGCCCGAGCCGGTGCCCGCGCCGGCCGGTACCCGCAGCGGCGAGCCGCGCACCGTCGACGCATCGATCCTCAACGACATGGCCCGCCAGCTCGAGGAGGCGTTGCGGCGCCCCTCCTCCGCGGTGGCGCCGGCCCGCCCGGCCGCTCCGGCGATGAGCGCCCCGCCCGCTCCGGTCGTTGAAGAACCGGTCGCGCAAGAATCCGTGATGCAAGAACTCGTCATGACGGAAACCGCCGCGCACGAGCCGGCAGTGAATGAGCCAGCGGTGCACGAGCCGGCCGCGCAGGCGCCAGAGCCCGCCCCGCCGCCGCCCCCGCCGCCCGAGCCGGAGCCCCTGCCGGAACCGGCCCCTCTCCCGCCGCCCGAGCCGCCGCCCCCGCCGCCGCCGGAGCCTCTGCCCGAGGTGCTTCCTCCGGCGCCCGAGCTCGAGCCGGCGCCCGAGCCGCCGCCCCCGCCTCCCCCGCCCGCGGAGGAGCCCGCCCCGACGGCGAAGCCGGCCTCGGTCCAGAACCCGTTCTCGGTCGAGGAGATCGAGGCCGAGTTCGCCCGCCTCCTCGGCCGGCCCCTCGACAAGCGCTGAGCCGCGCCGGCCCGGCCTCCCGAGCCCCGCTCTGTTGCACCGGAACCGCGCCCGCCCGCCCTCGACAGGGCGCGGCGGGCGCGGCGCTTGCGGGACGGGGCGCCGCGGCCCAGGGTGCGCCGCCATGGTGCCCCCGAATCGTCGCCTTCCCCTGCGGACCCTCGCGCAGGTCCTGCCGCCCGCCGCGGCCCTCCTGCTCCTGTCGGGCGCGCCCGCGCTGGCGCAGAGCCTCACGGTCGATCTCGGCCCGAGCGGCGGCGTCACCGAGCGGGCCCTGCAGCTCGTCGCCCTCATCACCGTGCTGGCGCTCGCGCCGTCGGTCCTGGTGATGGCGACCTCGTTCACCCGCATCGTGGTGGTGCTGTCGATCCTGCGCTCGGCGCTCGGCACCCAGACGGCGCCGCCCAACGCCGTGATCGTCAGCCTGTCCCTGTTCCTCACCGCCTTCGTGATGGCGCCGACGGCGCGGGAGGCCTATCGCACCGGCATCGAGCCGCTGCTCGCCGGGCAGATCCAGCAGAGCCAGGCCTTCGAGCGGGCGAGCCAGCCGTTCAAGGCGTTCATGCTGCGCAGCGTGCGCGAGAAAGACCTGAAGCTCTTCCTCGACCTCGCTCGGGCCGGGACGCCGGCGACGCCCGAGGCGGTCGGCCTCGAGGTGCTGACCCCCGCCTTCATGATCTCCGAGCTCAGGCGCGCCTTCGAGATCGGCTTCCTGCTGTTCATCCCGTTCCTGATCATCGACCTCGTGGTCGCCTCGGTCCTGATGTCGGTCGGCATGATGATGCTGCCGCCCGCCACCGTGGCGCTGCCGTTCAAGCTGATCTTCTTCGTGCTGGTCGACGGCTGGACCCTGGTGGCCGGCTCGCTGGTGCAGAGCTACGGAAACTGACCCGCCGGCCGGCTCAGCGCAGGAGCGCGTCCGGCCGCGCGGCCTCCGCGCCGGGGCGCACGGCCTCAATGACGTGGGGGGCGGGCACGGCCGCGGCCGACAGAGCTTCGGCGGGCTCGGCCTCTGGCGGATTGTAGGGCCGGTTGTAGCAGCGGCAGATCGCCTGCCAGATCGCGGCGCGCTCCTCGGGGGCGAAGCGGCGCAGGCAGGCGTCGAGGGCCTCCTGGCCGGCGCGGGCGAAGCGCTCGCGCTCGCCGGCGTCGAGGCACCCGGGCGGGCTCGGGGCGAGATCGATCGCACGTAGATCGGGGTCGGGCAGGATCGGCGACGGCGCGGCGTCGCGGGTCGAGGCGATCACGTCGGACACGTTCGGATCGGACACGGCTCGGCTCCCTGGCGGTGGTCCTCGCCGGAATCAACGCCCGTTGCCCCGCTTCGATCCGGGGACCGTCCCGCAGGCACCCCGAAACTCCGGCCTCGAGGCCTTCAGTCTTCCGGGAAGAACGGCGGCGGAACGTTGTAGATCGGCAGGTTGGTGTTGCGCGGCAGCCAGGCGTGGAAGGCCGGGCCGGCGGGCTCGCCGTAGGAGACCGGACGGACCGCGACGCCCCGGCGCAGGGCGATCCGGTGCGTCCGGCGGACCATCCGCGGAGCGGGCCGGTCGGAGCCGGGGGCTGCGTATCCCGCAGGGCTGCCGCCGAACCCGGCCGGGGCATCGGGCTCTGCGAACCCGTCCGCCGCCGCGGGGACGGCGAGCGATACGCCGGCGGCGAAGGTCAGGCCGGCGGCAATCAGGGCGAGGCGCAGCATGCGGGCGGTCTCCGGGAGGGCCGCGCCAGCCTAGGCCCACGAGTCCCACCAGGGACTTAACCCGGGCGTCGGACCGAGCCTCGCCCGAACCTCAGCCGCGGCTCGCGATCGCCACGCCCAGGACCGCCACCACTATGCCGAGGAGCTGGACCGGCGCCAGCGTCTCGCCGAACAGCCCGAACGCCATCGCGGCCGAGACCGGCGGCACGAGGTAGAACAGGGCCGCGACGCCCGCCACCGCGCCGCGGCGGATCAGCCCGAGCAGGATCAGGATGCCGCCGACCGACAGGCCGAACACCGCCCAGGCGAGCCCGAGGAGCAGCGGCGTCGAGAGGTCGAACTGCCCGGTCTCGGTGAGGAGCGCGAGCGGCAGGGTGAACAGCAGGGCGCCGACGAACTGCGCCGCCGCGTTGGTGCGCAGGTCGACCGAGACGGCCTTGCGCTTCTGCCACAGGGTGCCGAGCGTGATCCCGACCGTGCCGCAGAAGCAGATCCCGAGGGCTTCCGGCGGGATGCCGCCGGCCGCGCCGAGCTTGGGCGCCAGCACTAGCCCGGCACCGACGAGCCCGACCGCGATGCCGAGCCAGCGCCGGGGCGACACCCGCTCGCCGAGGAGCGGCCCGGCCACCGCCGCGGTGAGCAGCGGCTGGAGGCTCGCCACCAGGGCGGCGATGCCCGCCGGCAGCCCGCGATGCACCGCCCAGAACACCGCGTCGAGATAGACGCCGTGGATCAGGATGCCGGCCACCATCGCGTCGCGCCAGCCGCGCCAGCCCCGGGGCCAGGTCGCGCCGGCCGAGGCGGCGAGGCCGGTCAGGACCAGAGTGGTGAGGCCGAACCGGGCGCAGAGGAAGGTCAGCGGGTCGGCATGCGGCGCGACGAGCCGCGCCACGACGAAGCCCGTGGCCCAGATCAGCACGAACAGGCCGGGCGCCAGGCGGGCGGGCCAGGCGGCGTCGGACAGGGGCAGGAGGCGGCTCATGATGCCCGCGCAACGAGCACGGGCGCGGCCGGCGCGCAACCGCCGCCGCCAGGGGAGGGCCCCGCCCGGCACGCGGGGCTGGGCGGCGGCCGAGCTACTCCCCCGATATCCCCTCCCCCGAAATCTTCACCCGGACATCCCCCGCCGTGCCCGGAAGGACGCGGGGCGCGGATTTCTGGCTGCCCGGCTTTCCAGGACGGGGCCCCGCGCTCTACCTGAGGCGGCAAGCCCGTCGGACGCGTCGCCGGCCGGACGCGGCCATCCACCGGACGACACGCGATGTCGACCAGCCCGAGAGTCCGCGCGCCGTGATCCGTCCCCGCACCGCCCTGGAGATCGCCGCCATCGCGGCCCAGCGCTTCGTCGCCCATGACGGCTGGGCGATCGCGAGCCACATCGCGCTCTCGCTGCTGACCTCGCTGTTTCCGTTCCTGATCCTGCTCACCGCGCTCGCCAGCGTGTTCGGCACCAAGTCGCTCGCCGACGAGGCCGGCAACCTGCTGTTCGAGATCTGGCCGAGCGAGGTGGCGGGGCCGATCGCCGGGGAGGTCCACCGGGTGCTGACCGAGCAGCGCGGCGGCCTCCTCACCCTCGGCGCGGTGCTGGCGCTCTACTTCTCGTCGAGCGGGGTCGAGAGCCTGCGGGTCGGCCTCAACCGCGCCTACGGCCTGCGCGAGACGCGGCCGTGGTGGCTGACGCGGCTCGAATCGATCGGCTACGTCGTCTGCGCCGCCTTCGCGATGCTGGCCTTCACCTTCCTGGTGGTGCTCGGGCCGCTGGTCTGGCGCGGGCTGGTGCTGGTGGCGCCGGGGCTCGAGCCCCTCGGCCTTACCGTGGCGGTCGGCCGGATCGGCGTGACGGTGCTGCTCGTCGCCACCGTGCTGGTGATCGCCCACAAGTTCATCGCCGCGGGGCGCCGGCCGGTCGTCCTGGTGCTGCCCGGCATCGGCGTGACGCTCTGCCTGTGGGTGCTGGCCGGCCTCGGCTTCGGGATGTACCTCGACCGGTTCTCGAGCGCCTACGTGTCGACCTACGGCGGCCTCGCCACCGCGATGGTCTTCCTGGTCTTCGTCTACTGGCTCGCCGCGATGTTCCTGTTCGGCGGCGAGATCAACGGCACGGTCATCGCCGCCCGCCGCCGCCGCCTCCAGGCCCAGGCCCAGAGGCGGCGCGACACCGTGAAGCTGATGTAGCCGGGCGGTCTCAGCTCCAGGCGTGGAACGGCGGGTTCACCCCGTTGAGCGCGTGGTTGCCGACGATCGCCACCTTCCAGCGCACCGGATCGTGCAGGGTGTGGGTGCGGGCGTTGCGCCAGTGCCGGTCGAGGTTGTGCTCGGCCAGCGTCGAGCGGGTGCCGGAGAGCTCGAACAGGGTGTTGGACGCCGCAAGCGCCACCTCGGTGGTCAGCACCTTGGATTCGGCCACCGCGAGCTGGGCCGCCGCCACGCTCTCCGGCGTCGGGGCGGCGACCGCCGCGTCGATGGCGAGGCCGGCCCGGTCGAGCAGCGCCTCGGCGGCGTGCTGGCGGATCGTCAGGTCGCCGACGGCGCGGATCGTGTAGGGATCGTCCGAGGCCCGCTCCTGCCCGCTGTCGATCCAGGGCCGGGCCTTCTCGCGCACGAACGCGATGGTGTCGTCGAGGGCAGCCCGCCCGATTCCCGCATCGATCGCCGCCTGGATGATCTGGAAGATGGCGCCGTCGACCCGCGGCGCCTCGTAGCCGCGCCAGGCCGGCACGAGATGCGTCTTCTCGACCCGCACGTCGTCGATGATCACGGTGCCGCTCGCCGTGCCGCGCTGGCCGAAGCTCGACCAGTCGTCGATGACCGTGAGGCCCGGCGCGTCCCGCTCGGCGATGGCGTACCAGGCGCGGCCCCCGTCGTCGACGGCGACGATGGGAACGAGGTGGGCGAGGAGCGCGCCGGTGGCGTAGAATTTTTGGCCCCGCACGATCACGTGGTCGCCGTGGTCGGTGAAGCGGGTCTCGAACTCGGCCGCCCGCTTCGTGCCCTTCTCCGAGAAGGCGTTGCCGAAGCGGGTGCCGGAGAGCACCGCGGAGAAGAGCCGCGCCTGCTGCTCGGGCTCCGACACGGTGCGGATCGCCGCGACGATGCCGAGGTGGTTCTGGGCGATCTGCGCGATCGACGGATCGGCCGCCGCGACGATCGCGATGACCTGCGCCAGGGTCCGGTAGGACACCTCCGGCCCGCCATGGGCGCGCGGCACGTTGATCGACCAGAGCCCGCTCTGCGAGAAGGCGTCGAGCTCGGCCAGCGGGCGGGCGCCGGTGCGGTCGCGCTCCGAGGCCCCGACCCGGAACCGCGCCGCGAGGTCGTGGGCGACCCGGATCGCCTCCGCGTCGTCGCGGATGACGTGGGCGGGCGCGGCGGGCCGCACGGGCCCGGGAACGCCCTGCGGCACAGGCCCGGCGGACACGAGGCTCGGATTGACGGCGATGTTCATCGATGTCTCCGGTTATCGGGGGATCGGGATCTCGGACGGCACGCCGACGCCCATAGCGGCCACCCGGCCGGAGCGATCGGATCCAGTGACGACATCCGCGACAGATGACACATGGAATTGCCATGAGGAGCGGGGATGTTCGTCGGCGCGACTGCCCGTTGCCCCTCGATGTCGCAAGAATCCTCGCCGAAGACGATGCGGCCGTCAAACGAAGCAATCGGCTTATTTTACGGTTCTTCGAGAATTTCGTTTTCCCATGTGCAGGGATCGCGGAAGAAGGCGTTCTCTCGGGCGAGGCGACCCTGATCCCGGCGGCACGCGCCCGCCCCGGCGTCGAGGCCGCGTCGGACGCCCGACATGGCGGGTGCCGCCCCGCCCGGAGCGGGGACGCGTCACATCACGCGTGGAAGTCCAGCAGGATCGCGGCGGCGCCGGCCGCGCCCGATGGCGTGCCGCCCGCGCCGTAGCCCGCGCGGTTCTGCTGGGATGACTGGAGCTGCTTGACGAAGGTGGAGAGCGCGTCGGCGGCCGAGGCGCTGCTGCCGGAGGCGAGATCATCGGACGGTCCGTCGGCCCGTGCGTCGCCCGGGGTCTCGGCGTCGCCCGGGGGAGGGCCGGGGGGCGGCTCGTGGCTGCCCTGCGCGCGGCCCGTTTCGGTCGAGGCCGTCGTGCTCCGGCCGTGGCTCGCGAACAGGTTCTTCAGCTCGGAGGCCTGATCGCTGGTCAGCGTGCCGTTGCCGACCTGCTCGGCGATCAGGCCGTCGATCCGGCTCCTCATCGCCGCCGGATCGCGCCGGGAGCCGGCCGCGCCCGCGGTGTCGGACGTGGAGGCCGCCGGGGCGCCACCCGAGGCGAGGCTCGACCGGATCGCGCCGAGCGCGTTTGTCAGGGCGGTGGCATCGGCTCCACTGAGGGCGCCTGAGGCCACCTCGCTGCCGATCGTCTCGGCCATCCGGTCGGAATCGGGGCCTCGCGGCGGCGGCGGCAGGCGCTGCGCGGTGACCGGTGAGGGCGAAGCGCTGGAGATCGTCGTCATGCGTCTCTCGATCGTGGGACGGGTGGGAGGACCGATGGCGGCCGTGTGAAAATTACCCACGCATTTGTTAAAGCGTCGTTATACCTCTCCCGTCCGCAAGTGTTGGCGCAATCGCAAGTCTCGCCGCAGTCAAATGTTGCCGATCGTAACTGTTCTTGTCCGAGACCTGCGCTTGGCCGAGAACTGCGCTTGGCCGAGAACTGCCGAGCCGGCCGTCACCGTCGGGGCTGCGGCCGCCGGCACGCTATCCTCACGAATGAAGGAACGCCTCGTGGGGCGGTCGCCTTCGTCCCCGCGACCGCCGCCCGGCCTTTCGCGGAGCGCTGGCTCGGGCTTACGCTGCCGGCCGAACCATGCAGCTCGATCGATCCGGAGACAATCGTGACCGCCTTCCTCACCCCCCTCGCCGGCGGCGCCCTGATCGGCGCCTCGGCCGCCCTGCTGCTGATGGCCAACGGCCGCATCGCCGGCATCAGCGGCATCCTGGGCGGCCTCCTCGGGCCCGCCGCGCGGGACCGGGCCTGGCGGGTGGCGTTCCTCGCCGGGCTGCTCGCCGGGCCGTGGCTATTCCGGCTCCTGTCGGGCGGGTGGCCGGAAGCCCGCGTCGCGGCGTCCTGGCCGGTGCTGGTCGCGGCAGGGCTCCTCGTCGGATTCGGGACGCGGCTCGGCTCGGGCTGCACCAGCGGGCACGGAGTCTGCGGCCTCGCCCGGCTGTCGCCGCGCTCCGTCGCGGCGGTCGCGACCTTCATGGCGGCGGCGATCGCGACCGTCTTCCTCGTCCGCCACGGGGTCGCCCGATGACCGCCCCCCGCCTGCTCGCCGCGCTCGCGAGCGGCCTCCTCTTCGGCCTCGGCCTCGCCCTCTCGGGCATGATGGACCCGCATCGGGTCCTGGGCTTCCTCGATCTCGCCGGCACCTGGGATCCGAGCCTCGCCTTCGTACTCGCCGGTGCGGTCGGCGTCTCGGCGCTCGGCACGCTCGCCATGACGCGCATGGCGCAACCCATCCTCGCCCCGGACTTCGCGGTGCCGACGAACCGTCGGGTCGATGCCCGGCTGCTCGCCGGCGCGGCCCTGTTCGGCATCGGCTGGGGCCTGGCCGGCTTCTGCCCCGGCCCGGCGCTCGCCGGCCTGGCCATCGGCCTGCCGGAAGCGGGCGCGTTCGCTGCCGCGATGCTCGCCGGCATGGCGCTCTACCGCCTCGTCGCCGAGCGCCCGCCCGCCGGGGCCGGCCGGAAGCCCCCCGCGCCCGACATCCCGTGGCAGCCCCCCGCCGTCGAGCCTCGTCGATGAGGCGGGCGTCGTCTCGCGGGTGGATGACCGGGCCGGTCACGACCGGGACGAGGGTGGATGGCGGGCGATCCGGGCGGAGCGCTCGATCCGCCTCGCGGAGGCGCGGCACGCGCCCCGTATCCTAGATCATTGTGACTAGAACCTCCGATCGATTGTTTCCGGACGTCGCCTGCTATCTTCTTTTACCGGTCGTTAATGAAATCATTCCGGGGTCGGCGCATGGAGCTGTTGTCCGCACGGCCGTCGGGGCTTGCGGGAAGTCCCGGTGAGATCGTCGTCGATTCAGGCTTGCCGGCACTGGACTGTCGGATATTGGACATTTCTCCGGCCGGGGCCACGCTGGCGCTGCCGGATGCCGGTGCCGTGCCCGAGACGATCACCCTGGCGGTCGCGGGCGAGTTCGTGATGCGCCGCTGCCGCGTCGTGCGGCGGGGCCGCGATCGCCTCGTCGTGGCCTTCGAGATGCCGGCCTGATCGGCCGCGCGAGACCGGGCACGCGGCGCCGGCCCCCGAGCACCCCCCTCAGATCACCTTCCCCTTTCAGAGCCTGCTCTGATTGGGGTTTGTGAGGCAAACGTCTCCTTATCGATGTTTCCTCAAGCGTGTTATGAACTATTTACGATGCGTCCAAGCTTGCTGAGCATGTCGCAGACGAAGGCGATCATGAAGATGCCTGCCAACGTGGTGGCATAGCGCTCGTAGTCCTTGACCAGCCGGCGGCAGCGCGTCGCCCAGGCCAGCGAGCCCTCCCCACCCCCCACCGGCGCGGCAGCAGCACAAAGCCGCGCTTGGCCTCGGGCGCCTTGACCACCTCCAACGCGATGCCGTTCGCGTCGGTGGCCTTCGCCGGCTTCTCGCCCGTATAGCCTTGATCGACGAACGCCGTCTCCACGCTCCCGTCCGTCTCCGCTTGCACCGCACACGTCAGCGCCCCAACCTGGCTGCGGTCGTCCACGTTCGCCGGCGTGACGTGCAGAGCCACCACATGCCCGGGCGTGTCCCCCGCCAGGTGCACCTTCGAGCCGCGCTTGCGCTTGGCCCCGTCGTAGCCCGCCCGCTCGCCGGTCTCGGGCGAGGAGCGTTGGGTCCGGTTGTCCAGGATCACCGCAGACGGCTCCGGCTCGCGCCCCGCCGCTTCCCGCAACACAGCACGCAGGTCGCCCGCCACTGCGCCAAAGCAGTCGGCGGAAAGCCAGCGTTGGGTCTGCTGGTAGACCGCCGCCCACGGCGGCAGGTCGTGGGGCATGAACCGCCACGGCGCACCGGTCTTCACGATGTAGCGCAGCCCGTTGAACACCTCGCGCAACTCGTGGTCGCGTTGACCCGAGTCCTCGCGCAGCAGCGCCAGATAGGGGGCAACCAGCGCCCATTCCTCATCGGACACGTCGGACGGATAGGCGGGGCGATCAGAACTCATGCCCCTCAACCCTCACGCCACGTCATAGGTTCATAACACGCTCTAGGAAACATCGATAAGGAGACGCTTGTCTCACAAACCCCAATCAGAGAAGGCTCTGAGAGTGACAGCGGGGCGAGAGCCTCGACTTGGGTTGGATAGGGTCTCAGACGCAGTTCGTCACCGATCCCTTGCGGCGCTGGCACCGCGGCCGGGCGGTGCTGATGGGCGACAGCGCGCATGCCATGCTGCCCCACCACGGGCAGGGCGCCGACACCACGATCGAGGATGCCGTGACCCTCGCCGCGCGGCTGGCCGCCGACGGCGCCCGCGACCTCGACGGGACGATGCGGCGCTACCAGTGGCTCCGCCAGGCCCGAACCCGCACGATCCAGCGCAGCGCCTGGGCGACGAACCGCCTGCTACATCGACCCGATTCCGTCAGGCCGGCGGCGCTGGCGCGGCGCGACGCCCGCATGGCCCGCTTCCCCGAGGATTTCGGCTGGATCCACGCCTTCGACGCGACCGGCACGGTCGACCGGGCCCTGTCGGACCCGCGGGCCGCGTGAACGGGACGACGTCGAGGGCATCACACCCGCGGCGTCGCCCGCGGCAAAGCCGCCTCCGCGCCCCGGGCGGCGCGGAGGCGGTCCCTCAGCGCGCGGCCGCGTCGAGGGCCTCGCACCGCGTCGTCGAGGCGGCGGCCCGGGCGGGGTCGGGATCGACGCCGTTGATGCAGTCGGTCTTGAGGAACTCGACCAGCGCCAGGCGCTCGTCGACCGAGAGCGCCCGCCCGATGACGCCCGTCCCCTTGGTGCCGGCGAATTCGTGGCCGGTGTTGAGGTTGCCGCGCTTCGCGGTGTCGAGGGTGAACAGCCCGCCGAGCTGGTTGGCCTCTGCGCCGGCCTCGGCGTTCAGGCAGTCCTTCGGGTCCTTGGCGGCCACGGCGGTGAGCTGGTAGCCGAGGCAGACCGGATCGAATTCCCGCCGGCCAAGGGTGAAGCTCTTCGGGCGCTCCGCCACCGGCGACAGCAGCGCGAAGACGTTCGGGACCGCGCCGTTATGCAGGAAGGGCGGCGTCGCCCAGACCCCGTCGAGGGGGCGTGCCTTGTAGGCGAGCGGCGCCTGGATACCGTTCGGCCGGTAGCCGTTCAGGCGCTCGCGGTCGGCCTTCGCGGTCGGCGGGGTCTGGCTGTCGTACCAGCGGTCGACCGTGCGCTTCACCGTCACGCCGAGGGCGGGCCCGAAGGCGTAGCGGCCGTCCTTGTCGGGCTCGCCGAGCGGGACGTCGCCGGGGCCGTCGCCGCTGCGGTCCTTGAGCGCCCGCACCAGGGTGTCGGGCAGGGCGACCGTGCGGGCGATCATGTCCTCGGCCTGGGCCGGATCGGTCCCGATCGTGGCGATGGGGATGGGCTTCACCACGAGGTAGCGCTGCCCGAACGCGTTCGGCTTCAGCCACGCCGTCGAGTCCCAGAACTCCTTGCGGCCGATCGGGGCCTGGTGGCAGCCCTGGCACAGCTCGCCGTAGAGCCCGGCGCCCTTGCGGGCCCGGCCGAGGTCGATCGCGTTCGCCTTGTCGATCTCCGCGAACAGGCTCGGCCAGCGCGGGGCGCGCAGGCCCGTGAAGCCGGCCTGTGCGTCCGGCTGCTCGCCGGCGATCTGCTTCTCGATCCGGGCGATGTTCTCGACGTGCACCTGCGAGGTGAAGAGGTCCTTGGCCGGGCCGGTGAGGTTGACGGGAGCCGAGACGCCGAGGGCCTCGCCGGCGTTGCGCACCATCGGCTGCTCGATGGAGGCGTTGTACTGCACCCAGTCGAACCACGACGTGTTCCAGACGTGGGGGAAGTTCACCGGCGCGGTCGTGGCGGCGTAGTTCGCCTCCCGGGCTGCGTCGTCGAGGTCGAGGGCGAAGACCGTGTTGCCGATGCGGTTCAGGGCGTCGAGCCGGCCGTAGCCCTCGTCGACGGTCGCCGCCGCGACCTTCTTGTCGAGCTTGCGCACCGCGTCGAGCCGGTCCCACAGCGCGTCGAGCTGGGCCTTCAGGTCGGACTTCTGGGCCTCGCTCGCATCCTCGCCGAGCACGTTCATGGCGAACCGGTCGAAGCGGCCGGGGACGTACTTGGTGAACAGGATCGAGAGGCCGAGGCCCTGCCGGAACTTGCCGAGGTCGGTGAGGGCGGGCCCGCCGTCGACGAGGAGCGCCGTCTCGCGATAGGTCAGGCGCCCGGTATGGCAGGCCGCGCAGGTGAAGCCGATCTTGTGGGTCGGCTTGCCCGTGCGCGGGTTGAGCCAGGGCCGGCCGTCCGGCAGCAGCATGTCGCCCCGGTCCTCGGCCTTGTCACCGCCGCGGGCAAAGCCGATCGGCAGCTGGATCTCGCCGCCACGCGTCGCCCCCGGGATGAAGCCGTAGCGGTCGAGATAGGCCGGGTCGGCGAGCCGGCCGACGTCGCCGACCAGCGTCAGGCGCGGCTGCTCGAGGGCGATGAACCACTCGTAGGGGATGTTGAGGGTTTGCGTGCCCTGGTCGGCATGGTGGTACCAGTCCTGCTCGTCGTTCGACCACGCCTGGCCGAGCCAGCGCGCCTCCTTGACGGGCGGGTAGTCCGGCAGCGCGACGTAGAGCTTGTCGCGGTAGATCTTGAATCCGATGCCGACGACGATCAGCAGGACGGCGATGATGCCGACGATGATCTTGGCGAGGCGCCCCGTTCCCACGTCCGTAGTCTCCGCGTAGAAGAAATATCGACGGGACGCGGCACGATCGCGTCCGCCCCGCTGCTGTTTCAGATCGTTCACGGGTCAGGGCGCGTCGGCGACGCCCCTGGGAAAATCGGCCTTCAGCGCCTCGATCGTCGCCGCCACCACCCGGTCGGCCTTGCGTGAGGCGACGCCGACCCCGAACGTCTTGGCGCCCTGGCGTGCCAGGTAGCCAAGGATCAGGCCCATATCGTCGGTTTCCTTGCGGAAATCGATGTCGACGAGGGTCGAGACCACCTTCTCGATCCGCTGCCGCAGGTCGCCGCGCAGGAGGTCCTGCCGGACGTCCTCGGGGCGGGGCCGGTCCGCCTCGCCGATCTCGATCGGCTTCTGGAGCTTCGGCGTCAGCGGGATGATGGGATAGAGCGGCACGTCCGCCTGCGAGCCGTCGGGGAGCACCAGCGTCCTGAAGCCGAGCCCGCGCTCCTCGCCGGGGGCGATCGACCCGGTCGCCTTGCTGGCGTCGCGTACCCGCCAGCTTTCGGCGATGGTCGCCCCGTCGAACAGGCCGTTCGTCCCCGGCAGCACGAAGTTCCAGCGCAGGAAGGCCTGGGCGTTGCGGCGCCCGAGGAGGTAGTCGTGGCGGCGGAAGCTCTCGTGCAGGAAGCCGCTGAAGCCGCCGAGCGCGCCGCTGGCGATCGGGAAGACGATCGGCTTCCCGTCCGCCCGCTGGCGCACCGGCGAGACGATGAAGCGGGAGAAGTCGGAGCCGTCATGCGCCCGGGCCAGTTCCTCGGGCTTGAACCGCGCCTGGTTGATCAGCGCCGAGAACAGGCCCGGCAGCGCGGTCGCGAGCGTGCCGGTGACCGGATCGGCCGGCAGCGCCTGGTAGTTCGGGAACGGCGCGATCAGCACGACCGAGCGGCGCGCCTTGTCGCCGGCGGGCTCGTCCGGGTAGCCGTTGGTGAGGTAGCGCCGCGCCTGTTCCAGCGGCTCGTTGTCGATCGTCCCGCCGTCGACGGCCCAGTACCGGGCGATGGCCTTCACGTCGTATCGTTCGTCCGGCGCGATGATCGTGAACCGGCCGTCCGCGCCGTCGCGGCCCACCGTGCTCCAGGCGAGGAGGTCGGAGCCCGGCCGGCTGACGCGGCGGGGGGCGAGCCCGACCGGGAAGGCCCCGGTGGCGAGCGCCGCGACCTTGAAGAAGTCCCAGGCCGGGTCGTCGGTCCGCGTCACGTCGAGCCAGGGATCGCCGGCCCGGGGGGCGCCGCTGCCCAGCTCGAACGAGGCGACGTCGGCGTGGTTCGTCATGCCGAAGGCCCGGTTCGTCCCGGCGCCGACGAGGTCGAACGAGTACGGGACCCCGCGCAGGTTCGTCAGCGTCAGCATCACCCGCAAGCCGTCGCGCTCGCCCCGCCCGATCCAGGGCCGCCGGACGGGCGGCCCCTCGATCGCGAACGCGCTGCCGAGGATGTCGTCGAGGACGGCGCTGCACAGGACCGACTTGAGGCCGCTCGTGCCGTCGAGGTCGCGGGTCTCGAGCAGGCGCTCGATCGCGATCTCGCGCACCCAGCTCGCGTAGAGCCGGTTGCGCGGCTCGGGCGGCGGCGGTTCCGCCGGCCGGACGTGGTCGAGGCCGCGGAACATGTGCAGGGCCGCCATGCCGGCGGTCATGCCGCCCGCCGAGGCGCCTGCCAGCACCGGCACCCGCACGTCGTGGGTCGGGCCGTCCCAGCCGGGCGCGTCGCGGGCGGCGTAGTAGCCGTCCAGCGCCTCGATCAGGAAATCCATCACGCCGGCCGAGTAGCACCCGGCCGAGATGGCGCCGGCCAGCACCAGGCCGACCTCGAAGACGGGACGTTCGGGCATGGAAGGGTCCGGGGCTCGGGCGGCGGGCGGGTCGGGAGCGGTCACGGGGTGATGCCAAGCACGAAGCGCTCCGCGAACGGACCGCCCCGGTCGTCGATGCGGCCGGCCTCGCCGTCGAGCAGCCGGACCCCCGGCAGGCGCAGGATCTGCCGCACCGTCTCGGGGATGATCGCGTAGCCGACATACTGGCCGAGGCACCGGTGCTGGCCGAAGCCCATGTGCAGGTAGTCGAGGCGGGCCCGCGGCTTGAAGCTCTCGGGATCGGGAAACAGGGCCGGGTCGAACATCGCCGATCCGATGGCGAGCGCGACCACGCGCCCGGGCGGAACGGCGACTTCGTGCTCGGTGCCGGGGGCGAGCCGGGCCGGCTCCGCGGCGATCCGCAGGACGAAGGTCGTCATCGGGTTGAACCGCAAGGCCTCCCAGACGATCGCGTCGAACCGGTCCGTGTCGGGCGAGCGGGCGGCCTCGACCGCCTCGGCCCGCACGTCGGGCCGCAGGAGGATCTGCTCGGTGGCGTTGGCGATGGCCTGGGAGGTGGTCTCGACGGCGCCGACGAGGAGGCCCGCGATGTTGCTCACCACGCGCTCGGCGTCGAAGCCGGCGCCCCCCGTCCCGGCCAGGCGCAGCAGGCGGGACACGGCGTCCTCGCCCCGCGCCTCGGCCCAGGGCTGGCGCCGCGCCAGGAAGCGGCGGATCCAGGCGCGCATCTCGGTCCCGGCGGCGACGTTGTCGGCCTTCACCGCCGGGTCGCCGGTGAGGTTGTGGAACATGTCGGCCTGCGTCGCCCGCGACCAGCGCAGCATCGCCGCATCGTCGGGGCCGTAGAACCCGAAGCTCTGCTGCACGACGCGCAGCGGCGCCAGGCGCGAGGCGAGCCCGACGACGTCGACCGTGTCGCCCTCGACGGCGAGCGCGGCGGCGACCGTGCGCCCGACGAAATCCCGGATCGCCGGCAGGTCGTCCCAGCGCAGCAGGCTGCGCATCACCGCCTTGTCCTGCCAGTTCAGCTCGCTGTCGTCCCGCGCCAGCATGAACGGGCCGACGGACGGGTCCATGTGCGGCCGGTAGGTCACCTGGAAGGTCGACGGGCGCGACAGCGCGTCCATCACGTCGGACCACCGCGAGACGACCGCGAAGGGCGCCAGGTCCAGGATCGGCCGCTCGGCCCGCAGCTCGGCGAACAGGCCGCGCCAATCTGCCCGCAGATGCCGGAAGAACACCGCCGTGCGCGCGGGACCGTTTTCGGGATCGATGGACCCGAATTCGTCCAGAAAGGTCATCCTGCACCCCTTGCCCGACATCGTCGGTGCGCCTGCATGCTCGTCTTGGATTTGATGCGCAGAAATTCGATCTTTACTTGATTATGCTGTCATCGATCTCGAAAATGATCGGTCCGGTCGCACGCCATCCGTTCCGGGATCGAGCCGACCCCGTCCACCAGGGGCGGTCGCTACCCCGTCTCCGGTTCGCTCCCGTCCCGAATTTACGGCACGGCGCATCCGGGCTTCCGCGCCCGCGCGCATCGGCACGCGGCGACATCAATGTCCGCTGGACGATCGTTCCGTTTCTTGGTCGAAACCCCAAGACACCGCACAATCATTCCAAGCCGTATGCAATGTCAAGCTGCAGTTTGGAGAAACATATTTCTGTATCACCGACCCGTCTGAGCCGGCACAGGGTGGAGGCCAAGGCCGTCGCGCCGTTTTCAACGAAAATCGGCTGCTAGTTCATGAGATGCAAAAGTAAATATGAAATATGAATGGCGTGCATGCGGTTTCGTTCCGAGCGAGAAAGAGTTCGACGAGATGCTTGTACGCCGGGACTTCCTCGGACGCGGACAGCCCTGCCGACCGTCGCGGCAGGAGGATCCGGCCCTCCCGGGGATGACCCGGCGCGTCTCACGGCGGCGGAGGCTTCTACGGAGGCCGGCAAGGGAGCGGGCAGGGGAGCGCACGAGAAAACCTGCCGGGAGGCCTGCAACCCTTGGCCCGGCCTCCGGAGCAGCGCCCGCTCGCGTTGCAACCAGATGCCGCTCCAGGTATCTGATCTTGCAGCATTTTCTTTTGCCGAACCGGCACCCGCCTCACCGGAAAATGCTCTCGCCGAATCCGCGAGATCTGCACAAACGACCAGCATCCTCTACGCAATACGGCCCATGCGTGCCTCTATATTCGCCAATATTGCACCGCACAAAGACGTCCCAACCGCGGCAATGGGCGATGGTCGTTTTTCCGGTCATTCGTCATTCGGGGTTGATGGACGAGAGGCGGGCTCGAAGCCCGCTTCGTCGTTTGGGGTTGATAGACGCCCAGGCCACAGGCAGGAAACAGCGTGAGGCGGCT
>NZ_JACWCT010000042.1:25696-99949 GCF_016613415.1 Methylobacterium ajmalii | reverse complement strand
CGTGGCGGTGCGCCGCGAGGCCGAGGCGCTGACCGCCGCCGCCGCCGGCTGCCTGGCGCCGATGCGGGTCGAGCCGGGCGACCGGATCCTCAGCCTCATGCCGCCGAGCGACCTCAAGGGCCTCGCCACCGGGCTCGCCGCCGCGCTGCTCGCCGGCGCCACCCTCGAATGCCACCCGGTCTTCGAGGCCGGCACCCTCTCGGCCGCCCTCGACCAGCCGGTGCCGACCCACCTCGTCGCTCCGGCCTGGATGGAGGCGGGCTTCGCCCGCACCACCGTGGCGGGCCGCCTGCGCACCCTGGCCTACGTCCACCGGGCGCCCTGCCGCCTCAGCGGCCGCCTGCCGGGCCGGGCCGGCGTCGTCGACATCCTGGCCTTCGACGAGACCGCGCTCCTGTGCGGCCGGCGCGACGCCCAGGATGTCGGCCTCGTCCTGGCGGCCCCCGAGAGGGCCGCGATGGCGCCCGAGCGCGTCGCCCCGATTCCCGAGAGGATCGCGGACCGGGCAGGGCTGGTCCAGCTCCGCCGCGACCCGGACGGGCGCCTGAGCTTCCGCGGGGCGGCCTGCACCGCCCGGATGTTGCATCGCGGTATCACGCGGGAGGAAAATCAGGACGGGTGGATGCCCTCCCGCTTCCGGCCGTCGCTCTTCGCCGGCGTCGCCACCGCGGTCGCCGAGGTCTGACACGGCGCCGGCAAAATTCCGGCCCCGCTCGAACATCAGGAAAATCCTGTTGCCGCAGGGGTTTGGCCACCGATCCGGAGGCTCCTTCCGGCTCCCGCCGCCCGGCCGGGCGCTCCCCGATCGGTGAACCTTTGTCGGCTCACGGCGTTACTGCCCCGGTGCCTTCACGAAAGGCGCGCGATCGGCTAACGCTTGAACATGGGTGCGCTGCAAAAAGTTCTCGTCGTGGACGATGGCCACCGCGCCGTCGACCGGGCCCTCTCCGCGGAGCTGGCCGAGCTGGGCTATGCCAGCGTCACCGCCTCGCTCGAGGCGGCGGACGATGTCCTGGCGATGATGCCGAACCCCGCGGCCGTGCTGCTGCACGTCCCGCGCCGCGACACCGGCGGCACCTTCCGCCTCCAGTCCGAGCGCCTGCGCGAGCGGCTTCGCGGTGCCGGCGTCCCGGTGATCGAGGTCGACGCCGCCGGCCAGCAGACCGGCGCCCCGATCGACCTGCAGAGCCGCATCGGCACGCGCGTGCTGAACGAGCCGGAATTCTGATCCCGACGACCGGACCGTCCCGGTCGTCCCCAAGGCTCTGGCTTCGACACGAGGCCGCGGGCGGCCTCGTTTCCCCTCACCCCGCCTGCAGCAGCTTCACCGCCGCGTCGCGCTCGAACAGGTAGAGCAGCGCCCGCAGGGCCTGGCCGCGCTCGGACTTCAGCCCCGGATCGCGCTCGACGACGAGCTTGGCGTCGTCGCGGGCGGCCACGATGAGGTCGCCGTCGACCTCCGGCCGGGCGAGCCGGAAGGCGGCGAGCCCCGACTGGCGGGTGCCCAGCACCTCGCCCTCGCCGCGCAGGCGCAGGTCCTCCTCGGCGATGCGGAAGCCGTCCTCGGTCTCGCGCATCATCTCGAGGCGCGCTCGCGCCACCTGGCCGAGCGGCCCCTTGAACAGCAGCAGGCAGGTCGAGGCGCCCGAGCCCCGCCCGACCCGGCCGCGCAGCTGGTGCAGCTGCGCCAGCCCGAAGCGCTCGGCGTGCTCGATCACCATCACGGTGGCCGCCGGCACGTCCACGCCGACCTCCACCACGGTGGTCGAGACCAGGATCTTGGTCTCGCCGGCGACGAAGCGCTCCATCGCCTCGTCCTTGTCCTTGCCGGCCATCTTGCCGTGGACGAGGCCGACCGCCTCGCCGAAGCGCTCGCGCAGGGCCGAGAACCGCTCCTCGGCGGCGGCGAGGTCGACGTATTCGGATTCGGCGACGAGCGGGCAGATCCAGTAGACCCGGTCGCCCTTGGCGAGCGCCCGCTCTAGCCCCAGCGTCACCTCCTCGAGGCGGTCGGTCGAGACCAGCACGGTCTTGATCGGCTGGCGGCCGGCCGGTTTCTCGTCGAGGACCGAGACCTCCATGTCGCCGAAGCAGGTCAGCGCGAGCGTGCGGGGGATCGGGGTCGCGGTCATCACCAGCACGTCCACCGCCGCGCCCTTGGCTCCGAGCGCCAGGCGCTGGTGCACGCCGAAGCGGTGCTGCTCGTCCACCACCGCGAGGCCGAGATCGTGGAACGCCACGTCGTCCTGGAACAGGGCGTGGGTGCCGACGACGACGTGGATCGAGCCGTCGGCGAGGCCGGCGAGCGTCGCGCGCCGTTCCGCCGCCCGGTCGCGGCCGGTGAGCAGCGCCAGCCTCAAACCCGCGGTCTCGACCAGCGGCCGCAGGCGCTCGGCGTGCTGGCGGGCCAGGATCTCGGTCGGCGCCATCATGGCCGCCTGACGCCCGGCCTCGATCGCCGACGCCATGGCGAGCAAGGCCACCGCGGTCTTGCCCGAGCCGACATCGCCCTGCAGCAGGCGCAGCATGCGCCGGTCCGAGCCCATGTCGCCGCGGATCTCGGCGAGCGCGCGGGTCTGCGCGCCGGTGAGGCCGAACGGCAGGGCGGCCTCGATCCGCCGCGACAGGGCGCCGTCGCCGACATTGGTGCGGCCGGGCGGACGGTGCATCCGGCTGCGCACCAGCGCCAGCGCCAGCTGCGAGGCCAGAAGCTCGTCGTAGGCGAGGCGCCGGCGCGCCGGGGTCTTGAGGTCCTCCTCGGTCTCGGCGGCCTCCGCCGGGCGGTGCTCGGTGCGCAGCGCATCGGCGAAGGCCGGCCAGCCCTGGCGGTCGAGGAAGGCGCGGTCCTGCCACTCGGGCAGGACGGGGAGCCGGTCGAGGGCCGAGACCGCGAGCTTGCCGATCGCCCGCGAGGTCAGGCCCTCGGTGGCGCCGTAGATCGGCTCCACCGCCGGCAGGTCGGCCAGGCCCTTCTCGTCGAGGATGCGGGAGGGGTGGACCATCTGGCGAAAGCCGTCCCACAGCTCGATCCGGCCCGACACGTAGCGGTGGCTGCCGAGCGGCAGCATCTTCTCGATGCGGGCGCGCGGCAGGTTGAAGAACACCAGGGTGATGTCGCCGGTCTGGTCCTCGACCAGCACCCGGAACGGCTTTCGGCCCGCCGTCTGCGGCGGGCGGTGGGCCACCACCGTGACCCCGAGCGTCACCGGCTCGCCGGGGGGCGCCTCGGCGATCGAGCCGCGCAGCTGCCGGGCGATGCCGCGCTGGGGCAGGTGGAACAGGAGGTCGACCACCCGGGCCGGGCGCTCCGGCGTGCCGACGAGCTTGTCGATCAGCACGGCGACCTTGGGACCGGCCCCCGGCAACACGGTCGCGGGGGCGAACAGGGGATCGAGCAGGGAGGGACGCAGCGACATCGGGGCGGGAGCGGAGGGAGGTCGGGGCTCTATACACCACGGCGGCGCGGCTGCGGGACGCTGCGTGTCGCATCGCGTGCTTCGCGCCCCATATGGGCGGGGAAGGGTTTCGCACCCGCGCCCCGGGCGGTAAAGCCGTCCGGACCAGCCCGAGGACTTGTCTCGCGATGACCGGCACCACCCGCACCAGCGCCGACCTCGATCCGCGCCGCCGCCGCACCCTCTACCGCTCCTGGCACCGGGGCACCCGGGAGATGGACCTGATCATGGGCCGCTTCGCGGATGCCGAGATCGGGACCCTCACGGAGGAGGAACTCGACGATTTCGAGCTCCTGATCGAGGTGCCCGACCGCGACCTGTTCCGCTGGATCACCGACGAGGCCGAGGCCCCGTCGAACTACGACACCGCGGTCTATCGCCGGATGAAGGCGTTCCACCAGCACGGGGCGCCGGTGGACCTGTGAGGCGGGTTTCGAGGTGAGGCGCGGGTCAACCCTCCCCCCTCCGCGGGGGAGGGTGGCGAACGCAGTGAGCCGGGAGAGGGGCAGCGCGACGCCGATCCAGGGAGCGCCCTTCAGAACGGTTCCGCTATATCCGGAAGCGGGTTCCCCTCTCCCGCCCGGCTCCGTGGGGCACCCTCCCCCGCAGAGGGGGGAGGGTTCAAGTCCCGCGCCTTTGTCTGAAGCATTGATCGATCCAACGACCCGCAGTTGATGCCCCTTGCCCGCCCGCACGCCTGAAAAGACCCGCTGAAGACCCGATGGCCAAGCCCGCCCCCAAGCCCCCCGCCCCGCCCGCGCCGGTCAAGAAGCCCGCGGCCGCCCGTTTCGCCCTGCCGAAATCCGCGGCGCTGACCAAGGCCGTGGAGGCGCTGAAGGCCGGCGACAGCGCGACGCTGGCGCGGGTGCCGGACGGGTTCGACGCCCTGGTGGTGGCCGACCTCGCCCGGGCCCTGTCGCAGGTCTCCGAGGGGCCGGCGGTCCTGGTCCACGTCGCGCGCGACGGCACCCGCTCGGCGGCCTTCGCCAGTGCGCTCGCCTTCGTGGCGCCCGAGATCGAGGTGATGAGCGTCCCGGCCTGGGACTGCCAGCCCTACGACCGGATCTCGCCCAACGCGGCCATCGCGGCGCAGCGGATGACCGCTCTGTCGCGGCTTTCCCGCACCCGTTCCTCGGCCGAGAAGCCGCGCATCCTCACCACCACGGTCAACGCCCTGGTGCAAAGGGTGCCGCCCAAATCCCGCATCGCCGTCGAGACCTTCTCGGCGGCGCCGGGCAATGCGCTCGATACCGACCAGATCGTCGCCTGGCTCGAGGCCAACGGCTTCCTGCGCACCGGCACCGTGCGCGACACCGGCGAGTACGCGGTGCGCGGCGGCATCATCGACCTGTCGCCGCCAGGACTGCCGAACCCGGTCCGCCTCGACTTCTTCGGCGACACCCTCGAATCGATCCGCGCCTTCGATCCCGAGACCCAGCGCACCATCGGGCAGCTGCGCTCCCTCGACCTCGTGCCGATGAGCGAGGTGCAGCTCACCACCGAGACGATCCGGCGCTTCCGCCAGGGCTACGTCACGACCTTCGGCGCCGCCACCCGCGACGACCGGCTCTACGAGACGATCAGCGAGGGCCGGCGCTATGCCGGCCTCGAGCACTGGATGCCGCTGTTCTACGACCACCTCGACACGCTGTTCGACTACGTCGCCGGCGTGCCCCTCATCCTCGACCACCAGGTCGACGACGCAGTGGCCGAGCGCCTGTCCCAGGTGCAGGAATACTACGACGCCCGCTGCGAGGCCCTGAAGGAGCGCCAGAGCGGCACCGCGCCCTACAAGCCCCTGAAACCCGACGCGCTCTACCTCTCGCCGAACGAGTGGGCGAAGCGCATCGAGGGCGCGACCGTCGCCCGGCTTGCCCCCTTCGACGTGCCGGAGGTCTCCGGCCGCAAGCTCATCGACGGCGAGGGCGTGCCCGGCCGCAGCTTCGCGCCCGAGCGGGCGCAGGAGGGCGTCAACGTCTTCGACGCGGCGGTGACCCACATCCGCGAGATGCAGGCGTCGGGCCATCACGTCGTCCTGGCGGCCTGGTCGGAGGGTTCGCGCGACCGGCTCTGCGGCGTGCTGACCGAGCACGGCCTGCCCAAGCCCAAGACCATCACGCGGCTCTCCGACATCCTGGCGATGAAGCGCGGCCAGGATCTCGGCGTCGCGGTCTGGGGCCTGGAGAGCGGCTTCTCGGCGGGCCAGCTCGCCGTGGTGGCCGAGGGCGACATCCTCGGCGACCGGCTGGTGCGGCCCAAGCGCAAGGCCAAGCGCCCCCAGGACGTGATCCTGGAGGTGCAGGCGCTGGCGCCCGGCGACCTCGTGGTTCATGCCGATCACGGCATCGGGCGGTTCGTCGGCCTCAAGACCGTGACGGCGGCGGGCGCACCGCACGATTGCCTGGAGATCCAGTATAGCGGCGGCCTGCTGCTGCTGCCGGTCGAGAACATCGAGCTCCTGACCCGCTACGGCTCGGAGGATGCCGACGTCGCCCTCGACAAGCTCGGCGGCGGGGCCTGGCAGGCGCGCAAGGCCAAGCTCAAGCGCCGGATCATGGAGATGGCCGGCGCCCTCATCAAGGTCGCGGCCGAGCGCTTCCTGAAGTCGGCGCCCAAGATGGCCCCGCCCGAGGGCACCTACGGCGAGTTCGCCGCCCGGTTCCCCTACGAGGAGACCGAGGACCAGGAGGCGGCGATCGCCGCGACGCTGGGCGACCTCACCTCGGGCCGGCCGATGGACCGGCTGGTCTGCGGCGACGTCGGCTTCGGCAAGACCGAGGTGGCGTTGCGCGCCGCCTTCGTCACCGCGCTCTCGGGCAAGCAGGTCGCCGTGGTGGTGCCGACCACGCTTCTCGCGCGCCAGCACGCCCGCACCTTCGAGGCCCGCTTCAAGGGCCTGCCGGTCAACGTCGCGCAGGCCTCGCGCTTCGTCAGCAACGCCGAATTGAAGAAGGTCCGCGAGGGCCTGGCCGACGGCTCGGTCGACATCGTGGTCGGCACCCACGCCCTGCTCGCCAAGAACATCGCCTTCAAGGATCTCGGCCTCATCATCATCGACGAGGAGCAGCATTTCGGCGTCTCCCACAAGGAGCGGCTGAAGGCGCTGAAGGCGGAGGTCCACGTCCTGACGCTCTCCGCCACGCCGATCCCCCGCACGCTGCAGCTCGCCATGACGGGGGTGCGCGAACTCTCCATCATCGCGACGCCGCCGGTCGACCGGCTGGCCGTGCGCACCTTCGTGATGCCGTTCGACCCGCTCTCGATCCGCGAGGCGCTCCTGCGCGAGCGCTATCGCGGCGGCCAGGCCTTCTATGTCGTGCCGCGCATCGAGCACCTGGAGGAGGTCAAGCGCTTCCTCGACCGCGAGGTGCCCGAGGCCAAGGTGGCGGTGGCCCACGGCCAGATGGCGGCGGGCCAGCTCGAGGACGTGATGACGGCCTTCTACGAGGGCCAGTACGACATCCTGCTCGCCACCACGATCGTCGAATCGGGCCTCGACATCCCGACCGCCAACACCTTGATCGTCCACCGCGCCGACATGTTCGGCCTCGCCCAGCTCTACCAGCTGCGCGGCCGCGTCGGCCGCTCCAAGGCCCGGGCCTACGCGCTGTTCACCACCCCCGAGGGCAAGCCCCTGACGGTGCAGGCGGAACGGCGCTTGAGCGTTCTGCAATCCCTCGACACGCTGGGCGCCGGCTTCCAGCTCGCCAGCCACGACCTCGACATCCGCGGCGCCGGCAACCTGCTCGGCGACGAGCAGTCCGGCCACGTCAAGGAGGTCGGCTACGAGCTCTATCAGCAGATGCTGGAGAGCGCGGTCGCGGCGCTCAAATCCGGCAACGCGCTGCCGACCGACGAGCAATGGTCGCCGACCATCGCGCTCGGCGCGCCCGTCACGATGCCGGAGGAGTACGTCGCGGACCTCTCGGTGCGGCTCGGCCTCTACCGCCGCCTCGCGACGCTGGAGAACGACCGCGAGCTCGAGAGCTTCGGCGCCGAGCTGATCGACCGCTTCGGCCCGCTGCCGCCGGAGGTGGAAGAGCTCCTGAAGATCGTGACGATCAAGATCCTGTGCCGCCAGACCAACGTCGAGAAGGTCGAGGCCGGCCCGAAGGGCATCGTCATGCACTTCCGCGACCGGTCCTTCGCCAACCCGGCCAAGCTCGCCGGCTACATCGCCGACCAGCGCTCCTTCGCCAAGGTGCGCCCGGACATGAGCGTGGTGTTCATCCGTGATCTGGCGACGGTGGCGGAGCGGCTGAAGGAGACGACGGGGATTTTGCGGGACCTGGTGAAGCTGATCACGCGGAAGAAGGCGGCGTGAGGGGCGTGGGGACGGCTTCGACCCGTCCCCCTTTCCCGGGCGGCCGTCGTGACAGCGGAAGGGGATCCGGGAGAGGGAAAGTCTTGCGAGGAGCGATTATGCCGCCCGGCCTCGGTGCGGCAGGGCAGGATCGCCCGACCCCTACCGCGGCCCCACCTGCGGCATCTTCACGATCTTCCCATCCGGCAGGATGATGTCGCCCGGGCTCTGCCCCGCCTCGCAGGGGCCGAGATAGGTGGCGTCGATCGCCATCTTGCGGCGGACGGGCTCCTTCATGCCGGGAATGCCGGTGAGCGTCGTGTCGACGTCGAGATGGATCTTGCTGGCGAAGTCGCCGGTGATCACGCTGGTGCCGGAGGCCGAGATCGCCCCCATCTTGCACTCGGTCTCGCCGGTGTAACCGGCGCTCGTCTTGGTGAAGACGCGCTTGGCGCATTGGCCGGCCCCGAGCGCGCCCTGCGCCAGCTGGTCGGTCTTCTCGTCGATGCACTGGCGCGCCGTCGTGCTGCCCTCCGCCGAGACGGTCTTGCTCTCCCACAGGCCGGCTTTGCGCGTCGGCAGGGTCTCGGCGGCGGCCAGCGTGCTCGCCGCGACGAGGGTGAGTCCGACGAGTCCGCCACCGATCACACGCATGGGCATGGAGCCTCCCTGGGTTTCGCGCGGCCGTCCGGGCCGCATCGGCGCGGAGGACTAGCCCAGGTGGCCTAGGCGCTCAAGGCCGGGCCGGCCCGGCCCTCGGGGGAACCGGCGGGATCGCCGGCTCCCTCACCCGGTCACGCTCCTTGCGCCGCCGCGGTCCGCAGCCCCGAGAACCCGATCAGCTTGCGGGCCTCCTCGTCCCACAGGGCGAGCCCGAGGCAGCGCAGGCTGTCGCGGAGCGTCAGGCGGCCGACCTCGCCCAGCGTCGCGTGGCCGTCGAGGCATTCCTGGAGGCGGTAGTTCGGGATGCGGCTGTTGACGTGGTGGACGTGGTGCAGGCCGACATTGCCGGTGAACCATTGCAGCACCCGCGGCAGGACGTAGTACGAGCTGCCGCCGAGCGCCGCGCGGTGGAAGTCCCAGGATTCGGGGCCCTCCCAGACCGTCTCCTCGTACTGATGCTGGACGTAGAACAGCCAGCCGCCGATCCAGGCGGCGACGCTGACGACCGGCAGCAGCACCCACAACACCGGCCCGATCCCGCCGGTGGCAAGCGCCAGCAGCCCGACGAGCCCGGCGAGCGCGAGGTCGAGGCCGAGCACGTCCCGCCACGCGGTGCGCCACGGCAGGCCGACGCCGGAGGGAAACCGCTGCAGGACCAGGAAGTTGAGCGGCGAGCCGAGGACGATCAGGATGAACGGGTTGCGGTAGAGGCGGTAGCGCAGCCGCTGCCAGCGCGACAGGGCGAGGTATTCGCGCACGGTCAGCGTGTGGATGTCGCCGGTGCCGCGGCGGCTGAGGTCGCCGGTCGAGGCGTGGTGGAGGGCATGCGCCCGCTTCCAGCTGTCGTAGGGCGTCACCGTCAGGAGGCTCAAGACCCGCCCGAGCCCGTCATTGGCCGCGCGCGAGGGCAGGAACGAGCCGTGCCCGCAATCGTGCTGGATGATGAACAGCCGCACCAGCAGGCCGCCGGCCGGCACGGCGAGCGGCAGCGCCCAGAGCGCGTGGCCGGCGGCGGCCGCCCACAGCATCAGCGCGCAGACGGCGAGGTAGGGCAGCAGGGTGTTGGCGACCTGCCGCACGGCGAGCCGTGGGACGGGGTCGCGGTAGGCCGCGCAATGGCGGGCGACCTCGCGGGCGAGGGCCGCGACGTCGGGCCGAGAGGTCCCGTCCCCGGCCCGGCTGGACGCGGCGGGGTGCGAAGTATCGTCGGTCACGGGAGGGAGGCGATCCTGTCTGTCGAGCGGGCGGTCGCGGGCGACCCCGACCGGGTGGAGGCCGGGGGGCGGAGATCCGCCGGCGCCGGCCGAAAGGCAGTTTCTCGGAGGACGAGCCCGGATCCGTCCGACCCACGGTCGGGGCTCGTGATGCGAAGGCCGGCCGGATCGTCGCCCCGGCCGGCACCTGTAGCACTCTTCGCGCCGGCCGGGAGGGCGGTCGGCCCGCGGCACGATCGCGTCCCTCGCCGGGCGGTGCCGTTACGGCGCGTCCTCCCGCGCCGCCGCGCTCATCCGGTCGGCATCCTCCCGCAGCAGCAGCCGCTCGGCGACGAGGGTGTCGGCCGCCTGCGCCACCGCCGCCGCGTAGGCCGCCTTGTCCGGGTAGCGCTCCTCGAGCGAGGGCCGCGGATCGCCGCTCGCCTCCCGCTCCGCCCTGGTGCGGGCGAGCGCGAATTCGCTGCCGTCGCGGTCGCAGAGCACGCCGGTCGGATAGGGGTCGGCGTAGAGGTTCCAGCCGGTGTAGGTCGCGCGGGGCGCGGCCAAGGCGGGGAGCCGGATGCCCGCGACCTCGTGCCCGTCGGCATCGACCCGCGGGACCAGCGGCCGGTATTGCGGCCCGGCTTCGGGGCGGGGATCGAGGTAGGTCGCAAACCGCGCGACCGCGTTGACGGCGCCCGGGACCGGCACGCCCGGGACGTAGGGAAAGCCGATCGCCTCCGGCGCGACCAGGGTGCCGTCCGCGACCCGCGGCACCCGGCTCTCGGGCGGGGCCCGGCCGGTGGCGACCCACTCCTCCAGGGCGACGAGGAGCGCCCGGAGCGCCGGGCCGGAGCTGAGCGTGCTGCGCGGGTTCAGGCAGGCGCCCCTGGCGTTGGTCAGGTGGGCGCGGCCGTTGTGGAAGCCGCTCGCGATCAGGTAGGCGCGGGTCTTGTCGGGCAGCGCCACGTCGGCGCGCCCGAGGGGATCGGTGGTGAGCAGCGAGGCGCCCTTCTGCCAGTACTCGGTGCTGGTGTTGACCTCGATCAGCAGCGGGTCCGAGGCGTCGCCGCGCAGGAGCGATCCCCGCCGGCCGGTGACCGGGTCGTGCTGCGCGGCGGCCGAGAACGGGAAGGCGTTCTCGGGGTAGAGGTGGTCCTCGTGCTGGGTGTTGGTGCGCGAGGGCTGGGCGAAGCGGGCGTTGAGGAAGATCCCGCCCGCTCCGGCGATGTGGGCCAGCACCCCGTCGAAGACCCGCCGGCCGCTCTCGTCGCGGTTGAAGCCCTGGTGGATAAAGTCGCGCAGGTAGCGTCCGCTCTGCGAGATGCCGAGCGCGACGGTGTGGCGGATCGTGCCCGCCTCGGTCCCGGTGCGCAGATGCGCCACCACGTCCCGCACGGCGGCAAAGCCGATGCCCTGCACCTTCGGGCCGGTGGTGCGGTAGGTGAGCTGGTAGATCGTGCCCGGGCCGGGCTTGGTGCCCTTGGGCAGCAGCTCGACCTGGCGCGGGCCGGCGAGGCGCCAGGCCTGCGGCGGCACCGGCCGGGCGGCGTCGGGCTCGCGGCGCTTCACGGTGAGCCGGGGGGCGTCGTCCGGATCGGGAACGACGTCCTGCGTCGCCTCGAAGGCGAGGAAGAACGGCGCCTCCGGCGGGCCGCGGGTGGCGCTCACCAGTTCGTCGCGCACCCATTCGGTGATCGGCCGGCCGTTGCGGGTCGCCACCGGCAGGTCGATCGCCATGCCGCCCTGCTGGCGCAGGGCGTTCGCCTCCCAGCCGGCCCAGACCAGGGTGTCGCCGCGGCGCAGGGACAGGCCGGTGCCGGCATCCGCCGCGCTGCGCGGATCGTTGATCGCCGTCAGCCCGGCGGCCGGCCTGGCGTCCATGATCCAGTTGAACAGGAACTTGCGGCCGCGGTTCGGCACCTCGAACAGCAGGGTGCCGCTGCCGCGGGCCGGGTCCTTCGGGCGCAGCAGGAACAGGTCGGTCGCGTACTCGACCATCCCGGCCGCATTGCGGGGCGCCAGCACGAGGTCGACGATGCCGGCATTGGCCGGATCGGCCGGGTCGAGCTCGCCCCGGGCGGTGCCGACGACGCGCTCGTAGGCCCCCGCCTCGCCCCAGGCGGCACCCTCGGCGAAGGGCTCGATCGCCGTGACCTCGATCGCCGTGATGCGCGCCTCGGCCGGCGCCGCCACCGCGAGGCCGCCGAGGGACCAGCCGAGCGCCCCGGCCAGAATCCGCGTGGTCCGCATCCCATCCCCCCGTGTCCGGCCTGTTGCTCCGGCCGATGACGACAGGGAGCACGGAAGCGGGGCGTTGTCGATGCGCGGGAGGCCCGTCCGGTCAGGCGTCCATCCGGTCCCGCGCCGGCATCGCCGCGGGGCTTGCCGGGGAATTGGCCGAGGGTCTGGGCTGGATCGGCCCCACCTGCGCGACGCGCAGGCCCGCCGCCATGGCCTGGAGCCGGCTCTGCGGGTCCTCGGGCTGGATCACGCCGGCCGACATCACGAGCTTGGCCGCGTCGTCGACGCTGATCGACAATTCGATCACCTCGGACCGGGGCAGGTAGAAGAAGAAGCCGGTGGTCGGGTTCGGGGCGCAGGGCAGGAACACCCCGACATGCTCGTTTCCGGCTCCGAGGGCGCCCTGCACGTCCGGGCCCGCCGGGGCCGACAGGAAGACGATCGACCAGGTGCCCTTCACCGGGAACTCGACCAGGCCGACGGTGCGGAACGAGGTGCCGCTGGTCGAGAACAGGGTCTCGAACACCTGGCGCAGGCCGCGATAGAGGCCCGAGATCACCGGCGTGCGGGCGAGGAGCACCTCGCCGAACTCCACCACCGAGCGGCCGACGAGGTTGGCGGTGAGCGCGCCGAGCGTCGTCAGCGCCACGAAGGCGATGACGAGGCCGAGGCCCGGCACGCTGAAGGGCAGGTAATGGTCCGGCAGGTAGGCCGAGGGGACCAGCGGCTTGACCCAGCCGTCGATCAGGCTGATGCACCACCAGGTGATGTAGATCGTGATCGCGAGCGGGCCGGCGACGATCACGCCGGTGAAGAAGTAGTTGCGCAGCCGTCCCCGGACGCTGACCCTCTTGCGGGCGAGCGGGGAATCCGGATCGGCGAGCGGCGGCGACGGTTCCGACACGATGTGCGATTCTCGACCCGGGCGGGCGCCCCCTGCCCGTGAAGAGGTAGCGGTTTGCTGCGTTGCGCTCAAGGCGGGGAAGACCCTTTGTCGGATCCCGCCGGACCGGGCACCGCGCTGCGCGCCGTCCTCGACCGGGCGCTCGCCGATCCGGCCACGGGCTGGAGCCTCGGCGGCTACGGGGCGGGGGCCACCTTCCGGCGCGATCCCGGCGAGCCCGCGACCCCGCCCTGCGGCGGGCGCCCCGGCCTCGTCACGTCCCGCGGCGCCCTGGTGCTGGGGGAGGCCGACACCCTCGTGCCGGTCGCCTACGAGACCGCGCTCGGCGGCGAGGCCTGGAGCCAGGCCCTCGCCCTGTGCCGGCCGCTCCCCCTCCTGCCGCCCTGCCCCGCCCCGGTCGTGAGCGAGCGCGGCCGCGACCACGCGGCGGCGCGGGCCGGGGATCGCGACGGCGTGCTGTTCTGCCTCGGCCTGCCGCTGCGCCAGGCCCGGCTCATGGCCCGGGTGCGGGAGGAGGCGGTCTCGCGGCTCCGCGCCGCCTGCGGCCGCCCGGCCGACGCCGCCCTCTGGGCCGCCCTGCCGGGGCTCGGCGCCGTGCTGGTGGCGGAGAGCGGGCGCGACCGCATCGAGGTCGTCTTGGAGGTCGTCTTGGAGGTCGTCTCGGAGGCCGTTCTGCCCGACGCCCGTCCGGGCCCGCGGGCGCAGTGGTTCGACCGGCTGCTGCGCCTCGGCCGGCTCCACGCCGCCACGGCGCCGATCCCCGCCGGCCTCGCCCCGGTGATCCATCTCCACCCGCCCCACCCGCTCGACGGGGGCGGCTACGACCTCGCGCGACACGCGGCGTTCGAGGCGCTGCTGGCGCGCTTCGGCGATCCGGAGCTGGTGGCGCTCAAGCGGCGGGTCCTCGCCGGCGAGGCGGTGGTGCCGCGGACGCGAGCGGCCCGGGCGGTGGCGCGGGTGGCACGGGCCCAGCGGCGCCATCTGGCCTCGGCCTGAGGCGGCCCCAAAGCGCGGTCGCGAACGGTCCACGACAAAGAAAAAAGGCCGCCCTTGCGAGGCGGCCCGAAGTCTAGGGAGGAAACGCCCAAAGAGGGCAGCAGGGCCGCGACGCCATCGCGTCCCTGCCCATCCGAAAATAGGGACCGGAGCGGCCTTCGCAAGTGCGAAAACGCACGTTGGTGGATTTTCCGTGAAGCCGGGCCGATCCCCCCGAAACGGCAGCACCCCCGCCGGGACCGGCGGGGGTGCTGTGGGACGCATCCAGGAGCGTTACGTCAGCGGCGCGATCCGGTGCGCGCGACGCGATGCGCTAGCGACGCAGGATCTTGGTCACCAGGCGGCCGACGAGGTTGCCCGAGTCGTTGTAGGCGACCCGGTCGTCGTAGGGGCTGCGTCCGTCCGGGCGGATGCGGGGGTCGTCGTTGCCCAGGATCTTGGTGACGATCCGGCCGATCAGGCTCATCGTATCCTCCGAGGTGTGAGGGCGTTGCGGTCTCGGGGCATCAACGGCCGAACAGCCTCGGCCGTTCCGCGCCCGGACGCGCTCGTGTCCGTCGTCACGCCCGCTCGGCCATCGCCTCGAACACCAGGGCGTGGCGGGCGGCCAGCGCCGCGACGTCGGTGGCGTAGCCGCCGCCGATCACCGCGGCGAGCGGGATGTCCCGGCGATGCACCTCGCCGACGACATAGGCCTCGCGCCGGCGCAGGCCCTCGTCGGTCAGCGCCAGGCGGCCGAGGCGGTCGTCGCGGTGGGGATCGACCCCGGCATTGTAGAACACCAGGTCGGGCCGGATGCCGTCGAGGAGGCGCGGGACGTGGAGGGCGAGCGCCGCCAGGTAGTCGTCGTCGCCCAGCCCGTCGGGCAGGCCGACATCGAGGTCCCCCGGCACCTTGTCGGTCGGGTAGTTCTTCTCGGCGTGCATCGAGAAGGTGAACAGGTCGGGCTCGTGCGTCAGGCAGTCGGCGGTGCCGTCTCCCTGGTGGACGTCGAGGTCGAGGACGAGCGCCCGGCGAATCGTGCCCTCGCGCTTGAGGGCGAGCGCCGCCACCGCCACGTCGTTGAAGACGCAGAACCCCCCGCCCGCCGCCCGCCTGCCGTGGTGGCTGCCGCCCGCGGTGCTCCCGGCGAGCCCGTGCTCGAGCGCCAGCCGGGCGGCGAGCAGCGTGCCGCCCGCCGAGGCCAGCGAGCGCCGCGCCACCCCGTCGTCGACCGGCAGGCCGATCGCCCGCTCGATCGCCCGCGGCACGGTCGCGGTGACGACCTGCTCGACGTAGGTCGCGTCGTGGGCGAGGCGGATCAGGTCCGGGCCTGCGGGCTGCGGCGTCACGAAGCCCTCGGGTACGAGGCCGCGCTCCCGCAGGGTCTCGGCCAGGCGCCCGTACTTGCCCATCGGGAAGCGATGCCCCTCCGGCAGCGGCGCCTCGTAGGCCGGGTGGAACACGACGGGAAGCATGACTTCGGCCCTGTGGACAGCGGGGATGGCACGGACCCGCTCAACGCGCCGGCCGGCCCGGGGGCGGGCGCGACCGCGCGCCGCGGGCATCGGCGATCCTGCCGTCCTCCCCGCGGGTTGGCGCCCCCCGCGATCACGGCCGGAACCCCGCTTCCGGGCCCCGCCTCCTCCCCTCGGACGCATGAATGCTCTAGCTTGTCCCAGGATCGGGTCCGGAAGCGGACACGGTTTGGACACGAATTCCCCCGACCCTCGTGCGTGGTTGTTGCGGCAGGGAGACCTTGCGGAAGGCCGTGTTTCGGAGGAGTGGACCTGCCGATCGTGGCATTCCACGGGTGGGTTTTCAATCGGGCGCGCCGCGGGCGTGAGGTGGGTTTTTTTCGGCACCGTCCCGTCGGGCGGCGCCGGCAGCACGGCCGGGGGGCATGCGGAGTCGGGTCGAACGTCGTGGCGCTCTGCGGGAGCGCCCGTCCAGGTATGGTCGCGAACTGGGTCGCACCGGAGCGGTGGGGATCGCGCTCGCGCTCGGCCTCGGGACGGCGGAGCCCGCCCGGGCCTTCGACCTGTTCGGGCTGTTCGGCGCCGAGGAGGCGCCGCCGGCCCCGAGCGCGGCCGCCCTGCCCTATTCCGTCCGCTTCCAGGGCGTCGAGGACGAGGACCTGCTCCAGGCGCTCAAGGACACGTCGGGCCTCTACCGCCTGCGCAACGACGCGCCGCCCGACGGCGAGGGCCTGCTGCGCCGGGCCGAGGCCGACGCGCCGCGCCTCGTCGATGCGCTCTCGGGCTTCGGCTACTATGCCGGCACGGCGACCTTCCGCATCGAGGACGTGGTGCTGGGCGGCGACGCGGCGGCGCGCTCCGCCGTGCGGGCCGCCGAGGCCGCGCGCAACCGCAGCCTCGTGGCGGTGCGGATCACGGTCGACCAGGGTCCGCTCTACCACCTGCGCCGGATCGCGGTGCTCGATCCGTCCGGCCTGCCCTTCGGCCCCGGGGCGGTGCCGGAGCGCCTGACCCGCATCGACGGCGAGGTGCCGGCCCGCTCCGCCACGGTGCTGGCCCGCGAGGCGGCCGTGGTCGATTCCTTCCGCCGCGACGGCCACCCCTTCGCCAAGGTGCTGCGCCGCGAGCCGGTGGTCGACGACACCGCCCACGTCATGGACGTGACCTTCGTGGTCGATCCAGGCCCCAAGGCGGCGATCGGCGCCGTGACGGTGCGGGGCACCAAGACCGTCGATCCGGCGGTGGTGCGCTCGTTCATCTACGCCGAGCCGGGCGATCCCTATTCGCCGCAGGCGCTGTCCGACATCCGCCGCTCGGTCTCGCGCATCGAGGCGCTGGGCGGCGTGCGGGTGCGCGAGGGCACGGCGCTCGACCCCGACGGCACGCTGCCGGTCTTCGTCGACGTGACGGAGCGGGCGCGCCACATCGTCGGCGTCTCGGCGCGCTACTCCACCGTCGACGGGCCGGGCGTGCGCGCCTACTGGGCCGACCGCAACCTGTTCGGCGGCGGCGAGACCCTGCGGATCGACGCCGACCTGTCCTATCTCGGGCTCGGCACCGACTATTACGCCCGGCGCCGCAAGCTCGCGGGCATCGAGACCAACGGGCTGGGCGGCCGGCTCGCCGCCACCTTCGTCAAGCCCGCCCTGTTCGGCACCCGCAACGACCTGCTCGCCAGCGCCTTCGTCGGCCGCGAGGTGCAGCAATCCTATCTCAGCGACGCCGCCGGCGGCACGGTGGCGATCCGGCGCCGCTTCGCCGACGCGTTCTCGGCCCAGGTCGGGCTCGACGGCCGCTTCGGCTCGGACCGGGACGCGCTGGGCCGTGTCGATTACGGCCTCGTCGGCCTGAATGCCGGCGTCACCTACGATTCGACCGACAGCCTCCTCGACCCGACAAAGGGGTTTCGCGTCACCGCCTCGCTCACGCCCTATGCGGGTCTCGGCAACAGCCCGGACCTGCTCCTCGCCAAGGCGCAAGGCTCGACCTACTACTCGTTCGACGACGCGGGCCGCTACATCCTGGCCGCGCGCCTCGGCTTCGGCTCGATCAGCGGCGCCAACCTCGCCGACGTGCCGGCCTCGCTGCGCTTCTTTGCCGGCGGCGGCGGCTCGATCCGCGGCTACTCCTACCGCACCGTCGGGCCGATCGGCCCCTACCAGCTGCCGATCGGCGGGCGCTCGCTGCTCGAGGGCTCCGTCGAGGGCCGGATCAAGATCACCGACACGATCGGCATCGTGCCCTTCGTCGATGCCGGCACGGCGTTCGCCGGGTCGCTGCCGGATTTCGACGAGCGCATCCGCGTCGCGGCGGGCCTGGGGCTCCGCTACTACACCGGCATCGGCCCGATCCGGGTCGATCTCGCGGTGCCGCTCAACCCCGACAAGCAGCTCAAGCAGCCGCCGGTCGCCCTCTACATCAGCCTCGGCCAGGCCTTCTGAATGATGCAGATGCGGGCCTCGCGCCTCCTCACCGCCGCCGTCGCGACCGTCCTGCTGGCGCTGGCCTGGCTCGGCCACGCCGCCACCGGCGAGGCGGCCGAGGGCGAGACCACGATCCTCGGCGACCTCCTGTCGCGCGCCCTCTCGACCCCGACCTCGCGGGTCTCGATCGGCGGCGTCGACGGGGCCCTGTCGTCCGACGCGACCATCCGCGACGTCGCCATCGCCGACCGCGACGGGGTCTGGCTGCGGCTCGACAGGGCGCGGCTGATCTGGCGGCGCACGGCGCTCCTGTCGCGCCGGCTCGAGATCGACCGGCTGGAGATCGGGCGCCTGGAGGTCCTGCGCCGGCCGGTGCCCTCGGCCACCCCGCCCGCGCAGGACAAGGAGGCCCTGCTGCCCGACCTGCCGGTGAAGGTGGTGGTGAAGGCCTTCGCGCTCACCGACCTCGTCATCGGCGAGCCGGTCCTCGGCGAGGCCGCCCGCATCGGCGGGGCCGGCCAGGCGACCCTCGGCGACCCGCGCGAGGGCCTCGACCTCGGATTCGGCCTGCGCCGTCTCGACAAGCCCGGCACCGTCACCCTCAAGCTCGCCTACGTGCCGGACACCGCGCGCCTCGAGCTGAAGCTCGCCCACGACGAGCCGGCCGGCGGGCTCGCGGCGCGGCTGATGAACCTGCCCGGCCTGCCGCCGGTGACCCTCGACCTCGACGGCAACGGCACCCTCGACGCCTGGAACGCCACCCTGGCCTTCAAGGCCGGCGAGGGCATCGGCGCCGACGGCCGGGCCCGCATCGACCGGGCGGGCCCCGAGCGGCGCATGACCCTCGACCTCGCCTCGCGGGTCGAGGGGCTGATGCCCGGCCCCCTCGCCGCGGTCTTCTCCGGCACCACCCGCCTCGACGGCTCCCTGCGCTTCGCCGACGACGGGGCGGTGCGGGTCGACCGGTTCGACCTCACCTCCCGCACCGCCCGGCTGGCGCTCGCCGGCGCCGTCGACGCCGCCCGCAACGCCGACCTGACCCTCCAGGCCCGGGCGCTGCCGACCGAGGGCGGCGTGACCAAGGCCGGCGAGTCGACTCTCGAATCGCTGATGCTCGACGCGACCCTGAAGGGGCCGCTCGACGCGCCGGCCGTGCGCGGCACCCTGAAGGCCGCCGGCCTCTCGGCCGCGGGCAGCCGCCTCGGCCGGGCGAGCGCCGACCTCACGGTCGCGCCCCTGCCGCGCACCAAGGAGGGCCAGGCCTTCCGGCTCGCCGCCGAGGCCGAGGTCGACGGCCTGCACCTCGTCGACCCCGCCTTGCGCCGCGCGGTCGGCCCGAAGGCGTCGTTCCGCCTCGTCGGCCGCCTCGACCCGAACGGCGTCGCCGACCTCGACGCGGTGACGATCGAGGCCCCCACCGCCAGCGCCCGCTACACCGGCCGGATCGGCCGCGACGTGGTAGCGGGCACGCTCACGGCGGACCTGCCCGACCTCGCGGCGTTCTCGCTCGCTGCCGGGCGGCCGCTCGGCGGCCGCGTCGCCGCCAAGGCGCTGCTCTCCGGCGATCCGGGGCGGGCCGGCGTCACCGCCGACGTCGAGGCGAGCACCGAGAAGCTCTATCTCGGCACCCCCGCCCTCGACCGGACGCTCGGGCGCGACCTGCGCTTTGCCGGCCGCCTGACGCGGCTGCCCGACGGCTACGCCGTCCAGGCGGCGCGGCTCACCGGGCAGGCCCTCACCGCGACGCTCGACGGCCGCGCCACCGAGACCAAGGCCGACATGACCGGCCGGGTCGATCTCACGGACCTCGCCACCCTCGACCCCGAGCTCGCCGGGAAGGCCGGCCTCGACGCCCGCCTCACCGGCTCGCTCGAGCACCCCGACCTCGCCCTGGCGCTCGCGGCGCCGGAGGCCCGCGCCATGGGCCGTCCGGTCCGCGACCTTCTCGCCAAGGCGAGCGTGACCGACGCCACCGGCGCCCTGGATGGCACGCTCACCCTGTCCGGCCGGGTCGACGGCAAGCCGCTCGCCGGCAACCTCCACCTCGCCCGACGCGGCGCCGACTGGCTGCTCGACCGGCTCGATCTCGGCCTCGGCTCGGTCGCGCTCACCGGCCGCGCCACCGTCGATCCGGCCTCGCGCCTCGCCGAGGGCGAGGTGGCGCTCAAGGCCGGCAACCTCGACGACCTCTCGGCCCTGGCGCTGACCCGCCTCTCCGGCCGCCTCGACGCGGCGATCACCCTGAGCCGCGCCGGCGGCCGCCAGGACGCCCGGGTGCGGGCGACCGGCGAGGGCGTGCGCGCCGCCTCCCTGGCGCTGTCGCGCCTCGACGCCGACCTCGCCGGCACCGACCTGTGGGCGAGCCCGCGGGTCTCGGGCAGGCTCAACGCCGACCGGCTCGTCGCCGGCTCGGAGACGATCGAGGCGATCCGCCTCGACGCCAAGCCGGCCTCCGACGGCAGCGACCTCGTGCTCCAGGCCCGGGCCCGGGGCTTCGCCCTCGACGGCGCCGCCCGGCTTGTTCCGGCCGAGCCCCCGCGCCTCGACCTCGCGCGCCTCACGGCCGTGCGCGGGGCCGACCGGCTGGCGCTCGCCGGTCCGGCCCGGATCACCTTCGGCGACGACGGCGTGAGCGTCTCGGGGCTCGCCATCGCCGCCGGATCCGGCCGGGCCAGCCTCGACGGGACATTGGGCAAGCGCCTCGACGTGCGCCTCGGCCTCAAGGCCGTGCCGCTGTCGCTCGCCCGGATCGCTGCGCCGAGTCTGGCGCTCTCCGGCACCCTCGACGGCGAGGCCGCGCTCGCCGGACCGGCGGCGAGCCCGGAGGGCCGCTATTCCTTGAGCGTGTCGCGCCTCGTGACGCCCGAGACCCGCTCCGCCGGCCTGCCGCCGATCGACGCCAGGGCCTCGGGGCGGATCGAGGACGGCCGCGCCGGCCTCGACGGCACGGTGACGGCGGGAAAGGGCGTGCAGCTCGCGCTCTCCGGCACGGTGCCGGTCGAGCCCGGCGGCGCGCTCGCCCTGCGCGCCCGCGGGACCCTCGACGCGGCTCTGGCCAACTCGATGCTGGCGACCGGCGGCCAGCGGGTGACCGGCCGGGTCGCCCTCGATGCCGGCGTCACCGGCACCCTCCAGGCGCCGCGGATCGACGGCTCGGCGGTCCTCACCGGCGGCAGCTTCACCGACCCGCTGAACGGCGTGCGCCTCACCGACATCCAGGGCCGCGTCACCGGCCGCGGCGACAGCCTGGTGATCGAGCGCCTGACCGCGGCGACCCGCAACGGCGGCACCCTCCAGGTCCAGGGCCGCGTCGCGGTCGAGCCGGCCGCCGGCTTCCCCGGCAACCTGACCATCCGGGCCGATCGGGCCGAGCTGGTCGCGAGCCCGCTGATGACCCTCGTCTCCGGCCTCAACCTGTCGCTGACCGGGCCGCTCGCCCGCACGCCGCGGGTCGGCGGCCAGGTCGACGTCGTCTCCCTCGACGTCTCGGTGCCCGACCGCCTGCCCGCGACCGTCCAGCCGCTGCCGGGCATCCGCCACGTCAACACTCCGCCGCAGATGCGCGCGCGCCTCGACGCGCGGGCCAAGCGCGCGGCGGCGGCGCGGCGCGGCCGCAAGGCGCCGCCCTTCCTCGCCGCCCTCGACCTGACGGTGAACGCGCCGGGCCGCATCACCGTGCGCGGCCGCGGCATCGACGCCGAGCTCGGCGGGTCCCTGCGGCTCACCGGCACCTCGGCGGCGCCGGTGGCCAATGGCGCCTTCGCGATGCGCCGCGGCCGGATCCAGGTCGTCGGCCAGCGCCTCGACTTCACCCGCGGCCGCCTGACCTTCGCGGGCGACCTGACGGCGCCGGAGCTCGATTTCCTGGCCCAGTCCCAGGCCGGCGACGTGACCGCCAAGATCGCCGTCACCGGCCCGGCCAACCAGCCCGACTTCGCGCTCTCCTCCGAGCCGCCGCTGCCGCAGGACGAGGTGCTGTCGCGCCTCCTGTTCAAGAAGGCGTCCGGCGGCCTCTCGCCGTTCCAGGCGCTGCAACTGGCGCAGGCCGTGGCCCAGCTCTCCGGCGGCGCCGGCGGCCCCGACGTGTTCGAGAGCGCCCGCAAGGGCCTGGGCCTCGACAGCCTCGACATCCAGGCCGGCGCCAAGGGCGGCGCCGCGGTCGGCCTGTCGCGGGCGCTCGGCGAGCGGGTCAATGTCGGCGTGCGCGCCGGCGCCCGGCCCGAGGACAGCGCCGCGACCATCACGTACGACGTGACCGGGCGGATCAAGGTGCAGGGCGAGGCCGGGGCCGACGGGCGGACGGCCGTGGGCGTGGGTGCGGAGTGGGAGTATTAGTAGCGCTTCCGCTTTTTCCGGCTGGCGCACCTTTCAGGCGAGGAACACATGACGCTTAGAGCTGGCGTGTTCGTGTTGCAGGATAAAGATACCCTGGTACCGATGCAGCCGGAGCAGTTCGCGGCCGAAGTCGATTTTCAGGCTCTGCTCTCGAAGTTTCCCGCGCTGCTGGTTGGCGATCAGATCGATGCCGACGATCCTCGCCGTTTCCTGCTCGTACAGCAGGAACTGCCGATCGGGCACGAGGACGCGACCCGCCGATGGTCGCTCGATCACCTGTTTCTCGATCAGGACGGCGTACCGACCCTGGTCGAGGTGAAACGGCAATCCGATGGTCGGCTCCGCCGCGAGGTGGTCGGGCAGATGCTCGACTATGCCTCGAACTTTCAGTCATCCTGGACTGCTGACAGCATGCGGTCAGCGTTCGAGGCGACCTGCGCATCTGCCAAGGCTGATTGCGACGCTACGTTGGCCGAGTTCATGGGCCCGGAGATCTCAGCCGACCGATTCTGGGCCGACGTCGACAAGAACATCGGCTCCGGCAAGTTGCGCCTGCTGTTCGTCGCCGACGATATCCCATCTGAGCTTCGCCGTATTGTCGAATTTTTGAACAAGTATATGCAGCCTGTCGAAGTCCTGGCGATCGAGCTGCGCCAATTCACCGGCCAGGGCCTGCGGACGATCGTCCCGATGGTGTTCGGCCAGACCCAGGAGGCGGTAGGCCGCAAGGAGCCGATCAAGGGCGAGCGCTGGACCGAGGAGCGTCTTCTCGCGGAATGCGACGCGAAGTTCTCCGCGGCCGATGCTGCAGCCGCGCGAGCAATCCTCAATGGAATGAAAGGGCTCGGGCTGCCGATCGTTTTTGGTTCCGGCCGCAGCAGTGGATCGGTCTACCCGCTGCTGCGGGCGAAGGGCGTCACGATCAACCCGGCTTACCTCTCGACTGAGGGCGAGGGTAAGGTGTGGTTGCAACTAAGGCACCTTGAGACCAGGCCCTTTCTCAACAGCGTCGAAGAGCGACGCGAGATCGTGAAACGCTTCGCGCAAGTCGAAGCCTCAGGCTTGACCGAGGCCGCCGTCGAAGGCTGGGGCTCCATTCCCCTAGCGCGGATCGCTGCCGATCCACGAGGGACCGAGAAAGTCATCGACGCTCTGCGGTGGATCGCAGAGCGGGTGAAGGCGGCTGGGTGACAACACCTATCCAAGCTCGCTCGGTTGGTGCGAACAGGATTCGATATATCCGCGCCCTCCCCAGCTCCGTTGTGTGGTGCTGGGATGCCGTTGGAATTGGTTGGCGCTCTCGGGGACAGCGAGCCCTCCGTGAGGGTCGATGCTCGGATAATCGCGTCACCCCGCCTCCGGCGGCGCCGCGAGATGATGCCCCGTCTCGCGCTGGAAAACCGCCCCCACCGCGAGGCACAACGCGTCGTCGTAGGGCTTCCCCACCACCTGCGCGGCGACCGGCAGCCCGGTGCGGCCGCGTCCGGTCGGCAGCATCAGGGCCGGGAGGCCGGTATAGTCGAACAGCATCGTGTTGCGCGGCAGCACCGCCTGGAGCGGGTGAGCCGCGCCGTTCACCTCCACCGTCAGGGTGTCGAGCGCCGCCGCCTCGCCGCCGAGGCCCGGGGTCACCAGCACGTCGACGTCCGCGAGCGCGTCGAGCACCTGCGCCAGCACCACGGGGCGGCGGCGCAGCGCGCGCAGGTAGTCGGTGGCGGAGAAGAGCCGGCCCTGCTCCAGCCGGGCGCGGGTGCCGGGATCGAGCGCCGCGGCGCGGTCGAGGTCGGGTTCCTGGAGCGAGGCCAGTTCCGCCATCACGATCGTGTAGCCGTCCTGGTGCGCGGTCGCGACGGTGCCGAGATCGACCGGCACGAGGCGGGCGCCGCGGCGCTCCAGCACCCGCAGCATCGCCTCCCAGGCGGCCAGCACCGCGTCGTCCTGCATCGCCGTGAACCAGCCGTCCGGCACGCCGACGCGCAGGCCCGCGAGGTCCCGGGCGCGTGAGGCGTCGTAGCGGCCGGCGGCGTGCGGGTCGGCCCCGTCGGGGCCGGCGATCCAGGGCATCACCCGGGCGAGGTCCGCGGCCGAGCGGGCCGTCGGGCCGACATGGTCGAGGGTCCAGGACAGGGGCGCGACGCCGGTGCGGGGCACGAGCCCCCGGGTGGCCTTGAGGCCGGTGACGCCGCACCAGGCGGACGGCACCCGGATCGACCCTCCCGTGTCGGTGCCGAGCGCCAGCGGCATCAGCCGGGCCGCGAGCGCGGCGCCGGAGCCGGTGGAGGAGCCGCCGGTCCACCGCGTCCGGTCCCACGGGTTGGCGACCGCGCCGTAGCGCGGGTTGTGGGCCGAGCCGCAGGCGAACTCGGTGGTGGCGAGCATGGCGAGCGGAATGGCCCCGGCGGCCCTGAGCCGCGCCACCACGGTCGCGTCGGCCTCCGCCACCCGGTCCCCGGTGAGGCGCGAGCCGCAGGTCACGGGCGCGCCGGCGCAGTCGATGATGTCCTTGATGCCGAACGGGATTCCCTCGAGGGGGCGAGCCTCCCCGGTCCGGATGCGGCGGGCGCTCTCCGCCGCCGCGTCGTCCGCGCCGGGCACCGGGGCCAGGACCGCGTCGCGGCCGGAGGGGTGACGGGCGATGCGTTCCCGCAAGGCGGCGACGAGCGCCACCGGGTCGGTGGCCCCCGCCGCGAAGACGGCCTGGAGGGCGCCGATCCCGAGGGCGTGGAGCGGGCCCGCCTCGACCGGCGGCAGGGGCGACGGGGCGGGCGCCGCCGCCCCGGTCGCCTCGGCGGCCTGCCGCAGGCACCGCTCGGCCTGGGCCGGCTCGGGCGCGTCCCGGTCCCAGGCCGAGGGCAGGTCCCGGGCCGGGGCGCCTTCCGCCACCGTGCCGGCCAGGATGGTGCGGGCGATGAGCGCGTCGGACACGCTCATGCGGCCATCTCCCGACGATCCCGGCGGCAGGCCATGAGCGGCTGGATCCGGGTGCCGAACGCGTCGAGGCCTGCGAGGAAGTCGTCGAAGGTCAGCATGATGCCCTTCACGCCCGGCACGGTGGCCGCCTCGTCGAGCAGCCGCGCCACCTTGGCGTAGGAGCCGACCAGCGTGCCCATGTTGAAGTTCACCGCGCCCTCGGGGAGGTTCATCCAGGTCGCGGTCGAATCGGCGGAGGCGTTCTTGTCCTGGTTGCTCTGGTCGAGCATCCAGGCGAGCGCCTGGACGTCGGCGCCCTGGCGGTAGGCCATCCAGCGGTCTTCGGCCGCCGCGTCGGTCTCGTCGGCGATCACCATCATCAGGACGTAGGAGCCGACGTCGCGCCCGGTCTTCGCCGCGGCCTCGATCAGCCGGGCGCAGGTCGGCGCGCAGGCCGTCGGCGTGTTGAGGCCGGTGCCCAGCACGAAGTTGTAGTCGGCATATCGCGCGGCGAAGTCCATGCCGCGCCCGCTCTGGCCGGCGGCGACGATCGGGATCGGGCCGGAGGGCGCGGGCTTCATCATGCAGCCCTCCATCCGGAAATGCTCGCCCTGGAAGTCGGAATGTCCGGTCTCCCACAGCTCCTTCATCACCCTGACGTATTCGGTGGAGTAGTCGTAGCGGTAGCCGAAATAGTCGTCGCCGGGCCACAAGCCCATCTGGGAATACTCGGCCTTCTGCCACCCCGAGACGATGTTCACCCCGAAGCGGCCGGGGGCGATCGAGTCGATCGTGGTCGCCATCCGGGCGACGAGGGCCGGCGGCAGGGTCAGCACCGCGGTCGAGGCGAACAGCCTGATCCGCTCGGTCACCGCCGCGAGGCCGGACATCAGGGTGAAGGATTCGAGGTTGTAGTCCCAGAACTCGGTCTTGCCGCCGAAACCGTGCAGCTTGATCATCGAGAGGGCGAAATCGAGCCCATGCGCTTCCGCCTTCTGCACGATCGCCTTGTTGAGGGCAAAGCTTGGCTTGTATTGCGGGGCCGCTTCCGAGATCAGCCAGCCGTTGTTGCCGATCGGGATGAACACGCCGACATCCATGCGCAAGGCTCCGGGTTCCGGTGGGCGGCGGGAGGCCGTCCGGACGGGGCGTTGCAGGATCGGGGCCGTTTTCGGGTCACGCTCGGCGCGCCCGGCTAACGACCCCGCGCCGTCAGCACGGACGCCCCCAGCACCGCGAGGCTCACCGCCCCGATCAGTAGCGTCGAGATGGCGTTGATCTCCGGGGTCACGCCGAGGCGGACCTGGCTGTAGAGCCGCATCGGCAGGGTGGTGGCGCCCGGCCCCGAGACGAAGCTCGCGATCACGAGGTCGTCCATCGAGAGGGTGAAGGCCAGCAGGAAGCCGGCGATCACCGCGGGCGCGATCAGCGGCAGGGTCACGGTGCGGAAGACCGTGACGGGCGCGGCGCCGAGATCCGCGGCGGCGTCGAGGAGCGCGCGGTCGAGGAGGCGCAGGCGGGCCTGCACCACGACGGCGACGAAGCACAGCGTGAAGGTCGCGTGCGCGACCACGATGGTCCAGAACCCGCGCGGGATGCCGAGGCCGACGAACAGCAGCAGCAGCGACAGGCCGGTGATCACCTCCGGCATCACCATCGGGGCGTAGACGAGGCCGGTGAGCAGCGGCCGGCCGGGAAAGCGGCGGCGCCCGTCGAGGGCGAGCGCCGCGAGCGTGCCGAGCAACGTCGCGAGGCTCGCCGACGCGAAGGCGACCTTGAGGGTGACGAGGGCGGAGTCGACCAGGGGGCCGTTGTCGAGGAGGCCCGCGTACCAGCGGGTCGAGAACCCGGCCCAGACCGTGACGAGCCGCGAGGCGTTGAACGAGTAGGCGACGAGCAGCAGGATCGGCCCGTACAGGAAGGCCAGCCCCAGGGCGAGCGCGGCCCAGGCGAGGGGATGCGGGCGGCTCATCGCGGATCGCCCGTCTCGGGTCGTTCCAGGCGCCGGGCCTCGGCCTCGCGAAAGAGGACCACCGGGCCGGCGACGACGGCGAGCAGCACCACCGCGATCGCCGACGCGAGCGGCCAGTCGCGGTTGGAGAAGAACTCGCTCCACAGGACCCGCCCGAGCATCAGGGTGTCGGTGCCGCCGAGCAGGTCCGGGATGATGAACTCGCCGGTGATCGGGATGAAGCACAGGAGCGCGCCCGCGACGAGGCCGGGCAGCGACAGCGGCAGGGTCACGGTGCGGAACGCCGCGAGCCGGCTCGCGCCGAGGTCGCGGGCGGCCTCGACGAGGCCGCGGTCGAGGCGCTCCAGCACCGCGTAGAGCGGCAGCACCATGAACGGCAGGTAGGCGTAGACCATCCCGATCATCACCGCCGCCGGGGTGTTGAGGATCTCGACCGGCGTCGCGACGAGCCCGAGCCCGATCAGCGCCTGGTTGAGGAGCCCGTCGGGCTTCAGGATCGCGATCCAGGCGTAGACCCGGATCAGGAAGCTCGTCCAGAACGGGATCACCATCAGGGCGACGAGGAGCGGCTGCCAGGCCCGCGGCGCCCGCGCCATCGCGTAGGCGATCGGGTATCCGACGAGGGCCAGCAGCAGGGTGGCGCCGAGCGCGACCTTCAGCGAGGTCAGCCCCGCGTCGAGGTAGAGCGGATCCGCGATCAGCGTGCGGTAGTTCTCGAAGTCGAGGGCGGCGAGCACGTCGGCCCAGGCCGCCAGGCCCGCATCCCAGTCGAGCACCGGGGTGTAGGGCGGCAGGGCGGTGGCCGGATCGGACAGGCTGATCTTCACCACCACCGCGAAGGGCAGGCCGAAGAAGGCGAGGAGCCACAGGAGCGGCGCCGCCGGCAGCGCCAGCCGCCGCAGGGAGGCGCGCAGCCGCCCGCTCACGAGGCCGGCCCGCCCGGCAGCAGCGAGGCCGCCTCGGGCGCGAAGGCGAGGTGCACGCCCGCACCCGGGGCCGGTCCGGCACCGGGAGGCAGGGCGGCGCGCAGCACCCGCCCGTCCGCCATCCCGACCCGGCAGACGATCCGGTCGCCGAGATAGGTCGTGTCCAGGAGCGTGCCCGGCAGCCCCTCGGCCGCCAGCGCCAGCCGCTCGGGCCGGAGCGCCAGGAGGCCGGGAGATCCGGCCTCACCGGCGCCGTGATGGTCGAAGGCCCGGAGCGGTCCCAGCGGCGTGTCGAGGCCGCGCACGGTTCCGGCCCCGCCCGCCCCGAGGCGTCCCTCGATCAGGTTGACGTCGCCGAGGAGCCCCGCGACGTAGCGGGTGGCCGGTCGCTCGTAGAGGTCGGCCGCCGCGCCGGCCTGGACCAGCCGACCCGCCGCCATCACACCGATGCGGTCGGCGAGCACCATCGCCTCGGCGGGATCGTGGGTGACGACCACGAAGGTGGTGCCGAGCCGGCGCTGCAACGCCCGCAGCTCGGCTTGCGTCTCCTCCCGCAGGGCCCGGTCGAGGGCGCCGAGCGGCTCGTCGAGGAGCAGCACCCGGGGCCGCTTGGCCAGCGCCCGGGCGAGCGCGACCCGCTGGCGCTGGCCGCCGGAGAGCCGGTCGGGCCGGCGGGCGCCGAAGGCCTCGAGCTGGACGAGGCGCAGCATCTCGGCGACCCGTTCAGTAATCTCGGACCGACCCAGGCCCTCCCGCTCCAGCCCGTAGGCGACGTTGCCCGCCACATCCCGGTGCGGGAACAGGGCGTAGGACTGGAACATCATGTTGACCGGCCGGCGGTGCGGCGGCACCCCGGCGAGGTCGCGCCCGTCGAGGAGGATTTTTCCGGAGCTCGGTTCCTCGAAGCCGGCGGTCAGGCGCAGCAGCGTGGACTTGCCGCAGCCCGACGGGCCGAGCAGGCAGAACACGCCGCCCGCCGCGAGGTCGAGGTCGACGCCGTCGACGGCGGGATGGGCGCCGAAGCGCTTCGTGACCGCCTCGAAGCGGAGGTGGCCGGTGGCGGGCGGGATCGCGCAGGGATGAGGCGTCGTCACGTCGTCCGGGCGGCGCGGGCGGGCGGGAGCGCCACACTTATCGCGGGTCGGGCCCGCCTGGGAAGGACCGCCGGTCGCCTCCGTCGCCGAAACGGCCGGCCGCGGGTGGAAAAGGCTTCGGGAATCAACGGCCTGGCGCCCTGCCCGGGTGCCGCGCGGCCGGTTCCCGGCGCCCGGTTGACGCAGAAGTAACCCCCGGTCACCCGCCCCGGACCAAGGTCGAGGGCCGCGGAGACTTGTGGAACCGGGAAAACCGGGTGTAGCTTTGCCTCCGACACGCGTTGATTCCGCCCGCCGCGTCCTTCGACCCGGGCGGCCTCCGCATCTCCTCCCGAGACGTGTCATAGACTTGGCGCCCCTGCCCCGATCCCGGGCAGGGGCGCCTTTTCTCGTGTGCCGTGCCGCGTCTAATGCGCGTCGGCCCCCGCCCCGCCCGGGCGCGGCCGGCGGATCATCGGCGTGGCGCAGGCCATCAGCACGAACAGCACGGTCAGGATCAGGAAAACGTCGGAGAAGCTCATCAGGAGGCCTTGCAGCCGCACGGTGTTCATCATGGCTTTCAGCGCCATGGCGTCCGGGTTGCCGGCGAGCCCCGAGAAGCCCTTGGCCATGCTGTCGAGGCGTTCCAGCACCATCGGATTGGTCCAGGTGAAGCGCTCGTGCAGGCGGGCGAGGTGCAGGTCCCAGCGGTCGTTGAGCGCGGTGTTGATCAGCGCCAGCCCCACCGCGCCGCCGAGGTTGCGGGTGAGGTTGTAGAGCCCCGACGCGTTCTTCATCCGGGCCGGCGGCAGGGTGCCGAGCGCGATGTTGTTGATCGGGATCATGCACAGCATCAGCGAGCAGCCGCGCAGCACCTGCGGCCACAGCAGCTCGTAGAAGTCCCAGTCCTTGGTGATGCCGGTGACGATCCAGGTGCCGGCGGCAAACCCTGAGAACCCGATCGCCATCATGATCCGCGGATCGACCTTGGCCGAGAGGCGCCCGGCGATCGGCGCGGTGGCGAACATGCAGAGCCCCGAGACGAACATTGTCTCGCCGATCTGCAGCGCCGAGTAGCCGCGCACCCGGCCGAGATACACCGGATAGAGGTAGGTCAGGCCGTAGAGGCCGATGCCCATGACGAAGCTGAACAGGCAGCCGCCGGCGAAGTTGCGGTCCGAGAAGGCGCGCAGGTCCACGATCGGCTGCTCGGCGGTGAGCGCGCGCCAGAAGAACCCGATGCAGGCGATGCCGCAGACGATGGCCGCGGCGAAGATCGCCTCCTCCTGGAACCAGTCGTGGGTCGGGCCCTCCTCCAGCACGTATTCGAGGCAGCCGAGGAAGGCCGCCATCAGGCCGAGGCCGGCCCAGTCGAAGCGCTTGAGGAGGTCGAAGTTCGGCTTGTCGAAATCGACCAGCAGGTAGGTCGAGACCGTGACGAAGATGCCCGGCACGATGTTGACGAGGAAGAGCCAGTGCCAGTTGAACAGGTCGGTGAGGTAGCCGCCGACAGTGGGGCCGATGGTCGGGGCGAGCGTCGCGACCAGCCCGATCATCGGCGAGACGATGCTGCGTTTGGACGCCGGGAAGATCGTGAAGGCCGAGGCGAACACCGTCGGGATCATGCCGCCGCCGATGAACCCCTGCAGGGCGCGCCAGAAAATCATCTCGCCGATCGTCGACGAGGTGGCGCACATCAGGCTCATCAGGGTGAAGCCGCCGGCCGAGATCACGAACATCCAGCGGGTCGAGAGCACCCGCGACAGGGTGCCCGACAGCGGGATCGAGATCACCTCGGCGATGAGGTAGCTCGTCTGCACCCACGGGATCTCGTCGGCCGAGGCCGAGAGGCCGGCCTGGATCTCGGCGAGCGAGGCCGAGACGATCTGGATGTCCAGGATCGCCATGAACATCCCGAACACCATGCAGACGAACGCCACCATGCGGCGGCGGTCGATCGGCGCGTCGGCGGGCGCGGGGGGCGCGACCATGTCGGATAAGCCTGCCAAGGGAGAAAATCATCGAGTGTGCGGAGGCGTTTCCACCTCACAGGGTCATCCCGGGGCCGCGCAGCGGAGCCCGGGATCCATAACCGCCGCCCTTGCAGGATGGAGCAAATCGCGTCCCGCCTCGTTCGGCGCCCTCGGCGTTTACGGATCCCGGGTTCTCGCCTTCGGCGAGCCCCAGGATGACGCCGAGGGTGTCACATCTGGTGGACGGGCCTCGGGGCGCGCGCGTTTCCGCCTCAACGACCCGCCGTGCGCACCGACGCCGCCGCCCCACCCTCCGACACCGCCCGGTGCGGGTCGATCGGGGCCGGCGGCTTGGTCTCGTCGAGGCCGCGGGTATCGACCCGCACCACCACCGAGAGGCCCGGCCGCAGCAGGCCCTCGCGGGCGACCTCCTCGGGCACCCGCACCCGGACGGGCAGGCGCTGGACGATCTTGGTGAAGTTGCCGGTGGCGTTGTCCGGCGGCAGCAGGCTGAACACCGAGCCGGAGGCCGGCGACAGGCTCTCGACGGTACCGAGGATGTCGCGGTCGGGCCAGGCATCGACCCGGATGTGGACCGGCTGGCCGACCCGGACCCGGCCGAGCTGGGTCTCCTTGAAGTTGGCGTCGACCCGGGCGCTCTGGAGCGGCACGAGCGCGGCGATGCGCGAGCCCGGCCCGACATAGGCGCCGGCCTCCGTCGCCTTGTTGCCGATCACCCCGTCGAAGGGCGCGCGCAGGACCGTGAAGGACAGGTCGCGCTTCGCCCGGTCGACGGCGGTGCGCAGTTCGGCGGCGAGGTTCTCGGCCTCGAGGGTCTGGGCCTCCAGCACCGCGACGTTGGCCTGGAGCGCGATCAGGTTGGCCTCGGCGCCCTTGACGGTGGCGTCCGAGCGGTCGCGGTCGGCCCGCGACTGCTCCAGGCGCGACTTGGCGGCGAATTCGGACAGGGCGAGCTGGGTCTGGCGCTGGTAGTCGGCGGCGGCCCGGACCTGGTCGGCCTTGGCGGCGTCGATCTGGGCCCGTCCCTGCAGCACCTGGGCCCGGGCGGCCTCGGCCTGGCGGGCGATGCGGGCGATCACGCTGCCCTGCGTCGCCAGCTTGTCCTCGGCGGCCTTGAGAGCCAGGCGGTAGTCGCCGTCCTCGATCCGCGCGACGACGTCGCCGGCCTTGACCGCCTGGCCGTTCACCACCGGCACCGCCTCGAGGTAGCCCGAGACCTTGGCGGCCAGGGTCGAGATGTCGGCCTGGACGTAGGCGTCGTCGGTGGTGACGAAGAAGCGGCCGGTCGTCCACCACTCGTGGCCCGCCGAGGCGCCGTAGGCGCCGCCGCCGAGCAGCAGCGCGAGCAGGACCAGGCGGCGTAAGGGACGCTTGCCCTTGGCGGGCGCGCCCGCGGGCGGGATAGGCGCCGGGGCCTCGGCCTGGGGAGCCGCCTTGGTGGGCGCCTCGCCGGCGGGCCGGCCCTGCGCGTAATCGTCTCGAAACGCCATCGTCGTCATCCGTCCCAGCCGCACCGACCCGAATCGCCCGATTCGAATCGATTGACGGCTCTCGAACGGTCACGATACTACGTTGACCGAACCGTTCGGTCAATCGAGGCCGTGTGCAGCGCACACGCCCGGTTGACCGCGGCGGCCGCGCCCCCACAATGGCTCCGACCATGAGCATCGACCGCACCACCGCCGACCCGCTCGCCGAGGCGGGCCCCGCCGAGACCGACAAGCGCCGCCAGATCCTGGACGGCGCCCGCGAGGTGTTCCTCGCCAGCGGCTTCGACGGCGCCAGCATGGGGGCGATCGCCAAGGCGGCCGGGGTCTCGAAGGGAACGCTCTACGTCTATTTCGAGAGCAAGGAATCGCTGTTCGAGGCGCTGACGATCGAGGAGAAGCGCAGCCTCGCGGAAAACATCTGCCGGCTCGACCACGACGACCCCGACATCGCCGCCGTCCTGCGCCGCCTCGGCACCAGCCTGATGGAGGCGATGGTCCGGCCCGACCACATCGCCTCGGTGCGGATGGTGATCGGCGCGGCGGAAAAATTCCCGCGCTTCGGCCGGGCCTTCTACGAGGCGGGGCCGCTGCTCGGCCGCACGCGGCTGCGGGCCTATCTCGACGCCCAGGTCGCCGCCGGCCGCCTGCGGGCGATGGATTCCGACCTCGCCGCCCGCCACTTCTTCGACCTCTGCGCCGCCACCACGATGCGCCGCCTGCTCTTCGCCGTCGGCGACCCGCCGACCGAGGCCGAGACGACCTACTGGGTGGCGGAAGCCGTGCGGGTCTTCCTCGCGGCCTACGGGCCGGAGGGGCGGTAGCCCCGCTCCGCGTGCCGGGCGGCCAGCAGGGCCGCCTCCTCGCCCGCCGTCAGACCCGTGATGGGACCGCCGGTCGCCTCCAGCCAGCCAAGCGTGTCGCGGGCGGTCTCCCCCAGGGGCCGCACGCTCAGGCCCGCCGCCAGCGTCGCCGCGACGTCGCGCGAGGCGTCGCCGATCGTGTCCGGCAGGGGCAGCGGCAGGGAGAACGGGCCGGATTCGCGCCCTACCCCGTGGCGGTCGAGGAAGGCCGGATCCACCCACGCAGAGGTGCAGGCCGAGCCGAGGGCGTTAGCGCAGGTGTCGATGAAGGCGCGACGGGTGCAAGGCGGCCCGACCGCGTCGAACGGCCCGGCGAGACCACGTTCCGCCGCGTGGACGATCCAGGCCGCGAGGTCGCGGACGTCGATCCACTGGACCGGATCGTCGGGCTCTGCCGGCGCCAGCACCTCCCCGCCGCGCGAGCTGCGCGATCCAGTACGAGAACCGCCCGGTCGGATCGCCGGGGCCGACGATCAGGCCCGCCCGGCAGATCAGGGCGTCGCGGTCGAAGGCCCGCTCGGAGGCGACCTTGGCGGCCCCGTAGGGTCCGTCGTCGGACGGCGCCAGGAGCGGCGCGGTGCGGGCCGTCTGCCCGCGCGTGGCCGTGTCGGCGTAGACGCTCGTCGTCGACACGAAGGTCCAGTGCCCGACCCGGCCCGCGAGCGCCGCCAGCGCCCGCCGGACCCGGCCCGGATCGCGTGCCACGTCCACCGCCGCGTCGAAGGTCTCCCCCCTCAGGGCGTCGAGCCCGTGCGCCCGGTCGCGGTCGATCGCGACGAAGCGGGCGCCCGGCGGGGCGGCGCCGGAGCGTCCTCGCGCCGCGCAGGTGACGGCGTGGCCGCGCCCGACCGCCCGCGCGGCGACCGCCCGACCCAGGAATTGCGTGCCGCCGAGCACCAGCATCCGCATGCGCCGTCCCCGATCCGCCGGACCGTCCGGTCCCCGATCCCGTCCGCGCGGGTCCGCCGCTACGGCTCCAGCTCGCCGTAATCGTGCGTGTAGGCCCCCTCCTCGAACCGGGAAAAGCTCTGGCTCCAGCGATGGCCGGGCCAGAGGTAGTCCACGCGCCCCTCGGCCGGCCGGTAGACCGCCGTGTAGGCGGTGGTGAAGGCCGCCTTGCGCGAGTAGAGCGGCGGATCGAAGAACCGCGCGGTCAGGCCGGCGAGCGTGGTCGAGGGGTCGGCGAGCGCCTCGTCCAGCACCCCCTGGCGCAGGGCCGAGCGCGAGGCGGGCGAGGCCCGCTCCTGGTGGTTGGTGCAGGTGCGCTGGCGCGTCACCGCCGCCTCGCGCCGCGGCCCGAGGAAGAGTGTGGCGTGGTCGCCGGTGCGGTCGAGGAGCGTGACGTTGTGGAGCTGCGTCGGCGGCAGGCCGCGCAACGCCTCGGTCGCCTCGGCCACCGAGCCGCAGGTCTCCAGGAGGTAGCGCAGGATCAGGATGATGGCGAAGCCCTCCCCGCGCCGGGCGATGCCGCCGAGGGTGCAGCTGACGACGAGCCCGTCGTCGTTCATCCCGTCGAGGCAGCCGCCCCAGGGGCGCTGCCCCATCCCGATCACCTGCCGGCCCGACCAGGCGGTGCGCTCGATCCGGCCGGTGATCGAGGTCAGCGGGTAGTCGTAGTTGCGCACCAAAGCCGGCCCGTCCTCGCCGAGCCACACCGCCTGGCTGCAGCCCTGCCGGTGGGCGGCGGGGCGGTAATGGCTGAGGATGCTGTGGGCGAGGTCGTCGTCGCCGACGAGCCCGCAGGCCGCATCGTAATGCCGGACGAGCTCGGGCATGTGCCGGACGAGGGCGGCGCGGCAGGCCTCCGGCGGGAGCGGGGCGGCTGTGTCGCCGAGATACCACCGCGCGGCCTCGTCCCGCCCGGCCCGGAAGCGCGCGAGCCACGCCGCGCCGGGGCGGTCCTCGCGATGGGCCGTGAAGGTCTTATGCATGGACGGTCTTGTGAAGGGGGCGCCTCAGGAATCCTCCCGCAGCGCCTCCGCCACCCGCGCCTCCAGGATGTCGGGCCGGCGCAGGATCAGCGCGCCGCGGGTCCGGTCGACGAGACCTTCCTGGGCCATCACGGTGAATTCCCGCGTCACCTGCTCGCGGCGGCAGCCGATGCGGGCGGCGAGCACGTGGTGGTAGGGCGGCGGACTCACCGCGCGCTCGCCCTCGGTGCCGGGCCGGGGCGCCGAGAGGCGCAGCAATTCGGCGTAGAGGCGGTGGCGCAGGTCGAGGACCGCGTGCTCCATCAGCCGGGCGTTGAGCATCCGCACGCGCTTGGCCAGCAGCCGCAGCAGCTTGTCGGCGATCGGCGGCGCCGCGAAGACGATCTCGCGGAAGACCGCGGCCGGCACCACGCAGAGCTCGCCGCGGGTCAGCGCCGTGACGTTGGCCGAGCGGCTGACCCCGTCGATGGCGGCGAGCTCGCCGAAGAACTCGCCGGCCCGCATCTCGCCGAGGATCACCTCCTTGCCGGACTGCGTCCGGTTGAGGATCCGCACCTCGCCGGAGGCGAGCAGGTAGACGTCGGTCGAGGCGTCGTCGAAATCGACTAGGATCTCGTTGGCGTCGAACCGCCGCCAGATGCAGCGCGATTCGTAGGAGGTCAGGTCGACGCCCGCGTCCTTGAAGAACGGAAACCCTGCGAGCCGACCCATCACATGCCCTCGACCCCGCGGAGGCGTCGCGGGTGTTGCTCCCGCGTTCTTAGCCCGGCCCGGCCGCGCTCGCCAGGGCGCGGGGGCTCGCACCGGGGTCATGTGCCGATAAAGCCGGGGCTTTTCCCGGGATTACGCCTTCACGATCGTCGCACCTGTAAGACCATGGCGCGCCATGACGTTGCGGGTGTCGACGACGAGGCGGGCTTCGCGCGCCACCAGCCCGTAATCGACGCCGTCGTGGTCGGTGGCGATCAGCACCGCGTCGACGGCCCGCAGGGTCTCGGGCGTCAGGGGCTGCGAGGCCCGCCCGGCGAGCTCCGGGTGCTCGCGGGTCGCCGGCAGCACCGGCACCAGGGGGTCGTGGTAGAGCGCGGTCGCGCCGCGCCCCTCGATCAGCCGGATGAGCTTCAGCGCCGGGCTCTCGCGGGTATCCTCGACGTTGCGCTTGTAGGCGAGGCCCAGGACCAGCACGCTCGCGCCCGAGAAGGCGCGCCCGGTGCGGTCGACGGCCGCCGCCAGGCGCTCGACCACGTGGTAGGGCATCCGCGTGTTGACCTCGCCGGCCAGCTCCACGAACCGGGCCGGCACGTCGAATTCCCGCGCCTTCCAGGCGAGGTAGAACGGGTCGATCGGGATGCAGTGGCCGCCCAGGCCCGGTCCGGGCTGGAACGGCATGAAGCCGAAGGGCTTCGTGGCGGCGGCCTGGATCACCTCCCAGACATCGATGCCCATCGCGTCGTAGACGAGCTTCAATTCGTTCACGAGGGCGATGTTGACCGAGCGGAAGATGTTCTCCGTGAGCTTCACGGCCTCCGCCGCCGCCGCCGAGGAGACCGGCACCGTGCGCACCACCAGCGCACCGTAGAGCGCCTCCGCGAGCGTGCGCGCGGCATCGTCGTCGGCCCCCACCACCTTGGGGATGCGGGCGGTGTCGAATTGGTCGTTGCCCGGGTCCTCGCGCTCCGGCGAGTAGGCGAGGAAGAAGTCGTGGCCGGAGCGCAGGCCCCCCGTCTCGAGGATCGGCCGCATCACCTCCTCGGTGGTGCCCGGATAGGTGGTCGATTCGAGCACCACGAGCTGGCCGGGCCGCAAGCGCGCGGCGATGGCCCGGGCCGTGGCCTCGACGTAGGACAGGTCCGGCTCGCGGTGGCGGGTGAGCGGCGTCGGCACGCAGATCAGCACCGCGTCGGGCTCGGACAAACGCGCCATGTCGCCGGTGGCCGCGAAGGTGCCGGCGGCCAGCGCCGGGCCGAGCGCGTCGCCCGGGATATGGTGGAACGCCCCCTCGCCCCGGTTCAGCGCCGCGACGCGGCCGGGATCGACGTCGAAGCCGAGCACGGAGAAGCCGGCCCGGAGGGCGGCGAGCGCCAGCGGCAGCCCGACATAGCCGAGGCCGACGATCCCGATCAGGGCCCGGCGCTCGGCGAGGAGCCGGCCGAGGGTCCCGGCGGGGGACGTCGTCTCGGAGGGGAGCGTCATCGCGGATCCGGGCTCGGCGGTCATGTCGGCTCTCATGGCTCCGCTTACACGGTGCGCGGGGCGGCGCTGTCAACACGGGGCCCCTCACCGGTCTGCCCCTTGCCACCCGGTCGCGCCGCCCCCACAACGCCGCCATGCTCCGCGTGAACGACCTCACCTACCGGATCGGCGACCGCCTGATCCTCGACCAAGCCAGCTTCGCCCTGCCCGAGCGGGCGCGGGTCGGGATCGTCGGGCGCAACGGCGCCGGCAAGACCACCCTGTTCCGCATCATCCAGGGCGAGATCCCGACCGAGGGCGGCTCGATCGGCCTGCCGAAGGGCACGCGGATCGGCGGCGTGGCGCAGGAGGCCCCGGCCGGCCCCGAGACCCTGCACGCGGTGGTGCTCGCCGCCGATACCGAGCGCACGCGCCTCATGGCGGAGGCCGAGACCGCCGACGGGTTGCGCCGGGCCGAGATCGAGACCCGGCTCGTCGACATCGACGCCCATTCGGCCCCGGCGCGGGCCGCCGCGATCCTGCACGGCCTCGGCTTCGATGCGGAAGCGCAAGCCCGGCCCTGCTCCGACTTCTCCGGCGGCTGGCGGATGCGGGTGGCGCTCGCCGCCGTGCTGTTCTCCGAGCCCGACCTCCTGCTCCTCGACGAGCCGACCAACTACCTCGACATCGAGGGCACGCTCTGGCTCTACGACTACCTCGAGCGCTATCCGCGCACCGCGGTGATCATCAGCCACGACCGCGACCTCCTCGACACCTCCGTCGACCACATCCTCCACCTCGATCGCGGCAAGCTCACGCTCTATCGCGGCGGCTACACCTCGTTCGCCCGCCAGCTCGCCGAGAAGCGCATGCTGCAAGCGAAGGCGCGGGTGAAGCAGGAGGCCGAGCGCGCCCACCTCCAGAGCTTCGTCGACCGCTTCAAGGCCAAGGCCACCAAGGCGCGCCAGGCCCAGTCGCGGATGAAGCGGCTCGCCAAGATGGAGCCGATCGCGGCGCTCATCGAGGACGACGTGCCGGTGATCCACCTGCCGAGCCCGGAGCGCGCCCTGTCCCCGCCGCTGGTCGCGATGGAGCGGGTCCAGGCCGGCTATCCCGACCGCACGGTGCTGACGGGCCTCAACCTCACCCTCGCCCCCGATGACCGGGTGGCCCTGCTCGGGGCCAACGGCAACGGCAAGTCGACCTTCTGCAAGCTCATCGGCGGCCGGCTCGATCCGCTCTCGGGCGAGGTGCGGCGCTGGGGCAAGATGAACGTCGCCTACTTCGCCCAGCACCAGCTCGACGAATTGCGCCCGGCCGAGAGCGCCTACGCCCATGTCCGCGACCTGATGCCGGACGTGCCGGAGGCGAAGGCGCGTGCCGCGGCGGCGCGCCTCGGTTTTCCCGGCCACAAGGCCGACACCCCGGTCTCGCAGCTCTCCGGCGGCGAGAAGGCGCGGCTGTTGATGGGGCTCGCCGCCTTCCACGGCCCCCACCTCCTGATCCTCGACGAGCCGACCAACCACCTCGACATCGAGAGCCGCCAAGCGCTGGTCGAGGCGATCAACGACTACGAGGGCGCCGTCATCCTGGTGAGCCACGACCGCTTCCTGGTCGAGGCCTGCGCCGACCGGCTGTGGCTGGTGCGCAACGGCACCGTGAAGCCGTTCGACGGCGACATGGACGATTACCGCCGCCTGGTGCTGGCCGGCCCCGAGGCCGAGACCGCCAAGGCCCAGGAGCCGACCGGCGGCGCCAAGGCGGTGGAGCGCCGCTCCAACGCCGAGCGCCGGGCGGCGCTCGCGCCGTTGCGCCGCAAGCTCGAGGCGGTGGAGGCCAGGATGGCGAAGCTCTCGGCCGCCATCGCCAAGATCGACACGGCGCTCGCCGACGGCACCGCCTTCCGCACCGACGCCGCCAAGGCCGGCGAGCTCGCCCGCATGCGGGCCGAGGCCGCCGCGGCTCTCGGCAGCGCCGAGGAGGAGTGGCTGGAGGTGAGCGGGGAACTGGAGGCGGAGGCGTGACGGACGGGAGCGCTCCCCGGGGTACGGCCGGCTACGCCGCCGAGGCCGAGCGGCTGGTCTCGCAATACGAAAGTATCGCCTTCGCGGACATCCACGCGGCGATCCTGCCGCTGCTGCCGGCGCCGCCGGCGCACGTCCTCGACATCGGCGCCGGGACCGGGCGGGATGCCGCGGGCTTCGCCGCCCTCGGCTACCGCGTCACCGCCGTCGAGCCCACGCTCGAATTGCGCCGGCAGGCGGTCGCCCTGCATCCGTCCCCGCTGATCGACTGGGTGGATGACGGCCTGCCGGACCTCGCCGCCCTCTCCGGACGCGGCGACAGCGTCGACGTCGTGATGCTCACCGCCGTCTGGATGCATCTCGACGAGGCCGAGCGGCGGCGCGCGATGCCGCGTCTCGTGGCCCTGATGCGGGTCGGGGGCGTGATGGCCTTGTCGCTGCGCCACGGCCCCGTGCCGGAGGGGCGGCGGATGTTCGACGTGTCGGCGGCCGAGACGATCGACCTCGCGCGGGTGCATGGCCTGCGGTGCGTCCTGTGCCGGACGGACGAGGATGCGCAGCTCGGCCGGCCCGGCGTGACCTGGGACCGGGTCGCTTTCGTCAGGGAAGCGGGCCCGGGGGCTTCACGCGCCTGAGACGATCGCCTAGGGCGGAGGCCGATTCTCGTTTCCGGCCCGGGCACCCATGACCACCCCCTCCTACGTCCTCTCCCTCTCCTGCACCAACGTCCCGGGGATCGTGGCCGGCGTCTCGGCCTACCTGTTCGAGGCCGGGTGCAACATCCTCGACGCGCAGCAATTCGACGACGTCGAGACCGGCCGCTTCTTCATGCGAATCGTGTTCAACCCCGTGCAGGGCGCGCCGGGGCGGGACGCGCTGGCGTCCGGCTTCGAGGCGGTGGCCCAGCGCTTCGGCATGGACTGGAGCTTACGCGACCGGGCCGAGCGGCGGCGCGTGATGCTGCTCGTCTCGCGCTTCGACCATTGCCTCAACGACCTGCTCTACCGCTGGCGCATCGGCGAACTGCCGATGGAGGTCTGCGCGGTGGTCTCGAACTACCCGCGGGAGATCTACGGCGCGGCGGATCTCGCCGGGGTGCCGTTCCACCACCTGCCGATCACGCCGGACACCAAGCCCCAGCAGGAGGCCGCCCTGTGGCGCCTCGTCGAGGAGACCGGCGCCGAGCTCGTGGTCCTCGCCCGCTACATGCAGATCCTGTCGGACGACCTCTCGCACAAGCTCGCGGGCCGCTGCATCAACATCCACCACTCGTTCCTGCCCGGCTTCAAGGGCGCCAGGCCCTACCACCAGGCGCACGAGCGCGGCGTGAAGCTGATCGGCGCCACCTCGCACCTCGTCACCGGCGATCTCGACGAGGGGCCGATCATCGAGCAGGACGTCGAGCGCATCTCGCACCGCGACACCCCGGACGACCTCGTGCGCAAGGGCCGGGACATCGAGCGCCGGGTGCTGGCCCGCGCGGTGCGCTACGTGCTGGAGGACCGGGTGATCGCCAACGGCCGCAAGACCGTGGTGTTCACCGACTAAATAGAAACTCGCTATCCAGGGTGGTATTTACCGCCGTGGCTCGCGAAACGGTTTCGTTCGCCAGGGGCCGCGAAGCCGGTGAACAACTGATACCAACGGTCAAAAGAAAACGACCTTTGGTTCCGTTCTCGAATTTTCGCCAAGCCCTTAGCCAAGTCCAATGGCTCGGACTTCGGGGCTTGGTGTCGAACATTCGAGATGGGTTGACGGCTCCGTCGATCTCGGGCCTGCCCGAGATCGAACCGATGCGTCAGCATCCCGGATGACCCAGCGGTAGATCCCGATTGCGATCGAAGATCCTTCGCGGTCGGCGAAAAAAAGCGGCAGAATATCGATAAATTATGCGCTGGCGCTGAAAAAATAATCATAAATAATCTTATTTTTAGAAAATCAGATTTCCAATATTTAAATTTGACACTTAATAATGGATATCACATCGTTGGTTGCATCAAGTCCTGGCTCGAAAGCTCTGACGAGATGCATGACAATTCAAGGGAATCATTGCCGACAAGCATGTTGTTCAGGTAGCAGCCCGTCGAAGTCGGGTTCGGCCGGCGTAAGGGCGGCACGGATATGGGATTATTCGAGTCCCTGCACACGCTGGGACCGGAATCGACCAGCGGCCACATTGCCGCTAAACATTTTCTTGCGGTCATGTCCCGTGAGATGCCGATCGTCCTCCACGAAGACTTTCAAGACGCGCTTCGGGGCGACGCTCGCGATGGTGGCCGTCTCATCATCGTCCCGAGTGCATTTGCAGGCGCAAACACATTCTTCATGGATGCGCGCCTGGAAGTGATCGGGTGCTTCTGTCACGACACGCCGCCCTATCACCTCGCGTGGCGCAGCGGCGAGGGTGGTGTCTTCGGCGGCTCCGGGTCGGCCCAGCCGGAGAGCGGCCCCCTCATCGCGAGCCACCCCGCCCCGTTCGACCTGATTCCCCGGATCTTGCCGGTGGGGTCGCGATACCGCGTCGCGCATCGCCGTTCCACCGCCGCCGCGGCGCGGGCCGTCTTGACGCGCGAGGCCGACATGGCGTTGTGCAACCTCGCGACCATCGAGGAACTCGGGCTCGAACACTCGACGACCGGCATCGTCATTCAGATGACTTGGAATGTCTTCGCGCAGAGGGGGCGGAAGGCATGAGCGTCTACTTTCCCGAGGGGCGAAACATCCAGCCCTTTCCAGGAGTGGGCACGTCTCTGTACGCGCTCGACGATCCGGCCGGGACCGTCGTCATGATCAACGAGGTCGCTCCGGGCGCCGTCGTGCCTCAGCACGTCCACGACGAGCACCAGATCGGCCTGTGTCTCCGCGGCGGCTTCATCATGGAGGTCGACGGGCGCGACTATCCCATCCCCGCGCTCGAGACGGCCTACTTCGCGCCAGGTGGCACGCCGCATGCAGCGCGCAACGAGAGCGGAGCGACGGCCGTGACGGTAGACATCAGGCGCAAGCCGGTCCCGGGCGAGGAGGGGCAGCTGACCCGCAGCTCGCCGGGCGCCGTCGCCCTGTCGCTCACCGAGATGCGCGCGGTCAAGGGCGGCCTGGGGGTCAGCTTCTTCGTCGGCCCGTGGTTCGAGATCATGCTCTCCAGCCTGCAGCCCGGCGCCAGGATGCCGCTCCACTCCCATCGCGGCATACAGATCGGAATCGGCGTGAGCGGCACCTACACGATGCAGGTTGGCGAGGAGATCCGGCCATTCGGGCCGGAGGTGGTCTACCATGCGCCGGAATACGTGCCGCATTCGGGCTGGAACGACGAGAGCCGGGACGCCACCTCGCTGAACGTCTTCATCCCGCCCCGGTGGAACCTCCGCCCGAAGCGGGAGCGCGCATGACCCGCCCGGACCGTCATCGTCACGGGTGCCGGATCCGGTATCGGGCGCGCGACTGCGCTCTGCTTCGCCGGACGCGGCGCCAGGGTCGCCGCCATCGACATCGACGAGGGCGCGGCCGCCGCGGTCGTCGCGGAGATCGAAGCCCACGGCGGGCGCGCCGATGCATTCGCGGCCGACGTGTCCGACGAGGCCGGCGTGCAACGCGCCTTCGGCTGCATCGCGTCGGCCTGCGGCCCCGTCGATACGCTCGTCAACAATGTCGGCATCGAGATCACCGGCCCGCTGACCGGCTTCAGCCTCGCGGATTACGAGAGACTGTTCGCGGTGAACGTCCGGTCGGTGTTCCTGTGCTCGCGCGCTGCGGTGCCGGATCTGGTCCGGGCGGGCGGCGGCAGCATCGTCAACCTGGCCTCCGTGGCGTCGTTCCGGACCTGGCCCGGAGACGGGGTCTACAGCGCGACCAAGGCCGCCGTGCTGTCGCTGACCAGGGCATTCGCCTCGGAACTCGCGGCCTCCGGCATCCGCGTGAATGCCGTCGCGCCGGCCATCGTCGACACGCCCATGACCGACCGCGCGCTGGCCGTGGAGCCCGACGCGGTCGAGGGGCGGCGACGGCGAGAGCGGCTTCATCCCCTCGGCCGCCTGGCGCAGGCCGGAGAGGTTGCGGAGGCGGTGTACTTCCTCGCCTCGGCGCGAGCCTCCTTCACCACCGGCGCCTGCCTATCCGTCGATGGCGGCCTGCTGGCATGAACATGATTTGTGAAAATCCCCTGGCAATTTTATATTACCCTAGGTAATATTGCGTTGTTATTGCCATAGGATCGATAAGATGGTGGATCTCGGCAAAAAAACGAGCATTGTTCTCAAGCTGGTACTGGTGCAGATCTTCTGGGCGGGAACCTTCGTGGCGAGCGAGATCGCGCTTCACGAGCAGCCCGCCGCGACGACGGCGGCCGTGCGGTTCGTCGTCACGACGGCGTGCTACGTCGCGCTGTGCCTGGTCTCCGCAAGGCAGCGGGAGCCGCTGTGGCCGCGCCTGCGGGATCTTCCGGTGCGGGACTGGGCCGTGCTGGCCGCCATGGGGTTCTTCGGCGTGGCGGCCTACACGATCCTGCTGCATCTCGGACTGCGCCACTCCACGGCGGCGAACGCCGCGCTCCTGATCCCGACGACGCAGCCGGTCTTCACCGCCCTCCTGGGCGCAGCCGTGCTCGGGGAGCGGCCGCCGGCGAAGCTGTGGCTCGGCCTCGGCCTCGGCCTCGTGGGGGCGATCCTCGTCATCTCGCACGATGCGGGCGGTTCCGTCGCCCTGTCGTCCAACGTCCTGATCGTCCTGTCCGCCTTCGCGTTCTCCTGCTACGCCGTCTCCGCCAAGTTCTCCCCGGACCGGCTGGACTCGCTCGAGACGACCACCTTGTCGTTCGGGTTCGGGATGGTCTTTCTGCTCCCGATGCCGTTCCTGCTCGGCGAGCCTGTCGACCTTGCGAACGCCTCGACGACCTTCTGGCTGTCGATCGCCTACCTGGCGATCTTCGCGACGCTGCTGGCCTATCTGTGGTGGAATCAGGCCGTGAAGGCGCTCGGCGCGTCGCGGACGGGGATCTTCACCTTCCTGATGCCGCCCTTCGCGGTCGCCCTGGCGGCCCTCGTCCTCGGCCACGCGCCCACGGCGCAGCAGATCCTGGGTGGATGCCTGGCGCTCGGCGGCGTCGCCATGTCGACGTTCGACCGCTCCCTCCTCTCACGGCAGGCCTCGCGATGATCCCCCTCCACCTGCGCGACGGCGCGATCTGGCTCGATGGGCGCCACGTCGCCTGGCCCGAGGCGAGGCTGCACGTCCTCAGCCACGGGCTGCATTACGGGACTGCCGCCTTCGAGGGGGTGCGGGTCTATGACGGGCGGCCGTTCAAGCTGCGCGAGCATTGCGAGCGGCTGGCCTATTCGTGCCGGACGGTCGGTATCGCGCTTCCCTACGGCGTGGATCAGCTCGTCGCCGAGATCGAGGCCTATGCCGAAGCGTGCCGGTTCGGCGACGCCTACATCCGGCCCATCGCGTGGCGGGGCGCCGACGCGCTCGGAATCGTCGGCCGCTCCGGCGATTGCCACCTCGCCGTGGCGGGCTGGGAGTGGTCTGGCCCTCATCCCGATGCCGCCGAGGCCGGGTTGTCGCTCGGCCTCGGTCCCTGGCGGCGCCCGGCACCGACCATGTGGCCGCTCCAGGCCAAGCTGTCGGGGCTCTACGCGATCGGGTCGATGAACGCCGCCGCGGCCCGGGCGGAGGGCTTCGACGACGCCCTCGTCTGCGCGCCCGACGGCGAGCACGTGGCCGAGCTGACCGGCGCCAACATCTTCTTCGTGCGGGATGGCGGCCTCGTGACGCCGCCTGCGGATTCCGCCCTCGACGGCCTGACCCGGCAGGAGATCGTCGCCCTGGCCTCGGCCCTGTCGATCCGGGTCGAGATCGCGAAGGTGCCGCTCGCCGGGGTCGCCGCGTTCGACGGCGCGTTCGCAACGGGCACGGCCTACGAGGTCGTCCCGGTGGCGCGCATCGGGGCGCATCGCTACGACCTCGGCTCCCGCGACCTGCGCCGTGTCCTGGGGCCGCTGCGGGACGCCTACCGCGAGCGCACGCGCGGGAGGATGTCGAGCCCCGGATGCTCGGCGGCGAGCCGGGCGAGCTTCTCGTCCTCGTAGCGCCCGACGTCGAAGCGATCGTCGTCGGGCAGCCGGGCCATGTAGCGCTCGGCCGATTCCGTGAGCAGGATCGCCGGGCGCAGCCTTGCGACGAGGCCCCAGTCGACCTCCGCCGACCAGACGAAGTCGACGCGCCGGAACGTCTCGGCGAGCATGCTGGTGAGCCCCAGGCCCCCGTAGCCCGAATAGGACGAGCCGAACACGAGCAGCGAGCGCGGATCCGCCGCCGGGTCACCGTTGCGGAATCCGACCCGCACGCCGGTATGGAGCGCGAGCTCCGGGTGGGCTTCCGCCAGCCCGTAGAGGCGGCCTGCTTCCGCGACCCAGGCGGTGCGGCGGATCGCCCGGTAGGTCGAGGTCTCGGTCACCGGAAACTGCAGCTTCTCGCCGAGATCCATGCGGCGGGTCGCGGCATGGGCCGGCCGCGTCTCCAGGAGGTCGGCGATCGGTGTCGCGCCGCAGGCCACGCAGATCGCCCGGTAGGCGACGAAGGTGCCCTGCGAGGTCCAGTGCGTGTCGGTCCGGTAGTACAGCTCGGCCGCGTCGCGCCCGGCCCGGAGCGGCGTCAGCGCGTCGACCCACAGCCGGCGCCCCCTGGGCGTGAGACGTAGCAACTGCCCCAGCCGGCGCGTCGGCGAGCGCGAGGCCCGGACCGGGCCCGGACCGAAGAACTTGTGGTCGTATACGCTCAGCTTCTCGGGCGAGGACAGGTGCAGGTAGCAGGCGTCGAGCCGCGCGGCCTTGTCGGCGCGGGCGAGCAGCAGCCGGCGCCAGCCCCGCAGCATGCGCCAGACCTCCGGGGTGTCGGCGTAGAGGTCCGCCGCCCGGTTGGTGCCGACGGTCAGAAACAGCCAGCCGTCCTGCCCGATATGGAACATCGCCGTCCTTCTCAGATCGCCGCGTGGTTCGCCTGCGTCCGGCGGCCGACCACCGCGTAGAGCGTGCGCATCCGGCCGGCGAGCGGGCGGCGGTGATAGGCGATCCGCGTCTCGCCGAAGCCGATGACCTCAAGCCAGCGCACGACCGTCCGCGGCGGGATCTGCCACCAGGCCGCGAACGGGTTGCCCTGGCCGCTGCGGGGCAGGAAGGCCAGGGGGGCGTCGGCGCGCCGGTCCGCCAGCCGCTCGCGCGCGAACGTCCCGTGCCGGGCGTCGCCGAGCCAGCCGTCGTCGACGAGCCGGCCCGGGTCGTACCACGGCCGGCGCGGCAGCATGCCGGTGACCACGGCGGTCTCCTGGACGAGGCGCAGCGCGCTGTGCAGCGCCCGGAACGGGTCGCGGACATGCGCCAGCGCCCCCAGAACCGCGAGGTCGACGGGGCCGATCGCCTCGGGCACGGCGCAGAGGTCGCCCTCGATCCGCTCGGCCCGCGAGCCCAGGGCGGCGTGGCAGTGGCGGTAGGCGCGGGCGATCCGGGCCTGGTGTTCGTCGAGGAGCGGCACGAGGTGGGAGGCCGGAGCGCCGTCGCAGAACGGCACCAGGTCCCAGTGCCGGCCCCCGGCCCGGTCGTAGGACACCACCTCGGCGCCCAGGGCCTCCATGGCGAAGCTGGTGAAGCCGCTGAGCGCGCAGGCGTCGAGCACCCGCCGGCCGCGCAGCGGCACGTCGCCGAGGCAGGCCGAGAAATTCTCGCGCAGGTCGATCTCGCCCGCGAGCGTCCCGTGGCCGGGCAGGTCGATCGTGTGCGTGAGGTGCAGGCCCTCGGAGAGGCCCGCGGCAGCGGGGTCGCGGTCCGACATGTCCCTCAAGGCGCCGATGGTGCGCGGGGCGGGTATCACGGCGGTCCCGCTGCGGCAACGCGGGGCCCCGGCGGCCGGCACCCCGGCCCTGGCATCCCCTAGCCCTGGCATCCCCGGGCCCGGCAGGTTAAGCCCCGGGGACCCGAGGATGGCGGCCCGCCCGCGCGGTCCGCCGACCCGACGACCCGGAGTTCCCGACACCATGTCCGACCTCACCCTCGACGCCGCCTCGACCCTCGTGACCGCCGCCCTGAAGGCCGGCCGCGACCTCGGGCTCAAGCCCCTGGCGGTGGTGGTGCTCGACGCCCGCGGCGCCCTCAAGGCGGCTTCCGTCGAGGACGGCACCAGCCTCAAGCGGGCCGAGATCGCCCTCGGCAAGGCCAACGGCGCCCTGGCGCTCGGCCTCGGCTCGCGCGCCATCGCCAAGCGGGCTGAGGAGCAGGCCTACTTCATCGCCGCCGTGACCCATGTGGCGGGCCCCGCCGGCCTGATCCCGGTCCCGGGCGGCGTGCTGATCAAGCGCGACGGCGTGCTCCTTGGCGCGGTCGGCATCTCGGGCGACACCTCGGACAACGACGAGAAGGCGGCGCTCGCCGGCATCGAGGCCGCCGGCCTCCAGGCCCAGGCCGGCGCCTGAGCCGCGCCGTGCGGCGCCGGGACATCCTCGCGGGGTTCGGCGCCGCATCCTTCGGCGCCGTGCCCTTCGGCGCGGCGGCCCCCGCCCGCGCGGCCGGCCCCGCCGCCTACCGGCGCGGCAACGGCGCCGATCCCGAGACCCTCGACCCGCACAAGACCTCGACCGTGGCCGAGGCGACGATCCTCCTCGACCTCTACGAGGGCCTGAGCACCTACGGCGCCGACGGCGACCTGGTCCCGGGGGCGGCCGCGGGCTGGACCACCTCCGCCGACGGCCTCACCTGGACCTTCGCGATGCGCCCCGACGGGCGCTGGTCGAACGGCGACCCGGTCGTCGCCGACGACGTCGTGCACGGCTTCCGGCGCATGCTCGACCCGGCGACGGGGGCGAAGTACGCCAGCGTGCTCGCGCCGATCCTGAACGCCGAGGCGGTCAACCGCGGGGCGATGCCGGTGGACGCCGTCGGGGTCGCGGCGCCCGATCCGCTCACGGTGGTGATCCGGCTCGCCCAGCCGACCCCCTACTTCGTCGAGCTGATGGCGCACCAGGCGAGCACGCCGCTCCACCGGCCGTCGCTCGCCCGCTTCGGCGACGCCTTCACCCGGCCCGGCCACCTCGTGTCGAACGGCGCCTACGTGCTGAAGGATTTCTCGCCCAACGACCGGATCACGGCGGTCCGCAACCCGCATCACCGCGATGCCGCTGGCATCGCGATCCCCCGGGTCGAGTACATCCCGACCCCCGACCTCGCCGCCGCGGTGCGCCGCTTCGCCGCCGGCGAGATCGATTCCCTCGAGGACCTGCCGGCCGATCAGGTGAAGGCGCTCAAGGCCCGCTTCGGCGCGGGCGTGGTGCTCAATCCGGCCCTCGGCGTGCTGGCGCTGATGGTCAACGTGCGAAAGCGCCCCCTCGGCGACGCCCGGGTGCGCCGGGCCCTGTCGCTCGCCCTCGACCGCGAGTTCCTGGCGGACGCCGTGTGGGGCGAGACGATGCTGCCGGCCTATTCGCTGACGCCGGCCGGCCTCGACAACGCGCTCCCGCCGCCGACGATGGCGGGCCGGGACCTCTCGCCGCTCGAGCGCGAGGATGCGGCGGTCGCGCTCCTGCGCGAGGCCGGCTACGGCCCGGGCGGCACGCCGCTCGCGGTCGAGCTGCGCTACAACATCACCGACAACAACCGGAACACCATGGTGGCGATCGCCGACATGTGGCGCCCGCTCAACGTCGCGACGGCCTTCGCCGCCACCGACGCCAAGACCCATTTCGCCTACCTGCGCGACGGCGGCCCGTTCGACATCGCCCGGATGAGCTGGCTCGCCGATTACGCCGACCCGCAGAACTTCCTGTTCCTGGTCGAGAGCGGCAACGACGGCTTCAATTCCGGGCGCTACGCCAACCCGGCCTACGACGCCCTGATGCGCGAGGCCGCCCGCGAGACCGACCTCGCGGCGCGCGCCCGGATCCTCTACCGTGCGGAAGAACTCTTCCTCGCCGACCTGCCCTGGATCCCGCTGCTGCATTACCGGCACAAGCACCTGATCGGCCCGCGCCTGCGCGGCTTCCGGCCAAACCTGCGCGGCGTCTCGCCGACGCGCTGGCTGTCGCTCGCGTGATGCCCCGCGCATGATTCCTTACGTGCTGCGCCGCCTCGCCCAGGCCGTCCCGACGCTGTTCATCGTCGTCACCCTGTCGTTCTTCCTGGTGCGGCTGGCGCCGGGCGGCCCGTTCGACTTGGAGCGGCCGCTGCCGGCCGCCGCGATGGAGAATTTGCGCCGGGTCTACGGCCTCGACCAGCCGCTGCTCGTCCAGTACGGCCGCTACCTCGCGGCGTTGGCGCGCGGCGATCTCGGGCCGTCCTTCTCGGTGCGCGACCTCTCGGTGGCCGAATTGTTCGCCCGCGGCCTGCCGGTCTCGATGACGCTGGGTGGGCTCGCCCTCCTCGTCTCGCTCGTCCTCGGCACGCTGCTCGGGGGGCTGTCGGCCCTGCGGCGGGGCTCGGCCCTCGACCACGCGGTGACGACGCTCGGCACCTTCGCGCTCACCGTGCCGGGCTTCGTGGTCGCGCCGCTCCTTCAGATCGCCTTCGGGCTGACCCTGCACTGGCTCCCCGTCGGCGGCTGGGACGACGGCAGCCCGAAGAACCTCGTCCTGCCGGTCGTCACCCTGGCGCTGCCGCAGGTCGCCGTGGTGGCGCGGCTCTTCCGGGCCGGTCTCGTCGAGGTGTTCGACCGGCCGCATTGGCGCACCCTGCGGGCGCTGGGGCTGCCGCCCCGCACCCTGGCGCTCCACGGCCTGCGCGGCGCGGCGCTCCCCGTCGTGTCCTATCTCGGGCCGGCGGCGGCCGGGCTCCTCACCGGCTCGGTGGTGGTCGAGACGGTGTTCGGCCTGCCCGGGGTCGGGCGCTACTTCGTCGACGGGGCGATCAACCGGGACTACACGCTGGTGCTCGGCACGGTGGTGCTGATCGCGGTCTTCGTCCTCGTGCTCAACCTCCTGTCCGACCTCGCCTGCGCGCTCATCGATCCCCGCCTGAGGGATTTCGGGTGAGCCCGTCCCCGTCCGGCCTCGCCTTCGCCGAGGCCTCGCTCCTCGCCCGCGCCCGGCGCCGCCTCCTCGGCGATGGGCTCGCGCGGGCCTGCGCGGCGCTCCTCGCCGTGGTCGCGCTCGCCTGCCTGCTGGGGCCCTTCGTCACCGGCCACCCCTACGACCGGCTCTACTACGATTATCCGGGCGTCCCGCCCTCGCTCGCGCTCTACCCCAAGCCCGAGGCCGTGGGCCCGGCCCTCGACCGGCTCGCCCTCCGCATGCGGGTGCGGGCCGAGGACGTCGCGGTCACCGGGGAGGCGGTGCGCCTGACGCTCGCCTCCGACCGGCCGATCGACGACCGGGTGCTCACCTTCTTCTCCCGCTCCGACACCTTCGGCGAGGCCCGCCTCCTCGGGCGCTCCGAGGACGGGCGGCGGCTCACCGTCGAGGCGCCGTTGCGCGCGCTCCGGTTCCTCGCCGGCACCGACGCGCTCGGGCGCGACCTCCTCACCCGCACGCTCACGGCGGGCCGCCTGTCCCTGGCGCTCGGCCTGATGGCGACCGCGGTGGCGCTCGGCATCGGGGTGGTCTACGGGGCGCTCGCCGGCACGCTCGGCGGGCGGGTCGACGCGGCGATGATGCGCCTCGTCGACATCCTGTACTCCCTGCCCTTCGTGTTCTTCGTCATCATGCTGGTGGTGTTCTTCGGCCGCTCGGTGGCGCTGATCTTCGTCGCGGTCGGCGCCGTCGAGTGGCTCGACATGGCCCGCATCGTCCGGGCGGAGGCGCAGGCCATCCGCCGGCGCGACTACGTGCGGGCGGCCGAGGCGCTCGGCCTCTCGACGGGCGCGATCCTGCGCCGGCACGTCGTGCCCAACCTGCTCGGCCCCGTCGTCGCCTTCGCGGCCCTGATGGTGCCCCGGGTGATCCTGCTCGAGAGCTTCCTGTCGTTCCTCGGCCTCGGCGTGCAGGAGCCGGCGACGAGCTGGGGCGTCCTGATCGCCGACGGCGCCCGCTCCCTCGAGACCGCGCCGTGGATGCTGATCGTGCCGGCCTCGTTCCTCGTCGCCAGCCTGCTCGCCCTGACGCTGCTCGGCGAGCGCCTGCGCGACGCCCTCGACGTGCGGGGGTGAGCACATGACCCTGCTGCAGTTGCGCGGCCTGACCGTGCGCTACCCCGAGGCCGGCGTGACGGCGCTCGACGGTCTCGACCTCGACCTCGCACGCGGCGAGACCCTGGCCCTCGTCGGCGAATCCGGTTCGGGCAAGAGTCAGGTCGCGCTCGCGATCCTCGGCCTGCTGCCGTCCCCGGCGCGGGTCTCGGGAAGCGTGCGCTTCGACGGGACCGAGCTGACGGCGCTGGACCGCCCCGCCCTCGACCGGATCCGCGGCGCCCGCATCGGCCTGGTGTTCCAGGAGCCGATGACGGCTTTGGACCCGCTCTTCACCATCGGCCACCAGATCGCCCTGCCGTTGCGCGCCCATCAGGGCATGGGCCGGCGCCAGGCGGCGGCGCGGGCGCGCGAGCTCCTGGACCTCGTCGGCATCCGCGATGCAGCGGCGCGCCTCTCGGCCTATCCGCACGAGCTCTCCGGCGGCGAGCGCCAGCGGGTGATGATCGCCATGGCGCTCGCCGGCGAGCCCGATCTCCTCATCGCCGACGAGCCGACGACGGCGCTCGACGTCACCGTCCAGGCCCAGATCCTGGCGCTGCTCGCCGACCTCAAGCGGCGCCTCGGGCTCGCCCTCCTGTTCATCACCCACGACCTGCGGCTGGTGCGGCGCATCGCCGACCGTACCGCGGTCCTGCGCGCCGGGCGCCTCGTCGAGACCGGGCCGACCGGGGCGCTGTTCCGGAACCCGCGGGCGCCCGAGACCCGCGATCTGCTGGCTGCCGAGCCGGCGGGCCGCAAGGCGCCGGTGGCCGCGGAGGCCCCCGTGGTGCTGGAGGCGCGCGGCGTGTCGGTCGGCTATCCCGGCCGGCGGCGCCTGCTCCGGGCAGAGCCGCCGCGGCTCGCGGTCTGCGGCATCGATCTCACCCTGCGGGCCGGCCAGACGATCGGGGTCGTCGGCGAATCGGGCTCCGGCAAGTCGAGCCTCGGCCGGGCGCTCATCCGCCTCGAACCCGCCGCCCACGGCCTGGTGCGGTTCGAGGACCGCGACCTGACGGCCCTCGACCGGGCGGCGCTCCGCCCCCTGCGCCGCGGCTTCCAGCCGGTGTTCCAGGACCCGATGGGCTCGCTCTCGCCGCGCCTCACCGCCGGCGAGATCGTGGCGGAGGGCCTGCGGGTCCACGCCCCCCACCTCGCCGCCGCCGAGCGCGACGCCCGGGCGGCGGAGGCCTTCGCGGAGGTCCGCCTCGATCCCTCCTGGCGCCACCGCTTCCCGCATGCCTTCTCGGGCGGGCAGCGCCAGCGCATCGCCATCGCTCGGGCGATGATCCTGCGGCCCCGCCTCGTCGTCCTCGACGAGCCGACCTCGGCCCTCGACCGCACGGTGCAGCGCGACATCGTCGCCCTGCTGCGCGACCTCCAGGCGGCGCACGGCCTCGCCTACCTGTTCATCTCCCACGACCTCGCGGTGGTGCGCGCGCTCGCCGATACCGTGCTGGTCCTGCGCGCCGGCCGCGAGGTCGAGCGCGGCCCGACCGACGCGGTGCTGGCCCGCCCGCGCGAGGCCTATACGCGGGACCTCGTGGCGGCCGCCGACCTCGACGGCGGCCTCGCGCAGGCGTGAGGCGCCCCGGACCGCCCCGCCCTTGAACCGCCGGGGGCCGCGCGCCACTTCGCGCCTTCCGATAGGGCAACACCTGGAGAACGAGATTGATGCGCTCCGCGCTCGCCTTCACGCTGCTCGCGCTCACCGCCGTCCCGGCCGCCGCCCAGCCTGCCCCGAAGGGCCCGCCCAAGCCCCCGCCGCCCAAGGAGGCACCCCAGCCCGATCCCGTCGCCGCGATGCTGTTCCCGTGCCGGACGCCGGAGGAGATCTGCTACGTCGGCGTGGTCAAGGACGGCAAGGTCACGGTTCTGTTCACCAACGACCGCAAGGCCGACGAGATCGCCGGCAAGCCGGTGGCCGTCTCCGGCGACGGTCTCGACCTCGCCAAGAGTGAGAACCGCACCGTCATGCTGGTCGGCAGCTACGACCCGAAGGACGGCCTGACCAAGGCCGAGGTGGTCGACGTCGCGAGCCCGCTGGTCGCCTTCGCGCTCAAGACCACCATCGGCGGCGGCGAGGCCGACGAAGGGGGCGACGAGCCCCCGGCGCCCCCGCCCCCGGCGCCGCGCAAGAAGTAAGACGTACCCCTGCCCGGATCCTCCCCCCAGCGGGGGAGGACTTCGGCTGCGACAATGCTCTGGCAAACCGGTTGATGTACTAAAACATTAGTGCTTCAATGGCGCTTCACAGGCTGCCGGACCGGCGGCCGCGGAGCGGCGAAGTCGTCCGGGTGGCGGGGAGGATCGGTGGCGGCACGGCGTCCCACGGGCTTTCCCCCGCCCGCTGCCTCGGCGCCCGACCGGAGAGCCCCGATGCCCCTGAGCCCCGAGACCCGCGCGACGCTGAAGACCGTCAGCACCGCGACCCTGGCCACCGCCCTGTTCAAGCGCGGCCTGCGCAACCAGTTCATCCAGGACGTGCGCCCCCTCAACCCGCAGGCCGGGGCGATGGTCGGCGAAGCCTACACCCTGCGCTACATCCCGGCCCGGGAGGACCTGAACACGCTCGCGGTCTTTCGCGATCCCGGTCATCCGCAGCGCGTCGCGGTCGACCGATGCCCGGAGGGCGCGGTGCTGGTGATGGACAGCCGAAAGAACCCGCGGGCGGCCTCCGCCGGGGCGATCCTGGTGACGCGGCTGATGAAGCGGGGCGCGGCCGGCGTCGTCACCGACGGGGGCTTTCGCGACTCGCCCGAGATCGGCGCCCTGCCCTTCCCGGCCTACCACAACCGCCCGTCCGCCCCGACCAACCTGACCCTGCACCAGGCGCTCGACATCAACGTGCCGATCGGCTGCGGCGACGTCGCGGTGTTTCCCGGCGACGTGGTGGTGGGCGACGCCGAGGGGGTGATCGTGATCCCGGCGGAGATCGCCGACGAGATCGCCGCGGAGGCCGCCGAGATGACGGTGTTCGAGGATTTCGTGCTGGAGGAGGTGCAGAACGGCCGCGGCGTGATCGGCCTCTACCCGCTGATCGACGAGCGGGCGAAGGCCGACTTCGCGGCCTGGCGGCAGAAGACGGGGCGCTGAGCCGGGATCCGGCCTACAGCATCATCCCGACCATCAGCACCGCCACCATGGTGGCGGTGGCGCCGAGCGCCGCGGCCCACAGGCCGGCCTCGGCACTGTAGCCGGCGCGGCCGTTGTCGTTCGCCGGTTGCGGCAGCGCGCTCGGAAAGCGGCGCCACTTGCGCAGGTGCGACGGCGCGGTCGCGATCAGGTGCGGCTGGGGAGCGACGGCGTTGTGGCGGCACGACATGGGTTGGCGCTCCACGGGGAAGCTCGCGCGACGGAGTGGTATCGGGCCTGGCGCCGAAGGATGACGGCAGGGGGTCGGGGAGAGAACGCCGATCTCCGCGCAACGATCCGTCCCCTGCGTAAATTCGGTCCCGGAGGCCCGCCCGGAGACAGGATCTTTCCCGTGATGCTCCCCGGGGACGGGCGGCGCCGGAGGGCCGGGCGCGGCCCGGGCCGGGCCGGGCGAAAACCTCCGCCCGGCCGGTCCCGTCGACCCGGTGCGATCAGAACAGCGAGTCGGCGTTCGAGTAGCGGTCGGCCAGGCGGTCGGCCTCGCCGGCATCCTCGCGCAGCATCGGCTTGGCCTCGTTGGCGAAGGTGCGGCCGACCTGGCTGTCGCCGAAGCGCGAGTAGGTCTCGTAGAGCTGCACGCTGTCGCCCTGGGCCCGGGCCTGGTCGGCGGTGTAGAGCGCGTCGAAGCGCTTGCCGCTCGGAGCGGCCTGCAGGCGCGCCAGGCGCTGCTCGCGGGCCGGGTCGAGGGCGACGCGGCGGCCCGGGGTGCCCGGGTTGGTGTCGACGAGCGAGCGGCCGAAGGCCGGCTGGCCCTGGAGCACGTTGCCGACCACCGCGATCGGCGCGGTGGCGATGGCGAGCGGGGCCGTCAGGAGGCCGCCCGAGCCGAGGAGGCCGCCGTTGCCGGCATCGCCCACCACGGTGCCGGAGGAGCTCAACGAGGTGCCGCGGGGCAGGAGCGCGTCGGTGGTGGCCTGGCGGTTGACGATCGTCTGCTCGGCGTAGCCGCGCACGGCGCGGTTGCCCGACTTCTGCAGCGCGAGGCGGCTCGCCTCGATGTTGTAGGCGTCGCTGCGCAGGGCCTCGGCCCGGAACGCCTCGGTGGATTCGGCCGCCGGACGGTCGTTCGGGAAGATCACGAGGTTCTGGGCCGCGGCCGGCAGGCTGCCGGCGACCGTCACGGTGAGCGCGGCCAGAAGTGCAGTGCGAGACATTGAATAGAGTCCATTCGTGTATAGCTTTGCCGTACGGACGACCGCACTGCGAAAGCCTGACGCCCCTTCGCCGCCACAACCTGTCTCCTGCGGGAAAGTTCCGCAGCGGGAGTGAAGCGCCGTTAGGTCCTGTCCCGCGGCCCGTCCCCGGCGTCGCGCTCCCGGTCAAGCAGGGCCCGCTTGCGCGCGACGCCCCAGCGATAGCCCGACAGGCCGCCGTCCTGGCGCACCACCCGGTGGCAGGGCACCGCGACCGCGATCGGGTTGGCGCCGCACGCGAGCGCCACCGCCCGGGCGGCTTTGGGCATGCCGATCGCCTGGGCGATCTCCGCGTAGGTCGCAGTGCGCCCGGGCGGGATCGCCCGCAGGGCCTGCCAGACCCGCTGCTGGAAGGCGGTGCCGCCGATGTCGAGCGGCAGGGCCGGGGCGGCGCCCGGGGCCTCGACGAGGCCGATCGCCAGCGCCACCGTCGCCTCGAACTCCGCGTCGCCTCCCGTCAGCGCCGCCTTCGGGAAGCGGTCCTGGAGGTCGCGCAGCAGCGCGTCGGGCTCGTCGCCGAGCAGGATCGCGCAGACGCCGCGCTCGGTCGCCGCCACCAGGACGTGGCCGAGCGAGCAGGCGCCGACCGCGAAGCGGATCGCCGCGCCCTCCCCGCCCCTGCGATAGGCGGTCGGCGTCATGCCGAGGCGCTCCGGCGCCGCGTCGTAGAACCGGCTCGCCGCGCCGTAGCCGGCCTCGTAGATCGCATCCGTCACGGTCTTGTCCTCCTGCCGCAACCCGTCCGCCGCCCGCGCCGCCCGCCGGGCCGCGCCGTAGGCCCGCGGCGTCACCCCGGTGACCTGCTTGAACACCCGATGGAAATGGTAGGGGCTCAAGCCCGCCGCCGCCGCGAGGTCGGCGAGCGCCGGCGGTGTCTCCGCCGCCTCGATCCGCCGGCAGGCCCGGGCCACCGCCTCGGCCTGGCGCTCGGCCAGGCTCGCCTCGTTCGGGCGGCAGCGCCGGCAGGGCCGGAAGCCCGCGGCCTCCGCCGCCGCGCAGGTCGGGTGGAAGCTGACGTTCTCGGGCCGGGCCGGCCGGGCGGCGCAGCTTGGCCGGCAATAGACCCCGGTCGTGCGCACCGCGTAGACGAACAGGCCGTCCGCCGCCCGGTCGCGCCGGGCCACCGCGGCGAAGCGCGCGGCGTCGTCGAGGGGCGGGGGAGCGGCGGCAGGGTCCGGGTTGCGCATCAGCCTCGTGCCTTCCTGTCCGGGCGATGGCGTCATCCTGGCCTCGTCGCCGTCACGCCGCATCCCGGCGCTTGCTGCCGAATTCCGGCGTCTCGCACGGCTCGGCTTGATCGAGGTTTACTCCCGCGGAGCTTTCTCTGCCGCCCCCGAAACCGGGGAAGCGGCGGCCGGTTGGGGGTGGGTCGGGCCGCGCGAGCGGGCCCGGCGCCCCCGCCCGCCACGCGTCCTCCCCGGCCGGCGGGGGGCTTCTGCTCCTCGGATCTCCTCCACTTGCCCCGTGGCCCACAGGGTCGCGGGGTCTTGTTTGTCGGGCGGCGATTGCGGTGGAGCGTGGCGGCCGGGCTCTTGGCCGGATGGCCGGCCCGGGGGTAAGCCTTGCCCCAAGCAACGACATGCGCCGCCGCCGCGCGGCCGCTGGGCTTCGGGGTGACCGCCGCTTGACCGACGCGCTCGACGACATCGCCGCCATCCTGGAGCGCACCGGCGACTACCGGGTGCTGCGCCGCCTCGGCCCCTTCGTGCCCCCGGCCGCGGAGCCCGACGAGCCGACCTTCGTCGGCCTGATCCTCGACACCGAGACCACCGGCATCGACGTGACCGCCGACGAGGTGATCGAGCTCGGCATCATCAAGTTCGAGTACGGCGCCAGCGGGCGGATCTACCGGGTGCTCGAGCGGTTCAACCAGCTCCACCAGCCGTCCATCCCGATCCCCGAGGCGGTGGTGCGCCTCACCGGCATCACCGATGCCGACGTCGCCGGCCAGCGCATCGACGACGCGGCGGTCGAGGCGCTTGCCGCCGAGGCCCGGGTCGTCATCGCCCACAACGCCCGCTTCGACCGGCAGATGTGCGAGCGCCGCTGGCCGGTCTTCGTCTCGCGCAACTGGGCCTGCTCCTGCCACCAGATCCCCTGGCGGGCGGAGGGCCACGAGGGGATGCGGCTCGGCCACCTGCTCGCCGACCACGGCCGGTTCCACAACGGCCACCGGGCGATCGACGATTGCGAGGCCCTGCTCGCCATCCTGGCCCGGCCCCTGCGCACCTCCGGCCGCCTCGCCTTCACGGCGCTGCTCGAGGCGGCGCGCCGCCCCACCGTGCGGCTCTGGGCCTCCGACGCCCCGATCGCCCTCAAGGACCGGCTCAAGGACCGCAACTACCGCTGGTCGCCCCGGCGCCGCTGCTGGTACGTCGACCTCGACGAGGAGCAGATCGAGATCGAGCGCACCTTCCTGTCGCGCGAGATCTACCGCGGCACCCTGCCCTCCGGCCTGCCCGCCGACCGCTTCACGGCGCGGGACCGGTTCTCGAACCGGGCGGATCCGGAGGCGTAGGAGCACGGCGGCCGCCTCGCCGATCCGGAGACGGGCGCGCCATTCAGCCGTCGCACGTCCGCAGCCAGCCTATCGTCGCACGTGCTTCGGCCTCTGCGGCGGTCGCGGTCGAGAAAAGGCCCGGTCGCCCCTCCCCGGCATCGGCCCACCAGCCGTATTCGCCGTTCTCGTCGTTCTCGCTCCGGAACACGGCGTGCTGGTAATTGTGCAGTCCGTCGGACCGCCGGAAAATCCAGATGCAGTGCAGCCCGTTCCAGCTGATGATCTGAGCGACGAGCAGGTGGGGCGCGTCGAGGCAGGCATCACGCAGGCCGAGCAAGGCACGGGCCGCCCGGGTCGAAGTCGACCTCACCCGTGTCCGAGGGGAAAGCCGCATCTCCAAGGTCTCAATGCGAATGAGGTGCTCGGCGATCGCGGTGTCGTGGGCCGTTCTGCCGTGCAACAGGGCGACGATGCCCGGGATGTACCGGTCATACTCGTCCGGCGGCCCCTCCATTCCCATGCCGATCGGGTCCCAGATGTGCCGCAAGACGCCGCTTACATGCGCGGCGAGTGCCCGGTCGGCGTCATCGTTCGTCGCGGTCATCCGACACCTGCAGGAAGGCGCTTGCGCGTGCAGGGCTCGCCCCGCTCGCGACGCCGCACGGGCGCGAAACCGGAGTATAGCTCCGTGAAACGGGGTGCGACGGCGCCGCCGTCGCCCCGTGTCACCGGCGCCACATGCTCGCCTCGCCCGCTCTGGTATGGGAGAGCTTGACCCCTCCTCCCCACAGCGTTCCCCGAGCCCCGCATGACCGTCGTCGAGGACACCACCGGCCCGCGCGGGCCCCATCCCGTGCTCGCCGTCACGGGCCTCGCCCGCGAGGCGCGGCTCGCCGCGGGGCCCGGCGTGGCGACGGTGGGGGCCGGGGGCAACCCGGAGCGGCTGCGGGAGATGCTCAAGGGGCGCGCGGCCCCGGGCTGCCGGGCGGTGATGAGCATCGGCATCGCCGGCGGGCTCGCGCCCGATCTCGTGCCGGGCGACGTCGTGGTGGCGACGGGGGTGAGCGCCGGCGGCGTCCGGCACCCGGCGCACCCGCAGGTCGTCGCGGCCCTCGCCCGCCGGCTCGCGGACGCGCCGGTGCGGGTGGTGCTCGCCGATGTCGCGGGGGTGGAGGCGGCCATCCTGTCGCCGCACGCCAAGGCGGCCTTGCGGGCGGAGACCGGGGCGGCGGCGGTCGACATGGAATCCCACGTCGCGGCCGCCTTCGCGGAGGCGCACGGGCTGCCGTTCTGCGCCGTGCGGGTGGTGTGCGACCCGGCCGACCGCGCCCTTCCGGCGGCGATCGCCAAGGCCCTCAAGCCGGACGGCGAGCCCGACATCCTCGCCGTTCTGGCGGCGCTGGCGCGCCGCCGGGCGAGCGTGGGCGGGCTGGTGCGCCTCGCCCGCGACTCGTCGGCGGCCTTCGCCGCGTTAGGCCGCTGTCGCGCGCTTCTTGGCGTCGGCCTTAGCGTCCCGGATCTCGGAGAGCTTCTGCGCGACGTTGCGTGAGAACACGAACTCGGCCGGGCGCTGGTTCTCGAGGGAGATCTCGGGAGCCATCTCGCCCTCGGTCTTGATCCCGCGCAGCGCATAGATCACCGGCTTCCACGGCTTCTTCACCGAGTCGACCACCGAGGAGGCCTCGTAGCCGGAATGCACCATGCAGTCGGCGCACTTCTCGTAGTTGCCGGTGCCGTAGGAATCCCAGTCCGTGGTCTCCATCAGCTCCTTGAAGGTCTTGGCGTAGCCTTCGCCGAGCAGGTAGCACGGCTTCTGCCAGCCGAAGACCGTCCGGGTCGGGTTGCCCCACGGGGTGCAGTGGTAGGTCTGGTTGCCGGCCAGGAAGTCGAGGAACAGGCCCGACTGCTGGAAGGTCCACTTCTCGCGGCCCTTCTCCTTGCCGAGGCGGAACACGCCGCGGAACAGGTCCTTGGTCGCCCGGCGGTTGAGGAAGTGCTGCTGGTCGGGGGCGCGCTCGTAGGCGTAGCCGGGGGAGACGGTGATGCCGTCGATGCCCATCCGGGTCACGCTGTCGAAGAAGTCCGCGATCTTGTCGGCCGAGGAGTTGTTGAAGAAGGTGCAGTTGATCGTGACCCGGAAGCCCATCTCCTTGGCCTTCTGGATCGCCGCCACCGCCTTGTCGTAGACGCCGCGCTGGCACACCGACTGGTCGTGCATCTCCTTGTCGCCATCGAGATGGATCGACCAGGTGAAGTACGGGCTCGGCTTGTACTGCGCGATCTTCTTCTCGAGGAGGAGCGCGTTGGTGCAGACGATCGCGAACTTCTTCTGGGCGATGATGCCCTCAACGATCTGCGGCAGGTCCTTGTGCAGGAGCGGCTCGCCGCCCGCGATGACCACCACCGGTGCGCCGCACTCGCGGACCGACTCGAGCGCCTCGTCGACCGGCAGGCGCTTGTTGAGGATCTCGTCCGGATAGTCGATCTTGCCGCAGCCTGCGCAGGCGAGATTGCACCGGAACAACGGCTCCATCATCATGACAAGCGGGTAACGCTTGCGGCCGGTGAGGTGCTGCTTGAGAATGTAGCCGCCGATCTTCGCGACGTACCGGAGAGGAATGCCCAAGACCAAGGCTCCTTGTGTCGTGGTTCGTGTCGGGTGCTGTGCCAAGCGGGCTGATTAGCCCGAAAAGTGGCGGATTTCCAGCAAGCTAGGTTCGAAAGGGTCCAGGCTGGGTGCCAAAGCGCCTAACTGTGGCCCAAACTCGACGGAAGCGGGAAGCTCACGCCCTCGACGATGCCCGGCAGACTGGAGATCCGCAGGGGGGTGCGACGCTGCAGCGCAGCAATCACCTCGGCGATCGAGGCCTCGGGCGTCGAGGCGCCGGCGGTCAGCCCGAGCGTGCGGATCCCGTCGAGGTCGACCTCCGCCAGGTCCTCGGCCCCCTCGACGAGGCGGCTCGGCCGCCCGGCCTCGGCGGCGACCTCGCGCAGGCGGTTGCAGTTCGAGGAGGTCCTCGCCCCCACCACCAGGATCAGGTCGGCCACCGCCGCGAGGGCCCGCACGGCGGCCTGGCGGTTCTGGGTCGCGTAGCAGATGTCCCGGGTCTCCGGCCCGACGAGGTCGGGGAAGCGCCGGTGCAGGACCGCGACGATCGCCCGTGTGTCGTCGACGCTGAGCGTCGTCTGGGTGACGTAGGCGAGCTTCGTGTCGGCCGGCAGGTCGAGGGCTTCGGCCTGCGCCACGCTGCCGACGAGGCGGACCGCGCCGTCGATCCGCCCGAGCGTGCCCTCGACCTCGGCGTGGCCGGCATGGCCGATCAGCACCACGGTGCGGCCCTGCGCGGCGTAGAGCTGCCCTTGCCTGTGCACCTTGGCGACCAGCGGACAGGTGGCGTCGATCACCGGGAGCCCGCGGCGGGCGGCTTCCGCCTCCACCGCCCGCGCGACGCCGTGGGCCGAGAAGATCGTGACGGCGCCGTCGGGCACCTCGTCGAGGCTCTCGACGAAGCGGGCGCCCCTGGCCTCGAGGTCGGCGACGACCCGGCCGTTATGGACGATCGCGTGGCGCACGTAGACCGGGCGGCCGTCGTCCTGGGCGAGCGCCCGCTCGACCACCTCCACGGCCCGCACCACGCCGGCGCAGAAGCCCCTGGGCTGGGCCAGCACGAGGTCGATCCCGTTCTCCCGCGTCCCCGCCACTCGCCCTCCGCGCCTCCGTTCCGGGACCTGTCCCGCCGGGCGGAACCCGGCCGTCCCGCCGAGGTGTAGGGTGGGGCCGGCGGCCCGGTAAAGCCGCGGGCGCGCCGCGGCGGCGCGCCCGGACGGCCGTCCGGGCCGGGGATGCGTTTGCGCCCAACGCGTTGCAATCGGGCCTGCGGGTCATTACCTAGCGCCCCACTGACGCGCTTCCGGTACAGGAGCGAGGCGGGTTGTGGGCCGTGACCATGGGCGCCGCCGCCCTGCGCGCTATACTGGTCCCGGCCGGCGCGGGCCCGCGGGGACCGTCGCCGCACCGGCCGACGGGCCGGACCGATCCAGGGGATTCCACCGGGCCGCCGCATTCCGCCGCGCGGCCCGCGAGCTAGAGGCAGGCTTCGCATCGTGATCGAACGGCTCGTGGCGTTTTCCGTACACCGGCGCTGGCTCGTCCTCGTGGCCGCGCTGCTGCTCACCGTCGCGAGCGCCGGCACGGCGGCGCACCTCTTCCGCATCAACACCGACGTCGAGCGCCTGATCACGCCGGACGTGCCCTGGCGCCAGGACGAGATCCAGTTCGAGAAGACCTTTCCGCAGCGCAGCAACCTGCTCGTGGCGGTGGTCGACGGGCAGACCCCGGAACAGGCCGAGGAGGCGGCGAACCGCCTGACCAAGGCGCTCTCGACCCACAAGGACCTGCTGCCGGTCGTCTACCGGCCCGACGGCGGCCCGTTCTTCGACAAGAACGGCCTCCTGCTGATGCCCCAGAAGGACCTGGAGCAGACGACCGAGAAGCTGATCCAGCAGCAGGGCCTGCTCGGGCCGCTCTCGGCCGACCCGTCCCTGCGCGGCATCATGCAGGCGATGGTGATGGGGGCGCAGGGGGTGAAGGCCGGCCAGGCCAAGCCCGACGACCTCGTCGGCCCGATGGGCCAGATGAAGGAGGTCTTCGACCGCGTCCTCAAGGGCGAGCGGGCTCAGCTGTCGTGGCAGCTGCTCCTGTCGGGCGGCAAGGCGGAGCCCGGCGACCTGCGCCGCTTCGTCATCGCCCAGCCGGTCCTCGACTACGACGCCCTCCAGCCCGGCGAGAAGGCGAGCCAGCTGATCCGCGAGACCGCCCGGAGCCTCGGCCTGACAGAGGCCAACGGCGTGCGGGTGCGCCTGACCGGCCAGGTCGCGGTGGCGGACGACGAGTTCGCGACGCTCGCCGACGACGCGGCGCTGAACTACTCGGTCACCGGCGGCGCCATCGTGCTGTTCCTGTGGCTGGCGCTGCGCTCCGGCAGCCTCGTCGTTGCGGTGCTGATCACCACCTTCGCGGGGCTCATCGTCACGGCGGCGCTCGGCCTCCTGATGGTCGGCGAGCTGAACCCGATCTCGGTCGCCTTCGCGGCCCTGTTCGTCGGCCTCGGCATCGATTTCGGCATCCAGTTCGCGGTGCGCTACCGCGCCGACCGCTTCACCGAGGAGAACCTCGAACGGGCGATCCGCTCGGCCGCCCGCGGCGTCGGCTGGTCGCTGACGCTCGCCGCGGTGTCGCTGCTCGCCGGCTTCTTCTCGTTCCTCCCGACCGACTTCCGCGGCGTGTCCGAGCTCGGCCTGATCGCCGGCGCCGGCATGATCGTCGCCTACCTGTTCTCCCTCACCATGCTGCCGGCGCTGATCGCCGTGCTGCGGCCGCCGGGCGAGAAGCAGGAGGTCGGCACCGCCGGCATGGCCTCGGTCGACCACTGGATCCTCGCGAACCGCAAGCTCGTCCTGGTGCTCACCGGCCTCGTCACGGTGGCGGGCCTGCCGCTGCTCTACTGGCTGCCGTTCGACTCGAACCCGATGCACCTGCGCAGCGCCAAGGTGGAATCGGTCGCGACCTATCTCGACCTGACCAAGGACCCGAAGACCAGCCCCAACACCATCGACGTGATCGTGCCCAACCGCGACGCCATCGCCCCGATGGTGAAGCGGCTCACCGCGCTGCCGAGCGTCTCCGGGGTGATCGACATCGACACCTTCGTCCCGCCCGACCAGGACCAGAAGCTCGCGACCATCGAGGACGCCGCCCAGGTGATGGGTCCGGTGCTGAACCCGCCCCGGGTCGCCCCGGCCCCCAACGACCGCGAGGTGGTGACGGCGATCCGCAACGCGGTCGCGGCTTTGCGCGGCATCACGCAAGGCGCCCCGCAGGGCGCCGCCGCCTCCGGTCCGCTCGCCACCATCCAGGGCTTCACCGACACCCTCGACCGGCTCGCCGGCGCCGAGCCGTCGGTGCGCGAGGCCGCCGCCGCCGCGACGGTGCCGAACCTCAAGGCGCTGCTCACCCGCCTGCGCGGCCTGCTCTCGCCCGAGAAGGTCACGCTCGAGAACCTGCCGGCGCAGATCCGCTCCGACTGGATCGCCGCCGACGGCAAGGCCCGGATCGAGGTGCAGCCGAAGGGCAACTCGAACGACAACGCGGTCCTGCGCCAGTTCTCCAAGGAGGTCCTGAGCGTGGCCCCGCACGCGACCGGCGCGCCGGTCGCCACCACGCGGTCGAGCCACACGATCCTCGGCGCCTTCGTCGAGGCCGGCCTCCTGGCCCTGCTCTCGATCTTCATCATCCTGTCGGTGGCCCTGCGCCGCCCCTGGGACGTCGCCATGGCGCTCGGCCCGCTGGTGCTCGCCACCCTGTGGACGCTGGAGGCGCTCTACCTGATCGGCATGCCGCTCAACTTCGCCAACATCATCGCGCTGCCGCTGATGCTGGCGGTGGGCGTGGCGTTCCACATCTACTACGTGATCGCCTGGCGGGCCGGCGTCGCCGACATGCTGGCCTCGAGCCTGACCCGGGCGATCTTCTTCTCGGCGCTCACCACCGGCACCGCCTTCGGCTCGCTGGTCCTGTCGAGCCACCCGGGCACCGCCAGCATGGGCAAGCTCCTCGCCCTGTCGCTGTTCTTCACCCTGGTGGCCGCCTTCTTCATCGTCCCGGCCTTCCTCGGGCCGCCGCCGAAGCAGAAGGCCAAGGACGGGGCGCCGGAGAATGCCGCGCGGCGGGATCCGCTGATCCCGGCCTGAGGGCCGGCCCGCTCAGCAAACGACAAGGCCCGTCCCTCCGCCGAGGGGCGGGCTTTTCCATGATGGCGCGGGTTTCGCCTCTCCCCGCGGGCGGGGAGAGGGCTGTGTTCCTGTTCAAGGAACACAGCGAGGCGGTAGCCGTGGGTGAGGGGGTGTTTCCGGAAGAGCCTCATTCGGAGAGACCCCCTCACCCTCGCTTCGGCTTCGCCTGCGCTTGCCGTGTCCCCTGCACGGCGACACGGCCCTCTCCCCGCCCGCGGGGAGAGGCGAAGGCCCGCGCCATCATCGCCCCGGTTGCTTCGTCCGCGGGCCGTGAGTTTATTCCCGCCCTCCGGTTGCGGCGCAGCGAAACTCCGTGCTAGGGCACAACCCATGATGCAGGATCGAGCCAGACTGGTCTCGCGGCCCACGCCGCCGTAGCGCCCCGCTCTCCCGCGTCCTCTCTCCACGCCCGTTCTCTGTGCCCGTCCGCCCTGCGCGGCGGGTCGTCCTCGCGCGCCTCGTCGCGCCTCGTCCCGAAAGCTCACACTCCATGAATCTCGTCCGCCTCCGGCGCGAATGGGCGCCCGACGTCACGCGCGAAATCCTGGCCGGCACCGTCGTGGCGCTCGCCCTCATCCCCGAGGCGATCGCCTTCTCGATCATCGCCGGGGTCGACCCGAAGGTCGGGCTCTACGCCTCGTTCTGCATCGCGGTCGTCACCGCCATCGCGGGCGGGCGCCCGGCGATGATCTCGGCCGCCACCGGCGCGATGGCGCTGGTGATGACGACGCTGGTGAAGGACCACGGCCTCGGCTACCTCTTCGCCGCGACGATCCTGACCGGCCTGATCCAGCTCGCCGCGGGCGCGCTCCGGCTCGGCAACCTGATGCGCTTCGTCTCGCGCTCGGTCGTCACCGGCTTCGTCAACGCGCTCGCCATCCTGATCTTCATGGCCCAGATGCCCGAGCTGCTCGGCCGCGGGCCGATCGTCTACGCGATGACCGCCGCCGGCCTCGCGCTGATCTACGGCCTGCCCTACCTCACCAAGGCCGTACCCTCGGCGCTCGTCACCATCGTGCTCCTCACCGCGCTGTCGATGAGCCTCGGCCTCGGCATCCGCACCGTCGGCGACATGGGCGCGCTGCCGAGCGAGTTGCCGAGCTTCGCCCTGCCCCAGGTGCCGCTCACCCTCGAGACCCTGCGGATCATCCTGCCCTACGCGCTGACGCTGTCGATGGTCGGCCTGCTCGAGAGCCTGATGACCGCCGCGATCGTCGACGAGCGCACCGACACGACCTCGAACAAGAACCGCGAATGCGCCGGCCAGGGCCTCGCCAACGTCACCGCCGGCCTGTTCGGCGGCATGGCCGGCTGCGCGATGATCGGCCAGTCGGTGATCAACGTCTCGTCGGGCGGCCGCGGCCGGCTCTCGACCCTGTGGGCCGGCGCCTTCCTGCTGTTCCTGATCGTGGTGCTCGGCCCCTACGTGGCCCAGATCCCGATGGCGGCGCTCGTCGCCGTGATGATCATGGTGTCGATCAACACCTTCCAGTGGCGCTCGATCCGGACCCTCCTCACCCATCCGACCACGTCGAGCATCGTCATGCTCGGGACCGTCGCGGTGGTGGTCGCCACCCACGACCTCGCCAAGGGCGTGCTGTTCGGCGTGGTGCTGAGCGGGCTGTTCTTCGCCCACAAGGTCACGCGGTTCTTCGCCATCACCTCGTCGCGCGAGGGCGCCGTCCGCACCTACCGGGTGACGGGCCAGATCTTCTTTGCCACGGCAGAAGCCTTCCACGCCGGCTTCGACTTCCGCGAGGACGACCTGGGGCGCGTCGCGATCGACCTGACGCAGGCCCATTTCTGGGACCTCACCGCCGTCAACGCCCTCGACCGGGTGGTGCTGAAGTTCCGCCACCACGACGTGCCGGTAGAGATCGTCGGCCTCAACGCGGCCTCGGCGACGCTGGTCGAGAAGCTCGGGACCCACGACAAGCCGGGGGCGGCGCTCGCCTCGGGGCATTGAGCGGCCGCTTGATCCGGCAGCGCGTGGTGGGAGGTTTGGTTTCCGCCCACCCGCACCTCAGGATGAGGTGGAGGACAGGATGAGCGCCGAATGGGCTGAAAATGCCCCGCGATCCGAGCCGCCTACCCCGCCCGCGCCGTCGCCCCGTGCACCATGGCGACGACGCCGGCGCGCAGGAGGTCGTACTTGCTCGGCAGGCCCGGCCCGGTCGGCAGCCGGCCGGCGGCGGCGAGGGTCGCGATGCCGTGGGAGAGCGCCCAGACCTCGAGGGCGACGAAGCGCGGATCGACGCCGGCCGAGAACCCGTCCGGGAAGGTCGTCCGCAGGGCCTCGACCAGGAGCTCGAAGGCGTTCCGGTCCCGCGCCGCCTGGACCGGCTTGCAGCCGTCCGGGCCGACGGGCCGGGCCTCGAAGATCGCCGCATAGTAGCCCGGCTCCTCCTCGGCGAAGGTCAGGTAGGCCTCGCCCATGCGGGTGAAGCGTTCGAGCGGCGTGCCGGGGCCGCGCAGCGCGCGGGCGAGCCGCTCGGCCAGCTCGGTGAAGCCGCGCTCGGCGACCTCCTCCAGGAGCGCCTCGCGGCCGCGGAAGTGGCGGTAGAGCGCCGCCGGCGAGACGCCGACGAGGCGGGCCGCGTCGACCAGGGTGAAGCCGCCGATGCCCCGCTCCGCGATGAAGCGGCGCGCGGCCTCGATCAGGGCCTCCTTGAGGTTGCCGTGATGGTAGCCGCGCCGGTCGGACGGGTCGCTGCGCCAGGGTCGCACGGTGATGTCTGTCTCTTCACGGGGCCGGGCCGGTCGGTCCCCGCTGCCATAATGCATTTTGGCGCCGGCGGCAGGCTCAACCGGCGCGGCGGGCCAGATGGAAGCGCGGCACGTGGTCCGGCCGCACGGTCGTCGTCGCCACCGGCAGGACCGGACGGTTGCCGTCGAGGGCGAGGCGGAAGTCGCGCGCGAGCCGCGCCAGCACCAGGGTCGCCTCGGCCAGCGCCAGCTGCGCCCCGATGCAGATCCGGGGGCCGGCGCCGAACGGCAGGTAGAGGAAGCGGTCCGGCTCCGGGCGGTCGAGGAAGCGGCCGGGATCGAAGGCCGCCGGCCGGTCCCACCAGCGCGGGTTGCGGTGCAGGATCCAGGTCGGGACCATCACGATGCTGCCCGCCGGGACCGTGACGCCCTCGACCGTGCTCGTCCGCGCCGCGCGCCGCGCGATGACGTAGACCGGCGGATAGAGCCGCAGCGCCTCCTGCGCCACGGCCCGGGCGAGGCGAAGATGCGGCAGGGCGTCGGCGGCGCCCGCCTCCGTGAGGTCGAGGCCCCGCGCCTCCGCGGCGAGCGCGTCCTGCACGGCAGGCGCGCGGGCGAGCAGCGTGCAGGCCCAGAACAGCGTCGAGGCGGTGGTCTCGTGGCCGGCGACGATCAGGGTGCCGATCTCGTCGGCGAGCAGCCCGCCGGGAGCGTCGCCATGGGCCGCGTCGAGGAGGTCGAACAGGTCCCGCGGCGCGTCGCGGCGCATCCCGTCCTCCTGCCCTGGCCCTTGCCCCTGCCTTTGCCCGCGCCGCGCCGCCAGCACCGCCCGCACGGTCTTCAGCCAGCGGCGGCGAAACAGCGCCCGGCGCGGGCTCGACGGGGTCGGCCAGGCCGGCGGCAGCAGGAAGTCGGCGACGGTCGGCCGGCCGAGCCGGCCGAGATAGCCCGAGATCAGCGCCCGGATCTCCGCCCCGAGGGGACCGGTCTCGAGGGAGAACATCGAGGTCGTCGCGATGTCGAGGGCGACCTGCTGCATCTCGCCCCGCAGGTCGACGGGAGCGCCGAGGCCCGCCTCCAGCCGGCGGCAGGATTCCTCCGCGCTGCGGGCGACGAAGCGCAGCATGAGCGGCAGGGTGCGGGGCGTGAAGGCGGGGGCCAGCACCCGGCGCTGGTGGCGCCAGGCCTCGCCGTCGGCCAGCACGAGGCCGCGCCCGGCGATCGGCCCGAGCACCCGCCGGCCGGCGGGCAGGCGCTCGAAGTCGTCGGCGGCGGTGAGCAGGACGTGGCGGGCGCCGGCCGGCGTCGAGAGCAGCACCATCCGGCCGCCGGGCAGCGGGATCGTCACCACGGGGGCGTCGAGGCAGGCGCGGGGAAACGCCTCCAGGGTGTTGCGCCGGAACGCGCCGAGGAGCCCGAGCCAGCCGACCCGCTCGGCGAGGTCCGGCACCGGCGGCGCGTAGGCCTCTGCGGCGAACGTCAGGGTCACGGGCGGGCGTCTCCGGCGGCGTCTCCCCGGAGGCTTACGCGACCGGCCCCGCTCCCGCCAATCCTTCCGCCAACCCGAGATGCTCCGCGATCCGCTGCCCGATCGCGGCGAATCCCATCCGGCCGAGGGGGCCGGGCGTCACGTCGGGCCCGAACAGCAGCACCGGCACCTGCTCGCGGGTGTGGTCGGTGCCCGTCCAGGTCGGGTCGTTGCCGTGGTCGGCGGTGACGAGGCAGAGGTCCCCGGGCCCGAGCGCGGCCCGGATCTCCGGGATCCTGGCGTCGAAGCGCTCGAGCGCGGCGGCGTAGCCCGGCACGTCGCGGCGGTGGCCGTACTCGGTGTCGAACTCGACGAGGTTGGCGAACACGAACCCGCCGTCCGGCAGGCCGGCCAGCGCGTCGAGGGCGGCGGTCAGGCAGGCGTCGTTGCCGCCGGGCTTGACCTCGCGGCCGGTCGCCCGGTGGGCGAAGATGTCGCCGATCTTGCCGACGCTCACCACCGGCCGGCGGGCGGCGTCGAGCCGGTCGAGCAGCGTGTCGGCGGGCGGGGGCACGGCGTAGTCGCGCCGGTTCGCGGTGCGGGTGAAGCCCGAGGTTTCGTCGCCGACGAAGGGCCGGGCGATGACCCGGCCGATCCGGTAGGGGTCGCACAGGCGCCGGGCGATGGTGCAGAGGGCATGGAGCCGGTCGAGCCCGAACGCCTCCTCGTGGGCGGCGATCTGGAACACGCTGTCGACCGAGGTGTAGCAGATCGGCTTGGCTGTTCGGACGTGCTCGGCCCCCAGCTCGTCGATGATCGCCGTGCCGGAGGCGTGGCAATCCCCGAGGATGCCCGGCAGCCCGGCCTCCGCGATCAGCGCCTGGACGAGGTCCGGCGGAAAGGCCGGCCGCGTCGCCGGGAAGTGGCCCCACGAAAAATCCACCGGCACGCCGGCGATCTCCCAATGGCCCGACACCGTGTCCTTGCCCTCGGCACTCTCGACCGCGTGGCCGTGGGCGCCCGCGATGGGGCCGGCCGGCGCGAGGCCCGGCGGCATCCGGCCGCTCGCGCCTTGCGCGGCCAGCCCGAGGCCGAGGCCGGCGAGGTGGGGCAGGCGCAGGGGACCGGCGCGCAAGGACGCCCGGTCGCCCCGGCCCGCCGCGCAGGCCTCGGCGATGTGGCCGAGCGTGTCGGCACCCGCGTCGCCGAAGGCGGCGGCGTCCGGCGCGCCGCCGATGCCGACGGAATCGAGCACGATGAGAAGGGCGCGGGTCATTCGCTCACCGCCCCGGCGGGGGCCGCCGCGAGGTCGAAGGCGGCGGCGAACAGGGCCCGGGTGTAGGCGGTGCGGGGTGCGGAAAAGATCTCGTCCGCCGCGCCCTCCTCCACCACCTGGCCGCCCTGCATCACCATCACGCGGTTGGCGAGCGCGCGGACCACCTTGAGGTCGTGGCTGATGAACAGGTAGCCGAGGCGGCGCCGGGCCTGGAGCTCGCGCAGCAATTCGACGATCTGGGCCTGGACCGACATGTCCAGCGCCGAGGTCGGCTCGTCGAGGACGACGAAGAGCGGATCGAGCGCCATGGCGCGGGCGATGGCGATGCGCTGGCGCTGGCCGCCGGAGAATTCGTGGGGATAGCGGTCCATGGCGGCGGGATCGAGCCCGACATCGGCGAGCGCCCGGGCGACGATCTCCCGGCGCTCGGGGTCGGTGCGGCCCTTGCCCTGCACCTCGAGCCCCTCGGCGACGATCTCGGCCACCGACATCCGGGGCGAGAGCGAGCCGTAGGGGTCCTGGAACACCACCTGCATCTCGCGCCGCAGGGGCCGCATCGCACCCGACGAGAGCCCGTCGATGCGCCGGCCGAGATAGACCACCGGTCCCTGCGAGGCGATGAGGCGCAGGATGGCGAGGCCGAGCGTGGTCTTGCCGGAGCCCGATTCGCCCACCACACCGACGGTCTCGCCCTCGCGGACGGTCAGGCTCACCCCGTCCACCGCCTTGACGTGGCCGGTGGTGCGCCGGAGCAGGCCGGTCCTGATCGGGAAGTGCACCCGGATCGGCCCGGCCTCGACCAGGATCGGCGCGCCCTTGGGGACCGGGTTGCCGCGGCCGCGCGGCTCGGCGGCGAGCAGGCGCCTTGTGTAGTCGTGCTGGGGATCGGCGAAGACCTCGGCGACCGGGCCGGTCTCGACGATGCGGCCCTGCAGCATCACGCAGACCCGGTCGGCGACGCGGCGCACGATGCCGAGGTCGTGGGTGATGAACAGCATCGCCATGCCGAGCCGCGATTTCAGGTCGGCCAGCAGCGACAGGATCTGGGCCTGGACGGTGACGTCGAGCGCGGTCGTCGGCTCGTCGGCCACCAGCAGGTCGGGCTCGCAGGCGAGCGCCATGGCGATCATCACCCGCTGGCGCTGCCCGCCGGACAATTCGTGCGGATAGGCCCCGAGCCGGCGCTCGGCGTCGCGGATGCCGACGAGGGTCAGGAGCTCGAGCGTGCGGGCGCGAGCCGCCTCGCCGCTCATCCCCTTGTGCAGCCGCAGCACCTCGCCGACCTGCTCGGCGATGCGGTGCAACGGGTTCAGGGAGGTCATCGGCTCCTGGAACACCATGGTGATGTCGGCGCCGCGGATCTCCCGCATCTCGGGCTCGCGGAGGGTCAGCAGGTCGCGACCCTTGAACCGGATGCGTCCCTCAGGGACCGCGCCGTCGACGAGGCGCAGGATCGAGAGCGCCGTCACCGACTTGCCGGAGCCCGACTCGCCGACGAGGGCCACGGTCTCCCCCGGGGCGATGGCGAAGGAGACGCGATCGACGGCGCGGGTCTCGCGCCCGCCCTGGCGGAAGGCGACGGAGAGGTCCTGGACGGAGAGGAGCGGGTCGGTCATCGGCTCGGAGATAGGGCGGCGGTGCGCCGGTGGACCGGTTTAGGTCATTCGCGCGCGGGCGGGAACCGGGGGGTGGAGCGGTCCGGAAAAGGTAAATCGCCGCAAACCCCTCTCCCCGCGGGCGGGGAGAGGACTTCATCGACCTTGTCGTCGATGAAGTGAGCGGAGGCGCAGCCGAAGCGAGGGTGAGGGGGTGTTTCAGGATGAGGCTCCTCCGGCAACACCCCCTCACCCTCGCCCTTCGGGCTTCCTTCACCCCCGACGAGGGGGGCGAAGGCCTCTCCCCGCCCGCGGGGAGAGGAGAACCCCGCGTTTAACTGGTCTCGGCGCGGATCAGGTGGACCCCCTCTCACTCATCCACCCGCGGCGCCTGGCCGCTGTCGATCGGCAGGGGCTGGAACTGCTTCAGCTCCTCGCCGCTCGGCAGGCTCCGGGTGTCCCAGCCGCCGCCGATCGCACCGATCAGCGACACCGCGTTGGTGAAGCGGTTGAGCCGGACCTGGAGCGCCGTGACCTCGTTGTTGAGTTCCAGCGCCTGGGCGGTGACGACGGTGGTGTAGTTCTGTGTGCCGGCCCGGTACTCGTTGAGCGCGATCTCCACCGCCCGGCGCGAGGATTGCACCGCGAGGTCCTGCGCGCCCTGCTGGCGGGCGAGGATGCGCTGGCCGGCGAGCCCGTTCTCGACCTGCTGGAAGGCGGTGAGCACCGTCTGGCGGTAGTTGGCGACCGCCGCGTCGTAGGCCGCCTCGACGGCCTGGAGGGCGGCGGTGCGGGCACCGCCGTCGAACAGCACCTGGCTGCCGGAGGCCGCCACCGACCAGAACGAGTTCGCGGCGGCAAAGAAGTTGCGCGCCGGATCGCCCGTGATGCCGCCGCTCGCCGACAGGGTGACGGTGGGATAGAACGCCGCGACCGCGACCCCGATCTGGGCGCTCTGCGCCTGGACGGTCCGCTCGGCCAGCGCCACGTCGGGCCGGCGCTCCAGGAGGTCGGAGGGCAGCTTGACCGGCACGGCCGGCGGGCTCGACGGCAGGGTGCCGCGGGCGAGCGACACCTCGGAGGGCGGACGGCCGATCAGCGTCGCGATGGCGTGCTCCAGGTTCGCCCGCTGCAGCCCGACCGCGATGGCGTTGGCCTGGGTGGTCTGGAGCTGGGTCTGGGCGGTGATGACGTCGGAGCGGGCGGCGACGCCGGCCGCGTACTGGTTCTGCGCGATGTCGAGCGAGCGCTGGTAGGCCTGGGCGGTGCGCTCCAGCAGCCGCTGCAGCGCCTCCTGGTAGCGCAGCTGGTAATAGGCGGTGGCGAGTTGGGTCTGGAGCGCCAGGCGCACCGAGGCGATGTCGGCGGCGCTCGCCTGGGCGGCGGCGACGTCGCTCTCGATCGTGCGGCGGATGCGGCCGAACAGGTCGAGCTCCCAGGTCGCCGAGCCCTGCAGCGTCAGGACCGTGCGCTCGACCCCGCCGGTGCTGGTGCGGCCGATCGAGGGGGCGCCGAGCGCCGTCGGAAACAGCTGGGCACGGGCCTCCTGCACCAGGGCGCGGGCCTGCCGGTAGGCGGCGACCTGGCCGCGCAGGGTCTGGTTGTCGACGTCGACCAGGCGGATCAGCCGGTCGAGGGTGGGATCGCGGAACACCCGCCACCAGTCGCCGCGATCGACCTCGTCCCGGGGCCGGATCGGCCGCCAGTTGCGCGGCGGCATCGGCCGCGCGCCGCCCTCCTTGAAGGCGGGCGGGGTCTCGACGGTGGGGCGGGCATAGTCGGGGCCGACGAGGCAGCCGGCGAGCGCCAGGGGGAGAACGATCGCCGCCGCAAAGTGCGAGGCGCCGCCCATGACCCTCCCCCCTCTGCGAAGGGCTGTTTGAAAAAAAGTATGGCGCAAGAAATCTCCTCTCCCCGCGGGCGGGGAGAGGACTTCATCGACCTTGTCGTCGATGAAGTGAGCGCAGGCGTAGCCGGAGCGAGGGTGAGGGGGTGGCCCCGGAAGAGACTCCTCCGGAAACACCCCCTCACCCTCGCCCTGCGGGCTTCCTTCACCCCCGACAAGGGGGGTGAAGGCCTCTCCCCGCCCGCGGGGAGAGGGGAAACC
>NZ_JACWCT010000042.1:0-25614 GCF_016613415.1 Methylobacterium ajmalii | reverse complement strand
CGGCCGGCAGCGCCCGCGTGGCGGAGCCCCGGCGGCGGCCGACCCAGAGCCGGAACCGGTCGAGGTACAGGTAGACGACGGGGGTGGTGTAGAGGGTCAGGATCTGGCTCACGATCAGGCCGCCCACGATGGCGATGCCGAGGGGACGGCGCAGCTCGGAGCCCTCGCCGCCGTCGAAGATCAGCGGCAGCGCGCCGAGCAGTGCGGCCAGGGTTGTCATCATGATCGGGCGGAAGCGCAAGAGGCAGGCCTCGCGGATCGACTCCCGCGGGCTTGAGGAGCGGGTGCGCTCGGCGTCGAGCGCGAAGTCGATCATCATGATCGCGTTCTTCTTCACGATGCCGATGAGCAGGATCACGGCGATGAGCGCGATGACACCGAATTCCTCGCCCGCCAGCATCAGGGCCAGGATCGCCCCGATGCCGGCTGACGGCAGGGTGGAGAGGATGGTGAGCGGGTGGACCCAGCTCTCGTACAGGATGCCGAGCACGGCGTAGACCGCGAGCAGGGCCGCCAGGATCAGGAGCGGCTGGCGCGAGGATGAGGATTGGAAGCTCTTCGCCGCGCCGGCGAATTCCCCGTGGATGGTGGCGGGCATCCGCAGGTCGCGCATGTGGGCGTCGATCGCCGCGGTGGCGTCGCTCAGGCTCTTGCCCGGCGCCAGGTTGAACGACAGCGTGGTGGCGACGAACAGGCCCTGGTGGCTGACCTGGACCGGGGTGGAGCCGGTCTCGAAGCTGGCAAACGCCGAGAGCGGCACCATCGTCTCCTTGGCGCTGCTGACCGCGGCGCTCGACGAGGCGCTGGAGCGGCCGGACGAGGCGATGGCGTTGGTGGCGGCGTTGCGGGCCGAGTCGGTGGCGACCGCGGCGGCGCTGGTCGCATCCGTGCTCGCCGTGGCGGCGCTGGCCACCGTGCCGGCGACCGCGTTGGTGGTGGCCGAGCCGCGGGCCCGCGCGCCCGAGGTCGAGACGTAGATCAGCTTCAGCGTCTCGGGATTGTCGAGGTAGCGCGGCGCGATCTCCATCACGACGTGGTACTGGTTCAGCGGGTTGTAGATCGTCGAGACCTGGCGCTGGCCGAAGGCGTCGTAGAGGGTGTTGTCGATCTGGTCCGGGGTCAGGCCGTACCGGAAGGCGGTCGGCCGGTCGATGACGAGGCGCGTCTCCAGGCCGCCCTGCTGCTGGTCCGAGGTCACGTCGGTGAAGGTCGGGTCCTTCTGCAAGGCTTCCAGCAGCTTCGGGGTCCAGGTGTAGAGCTCCTCGCTCGTGTCGCCCTGCAGCGTGTACTGGTACTGCGAGAAGCTCTGGCGCCCGCCGACGGAGAAATCCTGGCGCGGAAACAGGTAGAGCCGGGCGCCGGGAATCGCGGCGAGCTTCGGCCGCAGGCGGGTCATCACCTCGGAGATCGGGTCGCGCTGGCCGAGGGGCTTCAGGCCGACGAACACGTTGGCCGAGTTGGTGCCGCGCCCGCCGGTGAAGCCGACCACGCTCTCCACCGCCGGATCCGCCTGGACGATCGCGGTGGCGCGCCGGAGCTTGGCGCTCATCGCCTGGAACGAGATGCGCTGGTCGGCCTGGATCCCGCCGATCATCTGGCCGGTATCCTGCTGGGGAAAGAACCCCTTCGGCACGATCACGTAGAGGTAGACGTTGAGCACCACCGCGCCGAGCAGCACCAGCATCACGATGACGCCGTGGCGGAGCGCCCAGTCGAGGGTGACGCGGTAGCCCGACAGGAGCCCGTCGAACGCGCCCTCCAGCACCCGCGCCACCGGGCCCGGCCGGGCGCCGTGCGCCTCGGCTTTCAGGAAGCGCGCGCACATCATCGGCGTGGTGGTGAGCGAGACGACGAGGGAGATCAGGATCGCCAGCGACAGCACGACGGCGAATTCCTGGAAGAACCGCCCGATGATGCCCCCGGCGAGCAGGATCGGCAGGAAGACCGCGATCAGCGACAGGCTCATCGACAAGACGGTGAACCCGACCTCGCGGGCGCCGAGCAGCGCCGCCTCGATCCGCGAGCGCCCGTCCTCGATGTGGCGCTGGATGTTCTCCAGGACCACGATCGCGTCGTCGACGACGAAGCCGGCCGCGATGATGAGTGCCATCAGCGAGATGTTGTCGAGGCTGTAGTCGCACAGCCACATGGCGGCGAAGGTGCCCACCAGCGAGATCGGCACCGCCACCGCCGGGATCAGCGTCGCGCGGGCGGAACGCAGGAAGCCGAACACCACCAGGATGACGAGCCCGACCGAGATCAGCAGCGTGCGCTCGGCCTCCGCGAGCGAGGCCCGGATGGTCAGCGAGCGGTCGCCGGTGACGATGAGCTCGGTGTCGCCCGGCAGCGCCGCCTTGAGCTGCGGCAGGGCATCTTTGAGCCGGTCGATCGTCTCGACGACGTTGCCGCCGGGCTGCTTGTAGACGATCAGCAGCACCCCGCGCTGGCCGTTGACGAGGCCGAGGTTGCGCCGGTCCTCGACGCCATCGACCACCTGGCCGACGTCGCGCAGGCGCACGCCAGCGCCGTTGCGGTAGGCGACGACGATGTCCTGGTAGTCGGAGGCCTTGCGGCCCTGGTCGTTGGCGTAGAGCTGGTAGCGCCGCTCGCCGGCCTCGATCGCGCCTTTGGGCGAATTGGCGTTGGCGCTGGCGAGCGCGGCGCGGATGCCCTCGAGCCCGATGCCGTAGTGGAACAGGGCGTTGGGATCGAGCTCGACCCGCACCGCCGGCAGCGACGAGCCGCCGATGTCGACGTTGCCGATCCCTTCCAGCTGCGACAGCTTCTGGGCGAGCACCGTCGCGGCCGAATCGTAGAGCGCGCCGGGGCTCAGCGTCTTCGAGGTGAGGCCGAGGATCAGGATCGGCGCGTCGGCCGGGTTGAACTTGCGGTAGGTCGGGTTGGTGCGGAGCGCGGTGGGCAGGTCGGCCCGCGCGGCGTTGATCGCCGCCTGCACGTCGCGGGCGGCGCCGTTGATGTCCCGGTCGAGCCCGAATTGCAGCACGATCCGGGTCTGCCCGACGGAACTCGTCGAGGTCATCTGGTCGACATCGGCGATCTGGCCGAGCCGCCGTTCGAGCGGCGCGGCCACGGTCGTCGCCATGGTGTCGGGGCTGGCGCCGGGCATCGAGGCCTGGACCAGGATGGTCGGGAAATCGATCTGCGGCAGCGGCGCCACCGGCAGCCGCACGAAGGCGAACAGCCCGGCGAGCAGCACGCCCAGGGTGAGGAGCGTGGTGGCGACCGGGCGCAGGATGAAGGGGGCGGAGAGGTTCACGGGGTTCTCCCACGCGCGCCGGCCTCAACCCTCCCCCCTCTGCGGGGGAGGGTGCCCGGCGGAGCCGGGCGGGAGAGGGGAACCACGCTTCCGGATGAGGCGGAACCGTTCTGACGGGCGCCCCCTGGACCAGCGTCGCGCTGCCCCTCTCCCGGCCCCCTCCGGGGGCCACCCTCCCCCGCGGAGGGGGGAGGGTTCATGCGCGCGCCCGTCGCGACCCTCACGGCACCGCCTCCCCGGGCGCCAGCCCGCTGCTGCGCCGTCCGGAGAGGCGCCGGCCGAGCCGGTCGAAGGCGAGGTAGATCACCGGGGTCGTGTAGAGCGTCAGGATCTGGCTCACGATCAGCCCGCCGGCGATCGACAGGCCGAGCGGCTGGCGCAGCTCCGAGCCGGTGCCGGTCCCGAGGATCAGCGGGATCGCGGCGAAGAGCGCCGCGAAGGTCGTCATCAGGATCGGGCGGAAGCGCAGGATGCAGGCCTCGTAGATCGCGTCCCGCGGAGTCATGCCCTCCTCGCGCTCGGCCTGGAGCGCGAAGTCGATCATCATGATGGCGTTCTTCTTCACGATGCCGATCAGCAGCACGATGCCGATGATGCCGATGATGTCGAGGTCGTGCCCGAACAGCATCAGCCCGGCCAGCGCCCCGATGCCGGCGGACGGCAGCGTGGAGAGGATCGTGATCGGGTGGACGAAGCTCTCGTAGAGGACGCCGAGCACGATGTAGACCGTGACGATGGCGGCGAGCACTAGGAACAGGGTGTTGTCGAGCGAGGCCTGGAAGGCCAGCGCCGAGCCCTGGAAGATCAGCCGGAAGCTGTCGGGCATGCCCATCTCCCGCTCCGCCGCCTTGATCGCCGCGACCGCCGGCCCGAGCGAGGCGCCCGGCGCGAGGTTGAACGAGATCGTGGTGGCCGGGAACTGGCCGAGATGGCTGATGAGGAGCGGCGCGCGGCGCTCGCTCACCTGGGCGATGGCGGTGAGCGGCACCTGCCCGTTCGAGGCCGTGGAGGACGGCAGGTAGATCCGCTGCAGCGACTCGAGCGTCCTGTGCAGCGCGGGATCGGCCTCCAGGATCACCCGGTACTGGTTCGACTGGGTGAAGATCGTCGAGATGATGCGCTGGCCGAAGGCGTCGTAGAGCGCGTTGTCGACGGAGGCCGGGGTGATGCCGTAGCGCCCCGCCGTCGCCCGGTCGATGGTGATGTAGGCAGCGAGCCCGCTCGCCTGCCGGTCGCTCGCCACGTCGGCGAGGTCGGGGATGGCCTTGAGGCGCTCGACCAGGCGCGGGACCCAGGTGTCGAAGGCGTTCGGGTCCGGGTTCTCCAGGATGAACTGGTACTGGGTCGCGCTCACCGCCGTGTCGATGGTGAGGTCCTGGACCGGCTGCATGAACAGGGCGATGCCCGGCACGTCGGCGACCCGGGCGGCGATCCGCCGGATGATCGCGCCGGCATTCTCCGTCCGCTCCTCGCGCGGGCGCAGGTTGATGAGGAAGCGGCCGGAATTGAGCGTCACGTTCTGGCCGTCGACGCCGATGAACGACGACAGGCTGACCACGTCCGGATCCTTCAGGATTTCTTCCGCCAGCCGCTTCTGGCGCTCGGCCATGGCGCCGTAGGAGACGGTCTGGTCGGCCTGGGTGATGCCCTGGATCAACCCGGTATCCTGGACCGGGAAGAAGCCCTTGGGGATCACGATATACAGGTAGACCGTGAGCACGAGGGTGCCGACCGCGACCAGCAGCGTCAGCCACTGGTGGGCGAGCACGCCCCTCAGGGTCCGGCCGTAGAACGCGATGCCGCCCTCCATCAGCCGGCGCCCGGCATTGGAGATCCGCCCGGCGGCGCGGGCCTGCGGGGCCTCGTGGCGCAGGAGCCGCGCGCACAGCATCGGCACCAGCGTCAGCGAAACCACGCCCGAGATGACGATGGTGGCGGCGAGCGTGATGGCGAATTCGTGGAACAGGCGCCCCACCACCTCGCCCATGAACAGGAGCGGGATCAGGACGGCCAGCAGCGACACGGTGAGCGAGATGATGGTGAAGCCGATCTCGCGCGAGCCCTTGAGGGCCGCCTCCATCGGGCTGTCGCCCTCCTCGACGTGGCGGGCGATGTTCTCGATGACGACGATCGCGTCGTCGACCACGAAGCCGGTCGCGATGGTGAGCGCCATCAGGGACAGGTTGTCGAGGGAGAAGCCCCACAGGTCCATCACCGAGAGCGCGCCGACGAGCGAGAGCGGCACCGACAGGCTCGGGATCAGGGTCGCGGGCAGCGAGCGCAGGAACAGGAAGATCACCAGCACCACCAGCGCGATGGCCAGCAGCAGCTCGAACTGCACGTCCTCGACCGAGGCGCGGATCGTCACCGTGCGGTCGGTGAGTGGGGTCACCTGGATCGCGGCCGGCAGCGTCGCCTGGAGCTGGGGCAGCAGCGCCTTGATCCGGTCGACCACCGCGATGACGTTGGCGCCGGGCTGGCGCTGGATGTTGAGGATCACCGCGGGCGTGGTGTCCATCCAGGCGCCGAGCTGGGTGTTCTCGGCCCCCTCCACCACCTCGGCCACCGCCGAGAGCCGCACCGGCGCGCCGTTGCGGTAGGCGATCACCGCGTCGCGGTAGGCGCCTGGATCCCGGATCTGGTCGTTGGCGTTGATGGTGAAGGACTGGGTCGGCCCGTCGATCGAGCCCTTCGGGGTGTTGACGTTGAGGTTGTTGATGGTGGTGCGCAGGTCGTCGATGTTGAGGCCGTAGGCGGCGAGCGCCGAGGCGTTGAACCGCACCCGCACCGCCGGCCGCTGGCCGCCCGCCATCGACACGAGGCCGACGCCCGAGACCTGGCTGATCTTCTGCGCGAGCCGCGTCTCGGCGAGGTCGCGCACCTGGGTCAGCGCCAGGGTCTTGGAGGTGAGCGCGAGCGTCAGGATCGGCGCGTCGGCCGGATTCACCTTGGCGTAGACCGGCGGCGCCGGCAGGTCGCCCGGCAGGAGGTTGCCGGCGGCATTGATGGCGGCCTGAACCTCCTGCGTTGCGATGTCGATGCCGAGATCGAGGTTGAACTGGAGCGTGATGACGGAGGCGCCGGCCGAGGACTGCGACGTCATCTGGTTGAGGTTGGCGAGCTGGCCGAACTGCCGCTCCAGCGGCGCCGTCACCGCCGAGGTCATCACCTCGGGGCTGGCGCCGGGATAGAAGGTCTGGACCTGGATCGTCGGGTAGTCGACCGACGGCAGCGCCGAGAGCGGCAGGTTGAAGTAGGAGATCATGCCGACGAGCAGGATCGCCAGCATCAAGAGCGTGGTCGCGACCGGGCGCAGGATGAATAGGCGGGAGGGGTTCATGCGCCGTATCCCGCTTCACCATGGGTCCAGGAATAAGCGCGGTATCCCCTCTCCCGAGTGGGAGAGGGGTGGGGGCGATCGAAGATCGCGTGAGGGTGGAGACGGTGCCGCAATGACCCTGAACCGTCGAGCTGCGCAGCTCGACGCTCGGCGGCATATCCTGAACCCGAGCCACCCTCGCCCCCGGCCCCTCTGCCACTCGGGAGAGGGGAGGCGCGCCTGTCCTCGATGGCCTGCATCGATCGGGTCACGGGTTCTGGCTCTGCTGCCGACGGCGGTGCGGGCGCTCGCCCTCGGGACGTGGATTCTCCGGCTTCGGCTGCGCCGCACCCTCCCCGTTCGCCGGCTCCGCCGGCTTCGCGGCCTCCGTCTCGGACCCGGCCGCCTTCTCGGGCCGCCCGCCGGTCACCCGCACCTGCGCCCCGTCCTTCAGCCGGTCGGTCCCGTCGACCACCACCCGGTCGCCGACCGCCAGCCCCTTGGTCACCACAGTCCGCACGCCGTCGCTCTCGCCGATCTCGATCGGGCGCACCGCGACCTTGTCCTCGCCCGTCAGGAGATAGACGTAGGTCCCGGGCGTGCCCCGCAGCACGGCGGCCGCCGGCACGAGCGCGGCGTCGCGCACGGTGTCGACGTCGAGGCGCGCGTTGACGAACTGGTTGGGAAACAGCCGGTCGTCCTTGTTGGGAAACAGCGCCCGCAGCTTCACCGTGCCGGTGGTCACGTCGATCTGGTTGTCCACCGTGTCGAGGTTGCCCCGCGCGATCTCCGTCGTGTCCGAGCGGTCGAAGACCCGCACCGGCAGGGTGGCGCCGGCGCGCAGCCGGTCCATCACCCGCGACAGCACGGTCTCGGGCAGGGTGAAGATCACCGAGATCGGATGGAGCTGGGTGACGACGACGATGCCGGTCGAGGCGGCGGTGACGTAGTTGCCCTGGTCGATCTGGCGCAGGCCCACCCGGCCCTCGACCGGCGCGGTGATGCGGCCGTACTGGATGTTGAGCTTCTGCTGGTCGATCTGGGCCTGGTCGGAGGCAACGACGCCCTCGTACTGCTTGACCGTGGCGGCCTGCGTGTCGACGTTCTGCCTTGAGATCGAATCCTGCCGGTTCAGGGTCTGGTAGCGGGTCAGATCGAGGCGGGCGTTCTGCAGCAGCGCCTGGTCGCGCAGGAGCTGGCCCTGGTACTGCGCCAGCAGCGCCTCGTAGGGCCGCACGTCGATCTGGGCCAGGAAGTCGCCGGCCTTGACGGTCTGGCCCTCGCGGAAGCCGATCTGGGTCAGGTAGCCGCTCACCTGCGAGCGGATCGTCACGGTGGCGAGCGGCGTCACGGTGCCGAGCCCCGAGAGCACCACCGGCATGTCGCCCTTCTGGACGGTGGCGATGCCGACCGCCTGCGGCCCCTCCCCGCCCGCGCCGCGGCGCCCGCCGCGCCGGCCGGTGCCGGCCTGCTGCGTCTCGGCCTTTCGGAAGCCGTCGGGAAAATAGGTGCGATAGGCCCAGTAGCCGCCGCCGGAGAGCGCCAGGAGCACCAGGAGCCAGGCCAGCCCGCGGCCGCGCCGGCGGGGGGGCGATGCGACCGCGTCGTCGGTCCGGATGGGAGACAATTCGTTCATCGACCTGGATAACCCGGACTCACGCCAAGATGGACCTTCGAAACCAAGACGGACCTTCGAAACACTGTCGGAGAGCGCGGCCCCCCGGCTCGCGCCCTTCATGTCGTACGGGCAGTCCGGATGGCGCCTGCGGCACGTCGCCTCCGCGGGCGCCGCCCGCCGACGGTCCCGCGCCCGCTCCCCGCCTAGTCCGCACGGCAATGCGTCGCCAGTACGACGACGATGTTGCGTCACGATTGCTGAACGCCAGCCGAGCGTTGCCCCGTCCGACCGCCCTCGAAGGGCCACGATCCCCTCGCTTAACCCCGGCTCGCGGGGCGCGGCACGGCGCCGCCCCGGCCTGTCCACGGTTACCAGAATGCACTTCCTGCACGACCTGCCGATCGCCGACCTGATCTCGCAATACGGGTACTGGGCGATCTTCCTCGTCATCACCCTGGAGAGCGCCGGCGTGCCGATGCCGGGTGAGACCGCCCTGATCTCGGCGGCCGTCTACGCCGGGTCCACCGGCCGGCTGAACATCGGCCTCGTGGTGCTGGCCGCGGCGGCGGCGGCCATCATCGGCGACAATCTCGGCTACTGGGTCGGCCGGCGCTGGGGCATGCCGCTGCTGCTCCGGCACGGATCCAAGATCGCCCTCGACCACCGCCGGCTCAAGCTCGGCCAGTACCTCTTCCGGCGCCACGGCGGCAAGATCGTGTTCTTCGGCCGCTTCACCGCGATGCTGCGCGCCTACGCGGCCCTGCTCGCCGGCGTGAACCAGTTCGACGCCCGCCGCTTCTTCCTGTTCAACGCCGCCGGCGGCATCGCCTGGGCGTCGCTGATGGGCTTCGGCGCCTACTGGGGCGGCCGCTCGATCGAGCACATCGCCGGGCCGGTCGGGCTCGGGCTCCTCGCCTTCGTGGTGTTCGGCGGCATCGCCCTGTGGCTGTTCGTGCGCCGCCACGAGGAGCGGCTGACCCTCGAGGCCGAGCGGGCGATCCCCGGCCCCCTCGTCTGACCCCGCACGTTGCCGCCCGCCCGACCGGGTGGCATGAGGGGCGCCATCCCGTTTCCACCAGCCCCGCGCCCGCGCGGGGCGGCCGCCCGCGGCCCGAACCCGGCACGATGACACAGGCAACCCACCCCTTCGGCACCTACGCGCCCGCCGGGCTCGTGCGCTGGATCCTCTCGCGCACCGAGCGCCTGCCCGACGACAACTGGGGCGCCCGGCGCCTCGCCCTGCTCCTGCGCCGCACCGCCATCCGGCTCCTGCGCGGCCGGCCCCTCGACGTCGAGCGCTACGGCGCGCGGATGCGCCTGCACCCCTACAACAACAACTGCGAGAAGAAGGTGCTCTTCACCCCGCAGTTCTTCGATCCGCTCGAGCGCAAGCTCCTGGCCGGCCGGATCGGGCCGGACTGCGTCTTCCTCGACATCGGGGCGAATGTCGGCGCCTACGCGCTGTTCGTGGCGGTGCTCGCCGGGCCCGGGGCGCGGATCCTGGCGGTGGAGCCCCAGCCCGACATCTTCGACAAGCTCGCCTTCAACATCGCCCAGAACCCGTTCGGCTCGATCAAGGCGGTGGCCTGCGCGGTGGCCGACAAGGCCGGCGACATGACCCTGTTCGTCGACCCCCGCAACCGCGGCGAGTCGAGCCTGAAGGTGGTCGGCACCAACGAGGGCGCGTCGATCCGGGTGCCGGCGGTGCCGCTCCTCGACCTCGTGCGCGGCGAGGGCCTGACCCGCATCGACGCGGTCAAGCTCGACGTCGAGGGCGCCGAGGACCTGATCCTCGAGCCGTTTCTGCGCCAGGCGCCCCCGTCCCTGCTGCCGCGCCTCCTCGTCATCGAGGACGGCACCGATCTGTGGCAGACCGACCTGTCGGCGCTCCTCACGCAGCACGGCTACCGCCGCATCGCCCAGACCCGCCTGAACCTGATCTTCGAGCGGGAGGGGTAGCGGCCCCCGCGCTCCGTCCCGATCCCACGAGGGCCGGCGGCCCGTCCCGATCCCACGAGGGCCGACGGCCCCTCACGATCCCACGAGGGCCGATGGCCCGTCCCGCTCCCCCGACCTCCCGCTCCCCCGACGCCCTCGCCGGGTCGATCGAGCGCGTCACCTTCCACAATGCCGAGAGCGGGTTCTGCGTCCTGAAGGTCAAGGCGCGGGGCCGGCGCGACCTCGTGGCGGTGACCGGGCACGCGCCCGCGGTGGCGGCGGGCGAGTGGGTGACCGCGACCGGCGCCTGGGTCAGCGACCGCGAGCACGGCCTGCAGTTCCGCGCCGACACGCTCGCGGCGACCCCGCCCACCGGCGTCGAGGGCATCGGCCGCTACCTCGCCTCGGGCCAGATGCGCGGCATCGGCCCGGAGATGGCCAAGCGCATCGTCGCGGCCTTCGGGGCCGAGACCTTCGCGGTGATCGAGGAAGCGCCCCAGCGCCTGACCGAGGTCGCCGGCATCGGCCCGACGCGCGCCGCGCGGATCACGGCCGCCTTCGCCGAGCACAAGGCGGTGCGGGAGATCATGGTGTTTCTCCACGCCCACGGCGTCGGTACCGCCCGGGCGGTCAGGATCTACAGGACCTACGGCCGCGAGTCGGTCGCGGTGATGACCGAGGACCCGTACCGGCTCGCCCGCGACGTGCGCGGCATCGGCTTTCGCACCGCCGACGCCATCGCGGGCAGGCTCGGCCTGGCGCCGACGGCGCCCGAGCGCCTGCGCGCCGGCCTCGCCTACGCGCTCCAGGCGGCGATGGACGACGGCCACTGCGCCCTGCCGGTGCCCGACCTCGTCGCCCGCGCCGCCGCGTTGCTGGCGGTCGAGGCGAGCCTGCTCCGCACCGCCCTCGTCGAGGAGATCGGCGGCGAGTCGGTGGTGATGGACACGATTGCCGACGTGCCCCACCTGTTCCTGCGCGGCCTGCACGCGGCCGAATCCGCGATCGCCGAGCGGCTGATCGCCCTCGACGACGCGCCCCTGCCCTGGGACGAGATCGATGCGGGGGCCGCACTCGCGACGGTGGAGGCCGAGACCGGCCGGCCGCTCTCGCCCTCGCAACGGGCGGCGGCCGCGACGCTGCTCAACGCCAAGGTCGCGGTGATGACCGGCGGCCCCGGCGTCGGCAAGACCAGCACGCTCGACGCGCTCCTGCGCATGCTCGACGCGGCGGGGGCCGGGGTGCTGCTCGCCGCCCCCACCGGCCGGGCGGCCAAGCGCATGACCGAGCAGACCGGGCGCGAGGCGAAGACCATCCACCGCCTGCTCGAGATCGACCCGCAGCACGGCGGCTTCCAGAGGAACGAGCATTCCCCCCTCGCCTGCGACCTCCTGGTGCTGGACGAGGCCTCGATGATCGACGTTCCCCTGATGAACGCGCTGACCCGGGCCCTGCCGCGCCACGCCGCGCTCTGGCTCGTCGGCGACGTCGACCAGCTGCCCTCGGTCGGGCCGGGCCGGGTGCTGGCCGACGTGATCGATTCGGGCCGCGTCGCGGTGGCTCGCCTGACCGAGGTCTTCCGCCAGGCCGCCGAGAGCCGGATCGTCACGGGCGCCCACCGGATCAATGCCGGGCAGATGCCGGAGGGCGCCGACACCCCCGACGGCGACTTCTTCGTGGTGAAGATCGACGATCCCGAGGCCGGGGCCGAGACGCTCGTCGAGATCGTCACCCGCCGCATCCCGCGCCGCTTCGGCCTCGATCCGGTCAAGGACGTGCAGGTGCTCTGCCCGATGACCCGCGGGGCGCTCGGCAGCCGCCACCTCAACCAGGCGCTCCAGCGGGTGCTGAACCCGAACCCGACCGTCTCGGTCGAGCGCTTCGGCTGGGTCTTCGCCCCCGGCGACCGGGTGATGGTGGGCCAGAACGACTACGACCGCGAGGTCTTCAACGGCGATCTCGGGGTGGTGCTGCGGGTCGATCCCGAAGAGGAAATCCTGGTCGCGGGCTTCGAGGAGCGCGATGCGGCGTCGCGTGCCGTGGTCCTGCGCGAGGTGGCCTGGCCGTTCGGCGAGCTCGACGCCCTGAGCCCCGCCTACGCCGTCACGATCCACAAGTCGCAGGGCTCGGAATACCCCGCCGTGGTGATCCCGGTGGCGATGCAGCACTACACGATGCTCGCCCGCAACCTGCTCTATACGGGCGTGACCCGGGGCAAGCGGCTGGTGGTGCTGGTGGCGCAACCGAAGGCCGTGGCGACCGCCGTGCGGGGTGGGGTGAAGCCGCGGTTCACCAAGCTGGCGGAGTGGCTGCGCAAGCCGGCGAGAAAGCGAAAATAAGAACCTGTCTGTGATGGGATCTCACAGGATCGACACCCTCCGGGTCATCCCGGGGATCGTCGAAGACGAGAAGCCGGGATCCATAACCTCTGAGAGCCTGTTTGGCTTAAAAATACACAATCGCGAGGGGATTTTCTATCCTGCGCTCCACCTCAGGATGAGATTGCTGGCGGGATAGATTATATCGATCGGTCAAGCAGGCTCCGAGGGTTGAGAAGGAGGCGGACGGCGTTCCGCCTTATCCTGCATCGTCGGCGGCTATGGATCCCGGGTTCCGCTGCGCGGCCCCGGGATGACCCGGAGGGTGTCAAATCTGCGAAGCGCGTCGGATTCGTCCGGGCGGATCGGACGGGCCCGCTAATACCCCTTCTTCACCTCGGCGAGCGCCCGCGTCAGCCCGTCGGCCACCACCTGGCGCTCGGTCGGCGAGGCGTCGCGGGCGACCAGCACCCGCTGGCCGCGTGAGACGAAGGCGAGCGACATGAGGCCGTACTCGTCGTCCTCGACCTTGTGCAGCCGGGTCCAGAGCGGGTTGAAGCGCCACTCGGCCCGCTCGCCGCGATGGCTGACGCGGGCGACCAGCACCTCGATCTGGCTGATCACCACCTCCTCGAAGGAGCGGCCGCGGCGGGCGTTGAGGGTGAGCGCCAGCCAGAGCGCCGCGATGTCGAGGCCGAAGAAGCCGGTGACCGGCCACATCCCCATCTGCAGGAACGCGATCCCCGTCACCAGGGCGACGCCGCCGCAGAACACCATCACGACCCGGAAGCCGAGGCGCGAGAGCGAGCAATGCGGCCGGATGGTCGCAGAATAGACCGGACGCTCGATCGCGTCCGGGTCACGCCCGTAGGGGTGCCGCGTCCTTGCGTCGTCGGGTGCCTTGCCGCTCGCCATGCGCCACATATAAGGCACCCATGACTCGCCGAAAGCAGGCCGCCCCCGACCAAATCACCGCACCCGCCGGGGCGAGGCGCGCCGCGTCGGCGGCCGCCAAGGGAGCTTCCGTCAAGGCAGCCTCCGCCAAGGGAGCTTCCGCCAAGGCGGCGCTCGTCAAACCGCTCACCGCCCGCGCCTCCACGCCGGAGCCGGTCGATGCGGCGACGCTCAGGGAGATCTTCGCCCGCTTGAGCGCCGCCAACCCCGAGCCGCGCTCCGACCTCGAATACCTCAACCCCTACACGCTGCTCGTCGCGGTGGTGCTGTCGGCCCAGGCGACCGACAAGAGCGTGAACATCGCTACCGCGCCGCTCTTCGCTAAAGCCGACAACCCGGCGGCGATGCTGGCGCTCGGCGAGGAGACGGTCCGCCACCACATCCGCACGATCGGGCTGTTCAACACCAAGGCCAAGAACGTCATCGCGCTCTCGCGCATCCTGATCGAGGAGCACGGCGGTGCGGTGCCGCGGGAGCGCGCGCATCTGGAGGTGCTGCCCGGCGTCGGTAAGAAGACCGCCAGCGTGGTGCTCAACGTCGCCTTCGGCGAACCGACCATCGCGGTCGACACCCACATCTTCCGGGTCTCGAACCGGGTGCCGCTCGCGCCCGGCTCGACCACCGACAAGGTGCAGGCCGGGCTGGAGGCGATCGTGCCCGAGCCCTACCGCCTCAACGCCCACCACTGGCTGATCCTGCACGGGCGCTACGTCTGCAAGGCCCGAAAGCCCGAATGCTGGCGCTGCCCGATCGCCGATCTGTGCCGCTTCCCCGACAAGACGCCCGGTACGGGCTGAGAGGTGCCGCGGAGCACGCGTCCGGTCAGGCTGCCTTCGTGTCGAAGACGGCTTCGCTGATGCGGCTCGACGTTGACCGCAACACTTGATCGGCCTCCGGATCGCCTGTATCATCCAGGAAGGTTAGCTTGTCCAAGTCGAACCGTAATCCGAGATCCATCATCTCACCCCGACGGCGAAATCTGACGAGGACGAACCGCGAGTTTTCGTTCCACCATTCGGCGTGGCTGAGGAACACATCGTTGGGAAGGCTTATCCCGAGGGGCGCAGTTCCGAGGATGGCCATCGTCACACCTTTTCAGTATTCATCGTAGCGATGGACGACGCAGGCTTGCGGCACCATACCGGCGATGAGAACTTCGGCGTCTCGGAGACCCCGCACGAGGGCTTCGAGTTCTGTGGTCAGGCGCGGGGACGGCGCGCTCGATCCACCCATTGTTTTAGGCTGGGGCGGCGGCGCCTGCAATCGGGCCCTGTTGCCGATCGGATCCACGACCCCCAACAGGTACGACTGGTCCCCATTGTGTTGATATGAAATATTCGCAAATAGATTATTAACGCTGCGTGCGATCTCGCAGATCGGATCTCGCGCAGATACGTTGTGGGTGTCGTCGATATCGATCTCGTAGACGTAGGCTGGAATGGAGGCCGTCGGCATCGCCCGGCTCGCGTTCACCGCATAGTCTCGCGCCACGCCGTAAGAGCGCGTCAGCGAGATGAACGGAGAAGTGGTCGTGCCGTGTGCGATATGTGCCATAAGAGCACTAACCGAACTGGTCGCCCCCGGGTTGCGTGCGACGATGCCTGTGGTTCTCAAATCCGTGCCGTGAAGATGAGTGCCGACTCCTACGCCTTTGTAAAATCTTGCCATTTTCTCGGTGCCCGGTACTTTGCAAGCTAACGCGACGGTGCCGCCCGACACATGCCAAGCCGACAGCGTCAATTGACCGGACGTTGGATCTTCAGTCAAGCATATGTCGCGCATTATTCTTCGACGCGGATGGAAATTTGTTTTTATATCGGATATGCTAGATGTTGATATTTGCGCAAATAAACAAAATCGCTCATTTTGATATAACAAAGATTGTATTATAGCACATCATGGAGTAATATCAATCATTTATGGCATTTCATAACGGTTTTATATTTAAGATAAGAATAAACGAGCCGTCGAACAGCGCGAAACCGGGCGGGATCCATCGAGAGTTCGGGACTCTTGGGCGTCGCCCGTTCCGTCTGAACCAGACGGCCTCCGGCCTCGATGTGGCGGGCTGGTAGGCGGCGTGGGGGTACCCGCTTCCCTCCCGGCCGGGATCTGGTATCCTGGCGCTATGTCCCTGCCCCTCCCCCTCGCACGGCTGCTGGCCGCGGTGATCGTGACGATCGCCGCGTGCGTCAGCGCGTCCGTGGTCGGGGCGTCGGCGGCGCAGGCCCATCAGGGCCATGCGCATCAGGGTCACGCCCACCACGACAGGTCCCTGGACGCGCCCGCCCCGACGGCGCTGACGCTCGCCGAGGCGCGCGTCGCCGCGCAGGGGCCGCGCCTGACCGCCGTCGACCCGGACGCGACGCCGGTCGCCCGGCCCTGCAACGGGCTGTGCTGCCTGATGGGCGCGTCCTGCTGCGTGCCGGGCCTGCTGCCCGACGCCCTGGCGGCCTTCCCGGCCCCCACCCCGGCCCGCCGGCTCACGGCCGCCGCGGAGGCGGTGCCGCCCGGCATCGTGCCGGATTCCCCCGCACGTCCCCCTCGATCCTTCGCCTGACGCCCGCGTTCCGCGCCGGCACGCCGCCCTGACGGGTGGATGCTCCCGCGGGCGCCCCTCGACGTCCGTTCGCGAAGGTTCATCCCCCCATGGTTCCGTTCCGGTTGCCGGCCGCGCCGCGCGCGCTGGCCGCGGCGCTCGCCCTGCTGGCGCTGCCGTTCCTCCTCACCGTCGCCCGCGCCCACGAGGGCCACGACCACGGCGCCCCGCAGGCGCCGGTCTCGAAGACCATCGCGCCGCGCGGCGAGGCGGCGTCCGCCGTCTTCGAGCTGGTGGCGATCCCCCGAGGCGACGTCCTGGTGCTCTGGCTCGACCGCTTCGCGACGGGCGAGCCGATCACCGATGCCACCCTGGAGGTCGAGACGCCGGCCGGCCCCGCCACGGCCGAGGCCGCCGCGGACGGCAGCTACCGCCTCTCCGCGCCCTGGCTGGCCACGCGCGACCCGGGCCAGGACCATCTCGACCTCGTCGTCACGGTGACGGCCGGCACCGATGTCGACGTGCTGTCGCTGGCGGTGGCCCTGGCCCCGGCCGAGGGCGGCAAGGCCGCCGCGCCGGCGCCGGCCGGGCACCCGGCTCACGCCGGGCACGACGACGAAGGCTGGGTCCAGGCGCTCGGGGAGCGCCTGACCGAAAAACTCGCCGCCCGCGATCCGGGCGCCGGCCTCTTCGCGGCCGGCGGCTTCGTGCTCGGGCTCGCCGCCATGGCGCTGATGCGGGCCGGGCGCCGGGCGCCGGTCCTCGCCGTGCTGGTGCTGGCCGCCACCCTGGTGCTCGGCGCCACCGCCTTCGCGCATGACGGGGACCATCCCGAGACCCGGACGGCGCTCGTCCCGCCGGCCGCCGACCTCGCCCAGCGCCTCGCCGACGGCGCGGTGTTCGTGCCCAAGCCCACCCAGCGCCTGCTCTCCCTGCGCACCCAGGTCGCGGCCGAGGGTGCGTTCCGCCGCACCATCGCCCTCCCCGGCCGGATCATCCCGGACCCGAACGCCAGCGGCGTGGTGCAGTCCTCGGTCGGCGGGCGCCTGGCGCCGCCGCCATCGGGCACCTTCCCGCGGCTCGGCACCAGGGTCCGCACGGGCGAGGTGCTGGCGCTGGTCACCCCGCCGGTGCAGCGGGTCGATTTGTCGGACATGCGCCAGCGCCAGGGCGAGCTCGACCAGCAGATCGCCATCGTGCAGCGCCGGGTCGAGCGCTACCTCAAGCTCAGCCCTGGCGGCGCGGTCTCGCAGGTCCAGCTTGACGAGGCGCAGGACGAGCTGAAGGGCCTCAAGGACCGCCGTACCGCCCTCGACCGCATCCGCCAGGAGCCCGAGGTGCTGGTCGCTCCCGTGGGCGGCGTGATCGCCGAGGCCGCGGCGGTCGCCGGCCAGATGGCCGCGCCCGGCCAGATGGTGTTCCAGATCGTCGATCCGCAGCGGCTCTGGGTCGAGGCGCTGAGCTTCGACGCCCTGACGCCCGCGGCGGATGCCACCGCGCGGATGGCCGACGGGCGGACCCTGCCGCTCGCCTACCAGGGCGCGGGGCTCGCCGACCGCAACCAGGCGATCCCCGTGCAATTCGCGATCGAAGGCGGCTCGCAGGGCCTGCGGGTCGGCCAGTTCGTCACCGTGCTGGCCGCCACCGACGCCGAGCGGCACGGCCTCGCCCTGCCGCGGGCGAGCGTGGTGCGCACCGCCAACGGCCAGGACGTGGTCTACGCCCATAGTGCCGCCGAGCGCTACGAGGCGAAGCCGGTGCGCATCGCGCCCCTCGACGGCACCCGGGTCCTGGTCGAGGCCGGAATCGTGCCCGGTACCCGCGTGGTGGTCCAGGGCGCCGAGCTCCTGGACCAGGTCCGGTAAGGGGGACGCGGCACATGTTCTCGTTCCTCGTCACGCAGTCCCTGCGCAACCGCCTGCTCGTCCTGGCGCTGGCCCTCGTGCTGGTGCTCTACGGGGCCTTCAGCCTCACGCGGCTCCCGGTCGACGTCTTTCCCGACCTCAACCGGCCGACCGTCACCATCATGGTCGAGGCCGAGGGCTACGCGCCCCCGGAGGTCGAGCAGATGGTGACCTATCCGATCGAGACCCGGCTCAACGGGCTGCCCGGGGTGACGCGGGTGCGCTCGGTCTCCGGCGTCGGCCTCGCGGTGGTCTACGTCGAGTTCGCCTGGGGCACCGACATCTATCGCAACCGCCAGCAGGTCGCCGAGCGGCTGGCCCTGGTCCAGGACCAGCTGCCCCGCGGGGTCACGCCCCAGATGGGCCCGGTCTCCTCGATCATGGGCCAGGTGCTGCTGATCGCGGTCACGGGCGAATCGGTGACCCCGATGGCGCTGCGCGAGACCGCCGATTTCGTGCTCCGTCCCCGCCTCCTCACCGTGCCGGGCGTGGCGCAGGTGATCCCGATCGGCGGCGAGGTGCGCCAGTTCCGCGTCGCCCCGAACCCGGCGGCGATGCGGGCGCTCGGGCTCACCAACGCCCAGCTCGATGCGGCGCTCCAGCAATTCGGCACCAATGCCGGCGGCGGCTTCACCGACCAGTATTCGCGCGAGTACCTGATCCGGAACATCGGCCGCACGATGAGCCTGGAGGACCTGGGCGACCTCGTGGTGGGTGCTGCCGGCAACGCCCCGGTGCGCCTGCGCCAGGTGGCCGACGTCTCCTTCGCGGCGAAGGCCAAGCGCGGCGAGGGCGGCTACCAGGGCAAGCCGGCGGTCATCGTCTCGGTCGAGAAGCAGCCCGACGTCGACACCGTGGCGCTGACCCGCACCGTCGAGGCGGCGTTGAAGGACCTCGCCCCCTCGCTGCCCGCCGGCATCTCGGCCGACAAGATCCTGTTTCGCCAGGCCGACTTCATCGAGACCTCGATCGGCAACGTCGAGCGGGTGCTGGTCGAGGCGATCGCCGTCGTGGCGCTGGTGCTGTTCGCGTTCCTGCTGAACGTCCGCACCACCCTGATCTCGCTCACCGCGATTCCCGTCTCGATCCTGACGACGGCGCTCGTGTTCCACCTCCTCGGGCTGTCGATCAACACGATGACGCTGGGCGGGCTCGCCATCGCGATCGGCGAACTCGTCGACGACGCGGTGGTCGACGTCGAGAACATCTTTCGGCGCCTGCGCGAGAACCGGGCCGCCGGCAACCCGCGCTCGGTCTTCGCGGTGGTGGTCGCGGCCTCGAACGAGGTGCGGTCCGGCATCGTCTACGCCACGGCGATCATCGTGCTGGTCTTCGTGCCGCTCTTTGCCCTCTCGGGCATCGAGGGGCGGCTCTTCGCGCCGCTGGGACAGGCCTACATCGTGTCGATCCTGGCGAGCCTCGTCGTCTCGATCACCCTGACGCCGGTCCTCGCCTCCTGGCTGCTGCCGGGCCTCAAGAGCATGGAGGAGCACGAGAGCCGCTTCATCCGGGCGCTCAAGCGCCTCAACGCGGCGGCCTTGGAGGTGGTGTTTCGCCACCAGCGCCTGCTCGTCGGCACCGTCGCGGGCCTCGTCGTGGCGGCAGGGCTCGCCGCCTCGCAGCTGCCGCGGGCCTTCCTGCCGCCGTTCAACGAGGGCTCGTTCACCGTCACCATGGCGTTCACGCCGGGCATCTCGCTCACCGAGAGCAGCCGGGTCGGAGCGATCGCCGAGCGGCTGCTGATGGAGATCCCGGAGGTCGCGGCGGTCGGCCGGCGCACCGGCCGGGCCGAGCTCGACGAGCATGCCGAGGGCGTCCATTCCTCGGACCTCGAAGTGGCGTTGAAGGGCGGCGGCCGGCCGAAGGCCGAGCTGGTGGCGGAGATCCGACAGCGGCTGGCGGTGCTGCCGGTCTCGGTCAATGTCGGCCAGCCGATCTCGCACCGGCTCGACCACATGCTGTCCGGCGTCCGGGCCGAGATCGCCCTGAAGATCTTCGGCGAGGACCTGGATTCCCTAAGGCGCGTCGCGGCCTCGCTGCAGGAGCGGATGCGGGCGATTCCCGGCCTCGCCGACCTGCAGATCGAGAAGCAGACCCGGATTCCGCAGCTCGAGATCCGGGTCGATTACGGCCGGGCGGCGCTCTACGGGGTGCAGCCGGCGGCCTTGGTCGAGCAGATCAGCCGGCTCTCCAACGGCCGCCTGGTCTCGACGGTGGTCGACGGCTATCGCCGGTTCGACGTGGTCATCCGCCTGCCCGAGACGCAGCGCACCACCGCGACCTTGAGCGACCTCCTGGTCGAGACGCCGTCCGGCTGGGTGCCGGCGCGCCAGGTCGCCGACATCCGCGAGACCGACGGCCCGAACCAGATCCTGCGCGAGAACGGCCGCCGGCGCCTCGTCGTGATGGCGAACACCGTGCCCGGGTCCGACATGGCCGACATCGTGCCGGCGATCCGCAAGGCCGTGGCCGCTGAGACCCTGCCGCCGGGGGTGTTCACCAGCCTGGAGGGCACCTTCCAGGCCCAGGAGGAGGCGAGCCGCACCATCGGGGCCCTGTCGCTGGTCTCGCTGGGGCTGATCTTCGCGCTGCTCTACAGCCGCTACCGCTCGGCCGCGCTGGCGCTGATCATCCTCGGCAGCGTGCCGTTGGCGCTGGTCGGGTCGGTGGCGGCCCTATGGCTCGCCGACCAGCCGCTCTCGGTCGCCTCGATGATCGGCTTCATCACGCTCACCGGCATCGCGGCCCGCAACGGCATCCTCAAGGTCAGCCACACCCTGAACCTGGCGCTGCACGAGGGCGTGCCGTTCGGCCCCGGCCTCGTGGTGCGCGCGAGCCTGGAGCGACTGACCCCGGTGCTGATGACCGCGCTCTCGGCCGGCGTCGCCCTGGTACCGCTCCTCACCGACGCGGCGAGCCCCGGCAAGGAGATCCTGCATCCGGTCGCGGTGACGATCTTCGGCGGGCTCGTCAGCGCCACCCTCCTCGACGCGCTGCTGACGCCGGTGCTGATCCTGCGCTTCGGCCGCCGCCCGCTGGAGCGCCTGATGGCGGCGCGCGATGCCACGCCGGCGCACGCGCCGGCGGGCGCCGCGCCGGCCGACCTCTACTGATTCCCCCTATACGGAGAGAGACACGATGCTGATCCGCCGATTCCTCACCGCCGGCACCCTGGCCGTCGCCCTGCCCTTCTGCGCCCACCACGCCTGCGCCCACGAGGGAACCGGCCATAACGGCGGGCGCATCGCCGATGCGGGCCCCTATCACATCGAGCTCGTGACCAGGGACCGGCGGGTCGAGGTCACGATCTACGACGCGAAGGAGAAGGCGGTGGCCCCGGCCGGCTTCAAGGGCACGGCGATCCTGGTGGTCGGCGGCAAGCCCGCCCGCGTCGTCCTGGCCCCGTCCGGGGCCGGCCTCGCCGGCGAGGCCGAGGTGGCGCTCGGCGCGAGCCCGAAGGGCGTCGTCCAGATCACCGGGCCGGACGGCGCGGCGGCGAGCGGCAAGTTCAACTGACGCGCCTGCCCGGCCCGGGCCGGGTCTTGTCGCGCCCTCGGCCTGAGGGTGGGGCGAGACGGCGGGAGCGGATCAGGCAGGATCTGAGCCGGAAGGCTTGTTCCGCGAGGGAAGAGGCATGATCGATGCCCTCTGCGTCGGCGGTCCCTCTACAAGGTGACGCCAGCGCGCCGGACTGCCGCGGCGGCGGCGTGCAGGCTCGCGCGCAGTCACGCCGCCTTGCGCTGCACCTGCGACGACACGAGGTCCCGCAGCGAGCGGATCGTGGAGAAGACGTCGCGGTTCAAGAGGTCTTCCGGGAACTCGACTTCGAAATGTTCTTCCAGGTCCATCATCACCTGGACCGCCCCGAACGAATCGAGGCCGTTGTCGAACAGGTCGTCGTCCTCGGAGAGACGGTCGAGGGTGATCCCGAGGGTGCCGTGGCGCGCCAGAATCGTCCGTATGTCCTGCGCAGAAACCATGACCGGTCCTCATCGACTGGTGCGGCAGACTAGAGAGTTACAGTTCGGAAATCAAATCCCTTATATCGATCTGGTTAAGCCGTTTCACGGGGCGGATGATCTCGCCGTCGGCACCGATCCTGCGGGTCCGGCGCGATGCCCCGTACCCGGATTCCCGGAATCGGTCGGGGTCGTGCGGAAACGGGACGGATGGCGGGCGATGCGCGGGCGTGACGGCTCAGATCGGTTCGAGGCGCTGGACGGGGTGCGGGGCGTCTGCGCGCTCGGCGTGGCGTTCTTCCACATGCCGCTCGCCCACCCGCTGCAGGGGCAGGCCTGGTTCCCGAACCTGCAAGCCTGCGTCGACATCTTCTTCGTGCTGTCGGGCTTCGTGCTGCTGCACGCCTACGGCGACCGTCTGGCGACGGGCCGCCAGGTGTGGCGCCACAGGCTGCTGCGCTTCGGGCTGCTGCGCTTCGGCCGGCTCTGGCCGCTGCACGCCGCGACGCTCGCCCTGATGGTCGCGCTCGAGGGCGCGCGCCACGTCTACCTCTCGCACCATGCCGGCCTGCCGGTGGCGACGCCGCCCTTCGGGGCCGGGCACCGGCCGGTCGAGATCCTGACCCACCTGGCCTTCCTGCACAACTTCCGCACCTTCGGCGATTACAGCTGGAACTTCCCGTCCTGGAGCATCGCGGTCGAGTTCTACGCCTCGCTGCTCCTCGCCCTGACCGTGATGGCGGCCGGACCGAGGGCGCGTCTCGTCTTCGCGGCCCTGGCGGGCGCGAGCGCGCTGGCGCTGTGGTGGCTGAGCCCGCGCACGCTGTTCGTGATCCAGAACTGGGGCATCGTGCGCTGCCTGTTCGACATGTTCCTCGGCTGCTTCGCCTACACCCTGCGCGACGCCGTCCGGCTCCCCCGCCCCGCCGCTACGGCGGCCGAGACGGGGGCCGTCCTCGCCGTGGCGCTCCTCGTGGCGACGATGCCGGCCGGCCCCCTCGCCTACGGGGCGAGCCTCGTCTTCGCCGCTTCCATCGCGCTGTTCTCGCACCAGCGCGGCGCGGTGTCGGGCCTCGCCCGCGCCGGGCTGCCCCAGCGCCTCGGCCTGTGGTCGTTCTCGGTCTACCTGCTGCACGTCCCGCTGATCCAGGTCTTCACCACCGCGATGCACGCCCTCGAGGCGCGCACCGGCCTGCCCCGGACGGTCGTCATCGGGCACGACCGCTACCTCGATTTCGGATCCGGGGCGGCGAACCTCGCGGTCGCGGCCGGCCTCGTCGCCGCCACGGTCCCGCTCGCGGCCCTGGCCCACCGCCTGATCGAGCGCCCGGCCCTCGCCTGGTTCCGGCGCAACGACGCGCGCCTCGCCGAGGCCGGGCCCGTGGGGCGCCTCGCGGCGGGGGCGCCCGCGGCGCTGACGCCCTGACCGCCGGGATGTCTCAGATTGGCATGGTCCGGGCGCCGGATCGGCGGCCGGATCGGTAACCGAACCGCGACTAAGTTGTCTGCCACACACCACCGGGTGCGAGGCGGTCGAAGAAGGCCTCTTCGCCGGTGGATGGCCGGGGCGGGTCGGTGTTTGGCCGGTCATGGGCAAGATATCGTCGATCCGGACATGCGCGGGATCGGATCGTTCCGATCCGGCATCGGGATCAAACGAGGTCTCGACCGGTCCTGAAGTGATCGGGTCCGGCCTTTGATTCGGCGGGATCTCGGCAAGTGGGATCTCGGCAAGTGGGGGCGGCGGCGATCGTCGCCCCGAGACGGAAACCGGTGTCGCGCGTCGCGGAGCCATCGATCGGACATCGCATGAGCCAGGGCTACGAGATGGCGACGGCAGAGCCCGCCGCGGCGCTCCCCCGCCGGACCGGCGGCACCCTCGCGGACCTGTGGGGCTCGGCGCGCCGGCGCGCGCTGTGGATCGTCGCGGGCGCCTGCGCGATGGGACTGCTCGGCGGCCTCTTCGCCCTGCGCCAGGTGCCGACCTACCGCGCCACCGTCGAGCTGCTGATCGACCCGCAGGCCCTCCAGATCGTCGGGCGCGGCCTGTCGCGCCAGGACGCCCCGGCCCAGCTCGATTTCGCCAACCTCGAGAGCCAGTCCCTGATCCTGCTCTCGACCAAGCTCCTCGACGCGGTCGTGGCGCAGCTCGACCTCGACCACGATCCGGTCCTCACCCGCGGGGCGCCCCCCGGCGCCGATCCGGCGGTCGTGGCGCTGGAGGCGCTGCGCAAGCGCATCGTGGTGCGCCGGGTCGAGAACTCGTTCAATTTCCAGCTCACCGTCGGCTACCCGGATGCCCGGCGCGCCGCCGAGATCGCCAACACCATCGCGGCGCAGTTCTTCGAGATCGGCGCCCGCGACCGGGTCTCGGCGGTGCGCCGGGCCAACGAGGGGCTGCTGACCCAGGCCGCCGACCTGCGCCTGCAGCTCAACCGGGCCGACGTGGCGGTGGAGCGCTACCGGGCCGAGAAGGGCCTGATCGCCTCGGGCGATGCCGGCCTCCTGGTCTCGCAGCAGCTCAAGGACCTCTACACCCAGATCACCGCCGCCGAGACCAACCTCGCCCGGCTCTCGGCCCGGCGCGAGGTGGTGCGCCAGCTGCGCACCCCCGACGGGCAGGGCCAGGCGGTGCCGGAATCCGACACCTCCCAGGTCATGGTGTCCCTGCGCACCCAGTACGCCCAGAACCTCCAGGAGATCGCCCAGCTCTCCCGCAGCCTCGGGCCGAACCACCCGCAGATGATCGCGCTGTCGGCCCAGCGCGCCGCCACCGCCCGGCTGATCGCGGCCGAGGCCGACCGGATCCGCCGCACCATCGAGGAGGACCTGCGCCGCGGCGAGGAATCGCTGCGCCAGCTGCGCGCCCGGGCCGAGCGGCTGATCCAGACCCAGACCAGCAGCAACCAGGAGGGCATCCGCCTGCGCCAGCTCGAGAGCGAGGCGGAGGCGATCCGGCGCACCTACAACCTCGTCCTCGACCGGACGAAGGACCTCGAGCAGCAGCAATCGATCAACCCGAGCAACTCGCAGATCGTCTCGCGCGCCACCGTGCCGCTCAAGCCCTCGGACACGCCGGCCCCGATCGTCGTGGTGGCGGCCGGCCTGTTCGGGGCGGTCCTCGGGCTGATCCTCGGCTTCCTGTACGACCTGTGGCGCGGCAACATCACGACGGTCGCGGCCCTCGGCGCCGCCGGGGCGCCGGTCTGGGCCCGGCTGGCGCGGCCGGGCCGGGCCGGCCGGGGGGCCAGCGCCGAGGAGGCCCTCGTCACCGCCGCCCGCGAGCTGCGCACGCGGCTGTCCGGCCGGGCTCAGGCGGTCGTCGTCACGGTGGTGTCAGAGGGGCTCGGCCCCGAGCGCCTGCACGCGGCCGAGGTGCTCACCGACCTCCTGCTCCGCCTCGGCGAGCCGGCCCTGCTGGTGCCCGAGCAGGCCCATGCCCGCCTCGGCTTCGGCGACGGCCCCTCCGGCGACGCGCCGGTGCGCGGCCGGCTCGCCGTGCTCGATCCCGCTCGCGGGGTCGAGCGGATGACCCGGCCGGAGATCATCGTGGCCGAGCGGGACGTCGGCCACGGCGACGGCTGGCTGTCGATCCCCGAGACCTCCGACGCGATCCTCCTCGTCGTCGCCCCCGGCCGGATGACGCGGAGCCGCCTCGAGCGCCTGCTCGCCACCCTCGACGGCGCCGGCCGCTTCCGGGCGCAGGGGCTCCTCGGCCTCGTCGCGGTCGAGGCGCGGCGGCGTCCCGCCGCGCTCCGCCGGGCGCCGGCGCTGCCCGGCCTCCAGCC